>CACZCH010000040.1 GCA_902779645.1 uncultured bacterium | reverse complement strand
CTTTATAAATGGTCTATTTTACCGCCATCTGTAATAGTTGATTCACACTCAATTAATAAATATGACTATAAGCAACCGATTACATCTTCGCATATTAATTATAAGGGAATAAGTGAGATAGAAATTTCTGAGAAAATAAAAAAAATAAATGTATAAGATTAAATTATAGTAGAATAAATATATGAAAACAGTTATTATAACAGGTGCAGATTCAGGGTTAGGTTTTAAAACCGCAAAAAAATTGCAGAAATTTCATAAATATTTGTCAAAATTTTCAAAATATATAAAAAAGACTAAAAATTTATCAAAAACAAATTAAATAAATTATATTATTCAAAAATTTTTATTAATTTTATAAAACTTTACAATTCCTGTAATTCCTATGGTTTTTGACTTTTGGAAATCTCTCAATATATAATTTAACTCATGATATAGGAGAAATGAAAGATTACAAACAAGTTGAAAAGATTTATATTTATGACAAAATTCCGCTAGAAGAAATCGGACTTAAACTAAATATATCTCGCAGGACTTTGTTTTATTGGAAAAAGAAATACGAATAGCATTAATATAATCATAATCGTTTTTAGAGGAATTTTTTATTTGCTTTTTCATAATTAGATTTTATCATAAGCATCTATATCTAACTAAAATCTTTCGATATACCAGTTACTATTACCAAAATGAGTTACTATTACCAAAATGGTTAAAGTTCCAATGAAGTTCAAAATAAAAATTAAACTCCAAAGAGTTGTCATCTTTGAAGTTCCAAGAATATTTATTTAATTGCGTTTTTCGGTAACTTTCAAACGCATCCTGAATTTCTTTTGCAAACTTTTTTCTGAATTCAGAATACGGGATCTCCAATACTTCTTTTGTTAGTTTATTTCTCAAAATCATCTTCAAACCCCCTGATATTATCAAGTTCAATATTATATCGCTTGCCGGTTTTATCTACACAAGTTGCAAAATCGACGGTTTTATCAGCATACTTGTTTTCCCATAGACAAATGTTATTGTAATATCTGCGTATATCTCATCCGGCTTGTCGGGGTCAATCAAAAAATCTTTATCAAATACATATCTTTCACCATCCGGTGCGACGCAGCCGACAATATTGTGTTCACCCAAACAAAGAACCGTAAACTCTTCGCTATCTTTTTCAAACCAGCCTTTTAGCTTTTTCAATCTATATTTTTTACCGATTTCAATCATAGTATTTCCCTTTCAAGCTACACAATTCATCACTCTTTAAGCGATAAACATCAAGTGTATGCGTCTAAAATCGTATCATTTGGACATAATAATTTTGAACGCTATTTAAACGGCTTTTAAACACCTTTTAAACAGTATTTAAATTTCAACATCTTTTTCGTGGTCTATAAAGAATGCATTTAGCACATCAGCATCATTTCGCAGGTGTTTAACAACTGGCGCAAGATTGTAGCACTCCTCAATCTCCGGCTGATTTGCAACAAAATAATCTATAACAACAGCGGTGTTATAGATATTCTCCGCCCACTTGCTTAATTGTTTAAACTCCTTTGGAGTAATATTAAATCCGACTTTTTCCATACTTAAAACCTCCATTGACACACAACATTAGCGTGAAAGAAAAATAAAAGCAGGAAAGTTTTACAAAAAGACATAAATTTATAAATTTGCAGAATTTACAACTTTTACAGACATATTATAAAAGTCTTCTTTGCCTATATCATTTTTACCTAAAATTGTTGTAAAATCCTTAATATTAAATATATAGGTCCCGTTAAAAATTCTAAAATTTTTTATTATTGCTTGCTTTAAATACATATCACCTCTAGTATGTCTAAATTTTACCAGAAATAATGAGTATCGTAAAATAAATAAGTTTAAATTTTAAAATATTAAATATAGTTTTTATAATGTTTAAAAAGGTATCTCCATCTCATAGTTAATTTAATCTTGTTCTGTATGTTAAATTACATATAGGTTTTCAGGATAGCCTCGTAAAAACAATTAAATTGCAACAAAAAAGCGGACGACGAGACTCACTGTGTCTGTTGGCGGGCAAGAAAAGGTGACTAAATGTCACGTTTTCTGTGAAAAATAGCAA
>CACZCH010000039.1 GCA_902779645.1 uncultured bacterium | reverse complement strand
TCTTTGTTATTCCAGCAGTCCTCGCAAATTAAAATTCCATATTTAATGCCATTTATGGTTATTGTTTTAGAACAATTTTCGACTTTACTTTCATCAAAAATACAAAGTGTATTAGCACTTTGACAACCGACAACAGGCGACGGTTCAAAATATCTGTAATCGTTAAATTCACAATATGTAGGCAAAAGCGACTTTCTTACAATACCTTTTATTGAGCCATTTTGAATAACAGCAATTGAATTATAATATTTTTTACCGACATTATTATCTTTTCTCGGTTCAACAAATCCGATAATTGCGGCGGTTTTTATTGTAATTTTTGCAATTTCTTTCAGCCACTTTATATTATCTTCAACAATTATCGGGTGTCGTTCTATTGTATCTTCAATAGGATATCCCATAAGTGTAAGTTCAGGAAATACGACTATATCTATACCTGTTTTTTGAGCAAAATTGATATATTTAACAATCTTTTTAGCATTATATTCAATAAATCCTGCAATCGGATTAATTTGAGCAATGCCGATTGATCCTCTTTTATGTGACAATATTTTATCTTTTAGTTCGTTTGTAAATACTTCTGTCATAAGTAAATTATATGTAATAATTATTTGAGTTTAAGAAATTAATTATTTCATTCTGATATTAATAATTGTAAATCTTGTGATTTTTTAGATATTTTTGAAAGTTTTGCTGTGTATTTTGAACTTAAATTTAAAAAATCTATAAAGTTTTTATCAAAAAATTAAAAATTCGATATAAATTTGTTAAAAAATATCTTAAAATAAAAAACTTTAGAAATCTTAATAAAATGCTAAAATTGACCGTATATAAAGCCTGATAGATAATTGAATCATGTGCAGAATTGGTTCAATTAAATCAAAAAACTATATACATCCGTCATTAGCATTAAAATTAATGCGTTCACAGCAAAAAGGACATGATAATTCAGGTTTTGCATTTATTATGCAGGATTTGGGCGGTATTTTTGAAAACTATAAAGACTTACCGATTTTATCAATGGCAGTAACTGATGAAGGGATGAAATATGCAGAAGATTTACTTCATCAAATAGGTTTTGTTCGTGTTTTTCAATACACTCCGGAAGTTTATCCTGATAAATCATTAAGAATAGAAACAATGCCAAACTATGTTTTTGAGGTATTTCAATATCCAAAAACATATAAAACCGCGTCAAGAGAAGAAAAAGAGGAGTTACTTCTTGATACAAGATTAAAATTAAGAGGGTATTTAGAAAAAAATGAAGAAGGTTTTGTTTATTCTTTTTATCCTGATGTCATTTCCCTAAAGGAAATAGGTGATCCAAATGACATTGGTACATATTTTAATCTCTGGAGTGAGGAAGAAGTTAATCTAAAAGCAAAGATTATAACAGCTCAATGCAGACAAAATACAAATTACGATATAGTTCGCTATGCTGCACACCCATTTTTCTTGCAAGGTTATACCACTTTAACAAATGGTGAAAATACATTTTATGAAAAAAATAAATTAATGCAAAAAAAACTTCATAAAGGATATATTGGGTTTGAAAGTGATTCACAGTGTTTTTTATACACGCTTCACTATGTTCATAAAATTTTAAAATGGCCATTAAAATACTATAAACATGTTTTAACACCGCTTCCGTTTGAAGAGATGGAAAAACGTGATAACAAAAATGTTTTAGAAAGAATTAAAGCATCATTATCAAATCTTGAAATAAACGGACCAAATACAACGATTGGAGTTTTGCCTGACGGCACAATGTTTAATGTAATAGATTCTAAGAAACTCCGACCGACGGTAGTTTGTAAAGACAAAGATATTGTTGTTATGACATCAGAAGTTTGCGGTGCAAATGAAATATTACCAAACAGGGATATAACAAAAGACATTTATACAAACGAAAGAGAACTCGTTGTTGTGGATAATGATTTAAATATTCAAAGGATTGCTCAATGACAGATATAAATATAAACAGCATTTCAAAAGATGATT
>CACZCH010000038.1 GCA_902779645.1 uncultured bacterium | reverse complement strand
TACAACCTTTTTGACCTGACAAGTATTAAGGTTTACACCCCGAAAGGTGAATATTTGTGTACGGCAGCAAGAGTAACGGAAACTCATCCAATGGCAAAACTCTTGGGTGATGTTAAAGATTTTGAGGATTACAAGCAAAAAATTGTCAAACAGCGCCAATTAAAAAAGAAAACTGTTGAATCTGTTAAAAAATATCTGGAAACAGAAGATATTAAATTATTAGAAACAAAAACTGGAGAACCAACCGTTCAGGCTGTGTTTAAAAGCTGTTCAAATGGTGTTTACAAGAGTTTTAAAAATAATGCTGATAAATATGAGTATTTAATAATCAATAATCCACAAGATGAATGGATAGAAAAATTTAAGCAAACAAAGGAGTATCAATTGTTGTATGAAGAAAACATTTGTTAAAACGCAAAATATGAAAAACTTTATCGGATTAGTCGAAAACCTAATCAACAAACCAAAGAATATTCCGAAAATGGGATTGGTATATGGAGAACCCGGACTTGGTAAATCTCAAACAGCTTTGTGGCTTGCTTGTAAGTATGACGGAATTTATTTAAGAGCATCAAATCTTATGACAGGCAGATGGTTTTTGGAAGAAATGGTTAAAGAGCTTGATGAGATACCGAGATTTTTGACTTCAGATAATTTTAATATCGTAGTTAAAAAGCTGAAACAATCCCCACAAGCGATTTTTATCGATGAGATTGATTACCTTATGAATAACTACAAAACCATTGAAACTTTGCGGGATATACACGATGAAACAAGTTGCCCGATAATTTTTATCGGAATGGGATTGGCACACAGAAAACTCGAACGATATAAGCATCTCTATGACAGATTTTCAGAGATTTTAAAGTTTGAAAATTTTGGAATAAATGATTTATCTCAAATAATCGGGCAACTTTCGGAGATTACATTTACCCCCGATGCTATTGAATATATCCATTCAAAATACAACAGATTCAGACAAATTGTTCAATTAATAAACCAAATGGAAACTTTTGCCAAAGATAATAATTTAACCGAAATTACAAAAGAAATTATGGAGCAGATTATATGAATATAGAAAAATTGGCGCGACATTTAAAAGAATTCACCCTTGATGAAATCGAAATGATTTCGGAATGCGATTGTAAAACAGAACTTGAACTGCTTTTGAACGAGGGTAAATTGGTATTTAAACAGGGTTTGTATAAATATCAGGAAGAAAAGCCAAATCAAGAATTTATCATTTGTGCAAAACAAGCGACAAACTATCAGATTATTACAATTGATGCCGCGATTGAATATTTTTTAGAAAATTATGTCAAAAATAATTGTAAATATAATACTTATAGAAGATATCGCAGGATGTTAAAGTACTATATTGCACCTTTTTACAAAAATAAAAACTTAAATGACATAACTTGTAACGATATTCAAGAATTTTTTTGTTTTTGCAAAAGCAGAAATTTCCCGCCAAAAGTATTGAAAAATACACTGGCACTTCTAAATCAGATGATTAAATATTTCCAGAATCTTGGAACAATAGATAGGACTTGTAGTTTTCAGGTGCGAAGATTATCTGATAAAACAAATTTTACACTAGATAGAATTATTATGGAGGTATAACTGTGACAAAATTAGATAAATTAAAACAGGCAGAGCATATGTATGTGTACAATAAACAACCGCTTGATGTGATTGGCACAAAACTCGACCTTTCGCGCAGGACTTTATTTTATTGGAAGAAAGAATATGAATGGGATAGAAAGAGGTTTGAAAAAGGCCGAGAGCAGGAACTCTTTAATCGTGAACTGCTGAATTTTGCACAAAAAATTATGGATAAAATCTCAAATGATATTGACAATAATCAACAAACTCCGCAGGCAGAAATGTATTCGCTGATGAATATTTTGAAAAATTTGCCACAGATAAAACAACAAATAACTGAGACAAAACAAAAGCTAAAGTCTAAAAAGGAAGAATTTTTACCGGAAGATATTGTAAAAATAGTTGAAAGAGATATTTTAGGAATGTAATTAAAGTACATTTAGTTATTAAGAGCAAATGATATATCAGATTCTTCACTATAC
>CACZCH010000037.1 GCA_902779645.1 uncultured bacterium | reverse complement strand
TGTAATTTATCATTGCAATTATAGTCATTAGTACAATTACATTCACAACATTCCATCTGTTTAGCAATAATGTGCATATGGCAGAAAGTAATAACGCTCCTGTTTTTTTTGAAGCATTGAGTAGTACAAGAGCATTTTGCTGCTCAATTTTATTATTGCTGTTTTCAAGACATATATTCTGAACAAGTGTAATAAACGGATCTCTGACAAAAGAAAGCAAAAGATATCCGCTGCATAATAAAATACAGCATATAATTTTACAGTTGTGTATATTGTGTATCCAAGGTAGTATCTGCAAAAACAATCCGATTATCAGCAATTTAGAAAAAATAAAAGCCGAACGATTTCTTATTTTTTCATATATTTTTTTCATTATTAAATTAGAAAAAATCCTTATTAAATAGACAATCGCCGAGATTATGCCAAGCAATGATACAATAAATTCAGCATTATAGTTTGTTAATACTTCCTGAAAATTTATCCTCGCATAAGATAATCCTATCCCTGATAAGCTTGTAACTATTGCAAACGAAATAAAAATTAAAATACTGAAATAATTTGCTTTATGCGCATAATCTTTTGTAAAATATTGCATATTGTTTGTTGTATCTGTATTTTTTGAATTATAATCCTCTTTCGTTATTATAAATGAAATAAATACACCAAAAATGCTGAAAGCAATACAGGCAAGCATTGGCAAGTATGCATCAAAATAAAACAATCCTCCACAAATTAAAGATGTACACATAGTAACAAATGATGTAAAACTGTTGGCATCAGACTGATAAGATACATATTGCTCATCTAAATTATCTTTCGACAGTTTATTCTTTAAAATAGCTGTTCCGATAGAATTTAGTGTATGTCCTACGCATTTTAAAAATCCCCCAAAAAGAACCCCTAAAAAATTTGGAGAAAATGTTATAAATATTGCAGAAAGCATAAATATAATACTTCCTATACGTACTGCAAAACGGTTTCCCATTTTATTAATCCATTTCAGCAGCGGATATTGAATGATAAGAGAGAATACAAGTGAAAGAAATACAAGCAATGAGATTTTGTCAGGTAAAATATTTTTCACTTTTGTTAAAAACATTACATCACATACAATGAAAAACAATAATTCTGTTTCAAGAGCTGTGTACCATAAATAATTACGATAAAATTTATCTTTATACTTTTGCATAAAATTATTCAACATAGGCTGCTTATTATATCCGCTTTAAAATTATTTAATTGTTCATAAAATGCAAGTGCTCTTTTCTTTGCCGTTTGCAATATTTCATTAGAAAATACATTTGCAAGCGCAACATCAGCAAGGCATATCCTTGCAGCATGGACTCCTTTTATGTATTCCTTTACATTTGCAATTTCATTATCTGTTTTGTCGTTGTAGTACATTTTGATAAAAAGATTATACAACTTTTCTGCACCCGTTTTATCTAAACCCAGATTTAAAATACACGCTTCATCAGAATCAAATGATGGTAAGAATACATAATGAGAATACATACATAAAATATCAAATACAGGGTGCCCTTTTGCACAAAACATCAAATCAATAAATTGTATTTTGTTGTCAGTTATAATTGCATTGCCTGTGTGATAATCACCGTGTAAGAAATTTTTAGTATTAGGAATATTTTCAAAAATTTTTATAATTTTCGTTTTATCTTCATTGGAACAAAATGAAGAATTGAGCTGTTTAGCATACATTATTGAAGTCTGCTTAATATCAGGTATTCTTTCATCTTGCACCTGTGTGCGATGAAGTTTTTTTATGGCTTGAGTAAATTTTTCAATTAAAAATTTTTGTTTATCTGGATTGTTTTTTATGGCTTGTTCTATCGTTATGCCGTTTAATTTATCCATTATAATACCGTAATTATTATTTGATGAACGGACGATTTCATAAGCATAAGGGGTTGGAACGCCAAAAGAACTAACTGTATTTATTAAATCTAATTCTTTATTTATCTCGTTAAAAGGAATTGACCTGTGATAAAGCTTCAAAATCTTGTTATCGCCAAAATTATAAATGTCAGAGGTTCTTCCTTTTGCAATCAACTGCAAATTTGGTGAAGATATTTTTGTTAGGTTTTCCCAACTTCCTTCCGGAGGCAAAAGATTTTGCTTATCCAATTTATTGGTTTCAAGAAGAGGAAATTCTTCAAGATGTACATAGTTTGTTGGTATCATATATTCCGGCAGTATATTAAGCAGTCTTTCTCTCATAATTGCCGCATTAATATTGATATTATCGGTATAAAATACAATAATTGAAGATATATCTTTATAAATAACCCCCTTTACTACAATATTTTTCAAATTACTTACTTTTTTAACGGCATCAGCAATATCGTTTGTATCAATTCTATATCCTCTGACTTTAAACATTTGATC
>CACZCH010000036.1 GCA_902779645.1 uncultured bacterium | reverse complement strand
GTTGTACTATTGTTATGATTATACATAACTCTGCACTGCACACTCGCTGTGTGGTCTGCCGTCCTGTTCTGTTGGTAGCGGAGCAGGGCGGTGTTTTTTTGTAAAAATGCTGTGTTTTGTTATCTCATTCTTCTAAAGATAAGCATATTACTGTATGTAGTTTCTTCTTTCTTTCCAAACAATGCAGCCAAACAGCCGACAGGGACAGTTGTAGCTATTTGCTCCATTGAATAGAACTCCCAGCCTTGTACAGCTTCATTGTTGATAATGTTTGCAAAACCTGCAACAGCCTTATCCATATCAGATTGCTTCTTAATAATTAGCTCCTTTGGAGCGGCAACGCATTTGTACTCAAAGTTCATAAATATTATTCCTTTCTTTTATACTTGACAAAGTATAGTGTATCATTTTTTTGTAGTTTTCCTCGGCTTAAATACATATCCTTTTGATTGCTTTTCTAAAGCATTGCTATAACAAATATCAATTTGTCTTTTGAATTTTTGGTATGCAGGCTTAGTCATCAAATCTTCATAATATTTTACGCATTCATTAATATCTATTTTAGCGAGGACATTACCAACCCTTGTATAATCAGCAGAATTCTTATATCCACTTTCTTTTGGCAACTTCTTTAAATATTTTATCGCATTTTTAAATTCATATTCTTTCTCATATAAATCAGCAAGAGACGAATATATTTGCCAAAGCGAAATACATCTAATAGGCTTACCATTTGTACCAATGAGATTTGGAACTACTGGAATTTCAGATGGATTTTCTAAAAATTTTTCGTAATAGTCAATAGCTTTTTTTCTATATTCTGCACCTTCTCTTTCGTAAGAAACCGCAACTGCCAAAATATCAAGTGGATTTTCAGAGTTTGAATACCCATTTATAATGTTCCAGTTGTTTGAATGTCTTTGCTCACCAATTACAGAAGTATTATTAAACATTAGCATTATTGCTTTTTCATTATCCATAATTTTTCACCTCCTTCTATTGACACACGATAAAAAATAGTGTATCATTATTTAAAGAATGTGAGTTTTTTTTGCTATTATTATCAAATTCACGTTCATTACTTCAAAGCCGCTCAAAGACTGGTACTCTTTGGGCGGTTATTTTTTGTATAGGGAAACTATTTTCTTGCACGCTTTTTAGCTATAATATCCGTAAAGTTCATTCAATGTCATTCCAGTCATCTCGCAAATTACACTATTATTGTATTTGTTATAGTTGAAATTTGAGATGTTTGTGTAATCTCTTTTACGAAAATTCATAGAAGCTTCTGCCATTGGTTCACTTACAAAAAAGCAATCAATATAATCTTTTATTGTTTCTAGTTTCATTTCCATAGCGGCAGGAATTGGACATAAGTAATTTCTTGCAAAACAATTCGCTTCTTTATCTTCTTTATCGCCATCTTTATGATGTTTTAATACAATATGACCTAATTCGTGAGCCAATGTAAATCTTATTGTTGTATCGCATTTACGGTCATTGTAATAAACTTCATACCTATCATTTTTTAAATCTCTTATACTAAATCCGTAGTCCGATGACGCTAACTCATAAAATTCATTAAAAGTAATATTGAATCTTTGAGCAACTTCTGAATAAGAGTTTACTACTATATTACCCATAGCTCTCAGAACTGAGAAGATAGATATAGGAAACGAAAATTCGTGAAAGGTAATTAATGTTCTGTATGCCATATTTGTAGCAAGTGAATAATCTGGGGTATCAGTCATCAAAATCCTCCTTAAACATAACACGTGCAATATCCAGTAATTTCTTTCTGTTTTCAGGTGTCATTTTCTTAGCAGCTCTGTTTAAGATTATCAAATCTTCTGAAGGTGCTTCATTTAAGCTTTCATCTGTTAAATATTCAACGGTAGTATTTAAAAAAACTGCAATTTGAGGTAAATACTTTTTATATGATTTGCTTTTCCCGTTTTTCCAAGTTGTGAAAACACTTTTTTCAAGTTTTAAATAATCCATTAACTCTTTTTGAGTTTTGTTTTTCTGCTCTAACAGGTTAATAATTTTGTCTATAGTTGACATATTTATTCCTCCAATTTGTGCAAAACAACAAAGTTGTTAAAATAGCAACTTTTATATTGACAGTTGGCGAATTATCAACTATAATAAAATCACGGTTGATAAAACACCAACATAAAAATACGGATACAAAAATTAAACTTGCGGCAAGGTTTATGTTTTGTAAACTTCTATTTTTATAATAGTACCAGTTTTATCAACTTTTGTCAAGAGTAAAAATAAAAATTGTTAGAGGTGATAAATTTTGTTCGGTATTTTTAGAGAAAATGTCAAAAAAATTTTATACGATAAAAAATTGACATATTCTCAACTGAGTAATATGTCAGGATTAGCCGAGAGTACAATAAAATGCTTTATGTGCGGTGCTAATGACAGTAGGCGAACGGCTGAACGTATTGCCGATACTTTGAACTGTAAGATTATTTATAGCAATGGTATTTACGAACTTGATACCACTTGTGAAGATTTGTTGAGCGATAGAAAACAGGAGGTAAACACAAATGAATGATTTGAAAATTTGGAATTACAACAATTCCGCAGAGGTAAGAACAGTTATGATTGACAATGAGCCGTGGTTTGTACTTGTTGATGTATGCAAGATACTTGAAATTGC
>CACZCH010000035.1 GCA_902779645.1 uncultured bacterium | reverse complement strand
GTGTTTCAAAAATTAATTTTTTTAAAGACAACTGGGCAGCAAGAAATTTAGGTGATCAAAAAGTTTATGTCTGCTACGATTCCACAAACGTAAACAGTCAGGCAGAAGGAGTTTTTCTAGTTCAGAAGGGGTATGCCAAAGATGATAAAACCTTGAATCAGGTTAACTCTGATTATGTGGTAAGACAGGCTGACGGGTTACCTCTCACATTTATGAATTTTCCTGGCTCAGTAACCGACGTGACACAGGCTCCCGAGATGATTAAATTTTTTTCAGAACTGGGCGAAGATGTTGCAAAAAATATTACTATGATTTGTGACAGAGGATATATATCCGAACGTAATGTTAAAGATTTTGATGATGCCGGAATTGACTTTTTGTTGATGCTTCGAAAAGATTTAAGCTGCGGAGAAGAGTTGCTGAAACAATATTCTTCAGAAATTAAAAAAAATGAAAACTATCTTCCGGAATATGATGAATTTGCAATGACCGTTGAAGGAAAACTTTTTGATGGAAAGGATGAACCTTTAAGAAATTTTATTCTCATTTGGGATCATATGCTTGAAGCCGGACATCGTACAAATTTTTATTCAAAACTGGTGTCTCTCAAAAAGGAACTGGATAATGCTATAAACCGCAAAACAAAATATTCACTCGAAGAAATAAAGAAACATTTTTATTACCTGAATCTTGAATACGAACAAAACGGAACAATGAAAATAAATAAGAGAGGTAAGGGACATTCAGGTGAAACAGAAGAAATTCCAGCTTTCATAATAAAATCCTACCAGGATAATCACGAACGAATTAATGAGGCGTTAAGTTTTTGCGGTTACAGAATACTGGTTAGTTCTTGCAAAACAAACGGACGGGAGTGCAGAATCGCTTATTCCAAAAGAAATTGTGTAGAACGCGTGTTTACTTCGTTGAAATCTTCTCTTGGAATGGATGTTATCGGAGTTTACTCAGATGATTCGATTCATGGAAAATCTTTGATCTGGTTTGTAGCTTCTATTATGTATGCGCTCATTTCAATTCGCGTATCTAAACAAAGAGAGAAAGATCGAAAAAATTTTACAGTGCCTGCTGTAATACGTTCTCTGCAAGAAATTTCTGCAGACCGAAATTTAAATACTTCAAAATACACGAGGCGATACAAGTTAGATAAAAGGCAAAAAAATATTTTGGCTGAATTTAAAATTAACGAAAATGACATTGACGAAATAATAGACAAAGTCTAATATCAAGTTAGTTAAGGGGTAAAAAACTCCTAAAAGTTAAGGAATTTAGGTTAAACAATGATTATGCTAGCCACTAATTAGGATAGTACTTTCAGGTTTTAATCATGTGTGAAGGATATTCTGATGGAAAAGAAAAACAACAGCCGAAAGATAAATTATGCTTTGACGGAAAATCGGGAAGGTGGATATGAAAGAAGGGTAAGTGTTTATGATTGGTTACGCTTGATAGCGATTATATATGTGGTAATTGGTCATAGTGCTTATTTGAAAATTTCTACAACATACGGTGGCGTAGCATATGTTCTTCCTACAGATATACATCAATTATATAACCATCCATTTTTCGAATGGATAAGATATATTTCGGTGTGGGTTTATGGATTTCATATGCCATTGTTCTTTATGTTGTCAGGTGCAGTGTTAGCACTAAAACCTATAGGTGATATGGACTCAATAATCAAGAGAAAAACAAAACGATTGCTGATTCCTTATTTTTTTTACGGTTGGCTTTTTATGCTCCCGGTAAAATGGTTAGGTAATTTTTACTCTAATGAGAGTATTATACAAGCACTTAAAGGATTTCTTCATGGAGAGGATAGTGGTCATTTATGGTTCCTTACCGCATTGTTTTGGTGCATTATTGCTTTTGTTATTATAAAAAAAGCTTTAAATAAAATTGGAATTAGTAGTATTTATGCCCTTTTCCTTGTTGCTGGTTTAATTTTTTTTACATGCCAGTATATCCCCTTCAATATTTTGGAGCTAAAAACAGGATTAATGTATCTTATTTATTTTGCGATAGGTTTTATTTTTGAAACGGAAAGACAAAGATATGAATGTTGGACAATTAGGAGAACAATAGTAGCGGTTGTAATACTGATAGGTATTGAAATTGTAAATAGAAGATTTGCTATCCTTGATACCTTTTTTATTATAATAATTGGCTCCTTTTTGACATTTCTTATTTCCGATATTGCTGACAGGAAGCTTGTGAGATTTACTAAAACGAAAGCATGGGCTTTTATTACGAGAAATTTGTTTTATGTATATATTTTTCATGATCCGTTAAATTACATAGCTCTTAGAGTATTTATTAACAACGGATTATTATCGACAGGCATTGGATGTGTTATGTATGTTGTAACTCGTACTTTATTGATTTTTTTGATATCACTATTCATCGGCGAGATAGTAAACAAAATTAAGCAGAGAGTTTGCATATGACTTTCAAGAGGATATAACCATACCATATACTTGTTCCGGCCTTTCGCTGTTTAGTGAATAGTATGAATACCTTAACTTTTGATCAAAATTACCCCATGATCACAATCTACTAAAGAATTTCAGAAATAGAATCGTGAACCCATTGTAATATCAAGGGGTTTTCGTTTTTTTTGAAAAATATATAACAATATTCTTTCGGTGCTTTTTGTATTTAAGCAGTAATTCCTCTAAAAGCATTCCTGATCCTGAGAAAGAAATAATCCAAGTCTCTAAAACCATAAGCAAGCCGCTTTAACACTTTGATTTTATTATTGATACCTTCTAAAACTCTGGTTCTGATATTGTAAATACCACTGTTGGTAATACCATCACGGTAATTCTTATTCTGATTTGAGGCAAATCTGATAATCTCTTCAACCTCAGAATGCAAAGCAATATCCACCCATTCATCCCACAATCTTTCAGAATCTTCTTTAGAATTAGCGTAAAAGACTTCAGGAAGCAGCTCTTTAAGCTCATTGGCAGCATACAAATCCTTGTAATGATTAAGTATGTCATCAAGCCTTACCTTCTGCTTATCGGAGAGTTTAGAATTACGGGAAAGGAGAAGGTATCTAGAGCGTTTTATAAGTTCATATCCGACCTCATCATCTTTCTGTTTATGGTCATTGGCAAGGCGAATTCTAATAGCACTGATAACGAGTCTGCCAAAGTTATAAACCATATGGAATAAATCATATACAACCTTGGCATTAGGGCAGTAACGGGCAACACAGTTGGCAAAGCCGGCATTTTGATCCATGGCCACAGCCTTGATTTGTTTACAACCTTCAGTACCTACTTTTTCAAAGAAGCAGTTAACCTCTGTAATGGATTTACCTTTGCCAACCCATAAGACTCTTTTGGTATCAATATCAACAACAACCGTGGCATATTTATGGCCTTTCTGAATACTGAATTCATCAATGGCAATGCGTGTGGCAGAACCAATAGTAAATGAGATTGTATCCTGCAGATAGTTTTTATGGATGGTCTTACAGGTGTCCCAATGAATGCCTGTACGCTCAGCGGTATCTTTGATGGAGCCGGCTCTTTCCAAATCATCAATAACAGCCTGCTGTGCTCTTTTGGTTACTCTGTGCCGCTGTGCTACAAAGGGGATATCTTCCGTTCCATTTTGGCTGCAGTAGTTGCAGGTAACAGTTCTGTATGAAATCACAAGAGTGACAAAGTAACCGAGCAGCTTCTCGTCTATGACCTTTCTTTTACGGTACTGATGGACTACAACGTTATGACTATTACAGTGAGGACATACTGGAGGTTCTATTGGTTCAAGACTTATCTCTAAATGCTTAGAAGCATCGTCTTTAGAAAAATTAGTGATTTTGTAGCCAGGAAAAAAGCTATTTAATAGAATTTCTGATATATTATTTATGTTTTTTTTTATATCTTAAAACATACGACCATTTTTTTTGAATTTTATTTGAAAATTTTCACCACTGAATTTTATTCACCCACAGAAATCCGGATGAACCAACTTTTCTCTTTTATGTCGTTAATTAGTTGAAGGTTTAAAGTATTAGTTTTGTTTTTTTAAACAAAATTTTACGTTAAATCCATTAGTTACAAAAAACTTGAAAAAAACTTAAAAATAAATTTAAGTTGGTTTTTTTGTTTGTCGTTATCTAATTAACAGGGCAAGAATAAGGCCTATGACTATAAATTATTAAACTCCGCAGGAGGGAAACGATTATGGCAATCGCAGTACAAACTAACGTATCATCAATTAACACCACCCGTAGATTAAACGCAGCTAACCACAAGCTGGATACTTCATATCAGCGTTTA
>CACZCH010000034.1 GCA_902779645.1 uncultured bacterium | reverse complement strand
GGGGCCCAGGTTGAGATGATACTCCGTCACCATGTACCAGGCGTTGGCGATCATATCGTCGATGAGTTCCTCAAAACGAATCTCCTGCTGCCCCTTGCAGACATGATTCAGAATCGCCTGAAACCAGAACAGCTTGTAGCATTCCGCCTTGTTATCGAAGAGGCGGGATAAGCTTGCAATATTCAGTTGTTCTGATTTTGGAAGCTGCATGGTGACTCCTTTGTACATTAATAAACCAAAACATTTACAACTAAAAAAATTAAGTTCTGCTCTCCATTTTATTCAAGATTCAAATGCAGCTATGCCAGATAACATACTTACTGCTTCAAATAACCTAACTTTACCAATAAATTTTTCATCATATAAGTTATTATCTAAAATATTAAATACCGTTTCATATACTTCCCGAAGTTTGTTTTCCAATTTTACAACAGTCGCTTCCTTACTACTTTGGTGATAAGTTTCACCATCAGCTAACAAACTTGAAAAAGCCACAGGTCTAATTTCTTGACTTGTCAGTATATCAATCATAGGTTTGCAATCTCTTCCGTGAATAAAATCATCATATAGTTTTATATCATACATTCGCAACCCAAGAATAATCGGAATGATAAACTTGAAAGCAAATAGAGAAGCTAGCACATAACCTGAAAAAGCTTGTCTTTCATCATGATCAAACTCTTTTCCAATTGTTACCCTGACAATGCGATAAAACTTTTCAATTTCCCTTAAACCAAAACCATATTGATTAGTTACTATTTGACATACCAAATTACAATAATACATATTTTCAGACAATCCAATTGATTTGTAATATTTTTCCATATCAGCAGGCGGAAGCTCAATACGAAAATCAAAAAATCTATCTAAATACCGGATTGCATCAAAATCGTTTCCATAGCATTTTTTAATGGTATGTTGCAGTTCTTCGAGATTAACTGAAAAGACAAAAGTTATTCTATCATTGGAAAAATAGTGTTTAATCCTTTCAAGTAGCATAACCGCATAACTAGGCTTACATCTATCTAATTCATCAACAAATACAATTAAACGATCACCTTTTTCTGGTAATAATGACTCAAAAAAAACAGCTATTTTATTATGTATTTCTTTTTGACGCTTTATCTCTGCTAACGGATCCTTAGATTCTAACAATTTAATCAGACTTTCTCCGTTAAAACCTGTAAAAAATGTTACTATAGGAGCAGCTAATTCTAATAATTCTTTCAGGTTGTAATTTTCTCCAAATGAATACTCGGAAGCAGTACTTCGTATAACTGCATTTATTAGTGAAAGTATTGGATCTGAATCATTGTCATTTATCCATGCATCATAATAAACACAGACTTGTGGTTTTAAGATTGAAAGACCACTTGATTGATCAACAAAGTTTGGGAATATTTCTTTCACAGTTTCTTTTTCTTCTTCAGTCAATTCTATGATATTGGGATTAAATGAATCAAGAACCATTTTTGTTTGCTTTATAAAAAAGGTCTTTCCTTGTCCCCACTTTGCATTAATTGCAATTGAACATTTATTATCTAAGGCATTACAAAAACGTACGAAGTGATAAATATATTGGTTGCGCCCTATCGAATCATTCTTCAATGTTTCCAAAAGGTTTTCTTTTGCTGGTTCCAATTCGAATGATTTTATTCCCATAGTATTTTATCCTTTCAGCCATCTTTTATTATCTTAATAAACTGGTAACCTCTCTTCACTAGTAATCTATCAGTAACTAATTCCTGAACAATATCTTATGCAGTCATTGTCATAATTGTTATTGCTTTTCGATTCGCAACAATGAGGTTAAAATCTGTTACCCGCTGCCTGGTCAGTTTATGCTCTGCCTTGTAAAAATAGTAATTATTTAATACATTCCATTTTCAATATATTCTTGAATTTCAACGCTTTTTTTACTCTTTTGTAACTGTTCTATTGTTTCTTCTAAATATCCTTTATGTTCGATATAGTCAATTCCCACAATTTTCGAATTTAAGCTCTTCAATGAATCAATCTTTTTATTAATTTCTGGTATTTCACTACCAACCCATCCGTCTATCATTTTAAAAAGGTGAAGCTTTTTAAAATGTTCCACATCCTTATCTATTTCCAAAAAATGAATCAAAATATCATTTTTCCACAAAGGATATATATTTATAACAACATCAATGAGATCAATTAGAACATTCAGATTTTCCGATTCTCTATCCATTTTATCCCAAATCCATTGTTTCTTTTTATTCTCTTCGGAATCTGAATCACCTTTCTCTTTTGAAAAGATTATTTCCATTTCGTCTTGATTTAAGCCATATGTACCAACGAGTAACTCTTTAAAAGCATAATCAATTCTTTCAGAAAAGTTTTGTTTTTTCCATATATTACGGAAAATGCTGCGACAATAAGCGCCATCGTTATGTACATAAGTACTTTTGATTTCTGCAATAATCTTTTCCCATACCCTTATTTCATTGTTCTCATAGAGCAACCAAAAGAGTCTCCCATCATAATCGTAATCATGTTTTATACAAGCAAAATATAAGTTTTCCAGCAAATCCATGTTATCTTTAAAGACTTCTTCTATTGCGAGGAATTCGTCACCTCTACAAGCTAATAATAAAAACTTATGAATTCGAATCGGATTTGAAATTAAGAACTCAACAATTTCTTTTAATATACTTCTGTCATATTTCATGTATCGTTTTATCTGCAATACAGAGAAAATAATAGGATTATCTTTATTTTGAAATTGTTGTCTCTGAAAGCTTATGCAGTCTTGTGCTACATCATCTGTAATGTTTTCTTCCGGGATTCCTATCCATAAATAATATAGCCATTGATCTTTCGCAACAAATTCAGCATTATTTATGATTTCAAGTGTTTTTTCGTAGCCTAAATTGGAAACCATATAAGAAACTATTTGCCACTGCCCACCGCCATAAGGAGCTCCGTTTTTAAAATAATCATCAAGCACATCAGCAAAATACTTCTTGTCATTTTTTACAGCATCAAAAACTTTAGCTATACCTGTCTCAAGAGCCCAGATATTACCATGTCCATTTTTTTCAATTACACTACAAGCCTGAAACATTCGATTGAAGTCCTGTCGTTGATATGTTCGTACAACTTCCAGAATTTTAGCATCGCGCCTTTCCTCTAACTCTTTCCATGATCCAGTTGTTAAATCATCTGTTGTAAACAAGTCATAAATCATGTATTCATGGCACGTCTCCAACTTTGTAAATCGGTCGTCATTCTTACCAAATTGAGCTAAAAGATTTTTAAAATGAGACAATACCAGGGTATCATCAAAATTTATAGTTTCCTTGTTCTCGAAAATTGTATATATCGTTTCAAAATCGGACTGCAACAACTCCAATCTGTCTTCAGCTTCAAGACCACCTATTCGAATATTGCTCAACAAATCCAAAACCAACTCATGGTATTCAGGATTATCATATATAACACTTAAAGACTTCCATATAATATTGCGTAATGATTTAATTTCATCACATACTTTAACCTGCATTTGTCCCCAGGAAATCTTTCTTCCCCTTTCAGGGTTAGTAAACGTGAATTCTGTTTTAAGAAATTCTTTTGCAGTATATAAATACAAAATAGTGTTGTTGTATTTTTGCCCGTTTTTACATGATTTCCATAATTTTTCTAAGAATTCAGTTTCATAAGTATAGCCATTATAAAGCGAGTGTTGGTCAAAGATAACATTGTTTTCAATCGCAAAAAAGAAGTCCATAAATAAATCTGGTCTTTTATCGTATAAAGCAAGTAATAAATCTATCGCCTCATTAAAATACTCAGTCCTCTTATATTTGGTTAATACCTCTATTTCTTTTGTTGAAACGTTATTATAGTTTAATTTAGATTTAATATCAAACGTCTTTAAATCGAAAGCTACCGTTTTTTCTGCTGTAACATATTTCTTTAAATAACAAAGCCCTTTAACCGGATTAACACTATAAAATGACTCTACATAATAATTTTCCAAGTTATCTTCTGCGTTCTCCCATGCTTTGTTCACGTTTTCTGCTATAAAAGTTACGACTCCGCTTGTATAAAACAAATTAATAAGCGTATTCAAGGCATAAATAATCTTCTCACGTCTTGAAGACAGCATTTTTTCTATCAAAAACGATAAATCTACCCATTGCTTTTCATATATTACATGATACAAAATGTAATTACCAAAACTTTGATCTGTTATTTTTACAATTTCATTCTCAAACCAATCAATTAATTCCCAATCACAGAGTTTTTCAAGAGTTTCTTCTTCATCAACATTGTTAACATGTAAATTTATAAGTTCTTGGAAAAAAGGATCTTGCTTATACTTTACTGGCCCTATCAGGGATATAATACATAGATATATCAATTCTGGTTTTGTTAAGTGTTAGCGGCGGAAATTTTAGCCACTGAAACGGCGGCAATAAGAACCAATTTTGCGGCGGAATCAGTGAGCCAAATTCTGGCGAAATAAAAAGCCAT
>CACZCH010000033.1 GCA_902779645.1 uncultured bacterium | reverse complement strand
CACCTAAAAAAGGCAATTTCTGAAAAGTGAAATACTTTATATATATGTAAGCGATATTCAAGGAGAGTAAAACAGATGTTATTCACACTAAACACCATTTCAAACGAAGAACTTAAATCTATCAACAACTTCTTTGATGAAGTTGAAAATGAATTAACAACTGTAACTCCCCAAGAAGCTTGCGAAGAAACAAATGTTTCTAAATACATTACATCTCTTGCAACAGGTTTATACTCTAAATCTGTTGAAGATATCGCAAACACAAACGTTGGTAACAAGTTAGTCAGAAGAAGAAACCTTCAACAAGTAATGAGAGAATCTTTCTTCTACGGTTCTAACAGATTCGGTAACAACTTCATTGCATAATTAGCGAAGCTAATTTTGCAGGTTAATCCACGAATGAGTGAATAAGTTCTTTAAGTTCGCTTTGACAGGTTCTATCTTGAATATATTTAATACAACTTACTCACTTAAAACGAAAAAATCATAAATCTCTCATAATTCTTAATCTTACATCTTACTTACAAATTTCCTAACCCCATTTTGTAAAATTTGAATTTTACCTCGGGGTATTTTTTTGTATATAATCTACTTATGGAGTTTAACAGAAAATTTGTTTGTATTTTTGTCTTATCAATAATGTTTCTGACATTTCTGATAATTGAGCTTTCGTACAAAAATTACGATGTACGCACAATAATTAAAGTTGTTTCACCTGTTGAATTTATTTTAGAGGATGGAAATACAATCAAGCTAAACGGAGTTGAGACTTTTGATTCGAATTATACTGAACATAACAGAAAATTATCGTCCATTTTAAACATAACTGAAGACGAAGCTTTTATACTTGGGAATTTAGGCAAATACTGGGCAAAGAATATCCTTGACGGAAGAAAAATAAGAGTTGGCGATAATGATTTTATATACTATAAATTTAAGTATCTGATTCGGTTTCAAAATTCATCTTTTGGAATAAAAGACGGTAAACCAACTAATAAATATGCATTCTTAAGACAACTTAAATCTATAAGAAAGGGTAAATTTGTAATTTTAGATTTGGATACGGATATTTCTTACCCAATTTCCAAATCCAATAAAGATAAAATTAAAAATTTTGTTGTAGTAAGAAAATCTCATATTAAAAATGCTATTCCCAAAGAACATAAATCTGCTGTTTTTGATATTTTGTACAATCCTGTTTTTAAGTCAGACAATATTAAAATAATAGTTTCTGATTTAACTACAAAAATTATACCTGACAGAAATTGTTCATCATATATTTGCAAAGAAATTTTATCAAATATAAATAATGCTGAAAACACTATTGATATAGCGATATATGGCTACTCTTCAACTCCTGACATTGAGCAGGCAATAGAAAGAGCGAAACAAAGAGGGGTTAAGATTAGGCTGGTTTACGATATTGATTCAAAGGGTGAAAATATTTATCCCGATACTCAAAAACTGGTAAATCTCATACAAAACAGTATAAGCGATAAAAATTCTGCCGAAGTCAAGAATACAATGCATAACAAATTTTATATTTTTGATAACAAAACCGTAATTACAGGTTCTGCCAATTTATCTCATACTGATATGTCAGGATATAATTCAAATTCAATTATTGTAATTAATTCACCAAAAATTGCAAAGTATTATACGGATGAGTTTAATCAAATGTATTCGGGAAAATTCCATAATAACAAAAAAGCTGTTGGAGACAAAATTTCCGATAATATTCAAGTTTTCTTCTCACCACAGGATAAATCAATTACAAATGGAGTTTTGCCTATAATCAAACAAGCAAAGAATTATATTTACATTCCATCTTTTGTAATTACGGAAAAACGCGTTACCACAGAACTTATTAACGCAAAGAAAAGAGGTGTTGATGTAAGAGTTATTGCAGATGCATTGAATGCTTCTACTCAGCACTCTAAGCATAAAGAATTAAGAACTGCCGGAATCCCCGTAAAAGCTGAAAATTATGCAGGTAAAATGCACTCAAAAACTATGATTGTTGATGATGAATATTTAATAATCGGTTCTATGAATTTTTCTAACAACGGTGAAAATCGTAATGATGAAAATATGATTTTACTACATAATAGTAATGTCGCAAAATTTTATAAAAAGTTTTTCCTTTATCAGTGGGACAGAATCCCTAACAAGTGGCTTAAATATACTCCGAGAGCAGAGGGATCGGACTCGATAGGCTCCTGCTCAGACGGAATTGATAATAATTACGACGGGAAAATAGACATGGAGGACGAAGCATGCAGGAAATAATAGCAGGAAGAACATACAAACACTTCAAAGGAAATTTATATAAAGTTATCGGATTCGCAAAACATTCTGAAACTTTAGAAGATATGGTTGTATATCAACCTTTAAAAACCGGTGATACTTGGGTGAGACCTAAAAAAATGTGGAACGAAGTTGTAGATGATATAGGAACTCTGAGATTTACCTTGATAGAGGAAGAAAAATAAAATGATTACACATGAAGTTCGTAAGTGGTTACAAAAGGTTGAGCAGAAGCAGTATTCATACAATGATACCATGTATGAATTTATGCGTTTTTCTTCTTTTTTGACAAGAGAAGAAATGAAACTAATAAAAAAACGAATAGAAGAGTCTTATAAATAAAACCTTGTATAAGAATCCTGTTCTTGTTAATATAATAATGTGTGGAGTATTTGGGTGTTGGAGCCGATTTTGTAACAAAATGTTAAAAGCATGATGTTTGGCTAGCAAAAAAATATATTTACATACTTTTGTAATAACAGGTACCTATATGGGGTTCGTATGATTCAAAAACTTAGATTCTCAGACAACTCTATAAACTTTAAGCAAAATGACATCATCAAAAAACCTAAGAAAGATGATGAGTCTGAGATTGTTCCCAATACCCTTAGAACACGAGTTATGCAAAAATATGACAAAACTTTGAATGCATTTACCGAATATCCCGCAAAAGGCTTAAAAGGAGATGTAAACTCCGATTTTTACGAATTCTTATCAATGGGTATAATACCATATTTAATAGGAAGCGGTATGTTTATTGCTATGTTTAATTTGTTAAACAAGCACCTATCTGAGACAGCTTCTCTGAGAGGCAAAAAAATGGGACTGGGGGTTCTCTTATACGGTATATTTAAGACTCTCTCAAACGATTTAGTAACCCGTCCTGTTGCTTGGTCTACCGGAGTCGACTTAGAACTTCCTTATAGAAATATTTACTGCACACTTCCGACAAAACCTGGGGCAGAAGCTGATATTGATACTAAACACCAGCAAAGGAAAGTCTATGACAGTATTGAGTTCTTTAGAAAAGACCTAATCGCAAAACATCCTGATTACGGTGTAGCATACTATGACAGAATTGCGAAAAAACTTGGTATGGGCGAAAACTTAAATGATTCCGTTACGGAAACAACACCTATTATTCAAAGCATAGTATCTTCAACAAAAACAGCAAAAAGCTTATCTTCATACTGCTGGGCGGGTGTAGGTGTTGGAATTGCTGTTCAAGATGTATGGAAAGATTTATTTAAAGCTTTTTCAAACAGACCAAAATACCAAGCAAAATCAGGCGAAAACTTCTTATCTAAAGCAGGCGGGAAAATGGTCAATACAGCAAAGAATATAGGCAATCTAACAGCAACATTCGGAAAAACATTCACTAAAGCATGCAAAACTTATTGGACGGGAGAAGAAGGCACAAAAGGTATTAGAAAGCATGCCGGTAAAGCTTGGCTTATATTTACAACCGCTCTAACTGCAATAACTACATATAATGCTATACACAGAGCTAAACAAATGGGCAAACTTGCAAATAAAGACTTGATAGACAGAACTCAAGAAAGTACGGTGATTTAAAATGGCAATAACTCCTGTACAACCAAATATTGAACAACCGATGACTTATAGGGACGCTAAAAAACCTATAAAGACATCGGGACTTGTACATCCTCAGCCAGCCGAAGGTCACCTTGTGCATGATTCTTTGACTTCAATTCCTAAATTCTGGCTAAAAGACATTGCTTATGATATAAAAGCAGTTCGCGACGGTTTCAACGGTACAGCAAAAGACCACCAAACAGGAAGATTGAATGATGTCGGTCTTAAGTTAGGCGGTATCGGTATTGCAACATATTTAGCATCTCAAACAACAGATCCTAAAATGAGAGTTATGGAATATGTCGGCCTTGGTGCATTCTTAGCTTGTATGCAATTATATCCGATGCTAGCAATAAATACCCCTTCAAGACTTATTCAAGGATATGATATCGGAAAAGAATATATTGATGACCAAGGACGTAAGAAATCCGTTTTCCAAGACGGAAACTATATACCTTATGATATGTACAGAGGTGAATTTACCGGTGAAGATCTTGATATTATCGGTGACAGAATGGGTATTCCGCGTGATATCAAAAACAGAGATGAGCTTACTAAAGAACAAATGAGAAAAATTGCTATCCAAAATAATACACTTTGGATGCTCGGAGCCGGTTTTGCTACTCCTGTAATGACTGCTCTTCTATGCTGCGGTGCAGAAAGAGTTGTTTCTCCTGCCATGGAAATTGCAAGAAATAAACTTTATAATTCCAAAATTAAAACTATTCTTCAAGAGACAAAAGATATGAGTTTGAATGTTGAAGATATTGAATCAAATGGTTTGAGTAAAAAAGTTGAAAAGTTCCTAACTTCATACAAAGATAAAGAAATTTCTAAAGAAGAAGTTGAAAATCTTGTTAAATTACTTTCAAATGAGGTTGATGAAAATTTAGCTTCAGGAATTCGAGAAGATTTAACAAAATTCCTAAAATCAGAAAAAAGTGCTTTTGTAATTGGCGAAAATTTTGCAGATGACATTGCCGGAATTATTAAAAATAGCGGTAATGGAAGGAATAAAGCCTCTTATGATGAAATATTTACTTTGACAAAAGATGAAATAGATACCGCTTTAAAAAATGCAGGTTCTGACGGTAAATATATTAACAAAGAACAGTTAATTAAGTTTAAAAATGAACTTAAAAATATGTTTAAAGCAAAAATTGAAGCAAGCAGTAGAAATCAAGATGCATTAAAAATGTATCAAACAAAAATTTTAGAAAA
>CACZCH010000032.1 GCA_902779645.1 uncultured bacterium | reverse complement strand
ATCGGAAAATCTATAAGTTTAACCAAGCATATTTTAGAAAAACGAGGATATGAGGATATTCCGTGCAACCTGACATTCAGAAGATTTGCGGAACATTTTAAAAAGCAGAATTATTCAAAATGGATAATTATGAGAGAGGGAGAGAAAGCATACCACGATAAAGTTGAACCGTATATTGAAAGAGATATTTCAAAATTAGAAGTTGGGGATGTTTTAATAGCCGATGGGCATGTGCTCAACTTTCAAGTAATAAACCCGTTTACCGGCAGACCGACCAGAGCTACTTTGGTCGGTTTTTTAGACTGGAAATCAACATCACTTGTCGGATATGAAATTATGATGACTGAAAATACTCAGTGTATCGCAAGTGCGTTACGTAATGCTATATTAAATCTCGGAGTAATACCGAAAGTTGTTTATCAGGATAACGGAAAAGCATTTAAGGCAAAATATTTTCAGCACGTTGATTTTGACGAATCCGGCTTTAACGGAGTTTATGCAAGTTTAGGAATAAAATCAGTTTTTGCAAAACCGTATAATGCAAGAGCAAAGGTTATTGAGCGGTTTTTCAAAGAGTTTCAGGAAGAATTTGAAAAAATGATGATATCTTATTGCGGTTCAAGTATTGAAAATAAACCTGCTTGGATGAAACGTGGTGAAAAGTTACACAGAGATTTACACCGCAAAATGACGGAAAATTATATTCCGACTGTTCAGGAAGTTATTAAATATATTAACCGTTGGATTGATTATCATAATTCAAAACCATGTCCAAATAACGGTCAAATGACAATCAAAGAATGTTTGAATACCGTTCAAAAACAAAATATTGATAAAAATATCCTGAATGACCTGATGATGAAAACAGAAGTTAGGACAATCAATCGCGGGGAAATAACATTTTTAGGTTTACATTTCCGTAGTGATTTCCTAATTGATTTAAGAGAAAAAGTTTTTATTAGGTATTCGCTTTTTGATTTATCTAAAATATATGTTTACTCCATTAAAGGCGAATTTTTATGTACAACAAGGCAAGTTGAAAAAATACATCCTATGGCAAATCATCTTGGAACTGTTAAGGATATGGAAGAATTTAAGCAACAGATCCAAAAACAAAAACGGCAGTTTAATAAAGCGAAAAAAGAATTTCTAAAATATTTTCCTGCTGAAAAAACTGAAGTTTTGGAAATAGTGCCTGAAGAAAAAATTGTAGAAATTGAAAAGTATGAACAAAAGAAAATGCCCCGTGAACACAAGCCGACCGAGCGTGAAACGCAGATGAATATTCCGATATTTTCATCAAATTATGAAAAATACGAATGGTTAATGCAGCACGGTTGCACATATCCTGAACAACGAAAGTGGCTCGCTGATTACATTAGAAGTGACGAATATATAAATATATACAAGGAGTAAAGTATGAACAAAAAATTTGTAAAAACAAAAAACGTCAAAGAATTTGTAGGATTTATGGAAGAATTAAAATCGCTTCCGCCAAATATCCCTAAAATCGCACTTGTATATGGCGATTACGGACTTGGAAAATCCGAAACTATTCAATGGTGGACTTTCAAAAACGATTGCGTATATGTTAGAGCAACAAAAGGTATGTCTGTTCGGTGGCTGTTATCTGAAATCTCTGAGGAACTTGGGGAAGAACCATATTGGCATTCGCAGGAAACATTTAATATGATTGAAAATAAATTAAGGCAAAACCCGAAAACCATAATCATTGATGAAGTTGATTATTTAATAAATAACAATGTAATTGAGATATTAAGGGATTTACATGACAGATCAGGTTGTCCTATGGTACTTGTCGGAATGGCAAATATTGATAAAAAATTATCAAGATATCCGCACCTGATGGATAGAATCTACAAAAAATTTAAGTTTGAAAACTATGATACACAGGATGTTAAAACGATTTTGGAAGAATTAAGCGAAATACCTATTACTCCTGACGGACTTGAATATTTATCAACACGCACAAATCAATTCCGCCAGATAGTTAAGCTGATAAATAAGGTTGAAAAATTGGCAAAAACAAATGGTCTTCCGGAACTAAATGAAGAAATTTTAAGGAGTTTACTTAATGAGAGACAAAATATTACAACTTTGCAAACGACTAAACAAGTTTACGCTTGATGAGATTGCAACCATATCAGAGCTTGAACCTAAAAATCTGAAAAATATTCTTGATGAATTAATTGCTGAAAACAAAATTATTGAAGAAAACGGGCAATATTTATATGTTAAAAAAGTCAGGATAAATCAGGAACATCGGATTTTTCAGTATTATGATGCAAGAATAATTGATATTTTAATCAGGGCATTTTGTTCAGATATTCCTTCTTATAAGGCTGCTCAGATATCAGGACTTGAAAATCGGACTACGGAAAAATTTTATACAATATTCCGTGCTGCGATTTATACGGAACAAAAACGGGAATTAGATATTTATTACAAACAAAGCCCGCAAATTGCAAGACACAGAAAGTTTTTTGATAAAGAAACGTATATGTATATTTATAACCGGCAGGTTTTTATATCTAAAAATTTACTTAAATCAAAAGCTGATAAAACTTTGAACCAAAAGGACAAAGCAGAGTTTACCAAGATTTATTGTTACCTTACAAGAAATCTAACACATAACAAAAATGCCTATAATTTGGAATACAAAATTGCAGAAACTATCTGGCGCAGAAATAAAGAATTTCAGGAATTGTATGAACAATTAATACAACTTGTGAACGGCTGATAAACAGGTATTAAACATATTTTAAACATGGTTTGAATATCAAACTTATCAAAACACTTTAAAATTGATAATTTATTCCTATTAATTTTAAAATCTTGAATAAAATAAGTTATTATTTATATTTTGCAAATTAAAATTCTGCTGTTGTAGATTATTATTTATATTCTGTAAATTATTATTCATCTGCATTTGATTTATACTTTGTATTCGCTGAATATTAATCATTCTTTCGTTTTGATCCAAAACAGCTTGCCTATACATATTTTCCTGATGCATTTGTTCTTGCTGCATTAATTGTTGGTTAAGTGTATTTTGTTTAGATATTACTGATGTAAAGCAAGCAGATAATTCACTTCCAGTATAATTTTTTATACAATCATTAGTTGATTTAAAAAATTTGTCTTGTCTTTCAATCCAATACATATCATTACCATATGAAGCAACCGGTGATATTATTTCAACCCAATTTGGAGTTTCAATAAATTTCTTAGAACTTTTAACTGCATTCTGAATTTTTTGGTGTTCTAACACAATAATGGTAGTATTAATTTCAAGCTCAGCAGCACTATCATTTGTTAAATTTCTTGCCTTGTACAAATACTTTAATTTTTCATCATTATTTGTTGTACAAGAAACTGCTCTTAAATAATGCTTTGGATTATATGAATCGATGTCGATTAATCGTTTTGCAACTATGTATGCTTCTTTTATATTTTTTTGTCTATATAAACATCTAAATAAAATTTCTTGTGCTTTAACATACATTTCATCATTCGATTTAACTTGTTTTGAATAGATCATAGCCTCTTTATACATACCAAGATTAAAATAACAATCTGATAAATAATAGTTATAATACGGATAATTAATTCCTAATTTCTTTATCTCTGTTATAGCCTCGTTATACTGTTTTGATGAATATAAATCGTTTACTAATTTTGCGTTTATTGCTTTCGGATTGAAGTTCGGATAAAGATTTCTAATTCTCTTTAATTCAATTATTGCTGAGTTATAGTTCTTTTTATTTTCATTGTTAATATAAATACTATATAATGCAGGTAAAAAATTAGGTTCAATATTTTGAATTTCATTATATTTTTGCTTTTTATATAACTTATTAATTTTCTTGTATTTTTTCTTTATTGCTTTATCTGTTGTAGGTTTTACTTCGTAAACAAGAGTGTATGGATTAAATTCATATTCTTCTGTTGAATATTTATCCATATGAATATAATCATTTTGTGCATTTACAAATGTGATATTAAATACTAAAAATATTGTTATTAAAAGCTTTATAAGATTCTTCAAAATAAACCCTCCATAACACTGCCATTTGAAGATTTTTTACCCCTTATATTTGGTTTCTCAGCTGTATCATTTTTGTATTCTTCAGTAACTTTTTCTAACCTTTTTTTACTGGGTGTTATAAAAAATGTTATATTTTCATTTAAATTAGTTTTGCCTTCTCCTCGAACTCTTGTGCAAGCTTCACAAACCCAATCTCCGGTTACAGTTCTTCCATCATCACAAGTAAGTTCTGCTTCACCTCTTTGTCCTTTGCAAGTTCCTAACCAATAACTTGAAGCAGGAATAAAGGTGACCCAACCTTTACCCTTACAAGTAATATTACTTGGGGTTGATTTTACTTTTATAATTCCATGCCCCATTAAATCCAAATCAATCGTACCAGAAAAAATTTCATTATAGTCATCAAATTTGCCTATTACATTAGCAGTACATGCGGTCAATAATGGTGCTGCAATTAATAATAAAATCATTAACTTTTTCATACAAACTCCTATCAGAAAAACTCCAAATAAAATCAATAAACCAATTTTATCATAAATTTAACATTTAAACACATTGGCTTGAATTAATCCCAGATGCAATCGATTAATGTTAATGACGGAAAGGAATATATTATGGTTGAAAAAGATTATATGCTTTATGGCACAAAGATTTTGAATTTAAAAACTCAAGAAATCGGTTTATTAATTTGTTTATGGGAAAACAAATATGCTGATAAAACAGTAGATTTTGCCACCTGCGTGGATAAAAACGGCAAACGTTACAACATTGAACTTGATAATATAAGAGGGTTTGAAGATGATTTTGAAAAATAAACTGACTAAAGAAAAATTGGACATTCCGTATTCTGAATTTAGAAAAAAGTTTGCCAAAGAAATTAATGATGCGTTTGAAAGTTATCGCAAAACACAACTAAATAAATA
>CACZCH010000031.1 GCA_902779645.1 uncultured bacterium | reverse complement strand
TATTGATTTTGTTAATATTTTCGTAACATTTTACTGGGTGCAAAATGCACCACCCTATAACGATAGAAAAAGGCAATCGTTAAAATATGAAACAACCCTTACACGATAGAAAAGGCTATCGTTAAAATGTGAAACAACCCTTAAACGATAGCAAGGACTATCGTTAATTTGTGACACCACTTAACGATACAAATTTATAGTCAATAAATAGCTTAACAAAGCGATTTGTGCAGTTGATTGCACATTTTTGTTGGTTAAAAATTCAAGACATAATTCTGATAAAATCTAAAACACTTGTACACAAACTTGATAAATCATAAGTTTGAGGAACAAGAACTTGATAATAGAAAAAAACAACTTGCAATTTCTCTTTTTATTCAGTATAATAAAAATAATAGAGAGAGCCGTAAGCGAAAAAGTATATGTTCTGTAAGAGGGAGGCGTGTAAAATGACAAAGAAAATTGCAGTTGGCGGTGAGGATTTTATCGCTCTGCGTAAGGCTGACAGTTACTATGTTGACAAGACTGAATTACTGTACGAACTTGTTGAGGAAACCAACAATAGTGTTACCCTGTTCACTCGTCCTCGTCGATTTGGAAAAACTCTTACTATGAGTATGATGGATAGTTTTTTTAGTATTTTTAAGAAAGACAGCAGGGAAGTTTTTAACGGGCTTGATGTAATGAACCACAAAACATTTTGTGATGAATACATGAATCAATATCCCGTTCTGTTTGTTTCATTTAAAGATGTAGAAGGACTAAGTTTTGAATCAGCGTTAAAAAAATTAAAAGCTGTGATTGCTGATTTATGCAAAAAAATGGTTTTTTTGACTGATGATGAAAATATAGATTCGGACGACTTAGAAATTTTTGCAAGATTAAAGGCAAAAATTGAGGATTCGGAGGAAATTCAAAATTCTCTTAAAACCATTATGCGAATGATGAATGCGGTTTACAATAAACCTGTTATTCTTCTGATCGATGAATATGATGTTCCTTTGGCGAAAGCACACAGTAACAACTATTATCGAGAAATGCTTGATTTAATTCGTGGAATTATGAGTACATCTCTCAAAACAAACGAATACTTGAAATTTGCTGTGGTTACAGGCTGTTTGAGAATCCCAAAAGAAAGTATATTCACAGGTGTAAATAATTTTGCTTCATATTCTGTTATTGATGAAGAATTTTCTAATTATTTTGGTTTCACCGATAATGAAGTTGAAGATATGCTTACATCCTTTAATTTATCCGATAAAATGTCAATTACAAAAGAATGGTATAACGGGTATCTTTTCGGTGATACAGAGGTATATTGTCCTTGGGATGTTGTTAATTATGTATCTGCATTGTTGAAAAGAGAATATGCAGAACCAAAGAATTACTGGGAAAACACAAGCGGTAATTCTGCAATCAAAGCTTTCTTTGATATGCCTGATATTGATATTTCCGATAAGTTTGAAGCTCTTTTAAACGGCGAAACGATATGCGAAACTGTGACAAATTCACTTACTTACGATCAAGTTTACAATTCGGAACGTAATCTGTGGAGCTTGCTGTTAATGACAGGATATTTGACTGTGAATCATAGAGTTGATAATGATAAGCACCCCGTTGAACTGCGTATTCCAAACAGAGAGATTGCTAATATATTTCAAACAGCAGTAGTCGATCACTTTAATCAAACCGTAGACCAAACTGAGCTTACAGAATTGATGAATGCTCTATGGAATGGTGATACCGATACTGCTTCAGAAATTATCTCCGATTTGCTTTGGCACACAATCAGCTACATGGATTACCATGAAGATTATTACCATGCGTTCCTCTGCGGTCTGTTTGTCGGACGAGGAGGTTATATGGTTCAGTCAAATAAGGAACGAGGTCTGGGCAGACCTGATATAGACTTGAGGGATAAGAAAAACCGCAGGGTTATTATTATAGAAGCAAAAAAATCCGAGCGTGAGGAAGATATGTCTTCCGACTGCGATAAAGCAATCAAGCAAATTATCGACAATCAATATGCCGCTAAGCTCGATGGTTATAAGCAAGTTTTGCATTATGGGGTTGCCTTTTTTAAGAAAAGTGCATTAGTTAAGAAATTGTAGTAACACCAAAGAAGGCTATGGTAAAATAAGAAAAATAAATATTATATGGCGAAAAAGCTCGCAAGTAAACAAATTTAAGTTTGCTTGCGAGTCCTTTTTTATTTTTTGAAAAAATGTAAATTGACCGTCAGAATTTTCGGTAATAATGAAACAGCATACTTTCAAAACTTAAAAATAACTGACGGTCATTTACGTTAAAGCTAAAACGCATATAACTTACAAGCAAAAACGTAAATCGACCGTCACTCAATCGAAAGTAATGCTTTATAATGAAAAGGGTTTTGACGGTCAATTTACGTTATAAAGCATTTGTTTCGGTGAACAGGAGAGAACTGTCTTCCTGAAAAACGTAAACCGACCGTCACTCAATCGAAAATAAATGCTTTACAATGAAAAGAGGGTTGACGGTCAATTTACGCTATAAAAGTATTTATTTCGGCGAATAGACGAGAATGGTCTTCTTAAAAACGTAAAACAGCCGTCAGATAACCGAAAACTGCCTACATATCAAAAGCATTATGAAACAATCTTAATAAATCAATAACAAACTCCTATAAACGTGACGGTCAATTTACGTTTTATAGGAGTTTTCTTTTTGCTCCTAATTTAAGTTTCTACTTAAATAATATGGAATTTTTCACAAGAGCATTATTGTTGAAAAAATAAATTTTTGACGGTCAAATTACGTTTTTTATAAAAGTATAAGCATCTAAAACTCAACTGCTAACATGATTTAGATAAATTAACTCATCTTAATTCAATCGCAATACCAACAAAAAATACTTAAAATAACGCATATAGTACTTCGTATATTGATATTGAAAATATTGTCAAAACGAGTAAAATATATCCGTATGAGAGAATTATTTACAAAAAACAAAAATCCGAATCATAGCCCGATGGCTATAACCCGGTAAAATTTCGTGAAATACGGACTTTTGCGAAAAGTTATGCACATATCCTAATTATATCATGTACCTGTGACGGTTTAATTAACCGCCGTGTGAAACATTTTTGTGTTAGCGATGTGTGCAAATAAGCAAGCCATAGGAATTTTTTTAGAAAGAGAGGTAGAATTATGAACGAGGAATCAAAAATGGTTCAGGATTCGGCAGTAGTTGATGAAACGGCTGCAACTGAGAAGCCAATAAAACCAAAGAAAAAGTACATCACTCCACAAATGGACATAGAGTACTTTGAAGTTGAAGATGTGATTACAACGAGCATTCAAGAAGATCCGAATCAGGAACGAGGAGAGGTAATCGATGATAACGATCCTGATAACGGTTTCTTTTAATAACAATATGGAGGTAAATGTATATGAGTAATGATACAAAGCGTTTTGGCAAAAGTGCCATTGCTATTGTGATTTCAGCGGTAATGTTGCTGTCAATAATGGTTTTTGATCCCGAAACAATAGTATCAGCTACTGTTAATACAGTGACAGTAGACGAGAGTACAGATGTTATGTTAACTACAAACGTAGAAAATACATCATCAGCTGATGAAAACACAATCACTGTCGATATTCAACCCGAAGATATTGCGTCAAGTGTTGTAAGTGCCGAAGACATTCAGCAAGAAGAGTTGGTTAATGATAATAATCTCAATGTGAAAAAGTTAACTAAGAAGATGCCAGAGAGCTCGGGTTCTACATCTAAGTTTTATTTTGCTAATGTATTTAAAGAAGATGATAAAAATGAATCACAATCTACATTAAATGTTAACTGGGAGAATCCTTATGCGTATTGTTTTAAAGGTACTACAAAGACAGACATTGCGATGACTGCTGAAGGAGATCTTTATTATGTAGAGGTTGATACAAGTAAGTATGATTACATAATATTTCATAATGGCTCGAGTTGGCGAGGAAAATCAAAAGATCTTACTCTATCGGGTAATGAAAATAAAATTTATGTCCCTGAGACAAATTTAAAAAATTCTAATGATGTTGGTTTTAATGGCTGGTGGTTAACAGAGGATGAGTATAATTCATCTATAAACGAGGGTGTAAAATAAAGTGTGTAAGTTGAGAAAAAAGGAATCAACTTACGCACTTTAAATTCTGAAGTATATTTAGCAAGATATAAAAATAACATAATATATATAAAAAAATAGAATGTGAATTATATATCAGGATTAGAATGAAATAAACCGGCACCCTTGACAGAACATCATAAAAATGCAAAGAGAAAAATGCCGACGGTGAGAAACTCATGAATAGATAAATTGGTATACTCGTCGGGAAGTCCATTGTAGCATTTTTATGATAACCTATCAAGGTCAAGCGGTTGAGCCGTGCCTACATAAGCCTCGGGTTCAAAATCTATGAATAGAAAACATATTATTCTGACTTAAAACAACTTCAAAATAGGAGCAAAATGTGATATATTATATGGAGTGAAATAAGAAAGGGATAGGTACAAAATTATGACAGGAAGAAGAAATAATCAGAACACAAAGGGTGCAGAAATTGCAAAATTAATACTTGAGCGGTATCAGCCGGAAAGTAAAGAGGATGTGCAGAATGCGTTGAAGGATATATTCGGACCTATGTTAGAGGCTATGCTTCAGGGTGAGATGGATAATCATCTGGGCTATGAAGCCAATGACCACGGAAGCAAGAGAACTGATAATCGAAGGAACGGTTACAGCAAAAAGGCTGTAAAAACAAGCTATGGTGAAATACCCGTTTCTGTTCCCAGAGACAGAGAATCAACCTTTGAACCGCAGGTAATTCCCAAAAGAGTTAAAGATATAAGCGGCATAGAGGACAAGGTATTATCGATGTATGCTAAGGGAATGAGTCAACGTGATATTGCAGATACAATAGAAGACATCTATGGCTTTGAGATGTCGCATGAAACAATATCCAACATAACAGACAGAGTTATGGAGCAGGTTTACGAGTGGCAAAACAGACCACTAAAAAAATTCTATACGTTCCTGTTTGTGGACTGTATGTATGTCACAATTAAGAAAGACTATGAAACCAAGAGCTGTGCTGTATATGTGATTCTCGGCTATGATGTCAACGGAATGAAGGATATTCTTGGAATTTGGATTAATGAATCAGAGGGAAAGCATACTTGGATGCAGATTTTAAATCAAGTCAAGAGGTGTTGAGGATGTACTGTTTATCTGCATGGACGGTGTTTCCGGGCTTGAAGAGGGGGCTAAATCAATATTCAAGGATGTTGTGGTACAACGCTGCATTGTCCATCTTATCAGGAATTCCATCAAGTATATTCCCAGCAAGGAGTATAAGGCTTTTACTGCCCATCTTAAGAAAGTGTATGGTGCACCAAGCTTAAAAGCCGCTGAAGCTGAATTTGAACGTTTTAAGCAAACGTGGAGCTGTTATCCCGGTGCTGTTGATGTGTGGGTCAGAAATTGGATGCATGTTGCTCAGCTCTTCCATTACGGCAGTGCGGTGCGTAAGGTTATGTACACAACCAATGCAATCGAGAGTGTCAATTCCAGCTTTCGCAAGGTTACAAAAAAAGGAGCTTTTCCAAGCGAAGACGCTCTTCTCAAGCTCCTTTTTCTGAGAGTTACTGAATTAAACAACAAATGGAAAGACAGACCGGTTGCCAATTGGGCTTTGGTTAGAAATCAACTTGCTATGGACGATTCTATCCAAAACAGAATCTTAAAATATGATAATATGTGAGATTTTTAATCTTTTTCAGCTTTTGTGAATTTTGCATAATTTTTAATTTACACATTTTACTTGACAAACCCACAACATCCTTAACCTTTATTTTATGAAATCATACAAACTTTACTTAGTCATTATAATTTTTGCTTTTTTTGTCTTGACATAGGGGGGCACTTTACTTTTTCTACCCGATCCGGATGATCAAGCACCATATGATGTCCCTTATGCCCCTTCTGACCCCCCGCTTTTTTACCGCTTTTCTTGCGCAGACTCTTTGGTGCAGGCTTTTCGTAACCGTCTGATGATGGCGGCTTACTGCTGTTATGGCTGTTTTTATGCAATTGTTCTTCCAATTCCGCGATTCTTGCTTCTGCTTTCGCTAATTTCTCCGTCAGTTCTTCAATGATAGCCTGCTACGTTTTGACTATTGCAAGAAGCTCCTCATATGTTGGCATTGCCATAACTTCACCACCATTCTTTTTCTTTAGCATACCACCTTTTTCGCTTCTTGTATATTGACATTTCGCTGATTTTTTTCTGTCCCTTTTCTTCTTTCAACTTTGTGCACAAATTGTGGATTTCTCACCGGGGGACTGAATAGTTACCAAATCTTCAAATTAAAAATTATAATAAGATACAACTTAATAAAAATATAACCGTATCGTATAAACCATGAGCTAATGAAATGGTTGTCATCGTACAATTTTTAAATTTTGTTTTGAATATTGAATATATTAAACCTATTATAAAAGTACATATAACATTAATAATATTCATTGTTGCTGGAAAATGCCAAAGACCAAATAGTAATGAAGCTATAATACATACAACAATTTTGTTAGATATTAATTCTTCTAATTGCTCTTGGAAGTATCCGCGAAAAATAAATTCTTCCACCGGACCAACAAACAACATTAGGAAAATTATTTGTCCTAGAATATTTATAATGTTAGTTTGTTTTACAGATAACACAAACTCTTTATTTATACCTAATAGCAATGGTAAAAACACAAAAATACTCATTGTAATAGTCAATAATATAGCTCCCATTAAAATTTGCTTTCCAATATTTTTAGAAGAATATCCAAAATCTGCAAGAATTTTATTTTTATTCTCATAAAATATTAAAGTTATACATGCCATTAAAAGGTAATTTAACATTCTAGCTAATAGACGACCAATATTGTTTTGTGTCATTATATTAAATAATAATGGTAATGCTGTCATTCCTAATAAGATTAAATACAAAAATATCAACTTGATTACTATTTTTACTTTTTCTTTTTTCATACTTATTTCTCTCCATTCTATAAATACTATTTTATAGTAAAGTGCCCCCCTATGTCAAGACAAAAAAAGCAAAAATTATAATGACTAAGTAAAGTTTGTATGATTTCATAAAATAAAGGTTAGTTAATTGTATAA
>CACZCH010000030.1 GCA_902779645.1 uncultured bacterium | reverse complement strand
GCTGTATTAAATGAGCACGTTGCTATACCAACGGCAATCGCAGCTGCCACAGTAAGTTTTCTAATTGTCATTTTGACCTCCTTTTACTTAAGTAATATTAAGGATTTATTTGGGTAAAAACCCTATACTGTATTTATTACTTTTCTTTTCTTCTAAATTATGCATTTTTTAAAAATCTAAAACATTACCAAAAAAGGTAGTCCTGTCGGGCAGTTTGAAGTGACAAAAAGTTAAATATTAATACAAGGCAAGCCCATGTCATTGGGGGTAAATGTGGTTATATTTTACGCAAAGTTCACAAATCTTGTCATTGCGAGACCGCTTAGGTCACTCTGCCGAAAGAAAAGTGTCCTGTGGACAGTTTTCTTGAGAGGTAAATCCAGCCTATTATTAACTGCTATTATTCAATCTGCAATATCATAGTATAAGTCATTCCAATCAGGATTATTTAACTCTATTAGTTCTATTTTTGTTTTTCTGCTGCCACCTTTTAATTGTTTTTCTCTGGCTATTGCAGAATTAATATCTTCAAAGACTTCATAATACCCTAATTTATCGATATTGTATTGCTTTGTAAAACCTTCTGCTACCTTGTTTTTATGTTGCCAAACTCGTTTTACAAGGTCATTTGTTACACCTACATACAAAGTGCCATTCTGTTTATTGAATAAAATATATACATAATACTGTTTGGTATTCATAGGTAAATAATATCAAAAGATTAAAGTTTATAAAAGGCTGGATTGCTTTGTCGGCAGGCCTCTGCCTCCTCGCAATGACATGGACTTGTTTTCCTTTAGCATTAAGCCCAAATAGATTTACCCCTACCCCCCCCTAATGGCAAATTATTTTTTTATCAATATTTCTCATTCAATGCAATCACTTAGGGATTACTTATTAAATATTCACCTATACTAAATAGATGATTTTTAGTGGTTCGTCTACATTATATGAATGATTTTAGGAAATTTTAAATATTAATAAATGTAAAGATATAATATAATGATATTAGTAGAATTGACTTTTAGTAATATCCCGTTAAAAGAAACATGGAAAGCTAGACAAAAAGGTGAACATCTCACCAAACTCTATAAACAGAGACAAATAAACAATAGGAGAATACCGCTATGGGTATGGCAGCATCACAGGCAAGGTATTTGGCACTTGTCGCAAGAAAATCAAATTGTGAATACGAAGGTCAGCAGATTAACCAAGCAAGGTTGGCTCTATCTAATCAATCTGCGGATTTGTTTAATCAGATGTTAGGAATGGAAGTCCCTAAGACACCCAGTAAAACTGATTTTACGTATACTACATACACATATACAGATGGTGACAATAATTATACGATAACAAAATGGAATCATTTAGCAGATGCAAGTGACGGATACAACTACGTTGTTACTTATGATTATAAAACAACACAATCTGTCGGTTTCCAAAAATATAAATCAAATCCGCAAGTTCAATTTTCAGGGGCTATACCGACAACAAGCCAATCTGAACAAGTGGCTAAACTAAACGCTGCGCTAAATGAATTAAGAGAAGCTCAAAAAGAAAAGAATGAAGCTCAGAATGCGTATGATACTGTTTTAGCTCAAGCTAAGAAAAAAGAAACATATCAAGATAAAAGTACTTTTACAGGGGTTAAAGCTACTAAAAAAGAGGCTAATGATACCTATGAACTGTCAAAAGGCGGATACATTTATACGAATTATAGTAAATTAGGTCCTAATAAAAAAGCTGAACTTAAAAACGATATAGACAAGCTTATTGAATACGGAACTTTTACTAAAGATGAAATAGGTGTTGATGCCGCTGGCAATGTTGATTATTCAAAAATATATTATAACAATTATACTCAATCTTTTGCATTTAGAGACGACTTAGATGCTTTGGTAAACAGTGAAACAGGTACTATTCTTCCAATATATCATACAGAACCAGATAAAAAAGGTACTGATGAGACATATCATTATATTCCCGAAATGATAGAAAAAGTTAACAAAGCATACGAAAATCTTGTTGATGCGAACAATAAAGTCGATGCTAAACAAGCTGCTTATGATAAAATCAGTTCACCTTCAAAAATAGGTAATACTAAGCTTAAGCCAATTGCTAAAGCTGATATGGATGATGATATGGCAGCTGCTATTGCTAAAATTATCAAACAGATGCAGGAAGAAGAGCTTGATTGCACTAACCTTCTGAAATGTTTTAATACATTAGATGGAACTTATAATGCAAATACATACATAGGCGGTTTATATTCTTTTGATTGGACAACAAATACATATTACACAACATACTATGATTTGTATAATTCGGTAATTAACGGCGACGGATATAATAATGTCGATGATCAGCCAAAACTTCCTTACTATGGTGTTCAAGATACAGATAAAACGATTACAAAAGAATCAAGAGCTCTTATAGAAAAAGATAGGACAGGAAGGTTTGTTTCTATAAGAATGGAAGATGATTCTATGGTTTATGATTTAACAGCTGTAACCGAAACTGATGAAATTGGATATGAAGATGCAATGAATCAGTATAACTACGATAAATCTGTTTATGACAAAGCAGTTCAAGACTTAAATGCCAAAACATCAATTATTCAAAGACAGGATAAAAACCTTGAGCTTAGGTTAAAACAGCTTGATACAGAACAAAATGCCTTAGCAACAGAAATAGATGCAGTAGCGAAAGTTGTTAAGGATAATATTGAAAAATCATTCAAAACATTCAGTAATTAATAGCTAGATAGAAAATAAATAAGAAAGCAAAAAAATGTCCTACAAAAATGATAGTTACCTTGTAATAGCAAACAGATACGGCTCAGCATCATCAGATGCAAAAGTTATGCTGTATGAAACTTATGACAGATTAAGAGACTTGACGGTTGCAGGTTCTGCAGGCTCAGGAACAGGTTTTGAAGCAGCAGGCGGATTCTTATATCAGCTTGCAAGCTTGTTTGCACCGTCAGCATTTATGTCAACATTGGGCGGTACTACTGCTATGAATATTCCGGGTACTTCATATTGGAATAAATATACAGGCGGAGCCGGTGCAGGAACAGGAAGATACCCTTCTTTCGGAGTTAATACATTAGGTAATTATTCAGGTTTCCCTAGCGGGTTCGCTGCTAATTACGGATACCGTTCAAGCGGTTTTACAACCGGAGGAGCATCTGCAATCGGAGATTTACTTACCGGATTTGGCTCTTCAAACGGTCAAGCAACAGGTTTTGCGTCAGGAATAGGAAGTATAGCTGATGTTGCAAGTATAGCTGCTTACGGTGTAGGTACCGCTAACGGATACGGTATAGGCGCTAGTAACTGGGTAATGCCTCTTGCAGGTATTGTTTCAGGTTGGGGCGGTATTATGACAGCAGCTGCACCGTATTTAGGAGAATTCGGACTTCCTGCGGTTGTTATGGGTAACTTAATGCAAGGTACAACATCTGCTGCATTATCAGCTTATCAAACCGTTTCAAGTAATATAGTTGCTAACGCAGATACTATCCTTTCACAAAAAGTTGCAAATATAGAAACCGTTTGCAAAATGCTTGATACACAAAGCGATGTAGTCAGAAAAATGATTAAAGAAGATATCGAATCTAAGAGCAAAGATATTCAAGATTTAGGTAGTTAAGAATTATCCCTCCCATGTTAGGGAGGGCAAGGGTGGGTATTTTCCTCTTCACCCCTACCCTCTCCCGCAGGGCGAGGGGGAGAGTTTATGCAAAAGAGAACTTTCATACGCACAATGTTAGATATATTTTTCAATAACGCTCTGGTTAAATCAGCAGCGGCTTTTGTAAATTTTTGTAACGAGCAACGCTATTATAACCATCATGAATTAAAGTTTTTGAAAAATATGCCGATAAATAAAATAGAAAGCAACACTTCAAGTCGATATGTATTCAAGGCACTAAAGCACTAGGATACTAAGGCGCTGAGTAGATTAAAAACAAGAAATGATAAATATGCAAAATATCAAAATAACTAAATTTAAAATAAACTTATTGCCCTACTGCATCACAGCTTTAGCGGAATTGTTAACAAATGTAACAAATATCATCAAAAATAGGCAATTATTGAACGCCAAATGTTTTATAATACATGTAGGCTTAGAATGCATAGGAGAACATGCTTATGCGTGAAGAACTACAAGATAATATTAAAAGGTTAGTGAATTTCTTGAATTTTGCGCGTTCATTCTTCAAGCGTAAAAATCCATTTAAGGAGCTTGCCATTAGTCTTATCACAAGCCTAAAAGAAATGATGACAATCAGACAAAAACTGAAAATGGCAAAGTACAGAGTCAGTTACCACCAACACCAACTGCACAAAATGGAAAGCTTAATTGCAGAAAGCAACGAACACACATTTCTAAAGGCAAAAAACTTAAACGAACTAAGATAAAGGAAACCTGATTATGGGATTAATTGCCTCTAGTTTCAGAATGATGTATCTCACAGCGTACCAAACTTCATTGGAATCAAAGATTCAATGGATTGCATCTGCAAAGATGGAATTAGTTGCATCTTCTGATGAAATTATGGCTCTCGGTAATGATTTGGATCCAGAAAATCCGGCCGTTAAACAGCTTGAAGCCCGAAGGGACAAATTAACGGTTTTGGAAAAGAAATTGGATTTACAAATGCAGGAATACCAAAGCCGATTGAAGATGGTTGAAGCAGAACTCGAATCAACCCGAGGTGCTGTTGACAAAGCAATAGACAGATCATTCAGATTCCAAGTTTAATTAAATAGTTTGTAAGATGTATAACCTCCTATGCGCAAGGGTTTAGTATACCTTTGCGCATGGTGCTGTTTTAAAAGCATATTACCTTATTTTTTTGCTTAAAATAATTTGCAAGCCTAAAATAGTTAATATTTTTATCTTTGTCTTTCCTTGGTATTTATTTTTAATAGAAAAAATTTTGTCTTTTAAAGGTTCTTTCGGCTCTTTAGAATTCTCATAATTTTTCAGTAATTCGGAGTATATATTAGTTAGTTTTGCATAATTCCACCAATTATCTTTAAACTTATTCCCGCATCCTTTGAAAGCCGGTTTTAAACCGGTCAGATGAGCTATAACGGGGTTTTCTTTAGCTCTTAAGTATTCTTGTTCTTCTTTCCCTTCAAGCTCGTAATATCCGCCTCTCCACCAAGTATCCATAAGATTAAATTTGGGGTTCAAAACTACTTTTTTTTCATCAGCAATTTTATTAATTGAGTCCTGATCGCAGAATTCTATAATCTTAGCATTATTGTTTGCAAAATCTACAATTTTATCAAAGAATTTTTCTTGTCTGCAAAATTCTGCATTAAATAAAAGCACGCCTGAATTTAAGTAAACTCCTGATACCATATCGAGCCTTTTACAATATTTATCTACCCCCCAGACATCTTTTACTCCTGCCAAATATTTACCGCTCAAATCTGTATTAAACAGTTCCGATAAATCACCTAAAATCAATGTGTCACAATCAAGATATAAAATTTTATCCAAATCCTGACACATATCGGGAAGCTTAATCCTAAACCACGCCTGCACGGTAACCCAGTGCGAAAGCGGTAGAGAGGCAAATATATTTTCATCAATTTGTAAAAGTCGTAACTTACAATTTTGAACCGATTTTAATTTTTCTATACTCTGCTCATTCAATCCGGAGTAGATAATAATAAACTCTATCTCGTGCCCTTTATTATTTTCAACGGCACTAACCATAGAAACAATTGTTTGATTAATATATTTATCGTCAGGTGCGTAAGCTATATTAAATTTCACCATTGAACTCCTTTATCACGTGTTCATAAAAAGTTCCGGTTATATCAATCTCTTTTTTCTTTGTTAAAACTGATTGTTTGTGAGTTAGCTTATGGACTCCGCTAATCTTTTTTATCTCACACCAGCGTTCTTCGGAAAATTGATTTAATAATTCACCTTGAAATTGCTGAACCGGAAGAAAGCTGAAGAACGGAACCTTAGAAAACAGTTCTTTGTTTTCTTTATTTGCCTGCGTAACCATAGTAAAAGTATGTAAAAATGTAAAATAATTAATCAAAAAGTTATTTTCTTTCCAATACTGAATTAGTGCAGATAACGTTTCTCTAAGAATTTTATTATCTTTTTTGGCTGAAATAAAATAGCTTGCCATATTTAGTCCGTCTAAATCTATTTTTAAATCGTTTTGAAAAACAAATAAATCCGCATCTGTAATATAAGAAGGCAAATCTTCTGTTAAAAGAACGGTTGCATCTATCCAAACTCCGCCGTGTTGAAGCAAAAGACAAGTTCTAAGAATATCAGAAAAAAATGCTGTTTTTATTTTGCCTTTTTCTTTTAAATCCCAAAATATTTGAGGAATTTCAACATAATCTTTTACCGTTTCAGGAGTCAATAAAATCCTCTGACATTTACCCTTATGTTTTTCTACGCTGTTCAAACAGGCTTGAACAAGCGGAGGAATTGTTCCGTCTTTACTTTCCCAATATTGCCATATAACAGTATCTCCTTCCTTATACGGCGAGGTTTGTGTAGGGGTATCATATTTATATTTACCCCCATATTTATCCCCATATTTACCCCTAACATATTTTCTCAAATAAAACTTAGCCCAATTCCCTTTAAGAATCCTTCTGATTTTTTTGTCAAAAACAAAAACTTCTAAAAGAATTTTTATTATGCTATTCACTATTTGCCAAAATAAAGATTTTATAAACACTTTATACCTCTGCACATTATAAAAAGAATTGAATTTCGATAAAAGTATTCAATGCTTGTAGAAATTATAGCATGGAAAATTTGAATATATTATTAAAGTAACGCATCAAAATATGCATTTTGATGCATTATTTTATAATTTTAAAATTTTATTTTTAGATAGATTTTATATATCCACTTTCTTTGACCGCAAAGAAAGTGGAGAAAGAAACTCTCGGGGCTAGAACTACACTCGCTAAACAATTCTACGGTTCAGCCCAATCGAGTGAACTCAGGACATTCGGGGGTAAAAGTACCATTTAAAGTATTAATACAAGTTTTTAAGTAATACAGACATTTACCAACCCGCCTGTCCTTCAAACAGCACTCTCTTTGTTATTGCTTCACCTAGATTGTTTGCTCATTCCGTAATGCCCCAAACCCCTTTAAGTTTAAAAAAGATTAATATACAAATAGCAC
>CACZCH010000029.1 GCA_902779645.1 uncultured bacterium | reverse complement strand
GCAGGCGTGCTATTTGTACATTAATTATATTAAAACTTAAGGGGTTTGGGGCATTACGGAATGAGCAAACAATCTAGGTGAAGCAATAACAAAGAGAGTACTGTTTGAAGGACAGGCGGGTTGGTAAATGTCTGTATTACTTAAAAACTTGAAATGGTACTTTTACCCCCGAATGTCCTGAGTTCACTCGATTGGGCTGAACCGTAGAATTGTTTAGCGAATTTTGACTAGAGTGAAGGCGTAAGCCGTAACTCGTCCTAGTGAGAAAACCGGAATGAGTGACTATTTGGTAAGAAAATATAACGATTGAAGGTTTACGAACTGTCAATAATTCAAGAGGGCTAATGCAGTTCCAGCCCCGAGAGTTTCTTTCGTCTCTTTCTTTGCGGTCAAAGAAAGAGACATATATAAAAATTAATACTTAATACATCAAATTATACAAACTGATGTATTAAGGTTATAATCATGTTATGGAGAGAAAATTTGAGATTTGTTCTAAATACAGACCCGCAGGTGACCAGCCTAAAGCTATCGAACAGCTTGTAGAAGGGGTAAATAAAGGTTATGATACTCAAACGTTGCTCGGTATAACGGGCTCAGGGAAAACATTTACGATAGCTAATGTTATAGAGCGTGTTCAAAAACCTACCCTTATTATTGCGCACAACAAAACACTTGCAGCTCAGTTGTACAACGAGTTTAAAGAACTTTTCCCAAATAATGCGGTCGAATATTTTATCTCATACTATGACTACTATCAGCCGGAAGCTTATATTCCAAGAACTGATACGTACATAGAAAAATCCGCAAGCATAAACGATGAAATAGACAGGCTTAGACATAACACAACAAGAAGTTTGTATGAAAGAAATGATGTTATAATCGTTGCTTCAGTGAGTTGCATATACGGTTTAGGACTGCCTGAAAGCTATTTTAAGGGCACAATAAAAATATCTGTCGGAGATACTTTAGAACGGAATGAATTAATCAAACATCTTGTTATGACTCGTTATACAAGAAATGATGTTGAACTTGAACGTTCAACTTTCAGAGCTCGCGGGGATATTTTGGAGATAATGCCCGCTTATGAAAAAATTATTACCCGTATTTATTTCTTCGGGGACGAGATAGAAAAAATCGTAAGAATAGACCATCTGACAGGTGAAATTATAGAAGCTCCCGAGTCGGTCTATATTTACCCCGCAGTTCACTATATAGCTTATGATGAGAACGAAGATGAAACACTTAATATGATTAGAGCTGAACTTAAAAGTCGTGTTGCAGAGCTTGAAAGTGAAAACAAAATTCTTGAATCTCAAAGGCTTCAACAGCGCGTCAAATACGATATGGAAATGATTAAGGAAATGGGATACTGTTCAGGAATTGAAAACTACTCTCGTATAATCGAACGCAGACCGGTTGGTTCTGCTCCTGCGACACTTTTAGATTATTTTAGAGGTGACTTTTTAACTGTTATTGACGAATCTCACGTTACTCTTCCTCAATTAAACGGAATGTACCACGGTGATGCTTCACGGAAACAGGTTCTTGTAGACTTTGGTTTTCGCCTTCCGTGTGCAAAAGATAACCGTCCGCTTAAGTGGGACGAATTCTTCTCAAAAGTTGGTCAAAAAATTTACATATCGGCAACTCCAAGCGATTTTGAAAAAAATACTTCTCAACAGCTTGTTGAACAAATTATTCGCCCGACAGGACTTGTTGATCCGAAGATTTCTGTGAGACCCATTGAATCTCAAATTCCTGATTTAAAACAGGAGATAGCTAAACGTGCTAAAAAGGATGAAAGAGTTTTAATAACAACTTTGACCAAGCGCATGGCAGAAGATTTGTGCGACTTTTTCCTCCAAGAAGGTATAAGAGTTCGTTATCTTCATAGCGGTATAAAATCCATTGAACGTGTTGAAATCCTGCGTGATTTGCGTCTCGGTGAATTTGATGTTCTAATCGGGGTTAACCTTTTAAGAGAAGGCTTAGATATCCCCGAAGTTTCCCTAGTTGCAATTATGGACGCTGATAAGGAAGGGTTCTTAAGATCTGATACAAGTCTTATTCAAACAATAGGGCGTGCTGCCCGTAACGCCTGCGGGGAAGTTATTATGTATGCCGATAAAATTACGGATTCTATGCAAAGAGCAATTGACGAAACAAACCGCAGACGAGAAATCCAATTGGAACACAACAAAAAATACGGTATTATTCCTCAGACAATTAAAAAACCAATTGAAAATAATCTGCTCTCACTTGTTGCAAGCTACCGTGATTTTGAAGATATAGTAGCGGAAGAAATGGTAGATTTGGGTATAGAAAAGAAAGATTTACCAAAACTTATATCCAAACTCGAAAAAGATATGCATAAAGCTGCCAAAATTCTCGACTTTGAACGTGCAGCTGAAATCAGAGATCAGCTTAAAAAACTGAGAGAGATGGTATAAAAAAGTGAAAAAAGGTTGTTCTTTTCTGAAGAAAAGGGTCAAAAGGCTTTTAATCTAACGTCTGCCTCATTAATGGCATTAGAAAATGGTTAATATAGTTTTAAATATACAAAATAAAAGGCGCAGGTAATTTTACCTGCGCCGCATAAATAATAAAAATTTAATATTAATACTGCCCCCTCACCCCAACCCTCACCCCGTAGGGGGAGGAGGTATGCCATTGTTCAACCCACTTTCAATGCTGTTCAAGAGGCGGACGTGCGCTCTTCTTCAACCAACTTCTTAAGTGTTCAGGAAGCCGATGTATAACGAAAAGTCTTTCGATTCCTTTCTTCAGAAAGGAATAACATCTCCTTTTCTTTTTTCTTACATCTTGATTAATATTTTAATACTATCTTTAGCCTTATTAGCTTCGAATGCCTCGAGTGCGTCGTCGATTGAGTAGATTTTAGAGATGAATGGTTTAAAATCTATTCTGTTATTTTCAAGCAATCTGAGTGCCGGCGGGAATTGACCGCAACGTGAACCAAGGACTGTTATTTCGTTAATTACAATTGGGGCAAGGTTAAGTTCTTTTCCTGTTGCGACTGTGCTTTTAAGAACAAGTACTCCTCTTGGTTTTGTTAGCGCCATAGATGTTTCGAATCCGCCTGCCGTTCCTGTTGCTTCCACTACGACGTCGTATATGTTTTCGGCTTTCAGTTCTTGGAGTAATTTTGTTTTAACTCCTTGTGCTTTAGCTATATCGAGTTTGTTTTGGTGTTTTCCGACCAAAGTCACGTCGAGGTTTTGAGCGTGGAGTGCGAGGGCTGTTGTAAGTCCGAGTTTTCCGTCACCCAGTACAAGAACTTTTTTCATAGGTTCTATATGTAATTGTTCTGAAATTTCGCAGGCTGCTGCGAGCGGTTCAACGAATACGGCTTGCTCGTCGGGTACGTTAGCGGGAACTTCGAATAATACATTCAAAGGCATAGTCATGTATTCCGCAAAACAGCCATCCTTTTGGACTATTCCGAGGGTATGACGGCTCGGGCAGTGGCGGTAATTCTTTTGTGCGCACCATTCGCAAGACGGGTCATCACACCCGTAGCTGATTTCTGCTACAACGCGTTTGCCTATCCATTGTTTATCTTCAGGGTTATTACTGTTTACTCCTTCTACTACTCCGACAAATTCGTGTCCAAGTACACCAACGTATCCCATATATCCTTTTGTAATCTCGTAATCAGTATTGCAGATACCTGCAAGACTCACTTTTATAAGTGCTTCGCCTTCTTTTGGCTCAGGTTTTTTGTAGTTATTATCCAGTTTTAAGCTGTTATCAAATACGATTGCTTTCATTTCTCTACTCCTTAATTCATATAATAACTTTAATAGAAACAAAAAAATCTTTCAAATCCGATAAAAAACGGTATTCTAAAACACGTTTGGAGAGAGTGTTCTACCTCAAATAGTTAATTTTACTGTTTTTTGGGTAAAACAAGACAAACCCTTACTATGACTAAATTATAGGTTTAAAGATTTAACTCTATTGCAGTTGCATGGCGAACTCTAGGTTAAGATGTAAAGATTTCGTAACAATCCATAGGTGAAATTTTAAAATGTAGTAGTATATAAAAGTACCTGATTTTGAAGCAATGCGAAAGCTGCGTAGGATAAATCATTCAAGGGTACAGGGCAAATTACGCCTATACGGAATTTACTATCACACACAATCCGAATCTGTCGGATTGTAAGTTATGTTGCAGGAGGTTTAGATGTATCATTGCATCTCTTTTGGTGCTGACGAAATTTATTATCTTAAAGAAACAGAGATTTATACAAAGCGAGTGTTATCAATAGGTTTTTGTCCAATCTGTAACAAGCCTGTTGCAGAACTTGTAGAATATAATTTTGCCGGTGGAATGAATAAACAAACAGCTGCAGGGCTGAATGCACATAATATGATGATGGGTTTGCAAAATGAAATAGTATCTGCTAAACCAAAAGACAAGATTAAAAAATCAAGTAAACCTTTTGGCTGGAAGTATGGTGTAAACAAAGAATATAAAAACGGAAAAATCAAGCAGTATGCACAGGATTTTTACGGAAACAAAGAGTTAGTAAAAGAATTTTGATGTAGATATTTTACCCGAGGGTTTTTTCATCGTTTCACCTTTCTCTCAATGGGATATTTATCCTATACTCCTTGATATGTGTACGTTTACGCCCTTCCCTCGGGTTTTTTTTATTTTTAGGCAGTTATTTGTTCGTGTGTTAAAATGCACGCTACTTTTCTTAAAAAAGGATTCTTGTTATGAAACAAAAAAACAAAATCGATATTCAAAAAATAAAAAAAGATGTTAATGAAAAGCATATAAAATTTTATGATAAAACACTTTCTCTATTAGAGTTTATTCTTGACGAATATTCTAAAGAGCTTACAAGAGCTGATATAGAATTCCTGGAAATGCCGAAAAATTCTATTGCTACAATTGATTTTTTGATTAATTCAATAGGCAGGGTTCAAAAAGGGCACAGACTTGCACTCGGTTTAGATAACGACTTACCTGAAAATATCGAACCTGTAATTAATATCGTTGAAGGGCTGTGTGAGGAAAAAATATGATTAATGTTTGGATACCGAGTCAAAAAGAGTTTGAAAATTTTAGGGCTGAATGCAAAGAATTATATGAATCCGTGCAAGATAAAATTTGCGATCCGAATACGTTTGAATTTATAACCGAAAATACGTTTTTCTTCCTGTTCGAATCAGAAGGGAAATTAATCGGCGGGATATATTATTACGTGAACGATGATGGAAGGCTCTATTTGAACGGATTTGCGAATAGAAAAAAGCACAACCTGTGTTTGGAGTGTTTGAAAATGTCGCTTGATTGGTTTAAGGGACGCATATATGCCGAGGCGCAAAACCGCGCCTCAGCCCTGTGTCTCTTACGATGCGGTTTCAAACGAGATGAAGGAAATAGATTCGTAATAACAAAATGAAGGAAAGAAAAATTTACAGAAATAAACAAAAACAAAAAGGGTGTCACTTTTTCTGAAGAAAAAGTAACCAAAAAGACTTTTCGTATTACGTCGGTTTCCTGAACACTTAAGAAGAGGGTTGAACAAGATTCCACGTCCGCCTCTTGAATGGCATTGGAAGATAGTTGGAAAATATAATTCTATTATATTTCAACCCGTTAGATACAAGGCGCAGGCAAAATTGCCTGCGCCGCTAAAACAATAAACAATTTAATTAATTTATGCTACCCCCTCACCCCTTCCCTCTCCTGTAAGGAGAGGGGGAACGCTAAACTTGTATGCTGTTCGAGAGGCGGGTTGTGGAAGTTTTAAGCAATCGGATTGTTTCTAATCCCGCCGACGTATAACCAAAAGGTTTTTGTATATTATTTAACATTACAGAAAGGATTAACAAATGACATTTGAGTACATTATTAGCACTGATTTAGAAACAAAAAAATTAACCCAAGAGGAAGAAGAATCTCTTGTGAAGAAAATTTCCTCCAAGTTTACGGAGTGGAACAGTGAAAGAGCCAAGAATTTAGAGATGGCGCAGAATCTATCCAATGAGATTTTCTTCAAGAACGAGTACATTCCATCCGGCAGTAAGACCGAAAGATGGAAAAGTAAGATTAAGATGTGTAAGACATTTATGTTTTATCAAACACTCAAATCATACATATGGAGAAATACTTATGCAAATGTTAATTCTATGTTTGACGTCTCGGGAGAAACTCACGACTCAGATAATGCAAGTAACAGACAAAAAGCCATGCTGGTCGACATTATGGAAAAAATGGACTACCAAAAAACCTGTGACCAAATTATCGATAATGCTTTACTTTATGGTGAGTTGATATCTTTTACTGCTTGGAAAACCTTGAAAGAAGAATATCGCAGACCGATTGATTATTTTGTTGACCCGAATTCGATGGACATTGAAAAGCAAAATCGAATACTTAAAGCAATTGAAGAGGGCAAAAATTTTTACGTTGATGAGCGTGAAATCTATAACAACCCTTACATTTATCCCGTTAATCCTGCCGATATAGTTTTTGATTCAACTCTGGCAGATGAGTGGGATTCCTGTCCTAAGATATACAGAGCGTATAAAACACCTAACGATATTATTAATAACAAATTATACACGATTACAAAAGAGCAGGCTCAAGAGATTCAAAGCCTTGTGAAAGAAGCGAATAATTCAAGGTTAAAGGGAAACGAAGATGTCGTAAAAGGTTCAACAGTTGAGGTTCTTGAGCATTGGGGCGATTTGAGACTCCCTAACGGCTTGGTTTTAAAAAACTGGCATGCAGTAGTTGTTGCACGAAAATACCTCGTTTTCTTCCACAAAAATGATGCTTTGATTAACCCGTTTTCTTACGGTTCTCTTGTAAGAGACCCTGAAACAAAACGTGGTATAAGTCCGCTTTACAGCGTTCTTTCACTCTCTCAGGTTCAGGAGGATTTGCTTAACAGAACTTGTAACCTCCAATCTTTAAGCGAGAATCCGCCTCTTTTAGCCCCCGAAGGTTTCTTTGACGAAGAAGAGCTTCAATTGTACCCCGGAAAAATTATTGAGTACGGCGATAACCTGACTCCTGCGGGCGCTTTCCAACAACTTCAATTTAATCCTCAAGTTTTCTTAAATGATATCTCTTTCTTAGATGATTTAATGGCGGAAGTTTCTGGGATTTTTCCTAATATGATTGGCGCAATAGAAGATAGCGGGACAAAAACAGCTACTGAGATTAACGCAAAAACTCAAGGTCAGATAACCCGTCTTGCAATGATAGTGGATACGATTAACCAAGACCTCATTATTCCAAATGTTGAGAAAGTTGCAAAACTTTGTGCTGATTTTAAATCCGGTGTGGAA
>CACZCH010000028.1 GCA_902779645.1 uncultured bacterium | reverse complement strand
GAAAAAAATAGAGCCGTTTGTATTCAATCCAAATCCCCCGTATATGATGTCAATGTTAGAGGGAGAACCGGAAGCAGAACAGGAAGAAAGTCCTATAGTGTTAGAAGGCGGTGTTGAAGTGAATGTATATTTGCCTGAAGAAGATGATGAGCAAGAACCAGAGCCTAGTGTATAAATTCCAGATGAAGAAGAGCCCGAAGAACGGCAGAAAACTCCTTATGAATTGAGTGAAGAAGATTTAACTGATATTTTGCAAAGTATAATAAAAGCGAGAACATCATCTAACACTCAACAAGAACCAACCTTAGATGATAGTTTTCCAACTATTCATCAAACAGATACAACATATACTCCTCCGGTATCACTCCCGCAACTCCAAACATCTCTAAATCAAGAAGAATTAAAGCAGATGTATGAAAAATTGTTGGAAGAATTGAGAAAAATGCTGGCGAAATATAAAGGACTAAGCAACATAGCAAAATTTCAAAAAGTTGCAAGCAAAGCACCAATATATAATGAAATAGAAAATGAATATTACAGAAATGCTTTAAAAATGAAAGATGGAGAAGCTTTAACCCCTAAATTTATAGAAGAAAATGATGTATATAATTATCAAGATATAACAGACCCTGAAAAATCCAACTATTACAAAGAACAACTAGCTAAAATGTATGGACTTGATGTAAATGCTCCTGATATAAATGAAAAGTTGAAAGATAAAAAAATAGTAATTCCCAAAGAAAAATCTCGTTTGTATCAATATGCAATGAGTTCAGATGCATTTCAAAAATGGGTGTCAGAAAACTACGATAAAATAAAAAATGGAGAAAGTTATAATAACAAAATAGAATTTCCATTAAAAATGAACAAACAAGATATAGGCATGTATGCAACTATTCATAGAGCAAATCTAAATAATATGAACATAAATCCTGATGGTTCAATAACAGGAAATTTAGTTGATCCTTATAATTTTGAAAAATGGAAATACAATAATATTCTTAATGTAAATAATATGAAACAAGCTGTTAATAATATAGGAAAAAATATTATAACTGGTATAAACAATATTGCGTACAAGCAGCAAATAAAAAATCAATTAAATCCGTATTATATAGACATGCCTATAAAAATAACAAATGAAGATTATATAAGAATAAAATCAAAAAATAATCAAAAATAAAAAGAAAATATATTAAATGATTGACAAAAAATATGTTTTTATAGTAGGCTACAACTATGAATAAGTTTATGTACAAACCCATGTATTTAGATTTTCCAATTATACAAATAATATATATTTTATTTTGGTTTCCTTTAGGATATATTGCATCTTATTTTATTGCATTTTCTACTATAAATACAATTGCTAGGATAACAATCTTTTTACTTGATAAATGGGATTTTTCATTTCAATATTATATGATGTCTGGCAGACTTGAAATGGGTATAAGACCCTTTTATCTTCCGACGCATGTTATTTACGACATTTTAATATTATGTATCGGATTGGAAATAATAAGTAAATTTATATACAAAAAAAGATTAGAGTATGAGGAACATTCAGAAGATGGACAAGATGCGTGCGATATTCAAGAATCCGATTAGTGTTTTTGGAATTATAGCTGTAATATTAACTTTAATTTTAGCATTCGGCACACATATGCATGTGCCGGATTTTTATGCAAATAAAGAATTTGCCGATAAAATAGCACAGGAAGTAAAATTTGAAGATATTTATACAGCAACAGAGCATTTAATTACACCTCATTATTATATATGGAACGGACTATTTCAAGCTTGGGCTTGGGTTATAACATTCGTTGCTTTCTGTTTAATATTTAAGGTATACTCTTTCGAAAGATTTAAAGATTTAAAAGTATTGAATAGAAAGTTGTTTGCTTATTTGTGGATTAACATATCATATCCTATATTTGGACAGTGTTTCCTTTATTATTATATTATAGACCTTGATAAATATGTTTATAACCACTCAGCAGATTCAATGGGAATTCCATTTTTTGGTATGTATATTTTTCTAATAATGTTAGCAGTAATTTATTATCCACTTTCGAATTTTCTTGTATTTATGACATACAATACAAGGGTAAGGCGTGCTTTCTATAACTTTCTGTGGGTAATATCTTTGCTGGTAATTTTACTCACAGCCTTTGCATGCTTTAATATGCACTTCAGTTATTTGTGCTTTGCTTTGTATCCATGTATTTTAATATGGTTTATATTTAGTATTTATGCTATCGGGTACAAAGAAAATAAGATTATAGGTCGGGTTTTAACCAGACGATAAATTGTTTGTTGGGCAAGAATGCCAAATCTACTTGCCGATTTGCCCAAAGTGTTATATTGTGTTTTGTTTTAATATATGGTATCATACTCTTATAAAAAAGGAGTATATATGAAAAAATTGTTAATTTTGCTCTCTGTTTTAGCAGTTAGTTCGAGTTGTATTCAAGCAAAAGATTATGTTAAAACACAGATTAAAGAAATGAAACACGCTCAAAAATATGCTACAACCAAAAATGTTCTGCAAAATACAACACAAACTTATACTCCGTCTGTTATTAGTTTAGTAAATGTTAAAGACCCGCATATTATGAGATTCGGGGATTATGAAAAAATCCCGAAAGCCAAATATGACGCAAAGATTAAAAAAGATGAAGTTAAATATGAAGAATATGCAGTCCAATTAGGTAAAAAACATTCAAAATACTACACAACACAAGCTGATGCGGAAGATTTTTATAAGGTATACAGAGTTGCTGAAAAGATAATCCGTGCAAACAAGCTCGATTATATGAATTGGAGAATTTGTCTTAAAAAAAGTGTTGATAATGTTAATGCCTCTTCTGACGGCTCAAATCTTGTCGTTTTAACGACTGCTATATTTGATACTTTTAACAATAATGATGATGCTTTAGCTATGGTTATAGGACACGAAATGGGGCACGCTCTGCTCGGACATTACAAAAGAAGTAATCAATTGTATGTAAAAATGCAAAGAGAACACGCTTTGGCACAAACCGGAAATTCATTTGCGGCACTTGCATACGCAGGTATGAAGAAAAAGTTTATTATAGACGCAAAAAATATGGAATATGCTGCTGATACAGAAGGTGCAAAGCTTGTACTTAAAGCAGGGTACAGTCTGAATTCCGGCTCGGATGTTCTGTCATTTCTTTCCCAATATGATTTAGATAGCGATATGAGAAATACTCATCCGAATTCCGCAAAAAGATTAGAAAACCTTAAAGAAAACAGCAAACTTTTCCCAAAAGAATGGAAAGAAGCCGGCGAGTATAATATATATAACTCCGAAGTGCTTCCTGTTAAGCTTTCTTCCGACAGAAAATCTATTGTTATAAGTGTACCGCAGAATAAACTTCAACCTAACAAGTATTATGCGCCTGAAACAATGAATGAATTGTATGCAAGGCTCGGGTATATGTATTATAAAAACGGACAGTTTGAAAAATCTTTGGAATACTTTGGAGAATTGTTCAAAATTGATTCAAATAACGCTTCAGCATATCTTTATGCGTCTTATGCAGGTGAATATCTTTACAAAAATACTGGAAATGCAAAGTATCTTAACCTTGCAAAAGATTATGCAAAAAAAGCATATTCACTTGATTCAACCAATAAATATATGAAAGAACAAGTTGATAATTTGTAAAGATTAACAGTTTTATTTTTCTTCATTAAGCCAAAATATATTTACCCCCCATTATATTACCACCGCAATGATGTGGATATTAGGGTGCATTTTAATGTGCCTTTTATTTGTTTAATTTTATTAGAATTTTGGAGGTATTATGTTTATAAAACCTGTTGAAGGAAAGATTACGAGTGAGTTTGGGTATAGAAGTGCACCGGTCATGGGTGCGTCAACAAATCACTCGGGTATAGATATCGGAGTACCAATCGGGACTCCTGTGAAAGCTGTTGAAAAAGGGATTGTTATTGCAGCAAACGGAGGTATGCGCGGTTACGGCAACGGTGTTTTTATCGACCACGGTATGATTAACGGAAAACGGGTCGTAAGTGAATACGGGCATCTAAGCAGTTTTTTGGTTAAATCAGGTGACAGAGTTAAGCAGGGGCAGGTGATTGCCAAATCAGGCAACACAGGTGTCTCATCAGGACCTCATCTGCATTTGACAATAAGAGAAAATACTATTCCCGTCGACCCGAAAAAATATTTATTTTGTTAATGCTATAATTAATCCAAAGGGAGCCGACAAAATATGACAGGCAAAATAAAAGTTAGTTTTTGGCAGAATTTGAAAAGCGATTTAGCGTGGCTTTTTTCATTCAATGATATTGATGACCATTATGTTATAAAGATTTTCGGGTTAAAATTCTGCAAAAAACATGGGGTAAATGTAGGGGCAGGGGTAAATATTAATGAGATTAATGAAATTGGTGTAACATTAGAGAAAAGAACTCCGCAGGTGATTGTGTCGCTCACCACTTTCCCTGCAAGAATTAACTCTGTTTATAAAACGATTTCGACTCTGTTGCAGCAGACCGTCAAGCCGGACAGGGTTGTTCTTTGGCTTGCAGAACCGCAATTCCCAGAAAAACAACTCCCTGAAAACCTTACAAGGCTTCAACAATATGGATTAGAAATCAAATGGGTTTCAAACGACATTCGCTCTTTCAAAAAGCTTATCCCGTCTTTAAGAGAATTCCCCGAAGACATTATCATTACTGTTGATGACGATAATTATTATGACTCGCGATTGGTTGAGTTTTTATATAATGCATATTTGGAACAACCTGATTGTATTCACGCGCGTCAAGCATTTGTTGTGAAACACGATAAAAAAGGTGAACTTGTTATGAAGGCAAGAAATTATGTATATAACTCAACTTACCTCCCAAGCTTTTTAAACGAACCTGTGGGCTGTGGAGGTGTACTTTATCCGCCACATTGTTTGGATTCAAATGTTCTTAATGAAGAACAATTTTTGAAAGAAGTGCCGACACACGATGATTTGTGGTTCTGGGCTCACGCTCTTATTAAAGGTACAAAAATCAATGTAATTAAAAATAATTACAAATTAAAAAACTATATTGTTGAAGGTTCACAAGAGGATGCTCTGTGGCAGAAAAATATGATTAATTCAACTTCAACAATCGGAATGACAGGAAAACAATCAATTAATAAACTAAGAAATATGTTCCCCGAAATTAAAGAAAGAATAAAATAGTAAACTAATATAAAAGATTATGAAAATTTTGAGGTACACAGAATTTTGTGTACCTCTTATTTATGTGTACAAAATTCTTAAAAGAAGAAAGGAAAATTTTATGGAAGAAAATCAATTATCACAAGATGTTGAAACATCTCTTCAAGAGCCGGCGGCAGCAGATAACTCCGAGACAGAGAAAACAAAACCCACGCAAGAAAACACGGTTGAAGACAAATCGTCTGATCCTTCACCGCTCATCTTGGGCAAATTCAAATCCGCTGAGGATTTAACAGAAGCTTACAAACAGCTTGAAAAACTTCAAGGTAATCAATCATCAGAGCTTGGTGCACTAAGAGAAAAAGTTGCTTCTATGAATCGTGACAATGAAATGTTTAAGTTTTTTGAAAGTGTTTTTGCTAACAAGGACTTAATCCAAGCGTCCGCAAAAAAATACCCTGAATACTTTTCTGACCCATCATTCAAGCAAATTTACTCCGAAGCATTCAGAGCTTTTGGTGCTGATCTTGATGTTGACAGGCTTGTTAACCTTGTTGAAGGTTACGCTTCTGCGCGCATTTTTGCTTATGAAAAATCCAAATCGGCAGAAGCAGAAACGCAAAAAGCAATCGGCGGTATGAAGTTTGATAAAAACGACAAAACCGTTTCAACACCTGTGAAAAAGAGCATTCAGCAAATGTCGTCTAAGGAATTGGATGAGATGTTAGAGAGGTTGATTTAGGAAAACGTGAATCGTAAAGCGTGAACCGTAATTTATAACCTCGATTCACGAGTTTCGACTCACGATTCACGAATCAAAAAAGAAAGGACTAAAAAATGACTACAACAAAACAAATGATTGTTAATGCTTTTTCTAAAGCTTTCGACAAACACTTCTACAATGAGCTTGTTATAGGTCAATTAGCTCACAGTGAACAAAAAGATAATGTTCAAAAAGGAGATGAAGTTAATATCACTATGCCCGGCATGGTTACTCTGTTTGATTATGACGGAGGAGATTTGCCAACAGCTGAAACTGCAACAATTTCAACTTGCAAAGTTAAATTAGACAGAGGAAAAGCTTTCCACTTTGAGCTTTCAGAGATGGAAGAAAAAATGCTTGAAAACTCAGGCGCTGACTCTAAAGACCAAATAGAAGTTGCAAAAGAATATACAGGTGATGCAATTAAACAATTTGCGGCATCAGTTGATGCGGCTTATGCAAACCTTTATACAAGGGCAGGTCACTACCTAGACAATAGTGGCGCTGCAATATCTTTAACCGCAAATACTGCAAAAGATATTTTTGCTTATATGCAAGCTAAATTCCAACGAGGTGACGGAAAAGGTCACACGAATTGGATTGATGGTAATATGATTGCGGTTATTCCTCCTGAATATCAATTCTATTTGGGAAAATTAGACGACCTTAAATACTCCGAAAAAGGTGCTGAAGAAGTACGCAAAGGATACATCGGACATCTTTGCGGATGGGAAATTCTTGTTTCAAATAACATTGCATCCCCTGAATCTAATGTATTCTACCCGTTATTCGGTGTAAGAGGTAAAACTCTTGCAGGCGGTATATCTTCAAACCTTAACACGACTTTCTACACTCCTGAAAAGAACTTTAATACTTGCTATAAAGGTTATGGTCTCTATGGTGTAGGCGCTCCGAGAGCAGACTTCTTGGGTACGGTTAAGGTTAGCGCACCGCTTGCGTTGTCATAGTTATAAGTTAATAAAATATAAGGAGTTAAAAAATGACAAGAGATAAAATAGATGTTCAATACCCTGTATTAGACCATTCAGAATCAGTTGCAAATATTGCAATTACTAAAACTGCAGTTACTGTAGCAAACGGAATTACAATAAAAGATGCGTTTTCAAACAAAAACAATTCTCTTTTTATTGTAATAGATAATACTGCAAACGCGTCTTCTCAGCTTACGGTAAAAGCAGGTGACGCTTATCCTAATTCAATGTTAGGCGATATAGTAATTGAACTTGCAAAAGGTGTTTCTGCTATACAGCTTGAAGATTTATCACGTTTTCAAAAAGCAGACGAATCAATTGATTTGGACTTCGCTTCAGGCTTTACAGGTACAATTTATGCTGTTGCTAAATGGGCAGGAGTAAGACCCGTAGTGTAGGATAACAAAAATTAATTCACACTATTAAGGTATTGAGGCAATATGGCACTAAGGCAAAAAGAAATTTTAATATTTTTTTAATGCCTTAGTGTCCGATGCCTTAGTACTAAAAAAGAAAGGATTAATATGTACAAAATAAAATATGTTATTACAGGACACGAATTTATCCTTCCTGATGAAACAGCCAAAGATCTTAAAGAAAAATTCCCGAATGACTACAAAATCTTAGAAAAAAACGGGAAAAAATTTAAGGATACAAAAAAGAAAAAAGAAGAAAAAGATGGTTCAATAAGGGAGATGGTGGTGGAGGAATAAAAGGCATGAAGGCATAAAGGCACTAATGGAGTTAGAACAGTTTTAATATATTCAAAGAGAAACAGGTTTTATTATGAACATATTTAATATGAACTTAGCGCTTTAGTGTACCAGTGTCTTAGAAACTTTATTACAATGCCTTTAATAAAAAAGAAAGGAAAAAAAATGACACTAACATTCTTAGACCTATATAATACTTGCGCATCACAGGAATGGTCGATGTATGATAATGATGCAGCAAAAACAAGCGAGTTTGAACAATCTCTTGTGATTGACCTGAATAAGGCTGTAACAGAGATTTTATACTCATATCCGTTCAGCTTTCGAGAGCGCACTCATGTGTTGTTTACAATCCCGAATATTAAAAGTTATTCTGTGCCAAACGGTTTGATACTAAAAGATAATATGGGTGATTACTCGGTAAAAATCAATTCTCGTCCGCTAAAGCTTATAAAAAATCCTCTAATGCTTACGAATAAACAAGGTTTGCCTGAAGGATTCTATATAAAAGGTTCCAAAATTATACTTTATCCGACTCCAACGGAAAAACAAATTGTAGTAATCGATTATATTACTCTTGCTATCGGTGAGGATAAAAACCAAGAACCTATCTTTGCACTTAAAGAAGCAGATGATGTTATTATTATCCCTGAACACTTGGAAGAGATATTCAAAAATGCAGTAATTTCACGCACAATGCTTAAATCAATCTCTGCAGAAAGCGATGAAAATTATTCTGCTTATAAAAAACAATCAGAAGTCTCATACAGGCAACTAGTTAAGTATTCAAGAGGAGTAAGTGAAGAAAAAGCGATTAAGATTTAAAATGCTGAAAAAGCATAAAACTTGTCATTCTGAGGTGCGGGAGCGGGAGTTTGTGAGAACTCATTCCCGCAATATCAATTTAACCCGAAGAATCTCTTTCATGGCTTGCACGAGATTCTTCACTCCCAAATTATTATTGGGTTCAGAATGACGGTTGGTTGAGCAAAGCTGTTCAACCCGTCAAATTATATTTACCCCTTACAAAAAAAAAGCCTCGCGGATGGGGAATCCAAAAGAGGCCAAACTTGTAAGTAAGATGTAAGATTAAGAATTATGAGAGATTTATGATTTTTTCGTTTTAAGTGAGTAAGTTGTATTAAATATATTCAAGATAGAACCTGTCA
>CACZCH010000027.1 GCA_902779645.1 uncultured bacterium | reverse complement strand
ATGCATTGGGGACATATATTAATAAATAACATTTGTTGCAATTTGCACTATACGAGTTGATTTTATCATTCTTTTTATCAATACAGATTTGTAATTCATCAATGGGATTTTGCTTGACCATGCCTGCATTATTGACATGGCAATCATATTTCCCAGTCCAAGGACATGCAATAGGGTCCATTGATATTTTAAAATGTTCATCATCAACTTGAATCCATTCCTGAACAAGTAATCCCTTTCTTAATTTTTCTATATTATTTTTTAAAACATCTTGCAACTTTTGTTTAAGCTTTTTTGTATCAGGAAGTTTTGAAAAATCAGGATTATAAGCATAATCCAAATGATCTTTCCAATGGATACTAAATTCTCTGTCATCATATTTATCAATAAGTATATGTATGTGAAGATTGTATTCCTTCTCGGATTCCCTGCATATTTTATTACCTATTCTGGTTAATGCCTGAGAAAATTTAAGGTTTTTATTTTCTGCTATAAATTTAGTTATTTCTAATGCGATAGTGCCGCCATTTATTGTTTTTATTTTAAAATCCGGAGCTTCTGATTTTACATAATCAACAATACCAAGTCTTTCATACCATTCCTGACCAACTTTGGTTTTGAAAAACTTTTCAACTTGTTCTTTTTCTTCTAATTCTTTAATTTCAGTTTTATTCATCTTCATTATGTTATCATAAATTTATGGAAATATTGGATAGACTTGCAAAATCAAAATTCAGGAGCAGATTTAAACTGCGAGCCAAAGAACTAGAATATATCAATGACAAAGGACTTGATACAATTTATTCTCATGCTTGCGATTTTATCAGGGATAGAGTTGCTTCGGCAGAACCTATAAATGATGGTAAACAAACCCCAATGCGAGGACACCCTGTCTTTATTGCTCAACACGCAACCGCCACCTGCTGCCGCGGTTGTATCGAAAAATGGCACAAATTCCCTCAACACAGAGAACTAACCAAAACCGAACAAGAATATCTTGTTTCAGTAATTATGGAATGGATAAAGAGACAAATTAATTCAAACCCTGTTTTATAACTGTTCAAAATATGTTCAAAGTACATAAATGTTTATTGTATAATCTTTTCAGGAGTATATACATGCCATCATTACAAGAAGAAAATATAACAATTAACGATTTAATTAACAAGTTCCGTGATTTATATAATTTGGGCCAAAGAATTACGCTAAGCCACCAAAGATATCTTGCCTTTAAAGACGAATTAACAAAATTTATTTATTCAAATCATTTAAATAATACTCCGGAATGGGAAACGATTTATAACAATCTTGTTATAAAGACTACGCAATATATGTCAGTTGGTGAATTTAATATCATTTTGACTCAGTTAGAGAAACTCCAGTTAATCATATTAGAAAACAAAAACGAACCGTTCTGGCAATATATTCATCCGGTAATAAAAGAACTTGTTTTTATCAAGTATAATTCAAAACAATACGCTGATGCAGTTGAGTCGGCTTTTAAAGAAGTAAATAGCAGATTGAAAAAGATATATAGAAAATATTACAAGCATGAAAATTCAAATAAAGAGTTAGATGGTAAAAATTTAATGGAATATCTTTTCTCTTTATCTGGTAACCGTTTGAAATTCGAAGATACATCCACAGAGAGTGGCGAAAATGTACAAGTCGGATATATGCAAATATTTTCTGGAGCAATCTCTGGTATAAGGAATCCAAAAGCGCACGAGAATTTAACACTTACAAAAGAAAAAGCAATAAAACGTTTAATATTAGCGAGTTTATTAATGGACAAAATAGACGAGGCTGTTGAGTATTCGAATATAATGGAATAATTTTACAGATTTATTTATTTTTCAAAATCATCTTCAAATCCTCTGATATTATCAAGTTCAATGTTGTATCTCTTGCCGGTTTTATCCACGCAAATTGCAAAATCAATTGTTTTATCGGCAAACTTGTTTTCCCATATGCAAATCAGTAAGCCGATTTCTTGTGTTTTAAGATTCAAAATCTTTGTCCCATATAGCTTATAATCTTTTTCGACCATAATTTATCCTTTCGTTATTTGAATATCTGCGTAAATTTCATCCGGCTTATCAGGATCAATCAAAAAATTTTTATCAAACACATATCTTTCGCCATCCGGTGCAACGCAGCCGACAATATTGTATTCACCAAAACAAACAACTGTAAATTCTTCGCTATCTTTTTCAAACCATCCTTTTAGCTTTTTTAATCTGTATTTTTTACCAATTTCAATCATAGCGTACTCCTTTCAAACTACACCATTCATCACTCTTTTAAACAGAAACCTCAAGTATAATTGTCTGAAATCGTATCATTTGGACATAATAATTTTTGAACACCATTTAAACAGCTTTTAAACTCCTTTTAATCGGCATTTAAAAATCTTCGACTTCTTTTTCGTGGTCTATGAAGAATGCGTTTAACACATCGGCATCGTTTCGCAGGTGTTTGATTACCGGTGCGAGATTATAGCATTCCTCTATCTCCGGCTGATTTGCGACAAAGTAATCAATAACAACAGCTGTGTTATAAATATTCTCCGACCACTTACTTAATTGCTTAAACTCTTTTGGAGTAATATTCAATCCGACTTTTTCCATACTTAAAACCTCCTTTGACACACAACATTAGCGTGAAAGAAGAATAAAAGCAGAAAAGTTTTAGGAAGGTTGTCGATTTCTTTATTGTATTCAAGATAATGACATATCATTAACGCTGTCAGTGTTGTATCATAAGTAATATCATACCATTTTTCTAATTCTTCATCACTCATATCAATGATATTATTATTAGGATTTCCTCCAAAATTATCATGCCTGATATGAAGATTGTTATATAAGTTACCTACATCATTTGCGATAGGATTATAAGTTGTTCCCTTTAATTTTTGTTCAATACTTTCAACCTTTAAAGATAAAGTCTGCAAAATATTTCTTTTTTCGGTAACCTTACCTTTTAAATCAAATCTTCTATATTCAATAACAGCCTCTGAAAGTTCTGGATATAGTTCGCTAATTGCACTTGAACTTGTATCATTTTCTACAATATAAAGATAATTATTCTTTTCTATGATTTTGTAATTAAGTTTTTCTAAAATAAGTTGAATATTATTAAATAGTTTATTTACACTTGCTACATTATAATGATCTGTACCAAGAATTTTTCTCCTTAATAAATAAACCATATTAAGTACAAATTCAAAATACAATAACATAATATTTTTATCATTTTTATTTAAATATTTTGACGAGATTTTTAAGCTATCACGCATATCTCTGATTGAAATGTATGTTCCTGCATATTCATAGTTAATGAACAAGAAATCATTAACATATTGTTCAATAGTCATATTTTCAGTAGCAGGTAAACCATATCTACCAGCATACCATCTCATTTGCATAGTTTACATTAGCTTTATTAATTTTATCAATTATTGATTGTCTCATTATTTTAAATGTTTTATAACTCCATTTTCTAAATCTTGAATATTATAAACAGTATCCAAAACATCAAATGTTTCTTCAAGATTATGTCTTGCGCTGTTCCAACCGCAGCCGTCTGTGAACCAAATAAATGTTACACCATTTATTGTAGCGACTTCTTGTGCAAGAGTTTTATAGCTTCTTGCGGTTTCATTGAGTTTAGAACCGCCACTTGAATAAAAATTAGTTTCAATTACATAAATTTGCTTATCAGTTTTAATTACAAAATCAAAGCGTTTTTCCATTTTACCCTGATTAGAAATTGCAGATAAATCAATCCCCCATTTTTGTTCGATTTCGTGTATATACATCTCTTTAAAATAGTTTTTATTTTTGATAAATCCTGCTTTTTGAATGTAACTTTCAACAAGATTTTCCATTAAATGCCCGCCACGATTCTTTCTTCCGTTTGAATCAAGACCGGTTTCAACTCCTGTTGCATAATCCACCAAGTTACTAACAATATGATTTTCAAGTAGGTCGAACAACTTTGTTTTACGCATAAACATCTTGTATTCATCAATTGAATAATTACATTTATTGAAAGAAAAATTATACTCACCATCTGCATCTGTAACGGAAATTTCTTTGGCTCTGACTGCTAATAGTAAAGGAATACATTTTAGTGTTTCAGGATATTTTGTAATAACATTTTCAAATTCTTTTTCAATATTTTTAGATCCAACCAATGTATTTAAAATATTTAATTCAACCTTAATACTATCAACATTACTGTTTACTTTGTCAAAATCTACATAGTAACAATAGTCTGAAATACAAGGTCTAAAAGTCGATAACCATTCCTTAAAATCTCTTTTCATTAATAGTTCCTCACCAAAACTTCCGTAATTTTACCTCTGCCATCTGCATTTGCATTTATCTGACGAGAAGCAAAAACCTTTTTAATATTGTAATTTTCATATAATTCATTTACTAATTTTGTATCAGAATTTGATAGCAAGAATTTTACACCCATTGAGTTTAATTCATCGCAAACATCTCTTAGATTGAATTGCATGTCCATATCAAAACCGTCTTTTGTATATGAGGTGAAACTTGATGTTTCACTCAAAGGTACATACGGCGGATCGAAATATACAAAATCGCCTTTTTTAACTTTTTTTAGAATTTCAGAAAAATCAGCGTGCTTAATTTCCGTTTTTTGTAATAAGTTTGAGCAATTAATCAAATTGTTTTCATCAACTATTCTTGGATTTTTATAGTGACCAAACGGAACATTAAATTCGCCTTTTGAGTTTACTCGGTACATTCCGTTAAAACAAGTTCTGTTCAAATAAATAAAACGGCTTGCCTTTTTGACATTAGACCAGCTTTTATATTCTTCTGTACGGTCAATATTACGAATTTCCATAAAATATTCTTTTGAAATATCGTGTTTTTGCAGGTCTGTAATCAACTCGTCTACATTATCTCGAACAACTTGATATAGGTTGATTAATTCCTCATTCATATCGGAAATATAGGCATTGTCAGGTTGAAGTTCAAAAAATAACGCACCACCGCCAATAAAAGGTTCAAAATATCTGTTGTAATCTTCAGGCATGTTTTTTAACAACTCAAACATAAGCTGACGCTTTCCGCCAACCCATTTGACTATCGGATAAGTTTCCTCTTTCAGTTTTTCTAAAACTACTGCCATTCTAGTTCCTTATCTACAAACTCTTGCTCAAACCTTTTGATTGAAAGGTCTAAATACTCTTTTTCCAAGTCTATACCGATGAATTTTCGTCCTAATCTCAATGCCATTATACCAGTTGTTGAACTGCCTGTAAACGGATCAAGAATTAAATCGTCTTTATTCGTTGATGCAAGGATTATTCGCCTTAACAATTCTAAAGGTTTTTGTGTCGGATGTTTACCGAAAGTTTTTTCTTCTGGTTTCGTTGTGGGTATATCCCAAACTGAACGCATTTGTTTATTCGGCTTTTTGATTGCATCATCACCCCAATCGCCATTTTTCATAGCATCATAATTAAATGTATGTTTGCCTTTTGTATCTTTTCTTGCCCAAAGCAAAGTTTCATGACTTGCTGTAAAATATCTGCAACTCATATTTGGTGAAGCATTCGGCTTAAACCAGCAAATATCATTTAAGATTTTAAATCCTGATTTTTGCAAAGCAAATCCGCAAGCATAAATGGAGTGATATGTTCCTGAAATCCAAATTGTTCCGTTAGGTTTGAGGACTCTGCGACAAGCATTAATCCATTTTTGGTGAAACTCGAAATCTTCGTCTAAACCTTTACTTTCATCCCATTTACCTTTATTAACGCAAACAACTTTACCAGCTTGGCAAGATATTCCACCATTAGATAACATATATGGAGGATCCGCAAAAATCATATCAACAGATTCTGGTGCCGCTTTCTCCAAAATCTCAATACAATTACCTAAATATAACTGTATGTCCCCTTTATCATAATACTGTTGCATAACCAAATTATATTATAAATATGAAAAATTATTATTAATAAACTCATTATGTTAACTGTTTGTCATCTAATGCTTGCACAAATATAACTTACTTTGTATTTTATGTATAATTATCATGAGGTGTTGTATGTGTAACGATATTGAACAACCAAATAGTTTATTTGGATATATTATCCAAATTCCTCGTGCTTTAACATTGCTAATAAATCATAGTGGTACTGTGTATCTTGAAAAATATGACGATATAATTGTTGAACAAAATAACAAAATCAGCATTATAGAACAAGTAAAAGATGTTGGAAGCAACATAACAAACAATTCTCTTGACTTTTGGAAAACAATTTCCAATTGGATAAAGCTAAAGCTTGAATATCCAGATAAATTTACTGCTTACACAAGATACGTTTTATCAGTAAATTCTCATAAAAATATTAAAGATAATTTTTTTATAAAAAAATGTATTGATGCAAATGATACTGAATCTGCCAAAGAAGCATATGAATATATACGTGCAAATTTTCATTCCGATAGCGATTCATTAAAAGCAAAGTTTTTGGATTTTTCAAAAAATGAAAATAAAGATGTTGCAATACAAATTATACAAAATTTTGAATATATAGAACCAGAAACCGATTTTTACAATGACTCTTTAAATGAAATAACAAAAAACTACAAAGAAGTAAATTCAATTCAGGATTTGCAAAATCGCGTAATTGCTTGGATTATGGACAAAATGTATAATTCTGATAAGAAAAATTTAAAAAGAGAATTTAGGTTAATTAAGGAAGATTTTAATAGCTATATTTATAAAGACAAAAAATTAAAGTTAGCGCTAGAAGAAGAATTAACTACACAAGACTATCAGAGTGTAGAAAATGCATATTTTGTACAACAATTAGATTTGATTGAACAGCCCGAAAATGCTTTGCAATGGGATAAGAGGGATTTTTTAAGATGGCGAAACACTGCTACTAAAGAAAATAAACTAGGTAGAATCCCCAAAGAAGATTTTAGCAAATCATATCGTAATATATATGAAAAATGGGTTAATGATAAAACTTATCTTTTTAGTATAAATTCTAGCGAACCAGAGGTAACTCTGGGACGAAGGTTATATCAAAATACTATAAATCAAGAAATACATATTGGAACAGTATCTTTCGAAGACAATAAAATTGAAATCGCACGTGGTGTATGTAATTATTTAGCAAATAATAATCCAGAAACAAGTAATTATACTATTGGTTGGCATCCTAATTTTGAACAACTTTTATCAGAGGTAGAGAACAATGATGAAAGAAATTAACATATACAATAAATATTGTACTTGTATGCAAAACCACGGATTAGGGGCATATGCAATTGTGGCTTTTTGTTCAGGATACAAATCTGTTAATAAAACAAATTCTACAATTTTAAATCTTTTTATTGCAATTCCTATGATTATGAATGAAACAATCAGATTAGTTATTAGAGGGAAAAATGATAGTGAAGGTATTAAACAGATCGATACATTAATATCTAATAAAATATATGATAAAAAAACTTTTATTGGCGCTTTTTATAATTTAATCTCTGCATATAAAAATTACACAATGACAAGCCTTATATTCGGTTTACGAACAGGTATGCTTAATTTGTCTAATACTGGGGAAATAAGTACGGTTGTAACTTTTAATAGCAAAAAATATAACCATCATATCTATCTTTCTGCGTATAAATTAGGAGTCCTTTTTGGTCAAGATAAAGATGCTTTGGTTAAATTGCTGCAAGCTACAGGAGTATCGTTATGACAAATATACAATTAAAAGAAGTCGCAATATATTCATTGGATGGTTCAAAAAGAAGAATCATTACATTTGAAACAGGAAAACTTAATATTATTTATGGAGCTTCTCAAACAGGGAAGTCAGCCATAATACCAATAATTGACTATTGTTTATGTTCAAAAACAAATAGAATTCCTGCAGGTACAATAAGAGAAAATTGTTCAGCCTTTGCTATAAGTTTATATTTAGGAGACCAATATTTATTGATTAAGAGAATTGGTGATTCTGCTCCTCAAAAAGTTTTATATGCCTACTCAGAACAAAGTTTAATTAGTTTTAATGAAGATAATTGGCTTCCAACAACACGAGACCAATTTAAGTTACATTTAAATAATGCATTGGGTATTTCCTTTTCCGAAATTGCAAATGAAAATAGTGATGATGAAAATGATAACTCTGGGCGACCAAGCTACAGAGATTTAGTTTCATTTAATTTCCAACCACAAAATATCGTTGCCAATCCAAACTGTCTTCTTTATAAAACAGATATATACAAATATCGCAGTCGGCTCCAAAAAATATTTGACTATGCTATAGGAGCTCAAACTTCAAAACAATTATATGATGATATTCAAAAACAAGCTCTTGAAATAGAATTAAAAAATTATCAAAGAGAAAAAGATAGTTTAATAAACTACAACCAAAAAATTATAAATAATAGTGAAGCATTATTACTTAAAGCTGTTGAGTATGGTTTATTAGATAAAGAAACACACATAAATACCGAAGATATTGTTAGTATACAAGATTTATTGCAAAAAATTTCAGAAAAAAATATTGGCGATATTCAGTTGAGCGAAGAATCAGATCAAATTATTGCTGAAAAAATTCAGGATTTAATAAATAAATCTGATAAGTTATTAAGCGAGATTAGAGGTTTAAAACAAGAGCGCAATAATATTTCAGAAATTCTAGGACTTGAAAAAGAATACACAAGACATTTAGAAGAAGAAAAATCTAGACTTAAAATAGCAGAATTTATTAAGGATTTTTGTACAGAAAATCAAAATGATACTTCAGTAATTGAAGATGTTAATGCTTTATATAATAATTTAGTACATATAGAAAATACTATAATAGAACGTCGACTTGGTGAAAAAAGTGCATATGAAGCAAAGTATACTGCGATAATTAACGAGATTAACGAAAAATCAAAAAAATTAAACGCAATATTAAAAGATAAAGATACTTTAGAAGAAAAAACAAAAGGGAAGTCGATATTAGAAAATGTATACGTAAATATCATCGGTCAAGCACAAAAATACATGTCTTTAATGAAAGATGAAAAGGAATTGGATGAAAAAATTCAAAATATACAGCAACAGATAAACGAATATACTCATAATATTGAGGAAAGTAGAAAAAAATGCTTAACATCTATTGTTAATAAATCCAATTCTTATGTACCTTTGTTTGCAGAATTTGATAAAATATCCGAATTTAAAAAAGAGGATTTAACAGTTAAAGTTCAGAAAAAAAACGAAATAGGCTCACATTACTTATGGGAAACAGGTAGTGGATCAAATTGGGTTGCATATCACCTAGCTTCTTTACTCGGATTTCAACGGCATTTTATTAAAATTCAATCACCAGTATTTAATTTCTTAATCTTTGACCAACCAAGTCAAGTCTACTTCCCAAAAACAAATTCATATTTAGATGCAAAAGTGGATTACAATAATCAGGAAAAAGAAAAAGGTAAAGATAAAGGATTATCTGATTTAGAATGTGTACAAGAAATGTTCAAAGTAATGAGCAAAGCTATAAACGATAACAAAACAATTAAAAAATCAACTATTATAGATGATGAAGGAAACGAGCAAATAGTTGAAGAAATTGAAGATAGCAAATTACAAATAATTGTATTGGACCATGCTGGACCAGATGTGTGGCTTAACAAGGAAGGAATAACGGATATTAATTATTTAGATGAATGGTCAAAAGAAAATCCTTTAGTTCCGCTTTCTTGGATACAAAATTAAAGGACATTTTATGGATGTTTATATATTAGGAGCGGGAGCATCTAAATCTTATAATAAATCTAAAACTGGTGTAAGAATGCCTTTGGCTAAGGATTTTTTTAAAACATATAATAGTTTGAAAATCTCTGAGGACTTAAATGTAGTTGTCACACATGTATTGTCCTATTTGAAAGAATATAGAAAAATGGATTATATAGATTTCATGGATTTTAATGAGGATATTGAAGCATTTCTTACTGAAATAAATGAAAAATTATATAGCTTGGTTTCAAAAGAAAATATATCATATGATGAAAAAGAAAGTGCTTTATATTTGGATGGTGCATATAACCAACTGATTTTTTTGTTTGAAGGAGTATTAAATGAAATACAAAATGGTGAAAAATGTCCATACTATACAAAATTACTGGAAAAAAGCCATAAGGATGATGTTTTTATAACTTTCAATTGGGATACTTTGTTAGATAGGGTTTTGTGGGAAAGCAAATTATGGTCTCCAGAGGATGGTTACGGAATTACATTTGCTGCCTTTTATAATAATGAATGGCAAGATACTTTAGATTTAGATAAGTCCAAAGTTAAATTATTGAAATTGCACGGTTCTACAAATTGGATCATACCATATTTTGGTTATAATTTTGTAAACCTGCAGAAACATAGAGACTTTGTGTACTATAAACAGGAAAAAGACAAATCTTTTATGTATTGTTATATTGATTCAATTAATAAATATAAAACATATAAAGATAGATATAAAAGTGGTTATGCCCCATTCTCATATTATTACTATCCGCCCGATATACCTTTACTTCCAAATGGCATAGAAGAAAATGAAAAAATAATAACACATGGTATGAATATGAGTTTTTCTGGAACAAAATTTTATACAAAAATTTCTTCTGGAATTGATAAAACGACGTCAATGCCCTTAATTATTCCACCTGTAAAAAATAAAGATTATTCGATTATTGGTGGTATTTTTGAACGCATATGGGAAGATGCCCTGAGTCAATTATGCAAAGCAGATAAAATATATATTATAGGATATAGTTTCCCTACTACAGATACAAAATCTTGGGATTTAATACACAAAGCTCAAGAGATAAGAAAACAACCTTTAAATATAGAAATAGTTAATCCTTTTCCTGATGACTTAGCCAAGAAATTTTATGAAACTTTTGGAAATAATATAAATTGTAAAATAAACAGATCTACTTTTGCGGATTTTATTCTTTAACATCTCCATCTCATTGTTAATTTAATCTTGTTCTGTATGTTAAATTACATATAGTATAGGTTTTCAGGACAGTTTAGATGCGTTTTTGTTGGCTATGATGCCGAATTGTCGGGGATTTGAGGCAGATTTATAGTGTAGAGATTTGCCGGACTGTTCTTGCACTTTTGTCCCAATTTTTGCACTTTTTTGCACCGATATTTAGCCATGCTGAATTTGTTTCAGCATCTATCCCGCTTAGTGTTTGAATTTTAGCGAGTGCAAATAAGTGCAATAACGTGCAAAAATAATTTATCTCTCACTTTGATATGTGTCTTTTTGTCTCTGAGATTGAGATTTAGGACTTGATTTATTCCGAAAGGTGAGTGATGAATGTGTGTGAGGTAATTCATTATGAAAAACTTCACACCCGAAAAATGTAAACAAATAGCACTCGCAAGATTAGATATTATTCATCAATGGCTTGAGTTCAGAAAGAAATCTCAAAACAAACTTCAGGCTGATTATGATTTTGTGAAATTACATAATACTTCAAATTCTCACCCATTTGAGATTTTGGGCAAAATATCTCGTGGAAGTTTGCACCGCTGGTATGCGATGCTAAACGGAACAGAAGATTATACCAAACTTTTGCCGCAGTATAAATATTCAACTGTTCAGGAATATCGTACTGTTCTTAATGATGACGAAATAAAAATATTTATGGGATTGCTTTTGCATCCGAGTAGATTATCTGTTGGAAAAGCAATAGCACTAACAAAATACAAACTAAAAGAACAAGGACAAAATTTTATTCCGGCTGATATTACTTTCAGACGTTATGCAAAATGGTTTAAGGATAATAATTATGATAAGTGGATTCTTGCCCGTGACGGAGAAAAGGCATTATCAGGTAAAGTTGAACCATATATAAAACGTGACGCATCACTTTTAGAAGTCGGAGATATTCTTGTAGCCGACGGGCATAAATTAGCGTTTCAAGTAATAAATCCATTCACAGGTAAACCATGCAGAGCAACACTTGTAGGTTTTCTGGATTGGAAATCAACAGCATTAGTCGGCTACGAAATTATGCTTGAAGAAAATACGCAGTGTATAGCAAGTGCTCTGCGTAATTCAATAATCAATCTTGATATGATACCTAAAATTGTTTATCAGGATAACGGCAGGGCATTCAGAGCAAAATATTTTACAGATGATAAAGGCTTCTCAGAACTTGGCTTTCAAGGACTGTATTCAAAACTCGGAATTGAAACAGTTTTTGCAAGACCATATAATGCAAGAGCAAAAGTTATTGAAAGATTTTTCAAAGAGTTTCAGGAAGGGTTTGAAAAGTTACTGCCGAGTTATATCGGAAGCAGTATTCAGAATAAACCTGCCTATATAATGCGGAATGAAAAATTTCATAAAAATCTTCACTGCGATTACGTTCCAACAATTGAAGAAACGATAAAAATGATTGATATGTGGCTGAGTTTCAAAAATTCCCAACCCTGTCCGAATGCTCCGGATAAAACAATAGCGGAAGTTTTATCCGAAAGAAAAAGACAGAATATTGATATAAATATCCTTGATGATTTAATGCTAGCAACGGAAGTAAAAACAATTCAGCGAAACGGAATCAGGTTTTTGAACTGCGATTATTTTGATGAAAGGCTATATGGTTTTAAAAGCAAAGTTCTTATAAAATACAACCTTTTTGACCTGACTAGCATTAAAGTTTACACCCCTAAAGGCGAATATTTATGCATCGCAGAAAGAGTATCAGAAACGCACCCGATGGCAAAATTACTTGGTGATGTCAAAGATTATGAAGATTACAAACAAAAAATTGTAAAACAGCGCCAGTTAAAAAAGAAAACTGTAGAATCTGTCAAAAAATATCTTCAATGTGAGGATATAAAATTGCTTGAAGCCCAAGTCCCGTTCAAAACGGATTCAAAAAGGGTTCAAACGCTGTTCAAAAACAACTCAGAAAAATATGAGTATTTAATTGCAAATGATCCAAATAATTCTTGGATAACGGAATTTAAAAATACAAAGGAGTACAAATTATTGTATGAATAAGATTTTTGTAAAAACTCAAAACGTCAAAAACTTTATAGGGCTTGTTGAAAATTTGGTTAACAAACCAAAGAATATTCCGAAAATGGGACTGGTTTATGGCGAGCCCGGACTTGGAAAATCACAAACAGCTTTGTGGCTTGCGTGTAAATATGACGGAGTTTATTTAAGAGCATCAAACCTTATGACAGGCAGATGGCTGCTTGAAGAAATGGTTAAAGAACTTGACGAGATTCCAAGATTTTTGACTTCGGATAATTTTAATATCGTGGTTAAAAAGCTGAAAAAGAATCCGCAGGTTATTTTCATTGATGAGATTGATTATTTGATGAATAACTACAAAACAATTGAAACCCTCAGGGATATTCACGATGAAACGAACTGTCCGATAATTTTTATCGGAATGGGTTTGGCACACAGAAAACTTGAACGATACAAACACCTTTATGACAGGTTTTCAGAAATCCTGAAATTTGAAACATTTGGAGTAAATGATTTATCGCAAATAATCGGACAACTTTCAGAGGTTCCATTTACTCCCGAAGCTATTGAATATATCCATTCAAAATACAACAGATTCAGGCAAATAGTTCAGTTAATAAACCAGATGGAAACATTTGCTAAAGACAATAATTTAACAGAAATTACAAAAGAAATTATGGAGCAGATTTTATGAACATAGAAAAATTAGCACGACATTTAAAAGAATTTACACTGGCTGAAATCGAAATGATTGCAGAGTGTGATTGTAAAACAGCAGTTGAACACCTTTTGAACGAGGATAAAATAGTCTTTGAACAGGGTTTGTATAAATATCAGGAAGAAAAACTAAAACAGGAATTTATCATTTGCACAAATCAAACAACAAATTATCAGGTAATAACAATTGATGTTGCGATTGAATATTTTTTAGAAAATTATGTCAAAAACAATTGTAAATTAAATACTTACAGAAGATATCGCAGAATGTTAAAATACTATATTTCTCCATTTTTCAAAAATAAAAATTTAAATGATATTACTTGTAACGATATTCATGAATTTTATTATTTTTGTAAAAGTAGAAATTTACCACCAAAAGTTTTGAAAAACACATTAGCACTTCTAAATCAGATGATTAAATATTTTCAAAATCTCGGAATAATTGATAGAACTTGTAATTTTCAGGTTCGGAGATTATCTGATAAGACAAATTTTACATTAGATAGAATTATTATGGAGGCATAACTATGACAAAATACAACCAACTGGCACAAGCCGAACGCATGTACATATACGATAAAAAATCTCTGGCGGAGATTGGAATGGAACTCGGACTTTCCCGCAGGATACTTTTTTATTGGAAAAAGGAATACAACTGGGATAAAAAGCGGTTTGATGCGGAACACAATAAAGATAAATTTAGTGAAGAACTTTTGGAATTTGCAAGAAAAATGATGAATAAAATTTCTGCGGATATTGATAACAATCAAAAAACACCACCACCGGAAATTTATTCATTGATAAATATTCTGAAAAACATTCCGCTTGTAAAACAATATACGGAATCTCTACAATCGGAACAAAAAACTGAAAAGAAAGGCTTAACTCCGGATATTGTTAGACAAATTGAAAGAGAAATTTTGGGAATGGAATAACAAACAAATTATTAACATTAAGAAACGTAAAGAAGCTATAAAATTTGCAGAAATTTTATAAAATTTTGTCAAAATTTTCAAAATATATAAAAAAGACTAAAAATTTATCAAAAACAAATTAAATAAATTATATAATTCGAAAATTTTTATTAATTTCATAAAACTTTACAATTCGTGTAATTCCTATGGTTTTTGACTTTTAAAAATATATCAATATATAATTTAACTCATGATAAAGGAGAAAATATTATGAGTACTGCATGTATTATTGATTACAAAAAGACACTGACTAAAGAAGAAATTAAAAGAATTGTTGAAGAAAATAACATTGAATTTATAAAACTTGAATTTTGTGACATAAACGGTACTATGAAAAATTTATCGATTCCTTGTGAACAGTTAGAAAGCGCAATGAATAATGAAATTATGCTTGACGGTTCTTCAATTAAAGGTTTTAGGAGTATTGAAACATCCGATATGTATTTTTATCCTGATTTAAATACTTTTGCGATTATTCCTTGGAGAAGCGATGATGATGTAAAAGTTGCAAGATTTATTTGCGATATTCATAATGCTGATGGGACTCCATTCGAAGGCTGTCCAAGATGTAACTTAAAAAAGATGATTGCTCGTGCTGAAAAGCTGGGTTACACAATGAATGTCGGTCCGGAAGCTGAATTCTTTATCTTTAAGCAAGATGAAGATGGTAATGCAACAATAAATACTTATGATAAGGCAGGATACTATTCAGCAGCTCCTGTTGATAAAGGTGAAAACCTAAGAAGAATAATGGTTAAAACTCTGAAAGAAATGGGGTTTGAAGTTGAAGCAAGCCACCACGAAGTAGCAAGAGGACAACACGAAATCGATTTTAAATACGCTGATGCTCTTACAACAGCTGATAATATTATGACTTTTAAGTATGCAGTCACTGCTATTGCGGAACAAAACGGTGCAGTTGCTTCGTTTATGCCGAAACCGATTTTTGGTATAAACGGTTCCGGTATGCATTGTAATGTATCATTATTTAAAGATGGCAAAAACCTTTTCTTTGATTCTGAAAGAACTTACCAGCTTTCCAAAGAAGCACTTTACAGTATTGGCGGATTACTAAAACACGTTAAATCTTTCACAGCTATAACAAACCCGATTATAAACAGTTATAAAAGATTGGTTCCGGGGTATGAGGCTCCTGTATATTTAGCTTGGAGTTTGGCAAACCGTTCTGCACTAATCAGAGTTCCTGCAAAACGCGGTAACGCAACAAGGGTTGAACTTCGTTCGCCTGACCCTAGTTGTAACCCTTATTTAGCATTAGCGGTAATATTGGGTGCAATTTTAGATGGTGTTGAAAATAAAATTGAACCGCCTCTCCAAATAGAAGAAAATATTTACCAAATGACAAAAAAAGAAAGAAAAAGAGCCAAAATTGATTCACTTCCTGCAAGCTTAAGCGAAGCTCTTGATTTGCTGGATGATGATGAAATTATTAAAGATGCATTGGGTGAACATATTTATGAAGAATTTGTTTCTGCAAAAGAAAAAGAATGTGATAAATTCAGAACTTATGTGACACCGCTTGAAGTAGATATGTATCTTAATATGCAATAAAAATTCTTCATAAACCATAAATTTATATTCACTCTAAAGGTGCGGCAAAATGCACCTTTATTAATAATGGGAAAAAGGAAATACTTATGAAACAAAATACTAATGAAGTTGATACAGCTGTCGTTTTAACAGAAATAAAAACTAAAAACGAGGAAAAGAAAAAATTAAGAATTAGAAAAGTTATAATATTTACTGTTGTTTTAATTGCAACATTTGTTATTGGCTCTTTATGTGCATTTAATACATCAAAATTTATAAGTATAGATGATCTACCATTTGTAAACAAAGCAGATACGGCCTTTATTATAATATCAACAATTCTTGTTATGCTAATGACACCGGCTCTTGCCTTATTTTACGGCGGTATGGTGAGAAAGAAAAACGTACTTGGTACCATTATGCAGAGTTTTATTGCACTGGGTATAGTATCTGTCATTTGGTTTTTGTACGGATATTCTCTTGCTTTTGGCGGTGACATTGGTAATATTATAGGAAACCTTGACTTTATTATGTTAAAAAATGTTGGATTATCACCAAATGAGGGTTCAACAATTCCACATCAATTGTTTTTTATATTCCAAATGATGTTTGCTTGTCTAACTCCTGCGCTTATAACAGGTGCGTTTGCTGAAAGATTTAAGTTTAAAAGTTATCTTTTATTTTTAATTTTATGGGTAACTTTTATATATTGTCCTCTTGCTCATTGGGTTTGGGGCGGAGGTTGGATAAGCAAAATCGGTGGAATTGATTTTGCCGGCGGACTGGTTGTACACATCGCATCAGGTGCCGCTGCGCTTGCTTGCTGTATTATGCTCGGCAACAGAAAAGGTTACAAAACAGAGAATATGCCGCCTCACAATTTAACATTAACGTTTATAGGCCTGATGTTTCTTTGGGTTGGCTGGTTCGGGTTTAATGCAGGGAGTGCTTTGTCAGCAAATGCTTTAGCGACTACTGCGTTTATTAATACACAATTAGGTGCCGCTTCAGGGCTTCTTGCTTGGCTCGGTGTTGAATATTTGCACAGGGGAAAACCAACCGTATTAGGTGGTATGTCAGGAACTCTTGCGGGATTAGTAGGTATCACACCAGCTTGTGGATTTGTAACTCCGACTTCAGCAATTGTTATAGGGATTATTACCGGAATGATTTGTTATATTCTAACAACTTTTAAAGGAATCTTTAAATATGACGATTCGCTTGATGTTATAGGAATCCATGGAACAGGCGGAATTGTGGGTTCTGTATTAACAGGTGTTTTCGCAACAGTTTTAATAAATCCTGATGGCACAAACGGACTTTTATACGGAAGCTTTAAGTTGTTTAATGCACAAATCGTTTCTACAATAGCAAGTATTGCTTTCTCGTTTTTGGGAACAATTTTAATTCTGTATATTATTGACAAAATTTCAGGTCTAAGAGTATCCGAATTCGAAGAAATGCAGGGGCTTGATATATCGCAGCACGGTGAGAATGCTTATAGATTACAAATATAGAGGTATCAAAAAATGAAAAAAATAGAAGCAATAATAAAACCATATAAAGTTGAAGAAATAAAAAATTCACTTGTTGAAGTCGGCGTTCACGGAATGACTGTTACTTATGTTGAGGGATTTGGTTCGCAGGGCGGACATAAAGAAAACTACAGAGCCGCTGAAATTGCAGTTAGTTTCTTGCCCAAAATTAAAATAGAAGTTGTTGTAGATGATGAAAAAACAGATGTTGTCATTAATGCCATAATAAAACATGCAAAGACAGACCCAAGTGGTTCTATAGGAGACGGTAAAATATTTGTTTATAATATTGAAAAAGCAATAAGAATACGAACCGAAGAAAAGGGTTCTGCGGCATTATAGGCACACATCAAGGAGAAATTATGTCAGAAATAACAGTTGTTGATTATTTAATTAAAAGACTAGAAGAATTAGGAATAACGGATATATTTGGTTTACCCGGTGATTTTAATTTTAATATCATTGAAGCAATCGAAAGAAATAAAAATACAAATTGGATAGGTTGCACTAATGAACTTAACGCAGGCTACGTTGCCGATGGTTACGCAAGAGTTAAAGGATATGGAGCATTGGTTACAACTTTTGGGGTCGGTGAATTATCGGCAATTAATGCTATTGCGGGAAGTTTTGCCGAATATATTCCTGTTATTAAAATAGTTGGAACTCCCTCAACAAAAAATATTTCTCAAAAAACTCTGCTGCATCATAACTTTGCAAATCCCGATTATTACGCATTTAAAAATACTTATTCAAATGTTGTTCAAACAACTGCTTATCTAAATGAAAAAAATGCTAAAACAGAAATAGATAGAGTTCTATCAATATTCATTAATGAAAAGAAACCGGTTTATATAGCAATTCCTGAGGATATTTGCTCTGTAAAAATAAATGATATCCCATGTATTCAAAAAATGACAAGTAATCCCGATATGCTGGATAGAGTCATTGAGCATATTATGAAAATGCTGTCAAAAGCAAAAAAACCTATTGTAATAGCAGATATTTTAGCTGAAAGATTTGAAGCACATGATAATCTTATAAATTTTCTTAAGAAATCTCAATATCCTGCAGTTAATTTATTAATGGGAAAAGGGTTATTAAATTGGGACTATAAAGGTTATTTAGGAACATATTTAGGTAAATACGGTAATAAAATTGCATACAATACGGTTAATAATTCTGACTGTGTTATAACTATAGGCGCAATTTATAGCGACTTAAATACTTTCGGTTTTGATTATAATTTTGAACCAACGTCAATGATTGATATAGAAGGCACTTATACAACGGTTGAATATATAAGATATGATAATGTTTTAATGAAAGATGTATTATCAAGACTTTCAAAAATTGTACCTACCTATAAAAACGAATATCCTGAAGTTTTGCCTCAAAATTTAATTAAAGAAACAGAAAAAAATAAACCGTTAGAATCTAAGTTTATTTATTCAAAGATACAAGATTTTATAAAAGAAGATGACATAGTATTTTCTGAAACAGGTCTTGTTGAATTTGGCTTTGCAACGTTAGAATTACCCAAGGGTGCCCATTTATATAATCAGGTTTTATGGGGTTCTATCGGTTGGGCAACTCCTGCCGCTTTTGGTGCAACCATAGCAGAAAGGAATAAAAGGGTTATATTAGTAACAGGGGACGGATCTCATCAACTAACAGCTCAGGAAGTAAGCTCTATGATGCGACATGGTGTTAAACCTATTATTATCGTTATAAATAATTCAGGATATACAATTGAAAGAGCATTATGCAAAAATCCTATGGACTTATTCAATAATATTGCTTCTTGGAATTATTCAAAACTCCCCGATGTATTTAACGGCAAATCGTGGAGCATTAAGGTTGAAACAGAACAAGAACTGCATGAAGCATTAATATGCTATATAGAAATTTGTACGGATAAAATGGATATGCCAAAATTAGCGCAGGATTTAATTTTTAAATCTTTAGCAAAAGTTTAGAAGTAAAAAAGATTGAATTATTTATTTTCTTCCATTTCCCAAATACCACAAGGACATAGACCTGCACAAATTCCACAGCCGATACATTTATTGGGATCTGAAATGTATTCAAACTTACCATCATGCTCTATTCTTGATATTGCATTTTGAGGGCAGCTTTGTTTGCACAATCCGCAATCTCTGCAATAACCACAAGACATACAACGATTTTGTTCATTGTCGCAATTTGAATTATAGCATTCGTAGTATTCTGATTTAATTCTTTTAGCAGGAATTAACTCTTTTTCCTTAATTGGAGTTAATTCTTCATTGTTTAGAAATTCTTAATTGGAGTTAATTCTTCATTGTTTAGAAATTTAATAATATTTTCTGCTGCATGTTTTCCGTCTGCTATTGCATTTGTAAATAAGCCGGGCTTTATAGCGTCACCAATAGCGAAAACTTTCGGATTAAAAGTTTGCATAAATTCGTTTATTTGAATTCTTGATTTTTCATCTAAATAATCTTTTGGCACAAAATCAAAGATGGGTCTATCGCCAACGGATATAATAACACTGTCAGCTTCTAAGAATCTTCCGTCTTTTAATAATACACCTTTATCGGTTATTTTCTGTGTAAAACAGGGATACATTATTTTTGCGCCAAGTTTCTCTGCCGCTTTAATTTCTTTTTCAAAAGCAGAAGGTTCTTGAATGTCTATTGCAGTAACACTTTCAACACAACCTTGTTTATAAACTTCTGTTATAACATCCATTGCGGCATTTCCTGCGCCAATAACAACAACTTTTTTGCCTAAATTGTATTTTTTACCGTTTTTACAATCTTTTAAAAAGTTTAGACCTTTAATTAATCTTTCATATCCTTCAAATGGTATTACAACAGGGTTATGTCCGCCTATTGCAAGCACAATTGCATCAAACTCTGATTCAATCTTATTAAATAGCTCCGGTATAACCTTTGTTGAGGTATGAATTTTGCCTTCCCCGTTTACCCCCTTGAAGCGTTCCAGTTCTGTTTCTAATATTTCTCTATGCAGTCTTTCTTCCGGTATTACTTGAGAAAGTTTTCCGCCTATTTTTTCATCTGCTTCAAATATTTCTACATCATATCCTTTTCTTAATAACTGCCAAGCTGTTGAAATACCTGCAACACCAGAACCAATTATTGCAATACGCTCTTTATGAGTTATTTCTACAGGCTTTATTTTTATGTCCTTAGATAAACTACCGAGCATTTTAACATCCAAAGGTTCATCAAAACTTTTTCTAGAACAGTTATTTAAACATAAATTCGGACACACCTGACCGCAAACAGAAGCCGGGAAAGGACTGTAATCTAAAACTAATTCTAACGCTTCTTTAACACGTCCTGAGCGAAGAAGTGAAAATCTTTTTTGTGTCGGGATTTTTATTGGGCAGTTGTATTCACAAGGTGCGCTATACGCATAGTTTTTCCAATGAGGTTTACGCAATCTTGAAATACCGGTTTGAACTAAATCATACGATTTAAAATCATCTTGAATTAAATCAGAAAATATTGAACCGCCAATTTCATCAAACCATTTGTTTACCCTAAATGTTTTTAAAGAAATATCATTATGTTTCTGTCTTTCTTCATAAGTTTTTGCAACTATCTTATGCCAGGGGTAAATAATATCAGTTTGTTTGTCAAACTCACACAATTTATCATAATAGTCTTCTTTGTGAATTTCAGACAAAAAGGTTTTTAAGCCTGTTCTTAAAAATTCCCTGTCATTTTCATCTAAATCAAGCAAATATACATCATCCGAGAGATTTTTAATATTTCCTCTGACGTAAATAATTCCGCCAACCATACCGACACAGGCTCTATCTCCTAAAACTGATGACAAATTTTCACAATTTAAACCACAAACAACAGCTATACCTCCGCCCATAAATTCAAATGAAAAAGAACCTGTTGAACCTAACACCCAAAGTTCGGGAGCAATAAACTTCGGGTCTTTTTTCATCAAAGCACCGGACCTTGTACCTACATTTCCGCCGATATAAATTTTCCCCGATGCCGCACAATGTCCTGTTGTATCACCACTATCACCGTTTACAACAATTTTAGCACCGCTGTTTAACCAACCTGTATCAGCAGGAGCTGAGCCGTTTACATAAATATTTGTGCCTTTTGCCCCCATAGCACCAACACGCTGCCCCGGGTTTGTCAGATAAAAGTTTAAATCTTCGCCGTTTTTAGACCAAACTGAACCTCCGATATTATGTTGCCCGCAGGCATTTATCTCAAAATCAGTAGCACCATCTTCAATTGCACTCCAAATCTCTTGCATTAAATTCTGTGTAGAAGTTCTTTTATCATTTTCAATTGTGTTTATTATTTTTTTCATTTTAATTTCCTTTTACCCCTCACCCCAACCCTCTCCCACAAGGGGCGAGGGAGAAGAATTAGTTTAGCAGGAGTATTGTATTTGAAGTCTTTCCGCAACATTTTTATCAACACAAACAAGAGCATCGGATCTTCCTATCGGCAAAGTTGAATTACCTACAGGTGCAAGGAGTTTTTTAAGTTCAATATCTGTTGCACAAATGTAATTAACTATATTTTCAGCAACTCTATCAACATCAAGTCGTTGCATTAATTTTGGATTTTGTGTTGTAATTCCGATTGGACATTTGCCTGTATTACAGCCGTTACACTTGCCAAAATCATTTCCTACACAACCCGCAATTTGAAGTATCAATTTACCTATAAATACTCCGCTTGCGCCTAAACATATCATTTTAAAAGTGTCTGCCGCAAGATTCCCGTTCATTCCGATTCCACCACCTGCGAAAATAGGAATTTGACCTTGTTTTCCCTGATGAACAGCAGCCAAATAGCAATCTCTCAGTTTTGAAACAATCGGATGACCTGTGTGGTTTAAAGAAATCTCGTGAGCTGCGCCCGTTCCTCCTTGCAGACCGTCAATAAAGAAACCGCCTACGATATTATATGGGTCACGAAGAAGATTATTATATACGCTTACACTTGTTGAAGATGCCGCAACCTTAATTGCAACAGGAACTTTAAATTTAAAAGCACAATTCATAGATAAAAACATCTTCTGAACACTTTCTTCTATCGAATAAAGTCCTTGATGGTTAGGAGGCGAAAGCAAATCAGCTTTTGGAACTCCTCTTATTTCCTGAATAAGTTTTACATTCTTTTCTGCCATCAAAAGTCCGCCGTCACCCGGTTTTGCTCCCTGACCAATTTTGATTAATATTCCTGCCGGATCTTCCTGCATATATGGCATAGAATTTATAATTCTGTTCCAACCAAAATGACCCGAAGCTATTTGAAGTATCATATATTTTAAATATTTTGACCTTAAAAGTTTGTCAGGAATTCCGCCTTCTCCTGTTGCCATTCTTATCGGGATTCCTTTAACTTCGTTTAA
>CACZCH010000026.1 GCA_902779645.1 uncultured bacterium | reverse complement strand
ATTAATCGCTCTTGTTCTTGGAAACATCAAGTCCTGAATCTCAATCTCAGAGATATTTCGACACATATCAAACTAAAAGATAAATCTTTTTTGCACTTTAATGCACTATTCTGCACTCGGCAAAAATTCAAATTCCATGCTATATAGACACTGAAACAAGTTCTGCATAACTAAATATCAGTGCAAAATAGTGCAAAAATCAGGACAAAAGTGCAAGAATAGTCCGGCAAATCTCTACACTACAAATCTCCCTCTATCGCCCAATAATTAGGCAACTTCGCCTAAAAACTCCAATCACAACTGTCCTGAAAACCTATACTATAACTTCCAAACAAATAAAAAGAGCCCTGATTACACAGGGCTCTTTTTATTTGCCGGAGGCGGGACTTGAACCCGCACGGATTTCTCCATACGCACCTGAAACGCACGTGTCTACCATTCCACCACTTCGGCATATTACTATTTTTAATTTATAATGCTTATTTGTCAACTGTTTATATGCACTCAGTGGCGGAAGTTGACTCAAGGTCAACCCTCTCGGAAAACCTGACATTTAGTCAGCTTTTCCTGCGGCAGAGTACCACTTCGGCATATTACTATTTTTAATTTACAATACTTATTTTACTACAAATATTTTACAGTTCAAAATACATGGATTTATCAAAAGTTCTCTCGTCTCTGTAATAGCTGTTCATAAGTTTTGCCCCCTTTATTATTTCCAGCCAAAGAGTGTAATTGTTTTCAAAATCTTTTTTACTCCTGTTCATATATTGTATAGTAACAATTCCGCCGTGAGCGCGCGTTATACGTAAGAACTCGCAGTGTGCTTTAATATCATTATAATCTTCCGTACACCTTGTAAAAATTGCATCATTTTCTCTGCTTTTTATAACACTATATTTACCCTTTGGATTAATTTTTCGCATTTTCATAATCTCTTTTTGCGCAAAATAAGGTGCGGGAGACTCGTTTCCATTATAAGAGTGGACAACGATTGCTCTTGTCCAATTATTAGTTGTCTGCTCGTACGGTACGTACTGAATAATGGCTTCATATCCGCGCTTTTTGTAGAATACGCCTTCCCATCTTTCACCGTCAGGAAAGTGGAAAATGATTGTTTCATAAGCCGAAACCGCAATAGCAGTCAGGAAAATTAAACTAAATAAAAGGACTTTTTTCATCTGCTATTACTCCGTTCTCTTCGATTTCTGTAATCTTTTTTAAGATTTTGGGCGCAAATATTTCACTTTCAAAATGACCTATATCAAAAACAACCTGTTTACAATCAAGTGCCGTATGGAATTTTAAATCACCAGTTACAAAAGCGTCTGTATCAAATTCACTTATAAATTCACTTCCGGAACCGGCACAAAATGCGATTGTTTTAATTTTATCAATATCAAAATTGTTTATGTATCTGAGTTTTGGCGATATTTTCAAAAGTTTTTGTCTTAATTCTTCAACTGTTATAGGTTTTTGGAGTTTAACTATTCTTACGAACTCATAGTTTTCAGTTTTTTCAAATCCGAGTTTTTTTATAAGAGTGTCGGTAGTTCCGCCTTCAGCCTTGTCTAAATTTGTATGAGCAGAATAGATGTTTATATCTTTCCAGTCTAAAGGTACATAAAAAAGCGGATGATGTGAGATTATCATGTCGCAACCTAGGTTTCTTGCCTGTTGAATAATTTTTTCAGTGACAGTAAGAGCAAAAAGAACCTTTTGAATTTCTTGCCCCCTCACCCCTGATCCCTCTCTTAACCTGCTCGCATTAAACGGGTATCGCTCTCGCTTACACCCTCTGCTCGCAGGTCGTTCTCCCGCAGGGCGAGGGGAGCTGCTCTCAACCACCCAGCCTGAACAATCCCAGCTTTCTTGGGTTTCAAGTGGTGCAAATTCTTCTATCTTACGGACAATCTCGTATTTATTCAAAAATATTCTCCAATATTTTTACAGCAATATTTTCTTTGGTATCTTTTTCAATATGATTGATATTCAAGTTTTTGTCAATGATGTAAACTTCGTTTTCGTCTGAATTAAATCCTATATCTTTGCGCGAAATATCGTTTGCCACAATGTAATCACACCCTTTATTTTTAACCTTTATTTTAGCATTTTCTATTAAATGCTCACTTTCGGCACAGAATCCGACAATTAGGGGGAAATGTTTAAGGGATTCTTCGCACTCTGTCTTGCAAATAGTATTAATATTAACACTTTCCTGCTCAGAATGACAAATTGTTGCATACTCACCTGAGCGGATTTTTATTTTTTTCAAGTTGCATATTTCTCTCAAAATATCGGGATTTTTTACAAGCTCAAGAGTGTAATTATCATCTATTCCCTTCTTTATTTTTTGTTCTGAATAGTTTTTAATCTTGTAATCTGCAACAGCAGCTGCCATAATTACGCAATCCTGTTCAAAAAGTTTTTCTTTTACAACCTTTTCCATTTCTTGTGCTGATTCGGTGACAATATTTTTGAATCTGCCTTCTGCTTTAAAAGTTGAAACAAGTGTTACATCTGCTCCCATTTTTACGGCATTTTTGGCAAGTGCAAGTCCCATTTTGCCTGAAGAATTGTTTGTAATATATCTAACAGGGTCAATTTTTTCTCTTGTTCCTCCTGCTGTTATCAGAATTTTTTTGCCGGCTAATATGCCATTATTAGTTATATTAGTAACACGATAATCCGTAGAACTTAATATTTTTACTGTTTCATCATATATCTCTTCTGGTTCTCTCATTCTCCCAACGGCATTACTTCCGCATGCAAGATAACCTTCCGACGGATAAAGTATATTATAGCCGTTGGATTCTAGCTTTTTTATATTATCCTGAACAAAACTGTTTTCCCACATATTGTTATTCATAGCAGGAGCGATTAAGAACGGTTTATTAAAAGCGCAAGCAGTTGTTGTCAAGAGATTATCACAAATTCCGTTTGCAATTTTACCGATGGTGTTAGCGGTAGCAGGAGCAATGACAAAAATATCGCTTTCTGTAAGTGCAATATGTTCAGGCTTATATTCATCAATCTCAAATTGTTCAACAAAAACTTCATTGTTTGATAGAGTTTGCAAAGTAAGCTTTGTAACAAATTGAAGAGCATTTGGAGTAACTACCACTCTCACATTTGCACCGGCTTTTTTGTACAAACGAATCAGAGTACAAATTTTATATGCTGCAATCCCGCCTGTAATACCTAACAATATGTTTTTGTTTTCTAGCATAATAGTATTATAGAATAAAAATATAATAACAAAATATTTATAAATTTTGATATAATAATTTTTATGATTATTGATTCTCATACACATTACGGTCTTAATTCCCCTTGGGGGTCTTATTCTCCGGAAAAGGTTTTGGAAATTTTCGGAGATAATATAGATTATGCAATTTGTTCTAATCTTGAAGGTATTGATAGTATTTCTCTTAAAAGCGAATTGGATTGTAATTTGGATATGATAAGAGCAGCAAAGAAATATAAGAAAATACTTCCTCTGGCTGTTTGTCAGGTTGATAAATCTTTAGATGGTCATGTAATGCGGTTTTTATTATCTGAATATCCGCAGTTTATCGGGCTTAAATTTCATCCCGAGTGCGAAAAACTTCCTGCAAATTCTCCAAAATATGATAAATATTTAGAGCTTGCTCGAGAGTTTAAAAAACCTTGTTTATTTCATTCCGGTCATATCAAATCACGTTTTTCTTCTCCTGCTTTAATATATGAAAAAGCAAAAGAATTCCCTGATGTTCCGATAATACTGGGACATCTTTCGACAGGACCCCAAAAATCTCACGAAGAAGCAATTGCAATTATGCTGGATTCAATAGAAACAGAGTGCGCAACGCTGTATTGTGATACATCTTGGATAGATTTTGGTACGGGTGAATTAGATGATATATTTTTGCTTATAGAAAAACTTAAAACTACATCAAAAGGAGACTTTTCCCATCGTATATTGTGGGCATCCGATGCTCCCGCCGGTGAATTTAATCAAACAAACGAATTATACAGAAAAAATCTTGATAATTTTAAAGTCAAATTAGAATCTTATTTTGAAGATAAAGAGCTTGTGGATAGACTTCTTTATTTTAATGCAAGAGATTTATACGGTTTGTAATAGTTTTATTATTTTCTATTAACCTTTTAGCTATATTATGATATTATTTTGTTATGGGGAGAATAGTTAGGAATCCGAAAAATAATTCAAAAAATATCATGTTCCAGAAAAGATTGACAGTTTTTCAAGGAATATTTTTGGTTGCAATTATTGGATTTATCGTATATCTTTTTTGCGTTCAAATCCTAGATGTAAGACACTTTAGGGTAAAAGCAAAAAATCAAAGGAGAGCGAGTGCTTTTGTTATGCGAGGTGATATTTATGACAGAAATGGCATAAAACTTGCGACAGATACTGTTTACTATGATATTTTTGCTCGTCGGGCAGATTATGTTCATGAACCTGAGGAACTTGCAAGAATTCTCGCTCCGATTTTAAAAATATCTCAATATGATTTAACAGAAAAATTAAGACAAAATACGTCACTTGTTTCTTTGAAAAAAAATGTTGACAGGCATACAAAAGACCAGATTGCGAAATTGAATCTCAGAGAAATTCCTATGGATAAAAAGAGCATAAGAACTTATCCTCAAGGAACTTTGGCTGCACACGTTTTAGGATATTATAATTTTGATGCTGATGTAGCATCAGGTGTTGAATTAACAGCTGCCGATAAGCTTGAAAGTGTAGAGAAGGGTGCAACTTATGAGATGACACCTAAAGGCAAAGTTATATATAATATTACAACTGACCCTGTTGCTGCAACAAAACCTGTTAAAGGAAAAGATGTTACACTAACTATTGATGCTGCGGTTCAGCACGTTTGTGAAAAAGAATTAATGAAGTCAATTCAAAAATTCAACGCGCAAAGAGGTGCTGTTATTGTTATGAACCCCAGAAATGGTGAGATTTTAGCTTATGCAGTTTATCCATATTTTGATCCAAACAACTTCAAACATGCAACAAGTTATCAAATAAAGAACTGGACTTTAACTGATGTATTTCCTCCGGGGTCTACATTTAAGACAATAACAGTTGCATCTGCAATTGAACTCGGCAAGATTAACAAGTACTCAAAAATTAATGATACAGGTAAAATAAAAGTCGGTTGGTGGACAATAAAAAATTATGATTATGCACGTCATCCAAACCCTGGTATGATAGATTTGGTATATTTATTTGAACACTCCAGTAACGTAGCATCGGTTGTTATTGCTCAAATGATGGAAAAACACGAATATTATGATATTCTTAAAAAATTCGGGTTTGGAAGTAAAACGGGTATAGATTTACCTGCAGAGTCAGTCGGTTTATTAAAAAATCCTAATAAATGGGATGCTTCCGATCATGCAACAATGGGTTACGGTTACGGTTCATCTGTTACTGCAATACAAATGGTTTCAGCTGTTTCTGCACTGGCAAATGACGGGGTGAGGGTTACTCCTCACGTAATCAAATATTCGCCGGAAGAGGAAGCAGAAAAAGTTAAAAGGGTTGAAGTTATGTCTCCCGAGCATGCAAGGGTTGTTACAGAACTTCTTACAGAAAGTATTAACAGAGGTAAATCGCCTATAAAAAATCCGAGCTATAATATAGCAGCTAAAACAGGTACTTCTATTAAACCAAAAGAAAACGGAAGCGGATATACAAATAAATTATATACTTCAATCGTAGGTTATATGCCTTCAACAGATCCTCAAGTATTAATTTATGTTATTGTTGACTCTGCTCAAGGGGGCGAAATTTGGGGTAACACGGTTGCGGCTCCGATTTTTAAAGAAATATCCGTTCAAATAGCAAGAATATTGAATTTACAACCCGATAAGCAATAATAAGGAGAAAAAATGAGATTAGAAACATTAATTGATAATTTAAATTATATAGAACTTGTTAATACAGATGATTTTGTAGGAGAGATAGAAGGAATATCATACAATTCTAAGAAGGCTCAACCGAATGATATATTTATCTGCCTGACAGGGGAACATGTTGACGGACATGAATATGCAGAAGAAGCTGTCTCAAACGGAGCTTGTATTTGTGTTGTGGAAAGAAGGCTGACATTAGACGTTCCGCAAATTGTTGTCAGTGATACAACAGAAGCTATTGCTCAAATCTCCGATTTATTGTATTCATCTCCATCTAAGAAGTTGAACCTTATCGGTGTAACGGGTACAAACGGAAAGACAACTGTTACACACCTTATTCAACGTTTGTTTGAGGCTGAAAATAAAAAATGTGCCCTTATAGGCACTTTAGGGAATAAAATGTTTTCATCAGATGAATACCACGATGCAAAACACACTACTCCGCAAGCACCTGAGCTTCAAAAATTATTTTATGAAATTAACGAAAAGAATATACCAAATGTTGTAATGGAAGTCAGTTCACACTCTCTTGCTCAGCATAGGGTTGATTACTCCGAATTTAACGGTGCAGTTTTAACTAATTTAACTCAAGACCATTTGGATTTTCATATCACAATGCAAAATTATTTTAAGGCAAAAGCTAAGTTGTTCGAAAATCTTTATACAGATGACTTTGCTGTTATTAATGCAGATGATTCTTATGCGGGACAATTCCTGCAGGTAATATCTTCAGGTGTCAAAGTTTATACATACGGAATTAAGATGCCGGCGGACGTGAAAGCAGAAAACATATCATTTGACGATAACGGAGCTTCGTTTGTTTGTGATGTACAAGGTAAAAAATATAATGTTAATCTTGTTATGAATGGTATGTTCTCTGTCTATAATGTACTTGCAGCTATTACTGTTGCATTGGCTCAGGGTTTTGATATAGAAAATTCAATTAAGATTTTGGAAACAATTCACGGAGTTGCCGGCAGATTTGAAGTTGTAACAAGAAAACCTACTGTAATAGTAGATTATGCGCATACTCCTGACGGTTTAGAAAATGTTTTAAAAGCGGCAAGAGAAATTACACCAAAAGACGGCAAACTGATTTGTATATTTGGGTGCGGAGGAGACAGAGATGCAACCAAGCGTCCTAAAATGGGTGCAATTGCTGAAGGTTTAGCAGATAAAGTTATTGTTACCAGTGATAATCCGCGCTCAGAAGAACCGCATCAGATTATAACCGATATTTTAGCAGGGTTCAAAAGTGTTAACAATGTTGTTGTTGAACCTGATAGGGAACTTGCAATAAAAGAAGCAAGTAAGATTGCAAATATAAATGACGTTGTTGTTGTTGCAGGAAAAGGGCATGAAGATTATCAAATCTTGAAAGATAAAACAATTCATTTTGATGATAGAGAAAAAGTTAGAGAAATTTTTGAAGGAGTGTAATGAAAACATTACCAATTATAGAACAACATTTTCACGGCGCTTATGGAGTCGATTTTAACAAAGCGGGGGTAAAAGACATCGTTAGGTTATCCGAAAAGCTTTATGAAATTGGAATTGACGGATTTTTCCCAACGATTGTAACAGATACGGTTGAAAATACTAAACGTCAAATATCTGTTATAAAGGAAGCTTCCAAAGAATGTGATGGAATTCTTGGTATTCATTTGGAAGGGATTTTCCTTAATTCAATAAAAAAAGGCATTCACAATGCAAAAAACTTCTTGGCTTTGACTGTTGAAAATTATAAAAAACTTGAAGATGAGTTTATAAAAATTGTAACGCTTGCTCCTGAATTGGATGACGGATTAATTCAATATTTAAAAAATAAAGGTGTTAAAGTTCAGGCCGGTCATTGTATAGGCTGGAGAGGCGGTAAATTAAAACCGGACGGAGTTACGCACATGTATAATGCTATGTCAGGTGTTACGCATAGAAGTTCTTCTACCGCGTTATCTGCTCTGCTTGATGATTCGGTTTATACGGAAGTTATTTGTGACGGAGTTCATGTGTATGATGACGCATTAAAGCTTTTATTCAGAACTAAGCCGAAAGATAAAATTCTTTTGATAAGTGATGCGCTTCCAATAACATACAGTGAGCAGAAAATTGCTTTTTTTGCGGATTCAAGAATCCATTATGACGGAAAAACTGCAACATCTGATGATGGCACAATTGCAGGCAGTACAAAATTGTTACCGGAAATAATTAAAATTCTCGGCAAAAAAGGCTTATTTAATCCTAAATATATTGAAAATTCATACGAATACCACGGAATAAAACCAAAAGGTCAACTTATATGGGATGAAGATTTTAATATAATAGGAAGAAAATAAGAATTATCCTTTACAAATGGGCGGTTTTTTAATACGATAGAATAAAGCGAGGTATCTAATGGCAGATAATAAATATAAACGTGTGTTGTTAAAGATTAGCGGAGAAGCTTTGCTTGGAGAACAAAAGTTTGGCATTGACCCTAAACCGGTTGAAATGATTGCAGATGAAATTCGTTCAATATATGAACGCGGAGTCGAGATTGCTGTCGTAGTAGGCGGAGGCAATATTTTCCGCGGAATGAAGAATAGTGCAAAACTCGGCATGGACCAAGCATCAGGTGATTATGTAGGAATGCTTGCAACTGTTATGAACGCTGTTGTTCTTCAGTGTGCACTAAAGAAAATTGAGGTTGAATGCCGTGTTATGACAGCAATTGCAATGAATCAGATTGCAGAACCGTATTACAGGCATAAAGCTGTAAGACACCTCGAAAAAGGCCGTGTTGTAATATTTGCAGCAGGAACAGGTAATCCGTTCTTTACAACTGACACCGCCTCAGCTCTAAGAGCTTCAGAAGTGGGCGCAGATGTTATGCTTATGGCTAAAAACGGAGTTGACGGAGTTTATACAGATGATCCGAAAACAAATCCTAATGCAGTTAAACTTGATAAAATATCGTATACAGAGATTATACAAAAAGATTTGAAAGTAATGGATACTTCAGCGTGTGCATTATGTAAACAAAACGGTATACCTATTATTGTATTTGATTTCAAAGCACAAGGCAGTCTTGTGAAAATACAAAACGGTGAATCCGTAGGAACATATATCAGTTAAAACAAAATAATATTTATATAAGGAGAAATAAAATGTCAGACGCTCTAGATGAAATGTTTTTATTTGGCGAAGAAAAAATGGAAAAAGCTATTTCACAGTTAAAAAAGGATTTTGCCTCCGTTAGAACAGGCCGTGCTAATCCTGCAATTTTAGATAAAGTAGTTGTTGAATACTATGGTGCACCTACTCCAATCAGACAAATGGCGCAAGTACAAGTGTCAGAAGGTACAACTCTTGTTATTACTCCTTTTGATAAAACTATATTAAAAGAAGTTGAAAAAGCTGTTATTAAAGCAGAAATTGGTGTTGCTCCAAATAACGACGGAAGCTGCATTCGTTTGAACTTCCCGCCTTTAACAGAAGAAAGAAGGAGAGAAACTGCAAAAGAAGTTAAAAAATTTGGCGAAGATACAAAAGTAGCAATCAGAAATGTAAGACGTGATATGGTTGATTCTTTGAAGAAAATAGAAAAAGAGGAAAATCTTCCTGAAGACGCAGTTAAAGATAATCAGGATCAAATCCAAAAAATTACAGATAAATATGTGGGTATTATAGATTCACTTGTTAGTGAAAAAGAAAAAGAGGTTATGACAGTATAATGGTTTTAACAAAAAGTATAACAAGATTAGTAGTAGGCTTGGCAATAGGCTTCACGGCATTTTTTGCAATTTTAACAGGTGGAATACCTATGATTTTGCTCTGTCTTGTTATAGTTTTTTTGGGTGCAAAAGAATATACTAAAATACTTAAAAACAAAGGCTTTTTACCAAGTTATAAAATAATTATTGCTTCGAGTTTAATTTTTGCAATAATAGGATATTTTAATCGTTTGGAATTTATACCTTTAGCTTTTACCATATCAACATTTATGGCATTTATGTGGGTGCTGTTTAGAGGTAAACAGCCTTATATAGCAAATGTCGCAACTACAATTCTCGGTTTTGTTTATTGTGGCTGGTTTCCGTTGCATTTACTTCTGCTAAGAGATATTGGCTGTTGTGAACCGGTGTTCAATGGCTGGATAAAACACAACCCTTCTATGGAAGGTGCTGCTTATGCAATTTTAATGTTGCTTGGTGTTATTTTAACAGATTCTTTTTGCTATTATGCAGGCATGCAATTTGGAAAACATAAGCTTGCAGAAGTGATTAGTCCAAATAAAACGGTTGAAGGTTCTATCGGTGGAACTTTAACATGTGTTATATTTTGCTTGATATTTGGTATATGGGTATTTGGTTTGCCATGGTATCATTCTCTTATATTAGGTCTGTTAATTGCAATGTTTGCTCAAATAGGAGATTTATGTGAATCAATGATTAAAAGAGATGCCGGAGTTAAAGATTCAAGCGATATAATTCCCGGTCATGGCGGATTTTTAGATAGAACTGACAGTTATATTTTAACAATACCTGTTGTTTATTATTATTTGCAGTTTTTTGTGGAAAATAATTTTCTTGATATATTAAAAGGACTTTTCTAATGCTTAAACAAATTTTTGGTGAAGGTGATGAAAAACTTATAAAAATAGCATTGACTCACCCTTCTTATACCAAAGAAAATAATATATCTGATTTAGAAAATTACGAACGTCTTGAGTTTTTTGGAGATTCTGTTTTAAAGTTATTTACTTCAAAACTTTTGTATGAAACTTATCCAAAATCAGCAGAAGGAGAGCTTTCAAAAATTCGCTCTATTTTAGTATCTGATGCAATATTGGCGAAAGTTGCAGTAAAAATAGGCTTAGATAAGCAGATAATCCTCGGGCCTTCCGAAGAAAAACAGGGCGGGAGAAAAAGAGAGTCTAATATAGCATGTTCGCTTGAGGCAATATTAGGTGCTTACTATATGAGCGGAAAGCGTGATGTGATAGAGAACTTTATAAAAAATTATATAATGGTATTTGCTGATGATATTGATAAACATTTTGAAAGATACAATGCAAAAGACATATTACAGCAGTATACTCAGGGATATAATAAAACCCGTCCCGAATATAATGTTGCTTCTGTGACTGGGCCTGCTCATAAGCCTATTTTTAATGTAGAAGTTGTTTGGGAAGGTAAAATAATTGCGTTAGGTTCAGGTAAATCAAAAAAAGAAGCTGAACAAACAGGTGCGTTGGAAGCCTGCAAAGCCCTTGATATAATAAAAAAATAGGGTTTAATTAATTGTTTTAGAGCATGCTGAAAAAAACGAAAAGAAGAATGTCCACATGGGCTATTTTATAAAGCGTAATTTTTACACTTAATGCTGTGTTGTAATAATAATAGCGTTTTTGCTCCTCTTAACAAAACTTAAAACAACCTCTTGACATTTTATTTTAAATGATGCATAATAAAAATGTTAGATGAAGTGTTAATTAAACACTTAATAATAAAAAACAAGTTCACGGAGGTGACAGAAATGAGAATTAACAAAATCCAAAATATAACTTTTAAAGATAATTCAAATGATCAAAATGCAGTTGCACAAAATGCAATCCTTATGTTAAGAGATCCAAATGCTTCTATAAAGTTCCAACAAAATAAAGAAGTAGCTCAAAAAGCTGATGCCTTAAATACAAATCCACTAACAGCTTTAGGATACAAATTGTATAGAACTTTCAGTATGATTAGGGATAATGAGCCTGTTCAGGCTGAAACAGAAAAACATTTGAATACATTAGCTTAGAATATAAATCTATAATATAATACACACACATAATTTAGCGATAATTTTATTAAATTATCGCTTTTACTTTTTTATGCAACCTTTTATGTATTTTAGTGCATTAGTTTTATATAAAAAAATAATTTGATACAAGTATTTATATATATTATTGTATGAACTCTTTCTTTGGTATCAAAGAAAGAGTACGAGAAAGAAACTACCGACCTCTTCCATTTATCGACCTGCCAATCCCTCAGACAGCACTCTCTTTGTTGCTGCTTCACTAACAATGATGGCTCACTTCGTAAAGGTCGGGGCAGGCGTGATATTTGTACATTAATTATATTAAAACTTAAGGGGTTTGGGACATTACGTAATGAGCAAACAATGTAGTTGAGACAACAACAGAGAGAGTGCTGTCTGAGGGGCAGTCGGGTTGGTAAATGTATGTTTGTTCAAAAGCTACAAATAATGTTTCTAAAGAGTACATTTACCCCCGAAAGTCCCGAGTTCACTCGATTGTGTCGAAACGTACAATTGTTTAGCTCAATGGAGTGACAGCCCCGAGAGTTTCTTTCTCCACTTTCTTTGCGGTCAAAGAAAGTGGATATAAAAATGTTAAATATTTTATATTTAAATATTAAAAATTAAACTTTATGCACCAAAATACATATTTTGGTGCAAAAATTAAGCCCCTTTCGGAAGAGAAACAAAAGGAGCAAGGCTAATTATTATGAAGAAAAGATTTTGGTTTCTAAAGAAGTAAGCCGAACACACACACAAAGCTAATCATACTTTTTTGGGTCGAAACTCGACTATATCACTCGCTGCCTTCGACTTACATTATTATTTTATCATTTTATTCCTACATTCTTAACCTACCGGCGAAGTAATACTAAAGAATTATTTATTCTAAAAATTGTTACAAAAATTTACAATAAAATTTTGAATTAAAAGGACGATATTGAACAAATTTTGATTGTTTAAAATACTATTCAATTAAATATTCTTAAATTATTTAAATAAAGTTTCCTTCTATGGAAAAAATATTCAAAAATTCATCTTTACATTCTCTTAACATTTCAAAAAATTTAGGCAATTTCTGTTTTGTTCTGCTTTTAAATATATATATAAGTTGTTATAATCAACTTAGGCAGGTATGTGTAAATAGCGTATGATAAATAAAATAAGTGTAGAACCCGAAAGAAGAAATAGCATTCAAGCCCAACGACAACAAGAAAAGGTTCATAAAGAGCCGAACTTTGAAGGTCTTGGGAAGCTCGTACTTGACGGTATTCAAAAATGTGAACAGGTACCAATGATTAATGTAGCAGTCATTGATATGCTTTCTGCTATTCTTCCTCGTACAATAGTTGAATCCATGACAAACTGGTTTGCCGGTTTTGAAGCATTCAGAAGAGAATCCTCCGGGCTTGTTGTTAACTGTTTAATTCCAAGTTTTATTACTTTAGGTATCGCAAAACTTTTAAACCCTGCTTTTATGCCTAAGGGTGTTAACATGTCAAGAAGCTGGGCAAGTGTTGATATGATTCAAAAAGCTGCCGAATATTATGATGAAGCAAAATCTACTGATAAAGTAGAAGAATCTATTAAAAAACTAATAAGCAATATTGAAGGTGTTGACGGCAGCAAGAAAGTGAAATTTGCGGATAAGCTTCAAGCTAATATTAATGAATACGCAAAACAACTGGCTGAAATCTCAAGAAAAGATATTAAAAACTCTGAGATGAGAAAAGAAGTCGCTAAAATAACCGACGAGATTATTAAAGCAACAAAAGTATCAGAAAATATTACTATTGATAAAATTAGTGCTCAATCTGTAAATTCGACAATTGAAGATGCCGTAAAATTCTTCCGTGAATTCCAGAGAACTAAGGGTGAAATGACAATGGCAGATTTTGCAAAGAAAAACAAAAAGTTTGTCAGGACAAAGAGCCTTATGGGGTTGGCGGTTGTCCTTCCGCTAGCGGCATCTATGCAGTACATTAACCGATGGATAACGGGAAAAGTTTCCGGTTCTAAAGGAGCACCGATTTATGATGATTTTGCAAAAGGAAAAGATAATATAGAAGAAAATCCGAAGGCTAAAGAAGGTTTGTTAAAACAAAAATTTATTTCAATATCTTCAATGTTAGCGGTCTCTTTATTGTCATTAACAAAAATGCCTAATATAAAAATGCTTGATTTTAAAGGCATGTTCCCGACAATGGATCAGGCAAGAATTATATCAACAACAACTTTTGCATCTCGTATGGCTGCTGCTGATGATAAGAATGAATTAGCTGAAGCAACAGTAAGAGATATAGCAACATTTGCAAGTTTATATTACCTTGGTGATGTTGCGGCAAAAGGCGCAGCAACAATTATACAAAAGAAAACCGGTACAGTACTTCTTAATGACTTGAAACCATTAAACGAAGATGCCGGAATTTGGAAAAAATTTAAACATTGGATGAAAGATGTTAATATCAAATCTTCAACAGAAGTAGCAACAAAAAAAGCAGTAAATTACAGAACCGCTTGTCAGGTTACTAATATTGGAGTATCATTAGCATTGTTAGGGTTAATTATTCCTATATTCACTCGTCGAAATACTAAGCGCAAGCATGAACAAGCATTAAAGCTTGCACAGGAACAAAATAATACACAAGTCGACAATGTCAAAGATGAAACGGCTGTTACGCCTTTGAATATTCAATATTCAAAATTAACAGCAGGTTTCAGAGCTGATAAAAACCAAAAATCAGCATAGATATAAATAGCAAACAGGAAAAATAATGAACGTACAACCAATCTCACAACAAAATAGCCAAATTAAGCAGCACACTAACTTTAAGGGTGCTGTGGATACAACGTTCCGTTATTTAGCAACAAACCAAGCAGTCGGTGCAAACCTTGTTGATTTTTCATTCATGGTAGCTCCGAGAACTATTAATGACGGCGTTAAACGTGGTCCTGCTGCCGGTATGGAAACCGGACGCCGTGAGATTATGGGTACAGTTAACGATTCTTGCGTAGGTTTATTTGGTTCAGCTGCGGGAGCTTTAATCGCAGGCTCTTTGTCTAAAAAATTTGATACGAAAGTAAACAAGATGTTTACAGCACCGGAAACACTTCATATTTTAGCTGAAAACAAATCAAATCAAATTAAAAATAACGGTTCTCAGATTGAATATATAAAAGAAATCTTGAGAAATGCAAAAGGATACAATCCTACGGCAGAAACAGCAGATAAAGATGGTTATGTCAAAATTTCGCAGAAAACAATTGATAAAATTGCAAACTATTATGATGAATTATTAAATAAAAAAGCTGATTTTAATAAGTGGACTGGGTCCAAGGCTGATAAATCACGCACGGTAATGATGAATGAAATTATTGCTGATACCGGTGCAGGTTCTGATTATATTTTAGAATCAGCAGATAAAAAAATTGTAAGCAAAACGAATTTGAAATCTTTATTGAATGATATTTTTATAGTTTCGGATTCGTTTAACGGTGAAAAAGTAAAAGAAGCATTCAAAGAACAGCTAAAAGATAATAAAGTTATAAAAGAAAACATCTTTATTAAAGGGCTGGACAAATTTATGAGAAATCGTGCATATATGGGCTTTGCTGCTTCTTGTGCAATAGGTCTCTCTGTGCAGCCGATTAATATGTACCTAACAAAACTAAAAACCGGTCAAGATGGTTTTGTAGGGGTTGAAGGACGTTCTAAAGATACAAGCGCAGGGTTCTTCGGTTTGAAAGGTTTGAGCAGTGTTGCGTTCTTTAGCATGATTCTTTCAACACTAAATATGAATCCGCTTAAATTCACTCCGAAAAAATTTATGGATAAAATGTCATTCTCGGGAGTAATGCCAACTATTAATCAATTGAAGGGTATTTACGGTATAACTATTATTTCAAGAATTTTCTCCGCTCGTGACAAAGATGAACTTAGAGAAGTTCTTACAAAGGATACTTTGGGCTACTTAAGCTGGTTAGTTTTGGGTGACTTTGTTAACAGAATGGCTGCTTCAGCATTTGACAGCGATCAATGTAAAGTTGTTAATATCAAAAAAGGTACGGAAAAATCTAATTACTTTAAGAGAATGTTCTATGCTAACTTAAAAACAAGAGATGAAATTCTTGTTCAAACGCTTGCAGAAAATGGTATATCTACAACAAAAGAAAAAGACGGTAAAGTTCTTGCAAAAACATTCAAAGAAATGCTTAAGGATTTGAACGGATTGAAAGATGAAGCTCTCAAAAAAGCAACTAAGAAACGTTTAAGAGCATTGAACATTGCGCAAGTTGCAGGTTATGCTTTCTCAGGACTAGTTCTCGGGCTTGGTATACCGAACTTGAACATATACATTACCAACAAATTAGATGCTAAACGTAAAGCAGAAGCTGCACAAAAACAGTCAGCTTAATTAGAGTTAAATAAATAGTATAGACATCTTTTTTCTTGCAATCAAACATTTAGCATATACAATATAAGTGTAAGATTGACACTAGATATTTAATCGTATAAAACTTAGGAATAAAAAGATGACAAAAAATATTAGAAATATTGCAATTATTGCTCACGTAGACCACGGTAAAACTACACTAGTTGATTGTATGCTTAAACAAAGCGGTGTATTCAGAGAAGGCCAACAGGTTCAGGAACGCGTGTTGGACAGTAACGACCTTGAGCGTGAAAGAGGAATCACAATTCTTTCAAAGAACATATCCATTAACTATAAAGGTGTAAAAATTAATGTAGTTGACACCCCTGGTCACGCAGACTTCGGCGGTGAAGTTGAACGTGTTTTGGGTATGGTAGACGGCGCACTGCTTATTGTCGATGCGGCAGAAGGTCCGATGCCTCAAACGAGATTCGTTTTATCAAAGGCATTAGAACTTGGTATAAAAATTATTGTTGTAATTAATAAGATTGATAAGCCGGCCGCTGATCCGGACGGAGCTTTGGATAAAGTTTTTGATTTGTTTACAGAGTTAACTGACAGAGAAGATTTAATAGACTTCCCTTATATTTATGCAAGCAGTTTAAACGGTTATGCAATCAAAAACTTGGATGATGAAAAGAAAGATATGGTACCGCTTCTTGATTGTATTTTAGCTAATATACAAGAACCGAGCGGAGATTCAACAAAGCCATTTCAATTTAGAGCTACAACTTTAGATTATAACGAATATGTAGGAAGAATTGTTATCGGAAGAGTTGTTAACGGCGTTGTCCACTCTCAAGATATAGTCGCTTGGGTTGATGCTGAAGAAGAAGTTACCAAGGGTAAAATTACTAAATTATTTGGTTTTAAAGACCTAGGACGAGTTGAAATAGATGAAGCTGAAGCCGGTGATATTGTCGGTATTGCAGGATTTTCAGATATTCAAATCGGTGAAACACTTTGTGATATGAACAACATTAATCCGCTTCCGTTGATTAAGGTTGACGAACCGACTCTTCAAATGAACTTTTCAGTAAATGACAGCCCGTACGCAGGTCAGGAAGGTAAATTTGTTACATCTCGTCAATTGAGAAAAAGGCTCTATGACGAACTGGAAAAGAATGTTAGTTTGAGAGTAGAAGATACTGATTCAACAGATTGTTTTAAGGTTTCAGGCAGAGGCGAACTTCACTTGGGTATCTTAATTGAAACTATGAGACGTGAAGGATACGAATTCCAAGTTTCTAAGCCTGAAGTTATTTATAAAACTGTTAATGGTGAACAATACGAACCGTTTGAAGATTTGCTTATTGATGTTCCTGAAGAATATGCAGGTGGTGCAATAGACAGACTCTCCGGCAGAAAAGCAATAATGACGGAAATGAATAATGCTAACGGAAGAACTGTTCTTAAGTTCTCAATTCCTGCCCGCGGATTAATTGGTTTCAGAAGCGAATTTATCCGAATGACACGCGGTGAAGGTATAATGTATCACACATTTGATGAATATAAACCTTATGCAGGCGATATTCCTAAACAAAGAAGCGGTTCTATCTTAGCTCATGAACAAGGTGAGGCTATTCCATATGCACTAGCTCAGTTTGAAGACAGAGGAGTATTCTTTGTAACTCCGCATACAAAAGTATACAGAGGTATGATCATAGGCGAAGGAAATAGACCCCAAGATATCGTTGTTAATATTTGCAAAACTAAAAAACTTACCAACATGAGAAGTTCAACAGCAGACGTCATGGTAACATTGCAGGCTCACAAAGAACTCACTCTTGAAGAATGTCTTGAATACATCGGAGACGATGAATTGGTTGAAGTTACTCCCGAAAACGTCAGAATGAGAAAACAAAACCTCGTTAAATTTGGAAGTATCTAGATTATTTGTTCATGGGTTCGTAGGATTTTGCGCAGGGCAAAGCGGAGTGTGAAGCAATAATCCGATAAGATTCCACATTCTCAAAATAGGTGTTCAGAATAGTAAAACTGCAAGTTCTTTTACAACATTTGTGCGGAAGGTACCTTTTAACAGGACATTTGGTCAGAAGGGGTAAATAATTTTAGTTGGCAAGATAGCTAATTTTAGTAAATTATAGTGATTTTGTAAAGTCGGAAATTGATTGAGTATAAAAGTCCGAAATGCGGATTTTTTGCAGAGTGCGAAGTGTTTTTGCGTTAGCAAAACACGCAGACACGTTTAACGCAAAAAATCCAAGACAGTCCGATTTCGATAACAAAAATGTCCGAATAGGTAATTTAAAAAATTTATTTCTAAAAATAGGTCGGGCTTTAGCCCGACACATATTTTATTCGTTTTTGTCGGGTTGAAACCCGACCTATTCACTTACATTTTATTTACCTTCCTCCAAATATTTCATAAACTCAGGTTTTGTGCCTGTATGTTTTTTGATATTTTCTGCAAGTTTATCAACCGACGTTTTTACCAATTCAAGTAATTTAGCAGAAACTTCTTCTGACTGAGCGGTTTTGCTTGTTAGCATACAACTGAATCCGTATGCTGAATATGGGAATTTATCGATATCACGTTTTGCAACAACATTGTAATTATTATTCCTTGGCAGATATTTTGATTCTTTTCCTTTAGAAATAAAAAGGTCTAAGCTGTCTTCTTCAGCAATCCTTTTTATTGTATCAAACTGTAATAAATCTTTCAGCTCTATATTTTTTAATTTAATCATTCCTGCACCAAAATTTGTGTTGTAATTGTTGTTTTGGATTCTTTGAATTTGCATTTTCATACTCCTGTGATTTATGTACTTTTATTTTTCCCTATCATACCATGAAAATTAAAAATAAAATTTGCTATTCATTTACCCCTAGCTTATAGGTCGGGTTTTAACCCGACAAAAACTTATTGTATAATATTAGAATGAATTATAAGCGCTATTTTATACCAAATTCTATGGTCTTTATAACAATTGTTACATATAATCGAAAAGATTTTCTTTTAGATTATATTGATTTAATAAAACGTTCTTTTAAATATACAAAAACAAAAATTTCTTTTAATATTGTGGCTATTGTAATTTTAAAAAACCATATTCATTTGAT
>CACZCH010000025.1 GCA_902779645.1 uncultured bacterium | reverse complement strand
CTCTTTCTTTGATACCAAAGAAAGAGTACATACAATAATATATATAAATACTTGTATCAAATTATTTTTTTATATAAAACTAATGCAACAAAATACATAAAATGATGAAAAACTTTAATTGCCGATAACTTTTTGTTAATATAAAATAAAGGATTTTTATTATGTCAGTATTTGATAATTTTAGTTATACATTAATTCATGAAGATAAAAAAACAGGCGCAAGAGCAGGTATTTTGCGCACTCCGCACGGTGATATCGAAACACCTATTTTTATGCCTGTCGGAACAAATTCAACAGTCAAACTTTTAACAAATAATAACCTGTATGATACAGGTGCACAGATTATTTTGGGTAATTCATATCACTTGTATTTGAGAGCAGGACATAAACTTATAGAAAAATTCGGCGGAATTCACGGCTGGATGAATTGGCAAAAACCTGTTCTTACAGACTCAGGCGGATTCCAAGTTTTTTCTCTTGCTCATCTTAGAAAAATAACCGAAGAAGGTGTTGAATTTCGTGACCCCAAAGACGGGAAAAAACATTTTATAAGCCCCGAAATTTCAATGGAAATTCAGCAAGCAATCGGTGCCGATATAATTATGGCATTTGACTGGTGCGCACCATACGGCTGTGACTATGATACTGCTAAAGAAGCTATGGGAATTACTCACAGATGGTTAGAAAGATGCATAAAAGCTAAAACAAGAGAAGACCAAGCTCTTTTCCCGATTTGCCAAGGTGCTTTCTACGATGATTTAAGAAAAGAAAGTGCAGCCTATGTTTCAAATATTGATGCAGTCGGCTATGCAATAGGCGGTCTTAGTGTCGGAGAGGACAAAGAAACAATGAACCATTTTGTTGAACTTACAGCTCCTCTACTTCCTCATAATAAACCGCGTTACTTAATGGGAGTAGGTACTCCTGAGGATTTATTAGACGGCATTAAGCGCGGTATAGATATGTTTGACTGTGTACTTCCAACCCGTAATGCACGTCATGGTTCATTCTTCACTTCTAACGGAAAAGAACAAATTAAGAACGCGAAATTCCAAGAGGACCCGCTTCCATTGGATGAAAATTGTGATTGTTACGCTTGCAAAAACCACTCAAGAGCGTACATTCGCCACCTCTACAAATGTGGTGAAGGAACAGGACAAGCTTTAATGTCTATTCATAATATTAAATTCCTTCTAAACTTTGTTAAAGGGTGTCGTAAAGCAATTTTAGAAGACAGATTTGAAGATTTTTACAACGAAAATTATGCAAAAGTAATTGGGTAAATAATATAAAATAATCAGATAATAAAAGTGGCGGTTTTGCAGAATGCAAAACCGCCGCCTATTTTATTTATTATTACATTTCTACGCCTTAGCAAAAGAATTATTTGAACGAGTTTTGATTTCCTCTTTCAATTTTTCAATAAATTCATTTACCCCCATCGTTCCTACTTGACCGATTCCTCTTGCACGAACTGCAACTGAATTTGATTCAATTTCTTTATCTCCGATTACACAGACATAGTTGATTTTCTTGTCCTGCAGACTTTCTCTGATTTTGTAGTTCATAGATTCAGAACGGTCATCAAGGTTAACACGAAGCCCTGCTTCTCTCATTTTCTTGTAAACTTGTTCAGCAAAATCAACGTGTTTTTCGTTAGAGATTGGAACAATAGATACTTGAGTAGGTGCAAGCCATGCAGGGAAGCATCCTGCATAATGTTCAATCAAGATACCATGGAACCTTTCCATTGAACCGAAGATAACTCTGTGAAGCATTAACGGAGTCTTCATACTGCCGTCTTTATCTTGGTATTTGATATCAAATCTTGCCGGAAGGTTGAAGTCAAGCTGAATTGTTGCGCATTGCCAAGTTCTTCCGATTGCATCTTTAACTTTGAAGTCAATTTTTGGACCGTAGAATGCGCCGTCACCTTCATTGATGTCGTATTTCATTCCGCGTCTTTCCATTGCTTCTTTCAATCCTGCTTCTGCCTTGTTCCAGTTCTCAAGTTCACCTACATAGCTCTCAGGACGAGTAGAAAGCTCAACTTCAAATTCCATACCGAATATTGCCATTGTATCAGCAACAAAGTCAATAATAGCGTTAATTTCATCAACCAATTGTTCAGGAGTACAGAAGATGTGAGCATCATCTTGAGTGAACCCTTGAACACGGGTTAATCCTGACAAAGCACCTGATTTTTCTTTTCTGTAAACAGTTCCAAGTTCAGCCATTCTTAACGGTAATGAACGGTATGAATATCTGTTTGCTTGATAAATCAAGATATGGAACGGACAGTTCATTGGTTTAACTACGAATTGGTCATCAGAATCTTCATCTTTTTGAATAAAGAACATATTTTCTTTGTAGTGATCCATGTGACCTGAAATCTCCCAAAGAGTAGACTTAGCGATTTGAGGAGTGTTAACAATAACATACCCTCTTTTTCTGTGTTCTTCTCTCCAGTAGTTTTCAATCTGTTCACGAACACAAGCAAGATTTGGGTGCCATAAAACTAAGCCTCCGCCCATTTCTTCACGAGTTGAGAACAAATCTAATTGCTTACCTAATTTTCTGTGGTCACGCTTTTCAGCTTCTTCTAAGAAAGTTAAATAAGCTTGCAAATCTTCTTTATTCCAATATGCAGTGGCATAAATTCTTTGCAACATCTTGTTTTTTTCGTTTCCGCGCCAGTAAGCACCTGCAACCTTCAGAAGCTTAATTGCGTTACCTTTTATGTATGATGTGTTAGGAATGTGAGGTCCTGCACAAAGGTCGTTAAACAAAACATTTCCGTCTTTATCTTTTGTTAAATACAAAGTCGGATTGTCGTTTCTGTGTTCTTCCAATAATTCTGCTTTATAAATCTCTCCTTGAGATTTAAATTCAGCAATTTTAGCGTCAACATCTTCTACAAAATATTTTTCGAAAGTCAGATTTTCTTTGATGATATTTTTCATCTCGTCTTCGATTTTTTGAAGGTCATCTTGAGTAAAAGCATAACCGTCAGTCAAATCAAAGTCGTAATAAAATCCGTCATCCGTTGCCGGTCCGATAGCTAACTTTGCTTGCGGAAACAGCTTTTGTACGGCTTGCGCCATGATGTGTGAACAAGAGTGTCTTAATACTCTTAAAGTTTCGTTATTTTTTTCCATTTTCTATCCTTTCCGGGGTAAACTCCGAACCGGTAGTCACATCTGCCAGCCCATCTCATTTACCCTCGCTGAGGTGGATCCCTCTAACTTGTACGAGAAATAGTCTAACATAAACAATAAGAAAAAAGTAGATAAAAGCGGGAGTTGCTCAAGTTTGAAAAACAGAGTAAGATATAGGTATGAGAAATTTTGTTTTGTTTTTAGTGTTATTAATCTCTATGTCTTCGGTTTTGGCTTCTTCAACGGAAGCATCTAAGTTTGTAGAAAACAGGTACGCAAAAGTTATAGGAAATCCTAAAGTTTCTATTAATGTAAAAAAAGAACATACGGTTGAATATCAGCAAAAAGTCGGAGACCAAATTGTGCCTGCAATTACATACGGCTACGGTGATATGAAAGCTAAAAAGATGAAGAAAACAAGAGTTTCTTATATAGTTTTATTAGATCAAGATTGTAAACCGTTTTGGAGCTTTGTTGTTCCAAGCAAATAGCAATTGATAGTAAGCATTTTAATGGAAAATTTTTTATAAAAAAGTCCTTCGTAAAAAACGAAGGACTTTTTTATATTCAATAGAAACTTATTCAGCAAAGTATCTTGCTAAAAGACCGTCAAAACCTCTACCGTGGCGAGCTTCATCTTTAGCCATTTCATGAACTGTATCGTGAATAGCATCAAGATTTAATTCTTTAGCACGTTTAGCAAGTTTTAATTTACCGTCACAAGCACCAAATTCGGCTTCTGCTCTCATTTCTAAATTTCTCTTGGTTGAATTTGTAAGAACTTCGCCTAATAATTCTGCAAATCTTGAAGCGTGATCAGCTTCTTCAAAAGCGTATCTTTTGAAAGCTTCGGCTACTTCAGGATAACCTTCTCTGTCAGCTTGTCTTGACATTGCAAGATACATGCCGACTTCTGCGCATTCACCATTAAAGTTTGCTCTTAAACCTTCCATGATTTGAGGATCTAAATCTTTAGCGATACCGATTCTGTGTTCATCAGCGTATTCTTTATTACCGTCTTCTACTTTTGTGAAAACTTCTCTAACAGCACCGCAAACAGGGCAAGTTTCAGGTGCTTCGCCTTCTACTGTGTAACCGCATACTGAGCATACATATTTTGCCATAATTTTATCTCCTTTTCTAAATAAAATACAATCAAATTATATCATGGACTAAATATAGGAGCAATCCACATTTTTTCTCTTGAAAAAAAATATATTTTTTGGTTTAATACATATATCACGTTACTAAGCCGATGTGATGGAATTGGTAGACGTGTCAGACTCAAAATCTGGTGTAGGCAACTACGTGTCGGTTCGACCCCGACCATCGGCAAATAAAAACAGCTTCCGTTTAAGGAAGCTGTTTTTATTTGCATGTGTCGAAGGGGAGAAACGACTTTTGTCGGTTCGGCGACCTGTAAGCAGAGTGCGAAGGACTTTTGCGAAAAGAATATTAATTCTTTGAAGCAAAATCCGAAGACACGTTTAACGCGAACAGGTCAAGACAGCGCGAACGAGCGGAGGCTGAAGAGCTTTTGCGAAATGTTCGTAAGAACATGAAGCAAAACTCGGAATTGCCGTTCAACGCGAGTGAGCAAGACGACCCCGACCATCGGCAAATAAAAACAGCTTCCGTTTGGGAGCTTTTTTATTTTGTTTAAGATACATGGAAATGATTTTTATAGCTACTATTTCTACAAGTGTATAACTTGTGAAAATTTTTAGTTTCTGTTAAAATTAGCTTGGTTCTTAACAAAAATTTACTTAACATTTTGTAACAATTGGGAGAAAAACCGTTAAAAACTTTTATTTTTCGGTTTTTAGATAAACAAAGAACAATTATGTGTGTAAGGAGTATTTTATGCAAATTAGCGCTATTGGTGTAAATTACGGCTCCGGTTATGCTGAGCGGATTAAGAAAAAAAACTCGGTAACATTTCCTAAAGAAAATTATTTAGGCAATAAATTTGCTGTAATTAATTTCAAAGGAGGGAATAAAGAACAAATCTTTGGACTTTATCCTGAAATAGGTCCTTTTTGGCAGGCCGGAGGTGTTGCAACCAGAGCTAAAGATGATGCTTCTTTAAGAACCTTTGAAGCTGAAAGAGTATTTGATGATGCTTATATGAATAGCTTAGAATACTTAAATCAGCCAAATAAAATCGCAGCTTTCCCTATGTATAATTGTCAAAGAATATATAACACGGAAAACGGAATTCAAATAGGCATTAAAGTACCGGAAATTCCCCATGGACTTCCGGCAGACAGTCCGTTTAAAAAATATGAAGGAAAATTGTTCTTTACAAATAATGCGAACTTTCAAAAATACTTAAATCCGGAAGAGTTTTTTGCCAGAGAGCCTAAATTAGCATTAGGTAAAAATATTTTTATTGTAGAAGATGTAACAGGCAATGCTGATACTAAACTTGAATTTGGGACTTTTGAACCAACAGAAAAAAGGCTTTACAGATACATGTATTATGATAAAGCATCTGATAAATTATATCCGACTCATTATTTTCAGGTATTTGCAGACCAAACAGCATCAATGTCCGGTCCATACAAAGGAGGTGGATATTCAACTTCTCCTTCAAAATTAAGAGATTCTTGGAAGGGTGATCCTTATGATCAATGGAGGAGAGCTGCATATGAATTTCTTGAAGCAGGAAGATTTAATGAAATTAAAAAGACTGACGGCGTAAATTATGATCCCGCAACAATAGTAATCAATGACTGCCACACTGCAAATATTGTAGAGGATTTGGCACAAGATTACGTTAAAGGTAAAGAATTCGCAAAAGGTAAAAAATGTGTACTTGAATTGCATAATGGAGCCGACGGATATACGCAAAGAACATCGTATCAAAATATGTTTATCAATATTGCTGATAAAGAAATGCGTACTAACGTCCTCAATGACCCTGAATTTTTGGAAGCGCTTAAACGTGGTGGAGATGAAGTTGATAAATATTTTGCAAAACTTATACCGGATGAGATAAAAGATGCACAGGGCAGTGTAAGTCCGTATATTAATACTTTATATTATGCTGAAAAAGGATATGTACCAAGAATTGCAACTGTATCAGAACCGTATGCGGATATTCTTGCAACAAATCCAAACTTTGCACCTGGTACATATAAAAGGGTAAAAGCGCTTTATGATCAAGGAATTTTTACCGGATATTTAAATCCTCTGGGAAATGACATGAATCCTTATACATTGCCAGGTATGGACGGATATAAACAGGAGATGGAGCTTGGAGAAGGTATTAAAATAAGACCGTTCGTACCTTTTGATAAAACAAAAATTAATAAAGAAACTGCTGATATTGGGCATGTTAGAGAGGTTAAGCGTCTTAATAAAATAAATTTATTTGAAAGATTACAGAAAGATACGCTTAAAAAATTAAAAAAACTAAAAGATGTAGAAGGACACGAAAGAGATTATAATATTGCCATTACCGGAAATGCCGGCAGTAATGTAGAAGTAATGGGATATATTGATGAAAAATATCTTAATGAAGTTCGAAAACCTGATGGTGATATAAAATTAATAGTTTCTTGGGGAAGAATGGATACACAAAAAGGTTTGGATACAGTTCTTGAATCTTTTGAAAAATATGTAAACGAAATAGAAAAAAATCCTGACTCTGTGCTAATTCTGGGCGGCCCCATGACAAAAGGCGAGCAAGAAACAGACAAACTTATAAAAGTTATGGACAGAGTCATGAAAAATGATAAGCTAAAAGGCAGAGTAGCTTTACTGGGAGGTTTTGCTCCTAATAAACCTCTTGCAATGGCTGCCGATTTTGCAATGTTTCCATCTAGATTTGCACCGTGCGAATTAACAGATTTGGAATCTACAAAAGTTTTCTGTGCTCCAATTGTAACTAACTGTCAAGGACTTGCTCAAAAGAATTTTGACGCATCTTTTGAAGGTGAAGCAGAAAAAGTTACAGGTTATAAAACTAAACATGAATTTGAACTTACATATGAAGAATTAAAAAATCTGCTTGCCGGCGAAGACTTAGAAGAATTAGAACGCAGCCACAAAAAGTTTAATTCAATGATTGCAGAACCATACAGAATCTCTCATGGAGGAAAAATCCTTTCAGAAGCCGAAATTGCAGAAAAAATTAACGGTAGTACTGAACTTAACTATAATTATAGATACAAACTTGGCGTAAACGGATTGAGAGAATATCGCGATAGAGTTATGGTAAATGAACTTGCAGATTGTTTAAAGCGTGCATTAATTAATGACAGAAACCAAGAGATACAAACTAAAATGGTTAGAAATCATGCAAATCTTGATACAAGCTGGGAAGGAAACGGAAATCTTAGTAGAACAGGTAAATCCTCTGCAGAATTGTTTAGAGAAGGTTTATTTAAACCGGATGCTAAAGAGATAAAAGAAGATGATACTATAATTGCTAAAATTAGAGCAACAAAAGGTTATCAAGAAGTTTTAAAGCGTTTGAAAAAACAGAAAGCCGGACATCAAACACAAGACACCTCTTTCTTCGGCAAATGCAAAAAATGGGCAAAATCAAGAGGCGGGAAATGGACTCTCGGTATTGCAGGCGGTACGGCAGTTATATCTGTACTCGGTTATATCGGATATAAAATAGGCTGGCTGAATCCGAACTTTGAACAAGAAAAGAAACCCGGACACTTATCAAGAATTGTGTAAAAGGAGTTTGAAATGAATATAACTAAACTTGCTAGAATTGGTATTACTACAACATTAGCGGCCGGTATGGGAATTAGGCATTTGTATTCAAAAGAAAATGATTATACAAATGTTGATGTTTGTAATGAAAGAAATAGGGCTTGGTTATGTGATGAACCCTGCAATTATGATAAGTTTGAAAAAAAAGAAGTTGATTTAAATAAAGAATATCTGTGCAGTAACGAAGACGACTATCATATTATTTAATTATGTTTAAGTTAAAATAAAAGTATGATACTAAAAATATTCAGAGAGCCTCCTATTGATAACAATAATTATCTCTTAATTGATGAAGAGTCAAAGGAAGCTGCGCTGATTGACTGCTCTGCTGTTGATCCTGAGATTAAATCAGCAATAAAAGAAGCGAGAGCAACGCTTAAATATATTTTGCTTACCCATGGTCATTTTGACCATGTTGCAGGAATAAGACCAACAGATGCAAGAATAGTTATGCATAAAGATGATTTAAAAATTTTGAATCAGACTAATATGTATTTGCCAGCTTTTGGCATACCAGAGATTACAATTCCAAAAATTGATATCTATATAGAAGACGGTGTCATTCTTAAACTAGGAAATACTGAAATAAAAGTCATTCATACGCCAGGACACACACAAGGCGGAGTATGTTACTTGGTTAATGATATGTTGTTTTCAGGGGATACAATTTTTAGAGAAGCGGTAGGAAGGTGCGACCTCGAAGGCGGAGACTTTGACCAATTGGTTGAAAATATTCAGTCAAAAATATTTCCCCTTAATGAAAACATCAAAATTTACCCGGGTCATGGCCCGTCATCAACAGTGGCTTGGGAAAAAGAGCATAACAGATTCATGTAGCAATAGTTTATCATACTCTGCCAAAAATAAATAAAGAGCTCTTTAATGCAAGATATCTTCTTCGCGCCTTGTATAAGATTCTTCGGTCTAAATAGTTATTACCTCAGAATGACAAACTAATTATAATTATTTATTATAATAGAATCCGTCTTTTTTCATTCTTTTTATAACTTCTCTTATCTGTTCTTCAGGGCAAACAATTGAAACACGGCAATATCCTTGACCGTATTTACCGAAAGCATCACCGGGAACAGCTACTATACCGGAGGTTTTCATTAAGTCATCCGTAAATTCAACCGAAGTTTTGTATCTTGGCGGGATTGGAAGCCACAAATAGAATGTTGCGTCGGGAATGTAAAAATCAGCCCAGCCGAGTTCTTCTTTCAAACCTTTAACTAAGATATCCTGATTGTGTTTGAATTTAAGATTTGATTCTTTAATATATTCTTCGCCTTCTTCTGAATTGAGAATCTCTGCGGCTGCTTTTTGAAGAGCTTTAAACAAGCCTGAATCTATTGTGGACTTTAGTTTTCCAAAGAATTTGACGGCTTCTTCATTCCCGCAAATCCAACCAAGTCTCCAACCTGTCATAGCATAAGGTTTAGAAAAACTAAAGAACTCAACCGCAATATCTTTTGCTCCTTCTATTTCGAGTATGCTCATAGGTTTAAGTTCAGGTTTAAAATACATATCTGTATATGCTGCATCTGAAACAAGCAATATATGATGCTTTTTACAAAATTCAACAGCACTTTCCAAATACTCTTTTGTAGCAGTTGCGCCAAGCGGGTTATTCGGATAGTTAATAAGTAGTGCTTTAACTTTTTTAGGATTGTACCCTTCTTTCAAGAAGTTAGCATATACTTCTTCCAAATCGGGCATGAAATTGTTTTCAGGTTTTAAAGGCACAGGATAAGCCAAACCGCCGGAAACTTTTATCATTTCACCGTAAGATGCATAACCAGGATCCGGAATAAAGATTATGTCCTTATCTTCTTTAACCGTTGTCGGATTAATAAGCAGTCTTATAAAGTTTGCAATACCTTCCTTTGAACCTATAAGAGAGAATATTTCTGTATCGGGGTTTAATTCTACGTTGAAACGATTTTTCATACGTTTTGCGATAGCATCGCGAAAGAACTTTTCACCTTTGGGGGTTGAGTATAAATGCGCACCTTTTTCATCAAGTGCTGATACTAATGCATCGAGAACTTTTTTGGGAGGGTTTGATGTCGGAGCACCCATTGATAACATTATCGGAGCTCTGTCTTTTGAGATAAGCTCAGGTGTTAATTTGGCTACTGTTTCTTTTATCCTGAACATAATGTATGTTTCAAGTGATTGTACATAGTCATTAAAAAATTCTCGCATATTTATACTTCCCTTTTCTTTGGCGACAAAATGATTAAGTAACTTAGTCACTTAACCATTATATACCAACAAAATTAAAGTGAATAGTTTTTTAATGCGGGGATTTTAATACAGTTATTTAAATATTCTATTGTATTGAGTTTTTCTTTGTACAGGTATTTTATAAAATTAAGATAAGAAATTTCTGGTGAACTTATAAGCATGTTAATTTCAAATCCTTCTGAGCAGAAAGGTTCATAATCATATACTACATAGCTGTTATACTTACTTTTCCATTCTTTTCTTTCGATTTTGCAATTATTTTCGTCTGCAATATCTTCTAACCAATCAACAATTTCTCGATTGATGTTTTTTATTTCTAGATATTTATTCTGAATTTTTCCCATAACAAAAAATCTCCATAATCAAATTGTAACGGTTGAATTATGTTGATAAATTGCCTGTTAGTTTAATTTGGTGGTTAATACTAAGGTTGAATTGTTCTGTATATATGGTAATAAAAAAGTCCCCAAAGGGACTTTTTCTAAATGGTTGCGGGAGCTGGATTTGAACCAACGACCTTCGGGTTATGAGCCCGACGAGCTACCAGACTGCTCCATCCCGCGATAACATCCATATTATTACCCCCTAAATATAAAAAATCAAGTTTTATATAAAATTTTTTATTTTTTTATTGATTTTATTAACGTAAAAATGTTATTATTAAGCCATTAGAAGGAGTGTGTGATTATGAAAATTTTATCTGTTGGTCAAAGTGTACAAAGTTTTCAAGGACTTTGGGCTGAACGTTATCCTAAAACTAATGAATTGAAATATTATCCGTTTTTGGGCGAAACAAAAGAACAAATTTTAGAAAATACGAGTAAGTATAAAAACATTGTAAAAATTATGAAAGAATTACCTTTTAGTGCAAAAGAATTTTTGAAGTATACAAAAAACAGACTTGCTATTACAAAACAAAAATTAATTGAAAGATATCTGGTCAACAAAGGACTTTCAGCTGTTATAAAATAAAAAAGCGGAGCTTAAGCTCCGCTTTTTTAAAACAATTTTCGAATATGTTCAATTATTGCCTTTCCTTTTTCAAGAATCACCCCGGTATACGGACATTTGATTTTTAAATTTGATAAACTTCTTCTCATAGCAATTTCTCTTTGTTCTTCAATTGGTCTATCCTTGTTCATAAAATCGACAGCTGCTTGATTAATTTTATCAATTGTTTTGTATGCCTGCTTTTTTGTAGCATTATTTTTCCATTTTGCTTGAAATGCTAATTGACTATTGCTGCCTTCTACACCATTTACACTATTCATCATATTTTAAACCTTCTTTCTTTTATCTGATTTTAATACCAATATAAAACTTGTGAAAGTTTAGAATTGACTAATTTTTTAAAAAAGTTTACAAAATTTAACATTCCACTCAAACCCTGTTATATTTTAGCACTTACCCTCTTTACTGAGAAATATGTTCATGTTATGCTCTTGGGTATGATAGTGCAAATAATTGCACTCTGCACAAATCAAAAATAATGTAGGTCAGGCATCGCCTGACAAAAAATAAAGAAGGAGAAATACAAAATGGCTGAAAAAAGAGTATGGCTATTCAAAGAAGGCAACGCTGATATGCGTGCGCTCCTCGGCGGTAAAGGTGCTAACCTTGCAGAAATGACTAATTTAGGTCTTCCTGTTCCTCCGGGACTTACAATCACAACTGAAACTTGTATGGATTACATTAACCACGGTAACAAAATGCCTGAAGGTCTTATGGACGAAGTTAAATTTGCTCTTAAAACTGTTGAAGAACAAGCAGGAAAAAAATTCGGCGACTTAACAAATCCGCTTTTAGTTTCTGTTCGTTCAGGCGCTAGAGTTTCTATGCCGGGTATGATGGAAACAATATTAAACTTAGGTTTGAATGATGAAACAGTAGAAGCTATGGTTAAGTTAACTAACAATCCAAGATTCTGCTATGATTCATACAGAAGATTTTTAACAATGTTCGGTTCAGTAGCTTGGGAAATGGACAGACAATTATACTTTGAATCAGAAGTTGAAAAAGTTAAAGCAAGAGAAGGCGTAACTTCTGATACAGAAATCTCTGCTGAAGGCTGGAAGTCTTTGATTCCTATCTATAAAGCAAAAATTAAAGAAGTTACAGGAAAAGAATTCCCTCAAGATCCTTATGTACAACTTCAAGAAGCTATTGAAGCTGTATTCCGTTCTTGGAATATTCCTCGTGCGGTTGCTTACAGAAACATGAACAAAATTGACCACAACTTCGGTACTGCTGTTAACGTTCAAACAATGGTATTCGGTAACATGGGTAACGATTGTGCAACAGGTGTTTCATTTACTCGTAACCCTGCAACAGGTGAAAACAAATTCTATGGTGAATATCTTGTTAACGCTCAAGGTGAAGACGTTGTTGCAGGTATCAGAACTCCTAAACAGATTGCTGAACTTGAAACAGATATGCCTGACATCTATCGTCAATATGTAGAAATTGCAAAACAATTGGAAAAAGGCTACCACGACGTTCAGGATATGGAATTCACTGTTGAAAGAGGAAAACTTTGGATTTTACAAACAAGAAACGGTAAGAGAACAGCTAAAGCTGCTATCAAGATTGCCGTTGATATGTATAAAGAAGGTATCATAACTAAGGAAGAAGCTATCAATCAAGTTGATCCTTATTCAGTTTACCAAGTATTGTTACCTTGCTTCAACCCAGACAAAGTTAAACACTCTCACAAAGTTTCTAAAGGTGTTAACGCATCTCCGGGTGCTGCAGTAGGTAAAATTGTATTTGATACCGAAGAAGCTGCAAGACGCGGTGCAGCAGGCGAAAAAGTTATCTTAGTTCGTATAGAAACTTGTCCTGATGATATTCACGGTATGGCTGTTTCTCAAGGTGTTTTAACACTAAGAGGCGGTGCAACTTCTCACGCAGCAGTTGTTGCTAAAGGTATGGGTAAACCTTGCGTTTCCGGTTGTGAAGATTTAATTATAGACCTTGCTAAAGAAACAATTACTTGTGCTGACGGAACAGTATTCCACAAAGATGATATCATCTCTCTTGATGGCGGTACAGGTGATGTTATGGAAGGTGCTATCGAGCTTGTTCAAGCAGGGCTTGATGAAGACTTTGAAACATTCTTCTCTTGGGTTGATGAAATCAAAGAACTTCACGTTGAAGCAAACGCTGATACTCCTAAAGATATCGAAAATGCTAAAAAATTCGGTGCTGAAGGTGTTGGTCTTTGCCGTACAGAACACATGTTCATGGATCCCGACAGACTTCCTTGGGTTCAAAAGATGATTATTGCATCAACAACAGAAGCAAGAAAAGAAGCTCTTTCTCACTTACTTCCAATGCAATACAATGACTTCTATTCAATGTTTAAAGCATTAGGCGACAAACCTTTGACGGTTCGTTTGCTAGATCCGCCGCTTCATGAATTCTTACCATCCAAGATAGAATTGATTGAAAAAGTTGCTACAAAACGTGCTTTGAATCAAGACTACTCAGAAGACGAAAAAATGCTTGAAATCGTTGAAAACTTGTCAGAATC
>CACZCH010000024.1 GCA_902779645.1 uncultured bacterium | reverse complement strand
TCAAAATGCTTATCTTTTGGTCTTTGGTTCGGAATAGTGTAGTGCTGGCGGTCTATCTATTGTTTTCGGTTGCTTGCTTCTTTACCGTACATGAGCATTGGCTGAATTCTCAAAACACGAAAATTATAAAAATATTGAACTATTATCAACCCTAAAATTAATAACTCCAGAGGGAAAAGAAGAATACCGTTATAATGCAAAGGAAATTTTACAGTTAGCAAATATTAAGGATTTTTCGAACTTTTTTGTACTTGCACAAAAAGAATATCGTGACCCTCAAACGAAAAAGTATCAGACAAGATTTTCTAATAGTGCTTTGGATTGTTTTGTAAGAAATAAAATAAACTTTTCTTTAGCATTAGATTTTAGTGAAATTATCAAAGATATTAATACCGGTAAAACAACACTTCTCGATTATCCTACAATTGCTATTAAAGTATGTGAATATGAAGCATATTTAAAAGAAATAGAAAATGGTATAAAGAATATTGATGATAAGAAACTCCGTACTTTATTCGAGTGCCAAAAAGAGGATATACGTTCATTGCCAATTAATATGCGAATAGGTGAACAGAAGTTTTTATTAAAGAAAATAGAGGCATATAATAATCTTACAAATAAATATATTACATATAAACAAATTGATGGTTCAACCACTCCACAATGGCTCAAATATAGAAAATATTGTAAAGATAATAATATAACAATAAATAAGGATTCGTACCTTGATTATATTGAGCAGCAAAGGGTAGAATGTTTTATTGAAGCCTGCGATAATAATGATAGCTATCAGCGTGATCCGGCATTAACTTATATGTATGAAAATATATATTTGGATAGTATTCCGAATTCTGTTTCAATGTCTCCTTCCGATAAAGAAAAACTTAAAAAAATAAATGAAAAATATGGAGTGAAAATAATTATACCGACTTCAAATTTCCGTAAAGATAAAATTGATTACATCGAAAGAGTATTCGAAAATTGGAAAAGTGCAACTAGAGTAGGATTTAGGTTCTGGGGCAGCTTAAGATTTCCACCAACAATAAATCTACTCAAGGCTCAAAAAGATTATGTTGATGACACATCAGCTTATGGTGGTTCAAAATCTAGCGGTTATTGTTGTGCAAATGGCTCTGGTAAAATAGCAATATGTGGTTATGAAAATATTGAATGGGCTTTAAGACACGAACTAATGCATTGTGCTGACTGGAAACGATTAGAAAAATTCCCTGATAGTTGGTATGAAGCAGATGGAAAAACTATTAAATCAAAAATTAAAAGTCAGTTATACAACGAATTTAAAAAAGGGAATTTAAATATAAAAAATAAACATTTTGACTATGCTTTTAATAATCCCAAAGAATTTATTGCAGTTGCAGCTGAAGGTGATATAAGAAAATATTCTAAAAGTTTTATTGACTTGTTAATAGAATTTGGAATGCCAAATTGGGCTGTGAATTTACGCTATAATTATTGATTTTTTAATACAAAACTTGTTAAACTATAAACTGCCTTATAAAACTTAATAACAAGTAGTTTGGCATACTAATCCGACAAAAACTTCCCACTTCTCGGAAATTTTTATCCTTTTTCTATCCTTGCTAGAACCCAAATTCTGTCGTGGTTTGAGGCAAAATTCCCTAAACTAACAAGAAAAAAGAAGGATAATTTTTTCTTAAATTGAGGGAAGTGGCTTAATTTCAAACATTTTCTAAATTATACCCGCTTTTCCTCTTTCAAATTTATCCGTCAGGTTATAAATATTCAGTGAAAAAATTTACACCATCTTAGCTAATTATTTTGGAAATTTTATATTTACGTTATATTTTTCTAAATTATATAGGTTATAATTCATTATCGCAACATATTTATTAGCTAATGATTCACCAACTATATAATTTGTAAAAAATTGTTTATCATTTCTTTTTTTATCTACAGAATATATGTAATAACGATTTTTATGATAACTACCACCCCAAAAACTATAATCACTATTACAATAAAAATGATCTATGTCAGAAATATTAATTGTTTTTTTATCTAATGGTATGCCATAAATATTGTATTGTTTTATATAACATTCATTTTTATTACACACAAATTGTGATGTATATGTCATAAAAAAAAATATTATGAGAAACCCTATAAAATATCCACCAAAAATTTTAATATAATTCACCTTACTATTGCATTTTTTAGACCACATATAGAAAAAAGCAAACAAAATAAATAAAAATAACGAATATATAATAAATATTATTTTCATATGCATTAAAACCCTATCTTACTTGGTTTTGTTCTATCCATAAGCAAATCTAATGCTTCATAAATTTTTTGTTTATCAGTTTCGTTGTCTTTGCAATATTGCATAAAATATTGCTCTAGTTCTGTAAATCTTTTTGTTAAATCTTTGTGTTCCAAAACAAATTGTCTTAATTGAACAAACGCTCTAACTATTTGAACATTAATCTCAATTGCACGCTCACTATTTAGAATACTTGCAAGCATTGTTACGCCGTGTTCTGTAAAGACATAAGCATTTGAAGAACTGTGCTTTAAATTTTTTAACCGGTCACAATTTGTGACCAGTTCTTTTTGTTCTTCATCTGTTAACTGAAACATAAAATCTGTGGGAAATCTTTTCAAATTCCTTTTTACTGCCTGATTTAATTTCTTTGTTTCAACTTCATATAAATCTGCCAAATCACGGTCAATCATGACTTTTTGACCTCTGATTTCAAATATTAAATTTGTTATAATTGTTAAATCATTTACCATAACTTCTCAACTCACATTTTTATTACAATAATTATACAAAATTTAGTATACTAAAACAAGAATTAAAGCCGTAAAAATTTTGTAGGTCCGAAATCCACAATGCGGACTTATAATCATCAAACCTAGTGTTCAAAATACTAAAACTGCATGTTCTTTTACATTAGGGATTGATGAGAACCTCCCAAAATGCGTTTAGCATTTTCAAGGAGTTGCGCGAGTGAGCTGAGGCTGGAGAGTTTTTGCAAAATGACGATTAGTCATTGAAGCAAAACTCGGAATTGCCGTTAAACGCGAACGAGCAAGACCGAATCTCCTAACCTCCACCATTATATACAAGTGGTATTCAATAAATAAGAGCCTTTGAGGCTCTTTTTTGTTGCTTGGATTTTGTCATTTTTTGGAGTTGGATGAGAATTTATGAGTTCATTATGACTCTTTTCTTCAATACCATTTTGCACTAGTTTTATAGAATTTCAAATGGCATTAAATAGTTTTACTGAATGACTTTTAGCTATTTTACAGAGAATGAAAATATACATCATTTTTGTTCTTTTTCATTACTCTATTTCTTAATAAAAAGTTCGAGTCTGCTTAGGTTATAAACTAGCATGCTTATTGGCATTTTGTGTCCGACTTTTTGCATTTCAGCTGTCGAACGATAAATATCATTAAATATACAGCAGGCAAAACGTGAGTCATAACCAAACCTTCAAAAAGCAGATAAGAAGTTTTGAGGTTTATATTAAACTCTCTAATTTTATAGTTTCCTTTTAAAAACAGAACAACAATACCAGCAAAAGCTACCATCACGCATAGCAAAACAATAGCTTTATGCGTATAAGCAAAGACGTTTGACCAAATATATGTTGATAACGATAAAATGAGGATCAAAGCTGTAACAATTAGTTTCGATTAAGCCTTGTTTATTTAAACCGTCAAAAATTGTATTATTGATTCTTGCTTAAATAAGTTTATAACTTTTTGAGCATCTTTATATAATTGAGAGTTGCTATCTGTTTTTAGTTCATATTTATTAGACAAGTCTCTAATCCTTTTATCAATTGCTTTTTTAACATAATTGAAAGGCTTGCCTTTTAAATCGAATTTTTCTCTAGGACTATATGATATTTGTGGCGATTTTAATGTTTTAACCGATGTTTTTGAAAAACGTCCTCCAAAAATCTCTGTGATATTAAAATTATAATCTGTACTTGAATTTTCTTTATCAAAACAAAATAAGAGATTCTTCATCTCTTAACTGTTAATGGGTTCAGAATGACGAAAATGGCAAACCGCATTGCAAGTTTAATATTTTAAATCCGAAATTTTAATCAGATTTTCTTTAATGCTTTTTACGATTGCTTGAACTCTGTTTGTAACATTCAATTTTTCATAAATTGATGCTATATGAGCTTTGGTTGTATGAGTTGATACACAAAGCTTTTCAGCTATCGTTGAATTGTTATACCCATATATTAATAAATTTAAAACCTCAAGTTCTCTTGGGGTAAGTTTATTTGTTTTCATCTTTTCAGCCTTCTATATAATTTGATAATCTTATAAAATTACCCGATTGTATATCGGTAAAATGGCTATATTTTTAAATGATACAAAAATTTTTCTATTTCGGTTTACATATTCAAAGTTATATGTTTTTATTGATTGTTACCGGACATTTAATGGATAATTTGCATAGCCGGATAAAACAGTTATTTAGTAGTTACAAAGCAAAAACATTAACGGAATTATGTTCTATATTTAAAATAATATCTTCTTTTAAAATTTTCTTTTCTCCGTCGATATGGGAAACAAGCCAACTATTTTCTATTTGAATGGTTTTAGCTTTTTTATATTCAGCCCAAGAGTTATCTTTTCGTATACCGATTAGGATTTTTATAAACTCAAAGAAAAAAGTTATGGGATTAGTTGTTTTCATAATAAAAATATCTGCAATGCCGTCATCTATTTGAGAATTATTTGCAAGCGAAAAGATGTTTCTATACATGTTTGAGGAATTTGCTATGATTATACAGGAGGCATTAATTTCATATTTTTCACCGTCAATTGTCATTCTATATTCTTTTTTCTTTAGTCTCAGTGCAAAAAGAATCCCTGCAATGAAATATGCAAAATAACCGAATTTATTTTTAAGGCTCTGCGGGGTTTTGCAAATTATATCCGAATCATATCCTAACCCGAATCTTAAAATACACTTATTGCCATTTATGTCAAATACATCTGCTTTTTTTATATTATTTTTTTCTATAATATTAAACGTTTTTTTTAGTTTATACGAAAGCCCCAAATTTGCAGCTAAAAGATTTGCCGTTCCGCAGGGAATTATGCCCAACACCTTATCTGAGTCGATGAGATATGGCAAAACCTTGTTGACGGTTCCGTCACCTCCCATTGCAATAATAGTATCATAAGGATTAGTATCGATTTCTCTTAGCTCATCAATATCGACAAACTTAAAAGATTTTGTATGTTTTAATACAAAACTGATTACTTTCTTTTTATATTTTACAGCTTTTTTTCTGCCGGCATTAAAATTAGTTACTATTAGGACACAATTCATCATATTCGTATTTTAGAATAAATTGTACATAAAATAAACCCTAAAATATATGCACCAAAAACATCTGTCGGATAATGAACCCCAAGCCAAATTCTGCTCAAACCGACAAATAATATCCAAATGCAGGAAAGAGTAATTACTGAATATTTTACATATTTGTTCGGACAATATTTACAGCAATAATAAATAATCAATCCGTAAAGAGTAAAAGTAACAAGGCTGTGACTTGAAACATAGCTGAAACTATGCGGGTGGATAACCTGTTGAAGCTCATAAGGAGGTCTTGTTCTGTGAACATAAGGTTTAATTATGCAATTAAGCAAAAAAGTTATAAGCGGTATAGAGCAAATGAATAAGGTTTTAAACCATTCTTTTTTCTTTAAAAAATAAACAGAACCACCGATTAGCGGAATTGCAATCATAAGCGTATATAATTTACAGTCGGGTAAAAGAGGTATAAATAGAGGTAAATTTTTTAATTTTGTTTGCAAAGCAATAATTAACGACTTGTCCCATGCTGTTACATCAGGACAAGCCATTATAATTATTGTATAAAGTGCAAAAGCTATTATAAGAAATTTTATTTTTTTCATTAGTGACAACCGCATCCTGCACATTGACCGTTACAAGAATGTTCCGGTTTTTCAGTAGAGCAGAAATGGTCTCTGTCTACGTAATACTCACCTTCAAGCGGGAAGATTGTCATCCAAAGATTTTCTCTCCAATCCTTGTCCAAAATCTCTTTAACTTCTGATGAGTATTTATCAATTTGAGACGTAATATTCGGATCTGTCAAGTACGCAGCAGCGTTTTCATGTGTCTCATAAGGTTTGAACTCTTGATAATATTTTCTTAATACATCAGGTCTGTCGACTATCATGCAAGGTCTAAGCATATTGCCATCCTCGTAAGGAATTCCGTCTCTTATTGCTCTCATAAACGGAGAAGCAAGAGCTTCAGTCAAAGTACAGTTCTTAACATTATGAGTAGCCAAATGAACAAAAGTACAAGGTTCAACATCACCTCTCGGATTAACGTGAACATACTGACGTCCGCCGGCTATACAACCCATCATTTCAGGGCCGTCACCCCAAAAATCGACTGTCATCATAGGAAGCGTATTCCTTGCATTATAAACAGCTTTTAAGATTTTACGTCTTTGCTCTGCATTTGGTGTCATAGTTATATCAGGGCTGTCTCCGACCGGCACGTAGTGGAAGAACCATGTCCATAAGCATCCTTTATCAGAGAGCATTTTCATAAATTCGTCAGATGTAACTTCATCACAGTTTTTGCTTGTTGCTGTTACTGATGCACCAAAGAAAATACCTGCTTTTTTAAGCATATCCATTTTATCCATAACCATATCAAAACAGCCTTCACCACGGATTGCATCTGTATTTTCTTTTAGTCCGCCCAGTGAAAACATCGGCTGAACATTTCCGATTCTTTTTAATGTTTCAACGGTCTTTTCTGTAATTAAAGAACCGTTTGTAAATGTTATGAATGTACAATCGTTAAATTCTTCGCAAAGTTCCAAAAATTCTTTTCTTGCAAAAGGTTCTCCTCCCACAATCGGAAATATGTGAATACCCATGACATCGCGGGCTTCCGTAAAAATTTCTCTCCATTTATCTTTTGTTAAATCCTCATCAACCGAATATTCGTGCGCCCAGCACCCTTTACAATTAAAGTTGCATCGTTTGGTAATACTTGCAAGTAATACTGTTGGCGGGAAAAATCCGTTCTTTTTGTTAAATTCTGTACGTTTTCTTAAGTTGTCTCCGTAGTATCCGTTTACGAAGAAATTTTTAATCCATTTGTTTCTGCAATTTGGATGTAATTCTGTCAAAATTCTTTTCCACCAGAAAAAGTGTGCGTGTTCTGATTCAAACAGCCATTTCATTCTTCTTGCGTGGTTAATTCCGCCTTTTGAACCTGCAATTTTTTCAAATATTTTTGCTAAATTTACCAGCTTCTGTTTTGAAAAATTATTTCCCAAATAATTAATGGTCTGGTCAATTATAAAATTATTTAATTTAAGTTTTAGCCCGTCTAAAGCACCCATTGAATTTGACTGCCACATGGCTTTTTGTTCTTTTACTCTCATCTTTTCTCCTTCTTTATATTTTTTGCAGGGATATGATATATTAATCAACATTTTCTTTCATATAATCTACCCATTGTTTTACAATTTCTTCTTCCGGTAGTTCATATGAAATTGGCTTACCGATTTTTAAGGTTAAGTGTTTTGTAAACGGAATCCAAGTATATCCTGTAAAATTACATATAGCAATAGGGACAATATCCATTTTTGCAAGTTTTGCGATAGAAACGAAACCGGGTTTTATATCATTAAATTTTTCACCCTCTAAAATTTGTTTTCCTTGAGGAAACATACCAAGATTCCATTTTGTTTTCTTTGCAATATCTATAATTGTTTTAAGTGTGGCTTTTTCAGGGTTGTCTCTGTCAACAGAGTATGCTCCCAAACTTATTACAAGAAATCTTATCAAAGGATTATGATGCTCATAAAGCTCTTTTTTTGCCATATATGCGACAGGAGCATTCGCTACAACGGAGATTAGCGGAGCATCAATATATGATTGGTGGTTTGATGTATAAACATATCTTTTTTTCCTGTCAATGTTTTTCCATCCTTTAACGCAGGCCGTATACCAAAGAAATGCCGCAGGCCAAACTACAAACCATAAGAACAGAGTAATATATAATGTTCTTATAAATCCGTAATCTTCAGGAAATCTTCTGTTGTAATTCCGTTTAGCGTTCATTATTAAATATATCCTTCAGTTTTTCTGCTCTACCATTTATTGATAGCAAATGCCATAATAAAGATTGAAGCCAGACCTTGTAATGTTTGACAAATAGGTGTAATCCAATCATTGCCGGCAATACGTCTTGGAACAACAATTGTATCTCCTGATGAAACATGTGTATGCATATGAACTTTTTCGGCTCTTCCGTTAACACCAACTTTATAGATTCGGAATCTGTTAGCATTTGGTGTATATCCGCCAACTTGTTTTATATATTTTTTAACAGTTGAACCATTGGTGTAGATGAATGCTTGCTCATTATATACTTCTCCGATAACTGCTACATATTTTGCCATTCTGGGAATATAAACGTCGTCTCCGTCTTGCATTTCAATATTATCAATTTTACTTATCTTTGATAAATCATTACTCTTAATATTTAGAGCTATTTGTCCGTTGTATTGTTTTCCTATCGTGGCATTTTCTTCTCGTAATTGTTCAATCATTTCAAGTTTAAGTTTTTGGTCAGTTTCTGCTTGTTTGTATCCTGCTGCAATTCTGCCTTCTAATAACTTAACATCTCTTTCATTATTTTTTCTTGCAAGAGTAACTTGTTTATTTTTTAAATTTTGACGTCTGAATACAATTCCTCTAAGGTCTGCATCATCATTCAATCCGCCTGCTATTGTAATAATATCCGTCAATTTTTGTCCTTTTATAAAGCTATACACTCCCGGTCTTTTAACAAAACCTGAAATTTTTATTGTTTTCATAGCTTCATTGTTACGCAAAGTTCTGAAGAAAATTCTGTCTTCCGGTGCGATTTTTATTACCTTGATGCTGTCAGAGTTAATCATGATATCATACAAATAATAAATCTGAGTATTAGTACCATCTTTGTTAGTAATTTCAACAGCAATATTCTCTGTCGGAATAAGTTTATTTGAATTTTCGGTAGACATTTTTAATTTTATGTCATCACCTTTTTTATCGGTATTAAATTCTACTTCGTAATTATTTTTTACTTCTGATTCCATAAATTTTATATCTGTCATAACATCGTTTAATGTCATATTTGTAGTATATGGAATGTGTTTAGGTGTGTTTATACAGCCATAAATATCGACAAAAGAAGAATTTGTACTTTTATATATTGTAATAACATCTCTTGGTTGTAAAATCGGATCGTTCATTCCGTTAAAAAATTCTTTTAAAAATATAGGAATGGTTTCAATTTCATTATTTTTTCCCGAGACTCTTCTAATAACAGCTTGATAAATAAAAGTTTCTTCAAGAAGTTCGTTTTCGGATTTTAATATATCCGATAATCTCATATTCGGTTTATATGCGTATGTAGCGGGGTGTTTAATATTACCTTGAATTGTTACAAGGTTTTCTACACCATTATAAACTTCTTTGAATTCAAAAGAATCTCCGTTATTAAGCGGGGTTGATAAAGCGATATCCCATTGAATGTTTTGTGCAGCTTTTTGTTTTGATTTTTTATCAAAACCTACCATTGTAACTTCTTCTTTTAAAGTTGTTACAAGGAGCCCGCCTGCATATTTTACAATGTCCTTTAATTTTTCACCTTGTTTAAATTCATAAATACCTGAAACAGGAACACCGTTTTTTAAAGCAATAGTATTACCAATTTTTCCTACGAAAATCTTATCATTTGCTTTTACAATAATGCCGTCATCGTTTCCCAAGAAGAGTGCATTATATAAATCTATATTTTTGTTATTATATTTGATATTTCTTAACGTACCTGACTTTTTAACTCCGCCGGCAGCACCTAATACATCAAGAATGGATGAGTTATTAGAAATATAAACCTTACCGGGGCGGTTAACTTCACCGTAGACGAAAACGGAATAACCATTTCCTGAAGGGATTTGAAGCTTTATACTCATATTTGTATATTTACTCTTTGCAAGTCTGTTTGCTTCTTTTTCAACGTCACCCAATGTTCTTCCGTCAGCTTTAATAAGTCCGACTCCGGGAATAAATATTGAACCGTTAGAACCGACTTCTGTTGAAGTTTTTGGCTGAACAAGATTTGAACCGGACAAAGATATTACATCTACTGAATCTCCGTATGAAAGGATATCAATCTTTTCACCGATGCTTAATTTGTAAGAAGCATCATATTTTCCGGTTGAAGTATTACCTCCTCCTGCCGAGTAATTAAATTGGTTATATCCTACTTGATGTAATACATTTCCTGATATCGCATTTTCAATTCCGTTATACATTTTTTCAATAGTACTTAAAGGCTGTTTTACGGAATTCTCATTATTTAAGCTTTGGTAATTATTTTCAAATACATCGTTTTTTGATAAATTAACTGCTTGCGGATCTGTTGCAAGAACAGTTGATGTTGTACAAAAAGCAAATAATATAAATACTGCGATGAGTTTTTTAATCATTTATTAAATCCTTTCAGGCTTACTCCCATAACAAAATTATTACATGCTGATTATGTTATGGCAATCTGCATTAATGATTTGATAGCAGGCCACTGTAAGCGCCATAAACCTGATGCATCAAGGGCATAGTTTCCGACGCAGGCAAGTTTGCAATCTTTACATTTATTTACACTTTCAATAAAAACAGGGTCTTTTATTACATCTTTTAAGGCTCTTCCGCGAACGCTTATGAATGGTTGTCTGTCATAGCATTGAAGCATATTTCCGTCAGAATAAATAACGGTAGATATTCTCGGCCAATGGCATTCATAATAATTCTTTTTGTCTATAATGTAATCCATAAAATAGTCAGAATTTCTTATCGGGAAACCTTGTTTTTTCAAATCTTTTATTTTTATAAAAATTTCTTTAAGCTGGTCGCTTTCAAGCTCTGTATCTTTAACGTTTTGAGCTTCTTCTAAAGATTGATTTGATTTGTTTACCGTAAAGTAAAGCAAAATATCCGCATCTTTACAATACTGAGCAACTTCTTTAATTTGTTCGAAATCTGTTTGAGCAGAAACGGTACAACATACATATATTCTCATCTTAGGAGAATGGATTTTGTGATATTCAACACCGTTCATTACTCTGTCACAAATTCCCGGTAAGTGTCTGATATCGTCGTGTGCTTTCCCGATTGCATCAAGAGATACAAACATTAAATCCGTATATTGTCCGAATCCGGGGTTATCCTGCAAGAACCAGCCGTTTGTTGCGATTTTTGTATATAATCCTGCATCGTGAGAAGCTTTTGTTATCTCTGTAAAATCTTGCCTTAGAAGCGGTTCGCCGCCCCAGAGGATACTGTCTAAATATCCGATTTCACCTGCTTCTTTAAGCAGTCTTTGAATCTCTTCCAACGGCATATCGTCGTGGTCGTTTTTGTGTTTCCAAAAACAGAAATCACAGTTGCAGTTACATTTATTAGTTACCATTAAAGAAAAACATAACGGTTTAGGAGTTTTTGATAATCTGCTTTTTATGCAGGTTAAAGCTCCGCCACCTAAGTGTCTGTAATACTTCAGACGTTCAAAAGTCATTCTGTTTCTTGATTTTGTTGCTGTCATTTTATTCACCTCTTCTTAATTTTTTTCTTTTTACTAAATCTATAAAAGCTTCTATTCTTGTAATATATCCTGCTTTACCTGTTTGTTCATCCAAAACAAGTGATAATACAGGGATATCTTCTTCTCTTGAAACTTTCGATAATATGTTTTGAGAAACAATTTCCGGCATGCAGGAAAAAGGCATTATGTGGATAACTCCATCGATTCCGTTTTTTGCCGCATACACGGTATCTCCGATTGTTTCTATGCATTCACCGCCTATTGCACGTTTCATATATTTTGAAGCATACTTTACTGCTCTTTCTCGGTGAGATTCTTTTTTATAAAATATGGAAGGCTTAAGTACATGTTCAAGCCACCCGCTGAACATAATCTGTCTTCTTACTTCGAATCCCATATCGCCCAGTTCTTTTTCTATTTGCTGGTTTGTATACGGATCTAATAGAACAAAAAATTCACCGATTAAGAAAATAACAGGAACTTTTTTATTTTTATCTATCTGTATATTTTTAAAATCTTTTCTAATTTTATGGCAAAGGAATTTTGAACCGATAAGTGAATTACAATCATCTATTTTTGTCAGCCATTTATTATAATATTTTTCGGCGTCACCCTTATTGATTTCCCTTGGCCTGTAATATAGAAGCATTTTTTCCGCACAATCTATCGCATAAAATTTTGTGAAACCAAGACTGAAAGCTTTAAAATACTTCCAAGGATTAAGGCATCTTGTGACGTGCCAGAAAGCGTGAAGAGTTTGTATCATTTTATTTCTGTACATATCAAAAATAACCATATCAAACTCATACCCTTTTTTCTTAAGAGTTTTTTGAGCCATTTTTGTATAATTACCGAGTCTGCAAGAACCGGGGGCTTGGAACATCATTAAGGTATTAGCACCGTTTTCAAGCGCCATAATATAATTTGCCAAATTTAACTTGTATGGCAGGCATATTCCTTCAATGCTGTTTTTAACTCCGATTTCTAATGCTTCGTTGCTGTTAGCGGGAGGTATAACTATTTTTGCTCCGAGGTTTGTTAAAAGAGCTTTTAGAGGAATATCAATCCTTCCCATTCTTGGCCATGCAATAACCCTGTCTTTGGCAGGAATATTGTTGTCCATTGTTGAAAATCTTTTTATCTGTTCTTCTGTTGCACGACTCATTTAAGCGTTTCTTATTCCTCAAAATTAAACGGATTTGTATATAAAAATCCTTTATTCCGATAAGAAATTTCTAAGCGGTATTTACCGCTTTGTGTGATAGGTATTTCAAAATTATCGGACAAAACCTTCTCTATCCCGATTCCATTATATATCAAACATACGTTCATGTCATTTTTTGCTTTAATTTTTAGTTTACAATTTTTATTCAACTTTATTTTTTCACCGCAGAAATATTTGTTTTCTCCGTCTGATGCGTATATTTCAGGTAAATCCTTATAAGTATTTCGGTTCATTATAATATTCTGACCGCTTTTTAATGCGTTAAAAATTTGAGCTTTTGCGGTTTGAAAATCCTTGGACAGAGGCTCGTTTAGTCCAATATGATTTGTTATGGTTTTAAAACATGTAAGATAAGGAAATACAGTTACCGGAATTATATATCTGTAAAATTTGAGTGCGTGAGCATCGACTCCTCCTATTGCGGGAACAATTTTATCAGACTCTCTATTAAGGCTGTCCCACCAGTTTAGGGTTAGTTTAGAAGGTGAAGTTACAATATTATGTTTAAATAAGTATGCATAAGCCAGTTTAAAAATATTGCTGTCGTCTAAATTATCCGCCCAATTAGAAAACCAGTTCCATATTTCTACTCCGTCAGGTTTTATATTTTTATCAGTCCAAGGAATGCAGTGATTTGAATTTTTTCTGGGGTAAATGTTACCCCTATTATCACAAATATAACCTTCATCAGGGTGAGCAGAAAAACCAAACCCTCCTTTTTTTCTGACTTCATTTACATAAACTTCAGGATTATCATTAAGGGGTATAACTTCATTTAATCCGATTGCAATATAATGATTACAACTCTTGGGAGAAATTTCCTGTCCTTTTATTACATAAACACCGTTTATTATTCCTTCTTCTTGGTCGTAATAATTATGATCTGTTATGATTATCCAATCTAAGCCTGCTTTTTTGGCAGCTTTTGCAACAGAATAAACATCTCCCGTTCCGTCGGAGAGTTTTGTGTGAATATGTACAGCTCCCTTGTAAATGTATTTTTGTTTAGATTCCATAATACAATTGTACATGTGGAATACTTATATACAATTAATTTATCAAAATGCTTATACTTTTGTTAAAACTCTTTCTTTTTTGATTACAGGTGGTAAAGTTTTTGGCGGATTATTAATTTCTAAAGCTTTTCTTTTATTTCTTAAAAGCATATCAACAAAAGCTTCTAATCTTGTTACAAACCCAGCTTCACCTGTGTGTTCGTCAATTGTAAGATGAATCATCGGCATGTTGTACTCTTTTGCGTGGTATTGAATTTCATCAACCATCAAAGAATCAGGTCCGCATCCAAATGCCGAGAGCGCAATTATGCCGTCAACTTTATTATTGAGCATATAATATGCAGCTGTTCCGGTTAAATCTAATTCATTCGCCCAATATTGAATTTCTCCGAGTTGTTTTATTGAATCAAGAGCATTTTCTTTTGTTACATTAAGTGATGTATAGGCTTTGACTCCCATTTTTTCTAATTTTTTAAGTAGCCGCATAGAAATACGTTCGTCAAACAAATTGTATCCGTGAGCCATAATTACTACGGAAAGAGGTCTTACAATTTCCATTTGCGGATTTAGAATTTTTCCTTCAATGGCATTTTGAAGAGCAGTTTCATAGTTTACTCCCGAATTTGTCATTTTTAGAAAATTGTCATACACTACCCAGCCTGATTTTATGGCAGAATTAATTAAATCTTTGTTATAAATATTGTATTCGTGAGCAATATCAAAACAGAAATCTTTAAAAGAAATTCCTTCTGTTTTATCGATGGTCGGTTCTATCATTTTGAAAGGTTTGTCTATAACGTTACGAATAATTTCAGGCAGTCCTCTGATTTTACTGCAATTATTTATTTTGTAAGAAGATGATTGTAAAGAAGGAACAAAAATCTTGTCACAACCTTTTTCAAGCAAGTTTAGAACATGTCCTACAAAAACTTTTATGGGCAAACAAGTATCTGAAACAACCTTTTCTACACCTTCGTTTATTATTTTAGTTGTTGTTTTGTCAGACAAAATAATATTAATCCCTAAAGCTTTAAAAAATCCGTAATAAAACGGATAATTTCCATAATAAGATAAAGCTCGGGGAATTCCGATAATATTTCTGCCTGTACTAAAATTGTTCATAAAAAACCTTTCAAGGCATATAATATCATAAACAAAATTAAACAAAAATTTTTAAAAAAAAATTTAAAAATTAAAAAAATCTTCAAAAGATTTAATTCTAAAAAACAAGTTATGACGAGCATTTTTTATTATGTGCAAATTTTTCCCGAAGAAATCTTTCTGTGCAGGAATATGAAAAATAGTATCATTTTCGCCGAACAATGCGTAATCATATATGTTTTTTATTTGATGTTTATTTGCTTTATAAGTCTCTTTCAGTTTTTCAAACTCAGTTTTACAACTTTCAATTGTTCTTTTCGAATGATGAAATTTTTCCCATTCCTCTTCTGTTTTAATCAAGTAATTTCTTGCAAAATCATCAGCGTTTTCGGCTGTTATATTATATAAAATATCCTGTATTTTTTCAGAAAGCCCGAAATATTCATCAAATAAATAAGGGTTTCCGTCAATTGCAATTTTTTTATTTATTTTAAACTTAAAATCAAAGACAGAAGCGATAAATACACCTGCCGAAAAAGCGATTAAGTCGATATTTTTGTATTTTGAAAAATCAAAATTCAAGCTTAAATCAGAATAATCGTACAATAATAAAACATCAGAATTTGAGCTTAAATGTTCAAACTCATACTCATCACATCCCCAGCCGGTGAAAAAAATTAAAAGATTGTCTGAATGATTATTTATAAAATATTGTTTCATACAATTTAAAGTTTCCTAAAGCTTTTATTCAATATCAAAATTGAAATATGTATCAGGGTAGGGTTCGTTTTTGAGTGTAAAATGCCACCATTCTGAATCAATACCTTTAAAACCTGCTTTTATCATAGCATTGTATAAGATTTTGCGGTTTTTCTTTTGTTCTCTAGTAAGTTTTTTGTAATCAGGGTGAGATATTTCGCTGAACAAATCAAAAGTTCCGCCCATATCAACGAAAGAACCGTCTTTTTTAATGAGCGTTAAATCAACCGTGCTTCCTCTTGTATGTCCGGATTTTTCCATTATGTATTGACCCTTTAGTAAATCAGATTTTTTTAAATCAGGGTAAAAAGATTTGTCACCTTCGTCATTTGGATTATTAATCCATTCAACAAAATTATCAACAGCTTTTTGAGGTCTGTAAGTATCCCAAATAAGGAGCCTGTATCCCTGTTTTCTTAAATCATTTGCTGCTACGGATAATGCACTTAATCCTTCTTTAGTCATGTATGCAACAGGAGCGTTGTATCCGCGGATTCTGTTTCCGGTAAAATTGTTTGCTGAATAATATCTTATATCATAGGCTGCATCATATATTGCGCTTGAAACAGGAGCAAAATCGCTTTTATCATAAGAAATTTGGGAACTTATAGAAGTTTGTACAAAACTAAACAGAATAAATATTATTAAAAAGACTTTTTTCATATATCTCTCCCGATTATACAGATTAATAACAAAATGATTATATCATATATGGCAAAAAATTTTTTTACAGGTTTGTTTATGATAGTATAAATTATACAAAGGATTTTACATTTTGTCAGTCGAAAATATAAGTTTTGGTGCAAAACCGCTTAATAAGCTCTATATAAAAAAATATGACAAAAGCTTAAAAGCTTTTGTTGATTGTCCTGTGCGTTTTGTAAAAATTGAATCGAAAAAATCAGATTTAACGGCCGTAAATGCGGTTGCAAAAAAATGGAAAAAAGCTAAATACATACAGCGTATAGCAACAGCATCTCATTGGATGAATAATAGCAATAGTGTAGAAATTGATGTATATGCTCTTACTCTGCAAGACAAAGATTTTGAAAAGTTAAAGCCAAAACAAATCATTGGCATGGTAGAAATGCGTAATAATCCAAAAAACATAAAAGATAGAATTTTACAGCATATACAGGTTAAACCGAGTGCAATAAATATAAACAATAGAAACAAAAAATATAAACAAGTTGGATGCGGGATAATAAATTCTTTGAAAAAAATCTACAAAAATATGTCTTTATATTCCGAAAACAGTCCAAACATTAAGAAGTTTTATGAGTATAACGGATTTATCGAAGATTATAAAGGGGATAATCATTATTCTTGGAGTTCAAACATTTTCAGAAGATTAAAAATAAAATTTGACAGATTCATGCTCAGTAGCGGATTTTAGTAAATTTGTCTGTTTTATGGAATTTAGGGTATAATCTTGGTATGAAAAAAATTTTTTTATCTATGGTTGCAGTATTGTGCTGTTCTGTATGTTTTGCTGATAGTTCGGAGTTATCAAAACAGGCAACGGCATTTTACAGCGATAACAACCAAATCAGAACAATGGATTTGATATTGCAAATTAATGAAAAAGATAGAACCGGTCAAGACTGGCTTCTTTTGGGAAATGTAATGGCAGATTCTTTAAGAATGGAAGATGCTGTTTATATGTATCAAAAAGCGGTCGAAGCGGATAAAAAATGCTATCGTGCATATTACAATTTGGGAAACTATTATTACGAGCGCGGTCAATATAATGAAGCAATTGAGAATTATACAAAAGCTTCAAAAATAAATAGTGAAAACCCTTATATATATTATAATATGGGGTGTGTAAATATTAAGCAGGGTGATTTGCAAAGAGCAAAAACGAATTTTAATAAAGCTATAATGTTCGACTCTAAAGTGCCCGAATTTCATTATAATTTGGCTTATGTTTATAAACAGCTTCATAAAGATAAGCTTGCACAGACATATTTGGACAATTATAATAAGCTTGCAGGAAATTAATTATGCTGATATTTGTTTTTTTAATAATATTATTTGTCTGGGGATTTTTTATTGAACCGGAATTGCTTGTTGTAAAAAAATACAAAACAAATTTTTTGAACGGAAAAAAGGTTGTTTTTGTAAGTGACTGGCATATTGGTAAATTTGACAGAGGACGCTTGAGAAGGATAGTAAAGAAAATTAACAGCCTTAATCCTGATTTGGTTCTGTCCGGAGGAGATTTTATAAAAGGTCACAGCGGAAAAATTTCTCTTTCAATAGAAGAACAAGTAAAAGAAATATCTAAAATAAATGCCCCGATATATACTGTACTTGGAAATCACGATATTATATACGATAAATTTACCGTTAAGAATACGCTTGAACAATACGGAATAACAGTACTTGATAATTCTTGTGCTCAGTTTGAAGATATTTATATTTCAGGAGTAGGGAATAAAAAAGTTCTGCCTTCAGAGATAGAAACAGCATTGGAAAGAGCGGAAAATAAAAAGATTCTTATTTCACATACTCCTGATGTTTATTATGATGTAAAAGAAGATGTAGACTTGATTTTGGCAGGACATGTACACGGCGGACAGGTACGTGTACCGTTCTTTGGTGCTTTGCTTGTGCCGTCAAAATATGGCACTAAATTTTCTTGCGGTGATTTTCGCGAAACAAACAATAGAATGATTGTAACAAAAGGTTTGGGAACAAGTATATTGAGCGTCAGATTTAACGATATACCTGAAATTGTAGTTTTAGAATAAGTTTATTTTCTATTTAAGTTCAATCCCCTTAATATACCTTGGTCTTGCTTTTACTTCGTTAAAAATTTGACCCAGATATTCGCCTATAATACCTAAGCAGAAAATTTGAAGCCCGCCAAAGAATGCAAGCAAGATAACAAGAGTTGCCCATCCGCTCGGGGTTGTGTGTAAAATGTATTTTTCAAATAAAACTTCAAAAGCCAAAAGAAAACTGCCAAGCATTGTTATTACACCGCATGCTGCGATTATTCTTAATGGTACGATGCTGAATGCAGTAATTCCGTTTAGCGCCAAACTTGTAAGCGAGAAGAAATTGAATTTTGAACACCCTAAGGCTCTCGGCTTAACATTGAAATGAACGTAAGATGTTTTTAAACCGATTTCGTGGAAAAAACCGCGCAAAAACAAACCTTCTTCTTTGTATTGCTCTAAAATATCTAATGCACGTTTGCTTACCAGTCTAAAATCCGAATGATTAGGCGGGATTTTTACCCCTAAAATATTCATTAATTTGTAAAAACAAAGTGCGGTATATTTTTTAAAGAACGAATCTGTTTTTCTGTCGTTTCTGATACCGGATACAATATCTGCGCCTTTGTGAAATTCATCAACAAAAATTTCTATTGCGTTTTCATCCTGTTGTAAATCTGCATCAATAGAAACGGTACAATCACAGCCAATTTCTCTGACGCCTTCCAAACCTGCAATTAAAGCCTTTTGGTTTCCGTAATTGCGGATAAATTTTGAACCCTTTATTCTTTCTCCGTATGTATTGCGCAATTCTTCTATGATGCTCCAAGTACTATCCTTAGAACCGTCATCAACAAGATAAATATAACTATCTTCTGTTATTTTACCTTTTTGTATAATTCTGTCCAATACTCCCAGAAGTGTTTCCACTGTTGTTTTAACTACCAGCTCTTCATTAAAACAAGGTATAATAATTGCAAGTCTTGACTTTTGTTCGCTCATTGTAATCCTCTCAAAAATATAATACAATAAAAGGGGGTAAATGAGAAGAGTAAATATAAATTATATTTTTTTACGAGGGAAGATACTATGTCAAAAAATAAATTTGTTTTAAACGCAGATGATTTCGGAATGAGCAAGGCTTTTAATACCGCAGTTAAAGAAGGGTATGACAAGGGAATCCTTAAGAGTACCAGCCTTGTTTCAAACGGTGACGCTTTTGATGAAGCAGTCCAAAGCGTTATTCCTGCTTGCCCTGAGCTTGGTGTCGGAGTGCATTTGAACATTATTGAAGGGAAATCTCTTGTAAACGACCAGAGAGAGCTGACTGACCAAAACGGTATTTTTAATAATTCATACGGACAACTTATTATTAAGGCTTACAGTCCAAATAACGAAGAGTTTATGAAGGAGCTTGAAACAGAATTCAGAGCTCAAATAGATAAGATAAAAAATGCGGGAGTCAAGATTACTCATATAGATTCTCACGTTCATACACACGCCATACCGCCCATTTTTGAACTTGTATGCAAGCTCGCGCGTGAGTATGAGATTCCGCAGATAAGAACTCAACACGAACATTTTTATATTGTGCCTGATGTATTTACACATCTTAATATTGCATATTATGTAAATTTAATTAAAATAGGGCTTTTGAATGCATTTACGATAAAAAATAAACCTTTAGTGAGAAAATACGGGCTTCATACAAATAATTATTTGATAGGAGTCGGATATACTTCTATGATGAACGGCTTAACAGTTTCCTGCGGATTATCTGCACTTCAGGACAAAAATGGAATTACTGCTGAGGCGCTTATACACCCGTGCAGATATGAAGATGGTACTGTTGACAACCATTTTACTGAATATAGAATTACTCAGAGTGATAAATTGAAGGCTAAAATTGAACAAATGGGATATGAGATAGGTAATTATCAGAATATTTAATAATTATGCGTCATACTGAGCC
>CACZCH010000023.1 GCA_902779645.1 uncultured bacterium | reverse complement strand
TTTACTGTTGTCCGTTCATTCTTTATTAGAATTAACAAGTATTGTTTCGTCTTTTACATTTGCTTATACAAATGTTCCACTATTCTATTGTCAAGGTTCAACAAAAATAGTTTGCGCTATTTTTTAAATTTCTAACCTGATTGCTATTTATCAAAGTTTAAAATTTCGGGTTTTGATTCGTGCCGACACTTGAATACTTCATACTTCCTCAAGTTGTGTCTTCTAAAAACTGGGGACCTCGGTTAATCCTTCTGCACCCTCAGACACCTTGTCTGCACCGGCGGTTTCCTCACCGACAAAATCTATCATATAACATCAATTTTTAATGTCAACACCTTTTTTTATTTTTTTTTAATTTATATTTACAAAAATTAATAAACACTTCGTAAAGCACTGTATTTTTTGAACTATGGACTTTTTTGATAGAAACAAAAATAAAAGGCTGAACAATTGTCAGCCTTCATAAATGTTAAGTGTAGAAAATATGTGTGTACGAGGTTTTGAATTCTTTCTAAGCCATGCCCATCAATTTGTCCATAACTAAGTCCATAACCGCAGGAGCCAGTTCTGCACCAAATTCTTGTTCAACAATTGCATAGATTTCTTCAAATCTTTCCATATATCCGGCAATTCTTTCTTCTGTTTCAGCATCAACTGCACCAACTTCACCTGCCGGTTGAGCCTCAACTTGAACGGGCATAAAATAATTGTTTTGAGCAAGAAAATCCATAACTTTATTCGGATCTACTTGAGTTTCTTCATAATTCGGTTGTGCTTGAGCTTGATTTTGTTCTTTAGCATCAACTTCATTTCCTTTTCTTTGCGGAATGTATCCGCCTCCAACACCTGATGTGTTTCCGTAACCTATTCCATGAATTCCGTCTGCCATTTTTCTACTCCTTAATTTTTCTTTATTTTCTTTACACTATATATATCGGCACATTTTTTTAAAACTTTAGGATTTTTGAGAAAATTGTTACAAATCGTTACAATCCAACTTCAAAAAGGCAATTTCTCATAATTAAAATACTTTATATACATGTGTAGTAATAACAGAAGGTGAAAATATGAGCGTTAATTTTGGCTACGGCGGATACGGTACGATGATGAACAACATGTACATGATGAACGGTGGTATGATGGGCGGAAATACTTTCCAAAACATAGAAGCTCAATACAGCTGTCCTGCATGTTATCAGAACGGACCAATCCCACATAGTTATAAAACTTATGTTAATCCTATTCCTCCTGAAACGCCGACTGCAATAAACTGGATTAGAAGAATATTCGGCAGAGTTCTAGGATAAATTTATACTGTATTTAGAAAAAAAATTATCTGTTCATTTAAATATCACTTTTAAAATTGCAGAGGGATATTTTTCAACATAATATTTAATCACCTTAGATTATTTCATGATAATATATATCATGTTAAATAATTATAGGAGTCTGACTATGGCAAAAGATTGCAGTTTTGATATTGTTTCCGAGTTTGATAAGCAAGAACTTGTTAACGCGGTAGACCAAGTTAAAAGAGATTTAACGTCACGTTTCGACCTCAAAAATTCTAATTCTTCAATAGATTTAGAAGGTGATAAATCAATTACAATAACAACTAATGATGAGATGAAACTCAGAAACATCTTTGACATTCTTCAAACAAAACTCGTAAAGCGTGGTTTGAGTATTAAAATTCTTGATGCTCAACAAATGGAGAATGCTTTAGGCGGAAATGTCAGACAAGTATATAATCTAAAAAAAGGTTTAACCCAAGAACTTGCAAAAAAAATAGTTGCTGATATAAAAGATTCAAAGCTAAAAGTTCAAGCTTCAATTCAAGGAGAACAAGTTCGTGTAAGCGGTAAAAGCAAAGATGATTTGCAGGAAGTCATCGGACTTTTAAGAAAAAATGAAGACAAATACGATATCCCGCTTCAGTTTACAAATTACAGATAGGGATAGGGGTAGGAGTAGGGGTAAATATAAATATAAATATAAATATATCTATTTATCTCCTAAGTTTCAAAGTTTCACGCAGTACAACTTGAAATTCTTCCCTCTCCCACAAGAGGTTAGGGCGGAGGTATAAAAAATGCTTAATATTGAAAATACAATAGACAGAATACGAGAATTAATAGATAACGGTGATAACGTTCAACTCAGAGAAGAGCTTGAAACATATCACTCAGCTGACCTTGCGGATATTTTTCAAGAGTTAAAACCTGAAGAGCGTCTTACTTGTATAACAAATATTAACGAAGAATTAGCTTCTGACGTTATTGAGTACTTAACCCCTCAATTACAGGTAGAAATCCTCGGAGATATTGATGAGAACTTGGCATCAAGACTTGTATCTAAACTCCCTCACGATGAAGCTGCGGACGTTTTGGGTAACATGGAAGAAGATGAAACAGAAGCTTTCTTAGAAAACTTACCGCAAAAATTCTCTTCTGATGTCAGAGAATTGTTAACGTACAATGAAGATACTGCCGGCGGTATCATGAACCCTCTTGTTCTTACGGTATATGATAATATGACCGTTCAGGAAGCTTTGGATACAATTCGTATTAAAGCAGAAAAAGAAAATATGGAGCTTTATTACGCTTATGTAGTAGACAAAAATTTGCACCTTGTCGGAGTTTTATCTCTTAGAACTCTTATGACAGCCCCTGTCACACTTAACGTATCTGACATAATGATTAAAGACTTGGTTAAAATCCACGTAGACGACTATCAAGATTACATTGCAGATGTATTTATGAAATACCAGTTCAACGCACTTCCTGTTGTTGACCTTTATAACCACTTAAAAGGTATCGTAACTTGGGATGATGCACAAGATATCGTTGAAGAAGAAACAACGGACGAAATCCTTCAATCTTCAGGTATCGTAACAGACCTTGGTGAAGATGACGATGACGTTTTAACGGGTAGTATACGCCACGCAATTAAAGCACGTGTGCCTTGGCTTCTTATTACGCTTCTCGGTGAATTTATTGCCGTATCAATAACAAGCAGATATGACAAAACATTTAACGCACTACCAATTGTTGCTGCTTTTATGCCTTTGCTTGCGGGATTAGGAGGTAATATTGGTACTCAATCAATAACTCTTATGGTTCGTGGTATGTCAACAGGACAAATTACTTTAAGTTCAGGTTGGCATTATATATGGAGAGAAACTGTTACAGGTCTCAGCATTGGTGCACTATTTGGTTTGGTTGTTATGCTCGTAACCTGGGGCTGGCAAGGACATGTTCAATTAGGATTGGTAGTCGGTATAGCAATGTCACTTAATATGACTATTGCAACAATGATTGGAACTTGTACACCATTAATACTAAAGAAAATGGGCGTTGACCCTGCTGTTGCATCAGGCCCTGTTATCGCAACAACAATCGACGTAATCGGTTTGGCTATTTATTTGACGCTTGTTACTTGGTATTTAGTAAGCATTTAGGTGTAAACATAATTTTAGCACAAAACTTGCACTATACAGGCTGTAATAGGTGGGCACACATTCGCTTTGCCCACCCTACTTAACTAATCGCCTTCGCAATGACAAGTTTGCAATACCTTAGTTACCTGATATATTATGATATTCTAAGGTACCTAAATCGTATTCTAAAATCTGAATATCATTCAAAAGATGATGATACCTTCTATAATAATATTCAGCCAAAGTTTCTGTTCTTTTGGAGTGTTTTGCTTTTGGCATAACTACATATTTTATTGTTTTTTGAGGTAAAAAAGAAAGATAAAAAAACAGCTTCATTTAAACATGCCATTTTTGCACTTGGAACATGACCCGTTTCTGTCCAAGTATAGCACTTGCATTCAGCAACAATTGAGGCATTATGATTTGATATATCAAAACAGTGTTCTTTTGGCGGATTGCCGATTTCTATTTTTTTATACAATTCAAAAGGCTGATTGTATTCTTTTTCAAACAATTTCTTTACAACCAATTCAAAATCTTTACCGACTTTGGGATTTTCTGAATTCGTATTCATTTACCCCACCAGGCTTTTGTACATTTCTAAGTATTTTTTAGCACTTTCTTTCCAAGAAAAATCAGCTTCCATAGCAGATTTACGCATAGCATTAAATGTATATTTGTCTTTAAACACATTTAAGGCACAATAAATTGCATCCTTCATTGCCCAGCCGTCATAACCCCAGAACTTAAATCCTGTCGAATTGTCAAGAGGATAGCCGGTAACAGTATCTTCTAAACCGCCGGTTGCCCTGACAATTGGAAGCGAGCCATATCTCATTGCAATAAGTTGAGATAATCCGCAAGGCTCAAATTTAGACGGCATCAAGAAGAAATCGGAACCTGCATATATTTGGTTAGCCAAGTCACCTCTGTATCCGACATAGGTCCTGATATTCGGAGTGTTGTTAGAAAGCCAGATAAATAGGTTTTCATACGACTTATCACCTGTTCCCAGGAAAATAAAATCTGCATCCATATTTCGCAAATCATTTTCAACTTGTCTGATTAAATCTAAACCTTTTTGGTCAACAAGTCTTGATATCAAGGCGATTAACGGTCTGTCATGATTATATTTTAAACCAAAGTATTCCAATATATTCTTTTTATTAACAAGTTTATTTTCCAAAGATTTTACATCATAGTTTTTAACAATTGTTTTATCTGTCTTAGGATTAAATACGTTATAATCAATACCGTTTACTATACCTAAAAGTTTATTTGTGTGCCCTCTTAAGGTATAATCCATACCTTCACCGTATTCACTTGTCAAAATTTCTTTTGCATAAGTAGGAGAAACTGCAACAACTCTGTCTGAATAATTTATTGCACCTTTCATCCAATTTACTCTGCCGTAGTGTTCACAACCCCACTCGTTATACACAATATCTTTTCTCATGTTTGCAAAATCCAAGATGTCTTCAAACCAAACACCTTGATAAGCTAAATTGTGAATCTCAAATACATTCTTTGTCTTAGACCAGAATTCATCAAACTTGTAATTAGCTTTGATATATAGAGGTATCATTGCTGTATGCCAATCGTTTGAATGAATTATATCTGCTCTGAAGTTTAAATCTTTTGCATATTCTAAAGTCGCAAGAGAAAAAGCAATATATCTTTCATGTTCATACCTTGGATCAAGCCATCTCGGATATACTTCTTTGAAAGGTGTAAAATACCAATCGTTTTGAACAAAAAAGACATTAATATTAGTATTAGGAAGCTTTGTCATATGAAGTTTAAATTTTTGGGGAGAGTATCCTCCGAATGTAATCCATTTTTCTGAATTTTCAAGTTCTTTCAGCCCCCATTTATTGTAATCAATACAACCGTGCAGAGGGGTAAATATAGCTATTTCAGCATCTTTTTCTAAAGCCTTTGGCAGACTTCCTACAACATCTGACAGACCGCCTGCTTTTGAAAACGGTGCAACTTCAACTGCTGCAAATAATATCTTCATACTGACTCCTTCTTATTTAACGATTCGTGATGGTTAGATTATAAAATATAAACAATTCTTTTGCAATAAACAATTTTTATATTGACTTTACCTAAAATTATTGATAAAATTAACTTTTCTAACAGGAGATTTATATGCATTATTCATCAGACGGTACTCAATACCATATCGGTTTAAAAGAAGGAGACATAGGAGATTTCGTTATACTCCCCGGAGACCCCAAAAGATGTGAAAAAATCGCGGCATACTTTGATGAGCCTAAGCTTATTGCTGACAGACGCGAATTTGTTACATATACAGGATTTCTAAACGGAACAAAAGTAAGTGTTACATCTACGGGCATCGGCGGACCGTCTGCATCAATTGCACTCGAAGAACTCGTAAAAGTCGGGGGTAAAAAATTTATTAGGGTCGGGACTTGCGGTGGAATGCAGCCTGACGTAAAAAGCGGAGATTTAGTAATTGCAACTGGAGCAATAAGAATGGAAGGTACTTCCAAAGAATATGCTCCGATAGAATTTCCTGCTGTTGCAGATTATGAAATTGTAACAGCACTAAAAAATTCTGCTGAAAAATTAAACATTCCACACCATATCGGAGTTGTACAATGCAAAGACGCATTCTACGGTCAGCATAATCCCGAACTCATGCCTGTAAATTATGAACTTGAAAACAAATGGCAAGCTTGGCTCAAAATGGGTTGTTTGGCATCTGAAATGGAATCTGCCGCATTATTTATTGCCGGAAGTTTCTTAAAAGTTAAAGTCGGCTCAATATTCCTAGTCGTCGCTAATCAGGAAAGAGAAAAATTAGGTTTGGAAAACCATGTCGTACACGATACTGACTGTGCTATAAAAACAGCTATTGAAGCTATAAAAAGTATGCTTATTTAACTATGTCTCCAAACTTATACATCAATAACGATACCAGCTTTTCTCTTGACGTATTTGACATAGTTTCTGTACCTTGTTCAGCTTCAAAGATTTTTTTCGAATCAAGAAGTTTTGCAATATAAGATAATCTTAATATACCTCTTAAACCTTTCAGTTTAAGATACACACTTGTTGTATAATCTTCAGTCGGATAATCTAGCATAATATTAACGGCATCGCCCTTTTTATGCAATTCATTGTCAACACCATCATATATACCGGATATTTTAATTTGTTTTTCTCCGGTTCTTTCATATCTAATTGGATTAACTAATGCAAAAAACGGATTTGCTTTTTCTTTTATTTGGAAAACAAAATCCTCTTTGATTGATAAATCAACATACTGCGTATTTTCTAATCTTTTACCGGCTTCAAAAATTTCGTATAAGAATTTTTTCTGTGTATTAAGAAGATTTTCATGCAAACCGTAACTAATTTTTAATGACCTAAAATTGCATGCAGATTGATTTGTTGTGATTGGTTGTACTTTTGCGATTTTCATAAGATATCCCTATTTATAAATATAGACTATACAAAATTTTTATATAAGTCAATACCATACAGTTGACAAATATTTTTATCTGCGTTATACTGCCCTTGTATCGATATATCGATACAAGGGATTTTGAATAATATGAAAAATAATTCTCAAAAATTGAACAGATATTGGTGGCGCAGGTCAGTTTAACTGCCCTTTTTGTTACACTGTTCAATAACAATATAAACAAAAACGGCAGAAAGTGTCGAGAATAGTTTGTATTGGAGAAAATAAAATGTCAGATAATTTAAAAATTTTAATCAACACACTACCGAAAAGACTAAAGCCTGCAGCTCGTTTTCTTAGACATCAAGAAAGCGCATCAGGACTTTCTACTACGCGCTATATTCAAGATGTTTCAACCTGTCTTATACCAAAAGCTGTTTTTTCAAGAAGCATCGAAGATTTAACGGAAAATACTTTTCTTGAAACATCAGAAGAAGCACTGATTTATCTATCACCTGTTTTATTAGGTGAATACATTGCAAGAAAAGGTTTTTCCAAAAATTTGCCGGCAGAATTAAAAAAAGAAGTCGCTGAAACAGGGGTTGATTTATTAAAGAAAGGAAATTCACTAACTAATAAAAAAGTTTTGCCGGTAAAAGCTGCAATTGCACTAGCTGCAACCGCAATACCGCTAACAGAATTTTCATTAAACTACATTAAAAATTTAATGACACTTAAGCTTTTTAACAAGAGTGATTTTAAGAATATTGCATCACTTGAAAATAATCAAGAAGACAAAGCTCATCAAGAAAAAGTTAAACAAAGTGCAAAAAAACATATTTTGGGCGCAGCAGGAATTTATACTGGTTTACTGGGACTTGCAGGACTTCTTGCAACAAGAGGTAAAAACTCAAAAGTCTTGCAAAAAATATCAGAATTTATTGTTGCCCCCGGAAATAAGTTATTTTCAAAAAATGAAAAAGCTAAGAATTTTGTAAATAAATACTTCAATATCGATTTTAATAAAAGTCCTAAGGGTAAATTAGTTTTAAGCAAAGGACAGCTTACAACTTGCGTTCTTGTAGGCGGCTGCGGATACTTTGGAGCTTCGGCAGATAGAGGAAAAGAAAACTTAAAAGAAACTGCAACACGTTTTCCGCTTGTAGCACTTTATGTAATTACAGGCAGTGAGCTGGTCGAAAAAGGATTCAAATCACTGCTTCATAAATACGGAAAATGTAAAGACGTACTTAATGATAAAAAAGAAACAGTTCCGTTTGAAGAACTTGATAAACTTGCTGAAAAATTGGCTAAAGAAAAAGGAACAACAGTTGAAAAAGAATTCAAATCTCTTGTTAAACAAAAAGGGTTAATCTTCGGACTTCCATATTTGTTTGCGCTGGGAGTAATGGGATTTTTTGTTTCAGGAATGACTGTTCGTGCAACAAAGAAAAGATACCAAAACGAACATAAAAACAATATTGCATAAGCCATTGATTTATACTAGTATTTATATAAAAGGGTTATTTTTATGATAAAAGTCGATAATATAAATTTTAAAGGTAATTTTAGATATATGGGTGCAACAATCCAATCATTGGATTACATTTCAGCATTTGAACTTGCAAAAAATAATGTTTCAAAAGAATTGTTAGATTTTTCAAACAAATCATCTTTTTTGAATAAACTTAAAGAAAATAAAGATGTTTTTTTACATCATCATAAAGAAATGAATATTCAAAAAGAACCAAAGAAAAAAAGTTTTTTTGAAAAATTATTTTTATGCAAAAAAGAAAATTCGGAAAACAGGGCAAGAATAGGAAATGAACATTTAACTATTGTCTTTAAAAATACTGACAATGCCAAAGAAACCGAATTGTGTGAGATAAGCATTACGCTTCCAATTAATAAAGGAACACCTTCTAATTTAGACAGATTTGGCAGAATATTGGATAATTATATTGATATAAAAGAACTTAAGGAAAAAGCTAATCAACTTTTTCCTGACAATTCTCATAAACTGACTTTACTGCCAAATAATGAAAATCACGGTTGGTGTGAATTTTGGACGGGAGAAAAAACCGCATTTGATACATTAGATCGGCTACATATTGCAATGCTGCAGCAAGTACGTGATATTACATTACAAAATTTTCACAAACTTATGAAATAAGTTTGTGATAGCAGTTTTATGATATCATATAGGTATGGATTTATTCACACAGCTTGAGGAAATCAATAAACAGACGCCATTGGCGGAAATTCTCAGACCAAAAACTTTAGACGAGTTTTTAGGTCAGTCCAATGTTGTTGCTCCGAATTCACCGCTTCTGAATTTATTAAAAACTCAAAGACTGTTTTCACTCATTCTTTGGGGTACTCCCGGTTGCGGAAAAACGACTCTTGCAAGACTTATTGCGACAAAAGTTAATGCTCAATTTATTGAATTATCAGCTGTAACCTCAGGGATAAAAGAGATTAAAGAAACAGTTGAAAAAGCTCGGGAAGCATTAAGAGCAGGGCAGAAAACAATTCTTTTCATAGATGAAATACACAGATATTCTAAAACCCAACAGGATGCACTTCTTCCGCATGTTGAAAACGGAACAATTTTCCTTATCGGTTCAACAACTGAAAACCCCTCTTTTCAAGTTATTCCGGCTCTCATTTCAAGAGTACAGGTAATCAGGTTAAATCCGATTAACGATATAAGTATGGAAAAAATTATCAATCGGGGGTTCAAGTACTTAGAAGAAAATTATCAGCCTATACAGTATGAAGAGGATGTTATTAAGTTTATTATTAATAATGCTCGCGGAGACGCAAGATGCGCTTTAAACCTCGTTGAAAACGCTTATTTTGCAAGCAATTTTTCTAACGACACAAGACTTTTAACGATAGAAATATTAGAAAGTATTACACAGAAAAGAAATACAAGGTACTCTCAGCAGGAACACTATGATTGCGCTTCAGCTTTCCAAAAAAGTTTAAGAGGCTCTGACCCTGATGCAGCAATATATTATCTTGCAAAAATGATTGAAGCGGGAGAAGATCCAAGATTTATTGCAAGACGTTTAATAGTTTGCGCTGCGGAAGACGTCGGAATTGCGGATCCTAATGCTATGAATATCGCACTATCAGCATATAGAGCAGTTGAAATAATCGGACTCCCCGAAGGCAGAATTCCACTGGCTAATGCAGTAGTTTATGTAGCAAATGCACCAAAATCAAACAAAGCTTGCATTGCGATTGACCATGCTTTAGCAGATATTGAAAGCGGATTAGATTACCCTCCTCCTATGCACCTTCGCGACAGTCATTACAAAGATGCTGCCAAATACGGATTCGGACAAGGATATATTTACACCCACGACGCACCGGATGTTGAACAGCAATTTATGCCTGATGAATTAAAAAATAAAAAATATTTGTAAATCAATATTTCTAAATAAAATTGATATCAATAGATTTTTCTAACTCAGATAATTTTATAAAACATTTGTTCGGTCCTGATAAACGGCAAGGAACATCACATAAACTGATATTGGTCTTAAAGTTATTTTTCTTTTCTAAAATATTTTCATCTGTAATATGCCCTATAATTTCATAAGGTTTATGACAGCAATACACAACTTCGCTGTTTTCGTTTAACGCAATTTGCAGAGAATTTGCATAACATTCTGAGAAAATGGATTTTAAATAGCTAAATTTATAATTCAAGCAAACTCTTGAATCAGATTTTTTTAAATTATTTATATACTCAGATATTTGTTTTGCTTTATCAAGTTCATTTTCGTCATTATAATACGAACCGCAAGTACTCTCTATTGGTCTGAAGACAATAGACTGAACATCGTATTTTTTTATTGAATTATAGAATTTTTCTACTGTCTGCACTGAATCAGACATACATTGAAGCACAATTTGAGTTTTTACGTTATTATTTTTTTTCCAATCTATATATTTTTTTAAATTTGATAAAACAATATCGTATGTATCAACACCTCTTGTATTTTTATATGATTCTCTGTCATAACCGTCCAACGAAATTTTCAAAAATATAGGCTTTATATACTTTAGAATATTAAAATTCGTATTTATCCCATAATTAATATTTTGTTCTTCCAGCCATTCTGTAATCTTATCAAAATCCTTACAAACGGAAGGTTCTCCCCCTCCTGTCAAAATTATACCTTTTACTCCCATTCTTTTAAGAATTTCATAATTCCTTTTGAACTCTTCTAAAGACATTGATTTATTGTTTTTACTCAAATCCCATCTGTTATAAGAACAATATTTACACTTGTTGTTACAATAATTTGTCAGAAAAATATCTGCTGTTATAGGTTTCTTTTCTTTTATATTTTCGTAATGAAAAATAATTTTATTATCTGTTATCAACTTAATCTCCGAAATTTTAATTATTTCTGTTAAAAAGCTTTTCCAGCATAAAATCAATTTTTTTATTCAAGACTTCAAGCCTAGCTAAAATAATTGAATGCTCTTCAAGCATATAAGCATCAACAACTTCTTTATAAAAAGGAGTCATTTTTAAATATTTAAAATATTCATTTTTCATAAAACAGTTATTACCGGGATTCCAAGGTTTATTGTTTGTTATATAGTGAATACAGCAAGGATTTGAAGCAATTGAATTATAATACTGCTGTTCATATTCGTTAACAAAAGGATAACAATAGTTCCACCGTATATCAAACTCAAAAATCTTTTCTTGACACATGTAATTTATAACATCTTGATCAGAATATTCTAAATCTCCAAATGAATCACAAAAACTCTTTGTAAGAGTAGGAATGTCTAATTCTCTGGCTTTTTTTGTATTTATTAACAATACCCCGGCATTAACATATATAGAATTCTCTGTTAATTTATATCGCTTCTTTAATGTTTGCCATAAAATATCTTTTGCTCCGCCAATATAATTACTGCCAAGATTTTGTTTATATAACTCTCCAATATCAGTTCTGACAATAACATCCGAATCCATATATAAAATTTTATCTACACCTTCCAGTGTGAATAATTTTATCCTAAAAAAGGAAGAAATATCTATTTTTGAATATTGAGCAAAGTCAATAAAATCAGACATTTCTACCTTTATATACTCGACCTGAAAAGGTTTTATATTTTTTAAATTTTCTATTACTGTTTTATTTTCATCAGAAAGCTTATTATAAACAATATAAAATTTGTATTTATCATTATCATTAGCATTTGCTAAAATTGAAGCAATTGTGACAGCACAATGCTGACAATATTTATCATTTATTCCAAAACCAATATTTATTTGCATATAACCACCAGCTTCTCTCCCTATTATTATATTATAAATGGAGATTACAGTAAATATCACTCTGTTATTATTAATATAAAATGTTTATTTTAATATTACCCGTTTAACAATCTGTCATAATCATATCTTAATCTTTTATTATTTATCCAGTTCTCTGCAAAATTATTTATTTCATGTTATTATTAACTCACTTGTACAAGGAGTTTGATATGATGCAAGCTGTTATATTGGCAGGCGGATTTGGAACAAGACTTTCACATGTTGTAGCGGATGTTCCCAAACCTATGGCACCAATAAAAGATGTACCTTTTTTAGATTACATTGTTAAAACTTTAAAACAACATGGCTTTGACAGCTTTATTTTCTTAACAGGATACAAAGCAGAATATATAGAAAATCATTTTAAAACTTTAGATAATGCTGTTTTTATTAAGGAAGAAAAAGCACTTGGAACCGGTGGTGCAATTCTTAATGCTTATGACAAATTGAATGACATTTTTTTTGTTATTAACGGCGATACATTCTTTGATATTGATTACTCTTTATTTGAAGAATTTGGAAAAAACAAACCGATTACACTTGCTCTAAGATATACAAATAATATTGCCAGATATGGTTTTGTAGAGATTGATGATAAATATGTGATTAAATCATTTGTAGAAAAAGGCAGTTTGCCTGAAAATAGGATTGATGGTTATATTAACGGCGGAATTTATTATATTCATAAGTCAGCATTAAAACCTTATGCAGAAAAGTTTAATGGGGAATTTATTTCGTTGGAAACAGAAATATTCCCTAAATTATTAGCAAAAGATGAATTGAACGGACTGCCTCTTGGTGGGTGTTTTATAGATATCGGAATACCGGAGGATTATTACAGAGCACAGGATTTAATTCCCAATTGGATTGCAAAAGAAATGAAACCTGCTTTATTTATAGATAAAGACGGAACTCTTATTGAAAACACAGAATATCCTCATGGTAGAGACTTTAAAATCATAAAGAATACTATTAATATCGTAAAAAAATATGCCGAAAAAAATTATCATATTATTATGGTCACAAATCAGGCAGGTATCGCAAAGGGGAAATTTACCCACGAAGAAATGCAAGAAGGCTTTGATGGAATAAAAGAATTTTATAAATCAAAGGGAGTAAATTTTGACGATATAGAATTTTGTCCGTATCACAAAGCAGGCGTTATGAAAGAATATACTTATGATACAATATTGAGAAAACCTAATCCCGGAATGATTTTATCTGCTTGTGAAAAAGTGAAGATTGATTTAAAAAATTCCGTTATGATAGGAGATAATCCGAAAATCGATAATATAAAATTACCGTATCTCAAAAGTATTATAATATAACTAAGGAGAGAATATGAATATTAAACAATACATACAAGATTCTATTGACACAAAGACAAAAATCCTTAATGATGAAACTATATTGGAAACAATAAAGAAAGTTGCTGACAGAATTGTAGAAGCATACAGACTCGATAAAAAAGTTCTGACAGCAGGTAATGGCGGTTCTGCAGGTGATGCTCAACATATCGCAGGTGAGCTTGTTTCTAAATTTTTCTTTGACAGACCTGGGCTAACAGCATTTTCACTTGCGACAGACACCTCAATTTTGACAGCTATTGGTAACGATTATGGCTATGAAAAATCTTTTTCAAGACAGATTCAAGCTAATGCAAAAGAAGGCGATGTATTTATTGGAATATCGACATCGGGCAATTCAAAAAACATTGTTTTAGCACTTCAAGAAGCACAAAAGAAAGGTGTTGTAACAGTTGGTTTTGTCGGGCAAAAGGAGTGCGAAATGGATAAATGGTGTGACTATATAATCCATGTTCCATCAGCTTCCACACCAACAATTCAAGAATCTCACATTATGATTGGTCATATAATTTGTGCATTAGTAGAAGAAGCAATATTTTCTAAAGTAGGAGTATAAAATGATAATAAGAGCAAAAGCACCTTTAAGAATCGGTTTAGCGGGGGGCGGAACAGATGTAAGTCCTTATTGTGATTTATATGGCGGTTGTATATTAAATGCTTGTATTACAATGTACGCTTATGCAACAATCGAACCTCGTAATGACGGCAATATTGAATTTCATTGCGCAGATAGACACGAAAGAGGAGTTTTTGACTCTAAAGAATATCTTGAAATCGATGGTAAGTTTGACCTTTTAAAAGGTGTATATAACAGACTTGTAAAAGACTTTATTAAAAAACCTCTTAGTTTCACTTTAACAACATACGTTGATGCACCTGCAGGAAGCGGTTTGGGTTCATCGTCTACCCTCGTAGTTGCAATTGTCAAAGCTTTTCAAGAGTGGTTAAATTTACCCCTTGGTGATTATGATTTAGCAAATCTTGCTTGGAACATTGAAAGAGAAGATTTGAAAATGGCAGGTGGCAGACAGGACCAATATGCTGCTGCATTTGGCGGTTTCAATTTTATGGAATTTAAAGGCGAAAAAGTTCTTGTTAATCCTTTAAGAATTAGAAAAGAATATACAAATGAATTAGAACTGAATATGCTTCTTTATTACACTGGAACAAGTCGCTTATCAGATGAAATTATTAAGAGTCAAGCTGAAAACGCAAAAAACAAAAATGAAAAAGCGATTGAGGCAATGCATAAAATTAAACAGTATTCATACGATATGAAAGAAGCCTTGCTAACCGGGAATTTATATAGGATGGGTGACTTATTAAATGATGGTTGGAAATATAAAAAACAAATGTCATCATCTATTTCAAATCCTGTTATTGATAATATTTATGAAACAGCAATAAAAGCAGGAGCATCGGGTGGTAAAATTTCAGGTGCCGGCGGTGGCGGTTTCTTTATGTTCTATTGTCCGAATAATACAAGATACCAAGTCATAGAAGAACTCCAAAAACTCGGCGGAGAATTCAGACGTTTCAGATTTACAAATCTTGGTGCCGAAAGCTGGATTGTTAAATAGTTTAATTTTATAATTGCTATTATATTAAACTGATATCTAGCTATTAATAGAATAACAACAGTTCCTGCAGTATATCTTGTATATAAATAGAAGGCATATAAATGTTCTTTTAATATCGTAATTATATTTGGTATTCTCTTTTTCTATGAAAATCTAGTATCAATTTTTGATAATACTTATCGATTTTTTTATCAATATCTTTATATTTTAAAGGCTATCATTAACAATAAAATAGATAATATAACCATTTTTATTATATCTATTATATTGTTTTCCTGTTTATTTGAATCATTATTTTATTTTGACATTATGCCCCCAAAAATTTAATTTAAGGATCTGACATATGAATAATATTCATTCTTTTTGTATTTATTTGCCGTTGCCAAAATTTGTTCTTTAGTTAAAAATCCCATTCTGTACGCTACTTCTTCAAGGCACACAATCTTTATGCCTTGGTTTTCTTCAATAGTTTGAACATACTTACTTGCTTGTAATAGAGATTTATGAGTTCCCGTATCAAGCCAAGCAAAACCTCTACCCAATAATTCTACATTTAGAGCATTTTTTTCTAAATATATTTTGTTTAAATCCGTAATTTCAAGTTCGCCTCTGGCTGATGGTTTAAGATTTTTAGCATATTCTACGACTTTATTATCATAAAAATACAAACCTGTAACCGCATAGTTTGATTTAGGAGCTTTTGGTTTTTCTTCTAATGAAATAGCTTTGCCGTTTTTATCAAACTCGACTACACCAAATCTTTCAGGGTCTTTAACGTAATATCCGAAAACAGTAGCTTCTTTTTTCTCATCAGCTCTTTTTACAGCATTTTTTAGCATTGCGGAGAATCCGGAACCATAGAATATATTATCTCCAAGAACCATTGCAGCAGAATCTTTTCCAATAAATTCTTCTCCTAAAATAAAAGCCTGAGCAAGCCCATCAGGACTTGGCTGAACTTTATAACTAAAATTAACTCCAAATTGAGAGCCATTACCAAGCAGTTTTTCAAAGTTAGAAATATCATAAGGTGTTGATATGATTAATATATCCTTAATTCCTGCTAGCATTAATACTGATATAGGATGATAAATCATAGGTTTATCATAAATAGGCAATAATTGTTTTGAAACACCAATTGTACTTGGATACAATCTTGTTCCACTCCCTCCGGCTAACACAATTCCTTTCATTTTACACCTCAATCCTTAGTAGAATAAACAAAAAGAAATAGTATATGATATTTTAATATAGATAAACCTTAGTTATAGTAAATAGAAGCGGATTATTTTTGATCCGCTTTTGTTTTTATTCTTCAGTTTTTTCGTTGTATATAAATTAGATTTAACAAACATCTTTTGCTACGCCAAACCATATAACCTTACTAATGATTTTAAAATATTCGGTATTTAAATCTACAGTAAATGGTGCGTATTTCGTATTTTTACTTATAACTTGTATTTTATTTCCCGACATTCGTTGCAGGATTTTTCTTCGGCACAGTGCTTTAACAACATACTGAATAATTAAAGCAAGCCCATTAAGCCAGATTGTTGTTATAAATGTAATTTAACAGACAGAACAAGATTAAACTATCTGTTAGATTGTGATAGGAATAAGTTTGTTCTGTATGTTCTTTTTTACAATAAAAAGTTATATTTTTGTGTCGTTTTTTAACAATTTCCTGCTTTAATTCTTCTTTCAGGACACTTGATGCAGCATTAAATACCATATCAAGTTCATGTTAGTTATTTTTAATGCCTATAATATTAAATACTACCTGCTGTTTTATAAAATTTAAGAGCAGATTATTATAAGATTAAATCTGCTCTTAATTTATGCTTATCTTGATATTTGAGTAAAATATTTAATATTTTCCACTATTTTACAACTTTTTGTACATCAGCTGTTATATCATCTCCACCATATACAACAACGCCTTTAGATATAACCATATTATATCCTTTAGTTTTTGCTGTTGTTGAAATAGTTTCTGTTATGCTCTTATCAACAGCCTGTAATCTTGCTGCGTAATCTTTTGCGATTGCTTCTTTCTTCTTTGCAAACTCTGCATTATACTTCTTTAAAAGTTTTTCCTTGCCTTCCTGTGTTTTTTGTTTTTCAACATCTGCCTGAGCTGTCTTTAACCATTTTTCCAAATCCTGCATCTTTGCTTGTTGTTCTTTCTTTAATGTTTGAACTTGTGCTGATTTTGAAACAACTGCTTGAACATCTACAACTGCAATTCTTTGTTCAGCCATTGCTAAACCTGAACCTAAAATTAGTGCCATTAATGTTAATGATAATACTTTTTTCATTTTTCTCTCCTTTTCGTTTACTTTTTACTTATCTTCATAGTATTTTGTTTTTGCATATATCTGTATAAAATTTTGTTTGCTACATCAGGTGTTATATCAATAAATTCAACTCCGACTCTGTCACCTGATACGCTTACAACTTTAGATTTTAAAGTTACATCTACATCATCAAACGCAATTCTTACTTTTGTTTCATCGCCAATCTTTAGACCGTCAATATTCTTTATTGAAGCTCCTGTTGTAGATAAATCATAGATTTTTACATTAGATTTTAAATCTGCATCCTTCGTTGTATCAAATCTCACAGAGGTACGTTTTAATTCTTCCTGATAATTTTGTTTTTCATATGCTTTGTACCTGTCAACATTCTCATTCAGGTTTTTGCTGTCCTTTCTGCTGCGGTTTACAAAGTTTCCTTCACTTTGATAATCATTTGCAAGTTCGTAAAAATCATTTCCTACAATAGGTGCTGTTGTTTTCATGTCTATTGTGCGATCTAACCCCAAAGAGAACGAACCTGTTTTGGCTGTAAACAATTGAGTGTCTGCATCTCTTAGTCTGCGTCTGTAATTATTATCAACAGTTATCTTTTTATCAACATTAGAAAATTCTGCATAGTCTTTTATGTAACCGTCTTTTACACTCAAATCCGTACTTTTAGTATCAATGTATGCATCATCTGCGTAAATTGCATTAAATACCGCACCTCTATTTGTAGAGCTATTGTTATTGATAGATATAACAGCGTTCTTAGCTCTGTAATCATGGTCAACAATTTGGTTATCAGGATTGGCAAACATTGGCTCTTGAGTAACAGGTGTCTGAATATTGTAATTAGTTCTTGTTGCGGAATTTGTATTGCCATCGATAAACTCTTTGCTTACACCTTTTACATCAAGAACAATAGCCTTGCCTTCACCATATGCATTTATACCTTGAGCTTTATATATTGTGTCACCAACAAGTCCCAGTTGTGTATCAGCATATGTTTTATTTGTTTGCTTAAATCCGTTAGGATTTTTCTTTGTAGTTACTGAAGAATCTTTTGCGTTAGCGGAGTTTACATAAATATTATCTGCCATTAAGCTAACATCTGCAATTTGTCTTCCATTTGCATCAAATTCGCCTTGTCCTTTATTTCTGCCTTGAACATAAGCAGTATAAATCTTAAGTGTTGAATCAGCATTACTGCCACCCATAGCATCTAGGACTTCAATCTCTATAGATTGAGGAACTGCAGCATTTGTACCGTTACCAATATTATCATGAGGATACAAAATGTCATCAAAACCGATTGCATTTCCGCCAATATTGTATATTGTAAGTTCTTTACCTGTTTCAAGTATATGCAAATCACCACCTGAGGTAATATAGTTTAGTATTGAATTTGAAGCATTTGTCAAATCTATATCACCGCGTTTTGATATTATTGAATCTATGTGTAAAGGATTATTTGAATTTGACTTCAAATCAACATAAATATTATTTTCAGCTTCTAAACTTACTTTTGCACCATTATTAGCTGAACTATCCTGAGTTATAATCATTTTTTTATCAGCTGATCCGATAGTGTTACTTGAGATTAATGACACATTTTGACCGTTAATAGGTGAACCGTTTTCAGAAGCATTCAATATAGAATATCCTGTAAAATATTCTTCATCATTCTTTGGTGTAGGTCTTAAATCCGGTGTATTCCAATCAGCTGCGGTTAAAATTACATCACCATCAGATGTTACATCTTTAAGATTAAGATTTGAATAATGACCTCTTAGATTTATTAAGCGTTTATCAGTCTTTGTATTGTTTTTAGCTGTTGCAATGATTGTTCCTATTACTCCTACATTCAAAGAATCAGTATAATCTCTTGTAGTTGCATCTATACCGATTTTTGCGTTCGGGTTAGAGTTTACACCTATATCACCGTCAATCACATTTAATACTAAGTTTCCGGTAGTTGCAAAATTCGGAATATATATTTTTTCCCATTTATCATAATCTGCAAAATTGACACTATAATGTTTGTCTAAAACTTTATCTGACATTCCGTTTATTACATTACCATTGTTTTGCGAAACAATAATATCATCCATATATGTCATTATTTCATCATATATAGTAATATCACCATTTTTATTTGTAATGTTTATATTGCCGCTTTCGTTTGTTATGTATGAATTAAAATTAATTCCTCCGTTAGAATCAATGTTAATTGCGCCTGCACTATTAGAAAGATTTATAGGTTTATGCTGATGATTTGAATAATCAGCTTCACCTGCCATATAAAAATCACCATGACTTACAGGATTGAAAATCTTTGAAATATTAACAACTTTGTTTGTATCATTTTTAATTGTAATAGGGTTGCCGCCGCTCTTTGTTATAATATTTGATGCAACAGAGCCGCTTTGGATATCCATATCAACTGTACCGATAGTATGGTCTATACCAAATACATAAATTTGACCGTCTTTATAGATTGCTTTGATATTATTGCCGTTTGCATCACCTAAATAAGGTGTAGCACCCAAATCAATCATATTAGTTTCACCTGTAGTAGGATCAAGAACCAAGTTTTTCGGCTTTAACATTTCATCTGTTATTACAAGTTTTCTTTCCCTATAACCTGCTTGAATAGTACCGCCTTCTTCCATATCAGCTTCTTTTCCGGTTATACGAATGTTCTTTCCGGCAAACATGCTATCATTTTTTTTGAAGGTAAATTTATTATCAGGCATGATTTGAATATTGCCGCGTGTCGATACTAAATGTTTGCTTCCTGCTTCTATATCAGATAATGCGATTATATCTCCGCTATCATTAAATATATCCAATTTACCGCTTGTTAATATCGGTCTTTGCATTGTAATATCTGATGTTTGAAGATTATGAGGAATATCAAGAGTACCTGCAAAAGGATTTAAAACATCATAATAATTTGTGATTTTTACATCACCATTTCCGCCTATTCCGATGCTTTTGTAGTGAACACCGTCATTTGTACCAATTACTTTGTTATCATCATTCATGTAATCAGAATAGCCTTTTCCGTTAATTATTAAACCGTTATGAGTACCATCGCCAAACATAACAGAGTTTACAATTACACTTCTTGTAGAATAGTTGTCAACAGTAAGTGCAGGGCTATCAACTTTAAATTCACCACTGCCGGTAATATCATTTACATCGCTAATATTTCCGTTGATATAAATACCTGATGCTTCTGTTGCTATGTCAGCTAATTCTACAAAATATGGTATATCCCCAAATGTATCAATCTTTGAGAATACTATTGCCAGTAAATTTTCTGCTTGAGTTTTTGAATTTTTTACTAATAAATTCTTTTCGCTTTCATCATTTGCTTTATCATTTTTCATAATTGCTAACTGATCTGCAAATAATGTTTTTATTGTACTCAGAGCTTCGGCTTCCGTCATCTCTTTTGTTCCTGTTGCTGAAGTTGCATCAGGAACTGTAAATGAAGGAACAAGAATATATTTATCGTTATACACATTATACTTACCTTTTTCGGTTTCAGTCAGCCTTTTAGCTACAATATCTGCATTATCCGATAATATTTTTATTTGTTGTTCAGTTAAATTTTTATAAACATTTGTAGTATCACCGGTTTTTTTACTATCTATAAACTCGGCAATATTCATAATATCAGATTCTTTAACTGACGGTTCAATTCCGTCTGTATAGAATTTATCATTAGCTTGCTCAATTTGAAATCTCATTTCTTTTACATAAGCAATATATTCATTGGTTATTCTTTCATAATCAATTTCACCTGCATTATTATCACTCAATGCTTTTTTAACAAGAGCTTTATAATCCTCATTACCTGCTTTTTCAAATTCTTCTAAAGACAACTGTGTATATTT
>CACZCH010000022.1 GCA_902779645.1 uncultured bacterium | reverse complement strand
GATAGAATTGATTGAAAAAGTTGCTACAAAACGTGCTTTGAATCAAGACTACTCAGAAGACGAAAAAATGCTTGAAATCGTTGAAAACTTGTCAGAATCAAACCCGATGATGGGTCTAAGAGGCTGCCGTTTAGGTTTAACTTATCCTGAAATCAACGAAATGCAAGTTAGAGCAATCTTTGAAGCTTGCTGTGATTTAGCTAAGGAAGGTGCTAAAATTCAACCTTGGATTATGATACCTCTTATCGGTCACATTAACGAACTTAAGACTGCTAAAGCTACATTAGTTGCAGTTGCTGAACAAGTTATGGCTGAAAAAGGCATAAGAGTTGATTACAAATTCGGTACTATGATTGAAATTCCTCGTGCAGCATTAACTGCTGATGAAGTTGCAACAGAAGCTGAATTCTTCTCTTATGGTACAAACGACCTTACTCAAATGACATTCGGTTACTCAAGAGATGATGCTGAAGGTAAATTCTTAAAGAACTACGTTGAACAAAAGATTCTTCCTTCTAACCCATTCATCACTTTAGACCAAAAAGGTGTTGGAAGATTAATCGAAATGTCTATTAACGAAGGTAAAGCAGTAAACAGCTCACTCGTTGGCGGTATCTGCGGTGAACACGGCGGAGATCCTGATTCAGTTAAGTACGCTCACAAAATCGGACTTAATTATGTATCTTGCTCACCATTCCGTATTCCGCAAGCTAAACTTGCTGCAGCTCAAGCAGCTATCGCTTGCCCAAGAAAACAATTGGCAGGAGTCTAGATAACATAATAAAGACAAAAGGAAGGACAAGAAATTGTCCTTCTTTTTTCTTGGGAAAGAAAAAAGAAGCAAAAAAGAACCGATATATGGTCGGCTACTTGAACGGCTCTAAAAGTTAATCACAAGGCTTGTTTATCCGCCTCAAAACGGGACTAGAAGATAAATGAAAAAGTTTTAGATTAATTAAGAAATTGGGGTTGAAAAATTTAAAAACAGAGTTATACTATGTATATACAATTTATGGCATAGGGGCATGTGTTATGGATGTGAGTGCTGTTTCTAATAACTCTTTAGAAATTCAATCTATATTATTGAGCGATTCAAATATACAAAATCATACTAATAACGGGTATGACATAAAAGATAGGACTGCTGAATATGCAAAAAAAGGCGAACCTATGTATATGGAAGAAATGGACTCTGACGGAGACGGAGTTGTTTCTCTTGATGAATTCAGAGATTATTGCAAATCAAAAAATATCAGCACAAAAAAGATGATACAAATGTCCCAGATGGCTTCTACATACCGCACTATGCAAGCCGAGAATCAAACCATTGATTATATATCAAAGCTTATACCAAATACAGCTCCAAAAGTTAAGCAGGCAGATTCAAACCAGTCACATACAAATAATAAATTTAATATATCTAATGACCCAAATAATGACAAAAATGTTTCATACAAAGAGTATATGGCATATTGTGAGCAGAATACAGTTCGTCATGAATTAAAATCTAATGTTAAAACTGAAGAAACAGATGATGGGGCTTTAAAAATTAAAAATTCAGCGAAATCAATAAATTCTTATCTTAAGAATGAAAAACATTCGTTATTAAATACGTTTGAAACGGAAGTTTAAACAATAAAAAAGGTGCGCCTTCGACGCACCTTTTTGCTCTAAATTATCCCAAGATTTCTTGGTTAATCAATTTATCCATTTCGTACATAATCTGTATTAATACTGCTTGTACGCTGACACCGCCTTGATCGTAAGAGTCTCTATTACCAGTGTCTCCATAGCCGTAGATGTTTTCATATACAGCCGAATCGTCGCTATCTATACCCTTTTGCAGTTTATCCAGTGCATTTTGTTCTGCTTTTACATATAATTCAACAATTCTGCTTGGAGCAATAATATCATGATATTTATCTATATATTTATCGCATAAACGATCTATTGCACCATTTACGGCCATGTTGTCTTTCTTATGCTCGTTACCGCTAATGTTTATATGTATTATTTTTTCTGTTGAATCTAAAAGGTCATTTGTATAGTCTGCATTTATTGACGGATTAATAAATATGTAATCGTCACCTGAGTCTGTGCTTTCGTATTTATATAAATATGAACTTATTGTATCAGTTCGTGCCCCTGCTAGCAAGCCGGAGTATGGATAATTTTTAACATAATCATAAGCTTTATCATCTGATTGAACTTTTTGCATAAGTTCAAAGAATTTATGAGCAACTTTGAGTGCGATATCTTCTATTTGAATATCCTTGTATAATTCGGTTTCATTTTGTAAAGTCATAAGAAGAGCTAAATTAAATAATTTATTTTGCATAAATTTATATTCAGCTCCGAACAGTGCTTTTAATTCACTTGAATAAGTTGAGAAAATAGTATTTTTTAATGTAGTATTAAACAAGTCGTTTTTATCAGATGTATCAGCAGCAAAAATATCTCCATTTTCATTTACAAAAGTGACTGAACCGTCATAATTGACTTTAAACGTAAGCTTCATTGTTTCGGTCGAAGAAATTGTCGAATTTAAGCTGTTTTTAATATTGTTAGCCTTTTCTGTTAGTGTTAAATCTTTTCGATTTAGTGCTATAACTGCACTGACTAAATCATCTTCAGATAGAATCGGACCGTGTGTATTAATATAACTGCTGAACTTAGAATTTATATAAGTTGTGTTTATTTTATATGTGTCAGAACTTGCATTATAAATAAAGTATTCGTCTATTTCACTTTCTGTAAATCCTTTATTTATCAGACCTATTTTTAAATATTCTACATTTGCCGGATAATTCTCAATATATTGAGACAATTCACTAACCAGTTTATCTATTGCGTCTTTCTTTGTACATATAAATTCATCATCATTTACAAAAGAGCCAAATAATATACTGTCAATCGCATTTAGCAATAATTCGTAGATTTGGTGGTCAGTAATTTTATTACCAAATTTTAATTTTATAAAATCTGTTATTTCAGACAAGGTTAGGAAGTTTCTAAGCTCTGCATATACTTCTTCTAATGCACCATCTTCATTATCAATTTGGATAGTAACACTGTCGCTGTATCCTTGTACATTACTTAAATCAATATCTTGAAGTTTATTGTTAGGATCTTTTTGAGCTATGATTGAATTCAAGATTTCCAAGAACTTATCTATAACTTCTTTTCTGCTGAATTCAACAGCACCGCCGGTTCCTGTAAAGTATTCAATAACTTCATTAATTGCATCACTATACATTTTGTTGAAAGCATTTTCGGTAAAGCCCATAGAAGAACCGGTTATGTACGATTTTAAGTTATTTTTTAATACAGAATTATTCAATATACTTGTGATTGCAGAGTTTACTTCATTAGCATTAAATGTTTCTTTATAATCTTTTTTGTAATCACTAATGTTGTTCAATCCGGCTTTTTGTTTCAAAACGTCTAGTCTTGCTGATTTTTTGTTGTTTGCTTCAGGAATCAAATATTTTATGAATAGATTAATAACCTCTGAACCTGTAATATCTATCGAACCGTTTATTGAATTCTTGTAGTAATTAACAACTTTTTGTATCGCAGTTTCCCAAACAGAGTTGAGTTCATCGTCTGTTAATTTTAGAGCTGTTTTAACTTTGTTTTTCAAAGATTCTACAATGTCAGAAACTAAACTTTCAACATTTTGAGCAGTCACTCCTTTATATTGTTTATTATATGTTTCGACTGAAGAAGGATTAATTGCATCTATATCAGCTTGAAGAGTTGAAGATTCTTTTGCTTTATAGGTAGTAAATATTTCTTTTAAGAAATAATTTATAACATCTTTTACACTGATTTTAACTGTGCTTGTTGCGGCATACATTTGGGCTTTTAATAATGCAGCATCAAACATAGTATTAAATTCCGAGCTGTTGAATTTATCACCAAGCAGTGCTTTGAATTTATTTTCAAGAGTTGTTTTTAGTCGATTGATTTCCGCTTCGATTTCATCAGAGAAATCACCGACATCTTCAAAAAATCCGCTATTATATTTTGATGCGCCCAAGATTTTAGCAGGATTTATATCGTTGATAAATGCATTCTCTTCTGCGTTAAGAGTTACTAAATCGGTATTACCATTTTTACTATTTTTATTAACTTTAGTTCTTATTATCTCAAGTAGTTCATCAATTGCTTCTTTAATAGAACTTCCTGTCTTTTTATATTTTTGTATAATTGTTTCCAATGCGTTTTCAAAATGTTTAAAATCACTGCCAAGAAAATCTTGAAGTTGTTCGTAGAGAGATTTTTGACCGTTTATACCGTTTTTAAGTATATAAATTAGTTTGCTTCTGTAATCAAAACCGTTTATATTATCTTGAACATTTTTGTTATCGTTGTATCCGTCAACAGCACCTAAGTCGAATTGATCTCGGAAACTTGTTTTTTCGTATTCTGCAACATCTTCCAAGAATTGTTCAAGTTTAGATAATGTATTAACATTTGTTAATTGTGTTTTTAATTCTTCACTTAGTTCTAAAGACGAATATGTTTGTTGAATTTTTGCAGAATCAAGTTTGTAATATTTTGTATTTTCGTCAATGTTAATTTCAACAAAGAATACTTTTAATTCTTCTTTAACGGCATCAAATTCTTCTTGAGTAAAGCTTCTGTTTGATTCTAACAAATCATGGTTATCACTGACACCTGTTATTGTTCCGAAATCTTTTCCATTTAATGAAACTCGGATGTCATATTCATTACCATCCTTTGTTATAATAAGATTCAAACCGTCTTTACCGTTTTTTTGGATTAGTTCGTCTAAATTATCATTTTTTACGCATTCATAGATATTTATTATAAATTGACATTCATCAGATGCTTTTAGAGCGTTTATAAATTCATTTGCTGTCGTAGAATTTCCAAATATTTCTTTGCCTGTATTATTTAATGCATATTTTGTATTACCTTTATCAGGTTCTGTCCAGAATACTTTTGTAAAAAAAGAATCAACATTAATATTCATGTATTTAAGAACATCATCTTCTTCTATTAAGTTCTTTATTGCTTTTATAAATGCAGTATCATAAGTTTGAACAGTCTTATCATCTTCTCCATTAATAGCTTCATCATAATCGCATTTTACATGGTACGTCACATTATTGTATGTAAATTTGTAGTGGTAAGAAGTCCCGCTTCCGGTAACAATTTCCGTACTCTTCCCTATGTCAACACCCAGAGCTGTCATTGCATCTCTAAAGTCTTTCGGGCTCAAGTTCCCTTCTGTAAATTTTTCAATTAATTCGTTTATTTTGTCTGCAGGATTGTTATCTTTTAGTATCTTTGCAACTTGTTGCGGAGTGGAATTTTCAGTAATGCCTGAGATATTCTGTTTTAGTATATATATCAAAGCACCGGTATTTTTATTCTCACCTTCCCAAGCGGTAACTTCAAATAAGTCAGAAACATTTATATTAGTTCCGCTAAGCAGACTTTTTAAGGTAAAAATAAAATCTCTGTCGAAGGCTATGAAATTTTTGTTGTCATCTCCTTTTATAGCTTCATCATAATTGCATTTTACATGGTATGTAACCTTATTGTATGTAAATACATAATGATAAGAAGTCCCGCTTCCGGTAACAATTTCCGTACTCTTCCCTATGTCAACACCCAGAGCTGCCATTTCTTCTTTAAAATCTTTCGGGCTTAAATTTCCTGAAGCAAACATTCGTATTTTGTTAATCAGTTCGGTATTTTCGCTATTTCCTGCAGCCCTTGCGCTGCGAACAGATTTGTTAGAAACAATTGTGTAATGTTTATCATCAACATCAAATTCAACATATGTTTTATCATATCGGCTTGTAGTTTCAGCAGTAATACCCGCTTTTTCCAAAAGCGCTAACAAATTATTCAATTCGCTATCATTCACAGATACACTGTTAGTAATATTATCAATATAATCCAAAACGGCTTGCACTTCTGCTTTTACGTTAGTATGAGTATACACTGCCTCATTATGCTCTGTTGCAGTTGAATCTACTTGCTGATTTGACGGAGTTTGTCCTGATTGTTGTGCTGAAAAACCCCCGAACCTAAAGACGTTGTAGTTTGGATTAAAGTTCATGATTTTCTCCTTTATATTAAACGAATTTATAACTTATAAACTCATTTTTTGAGTTAAAACTAATTCTTACAAGATTATGTTTTTTTATTATTGTACATTTTGCACTGCCTATAAAAAATACTGTTCTTTCAAGATTTACAGGCATTATTTTATCAACCAAGTCCGAAGCTTCAGACAAAGAGTTTATTTTGCTGAATTCTGATAATCTTTGTTTAAATCTATCTTCTTTTTCCTTGTTTATATCTTCTTTTTTTTGTGCCTCGGTATTTTTGCCGTAATCTCCCGCTATCTGCGAATTATATTTCATTTGTGAGACATCAATTTTGTACTTATTAATCTGTTCACTCATTTATCGTGTTTCCTTGAATATTCAAATGTATACATGTTATTTAACGGCATTTTTTATAAAAACTTTAATTTAAATTAGTGTTTTGTTACAAAAATTTACATAATGTGGTGTAGAAAAAAGAGTCCCAAAAGAGAGACTCTTTTCCTTGCTTTTGCTGAACATATAGCCCAACATACTACTCAACTTAATGTTTGTTCTGTAAAACTTACGTAAATCCCTTTTTCTTCAATCGAATAGATATATTCACGCACATTAAGCCAAGTATTGCAAATATTAAAATGCATTTTATATTTTTATTAACGGCATCTTTGAAAAAAACTTTAGCTTTTTATAACAAATTTTTACAAATTTTTACAAAAAGGGGGCTATGACTATGCTGTCAGTTGTTTGTTATCTTGTGCCGAGATATTCATTGTTGCATGCTTTTTACGGGTATTTGCATACGTAAGTCTTGGGATAAACCAGCCAAGAAGAATTGGTGATATGATTACCGTGGATAAGAAACCGGGGACAGAGCTCAAGCCTCTTGCAAATTTGGAGATTGAACTTTTCTTGCCAATACCGTTATCGTTCATCAGCTTTATAATTAAGTCTTTTGTGGATTTATTATCTTCAAGTTTTTCAAAGAATTCAATGATTTTTTTATTTTTCTCATGTTTAGCATTTTTTCTTATTGAATCAAGAGAGAATGTTTTATCGTTGAATACTTCACCTGCTGTGGTAGATTTTGAAAGAACCTTCTCTAAATCTCCGCCTTTGTTATCAATGAATTTAGTAAAGTTAACCATTTTTTCTTTAGAATCAATATTGCCGTACAAAGCTTGAAGTTCTGTGTTAGAAAGTAATTTAAGACTGCTGTATGGATTTATTGCGTCTATGAATTTTTGGAAGCCTGTTTTGTTCATTGAAGCACGATTTGTTAAAATAAAACCTTTTTTGTTTTCATAACTGCCAACAATACCCTTTTGAAGTATAGGAACGGTATATACAACACCCAGAGACGATATTGTATCTCTTAAAAGAATCTCATGGATTTCTGTCATATCTTTTTTGCCGTTTTCATCAACCAGTGCTCTGTCATATGCTCTTAAACCTCTCGGAAGAAGCAATCCGAACAATGACAAACATGCCATTAAACTCATTGTAAAGTTATAGCCATTATATTCAAATTCTTGCTGGAACCAAGAAGGGACTTTTTCTGTTAGGAATTTGCCTATTTTTGACAGTATGTTTTCGGAATTTATACCTTTACCCTTAAATGTAACGTTTTCCGAAGCTTCATTGTTTGTTTTATCTTGTTGAACCAAGTGTTGAGCCCCTGGAGCAACGCTATTATATGCATATATCTTAGGCAGTATTGATAAACCTCCTAATGTTGTAGCGACAGTTGCAATATTGAATCCTAAACGTTTTGCGGCAAGATTGTTTTTGATGTTTTCAGCTGCATTTGAATCAATTTCTTTATATTCTTTGTTTTTTTCAATAGCATCATTTGCAAAGTTTTTAATAGCTTTGATTACATCTCCTGATGCAAAAGTTTGTTTCTTTCCGTTTAATTCTGATGAAAGTCTGCAAATGTTTTCAAGATTTGGTGAAACTTGAACCATTTTATCGTTCAGTTTATTAAGTATGTTTTTGTATCCTTCTTCAGATATTTTTTTATCTTTAGAATTAAACTTTTCAAATTCTGATATTATGTAGTTTATAGTTTCTTCTGCTTGTTTATCTTCAGGAATAGTTTCCTTGTAGAATTTTTCTATATTAAACCTGATGAATTCTTTTTTGAAAGCTTCTTTGTCATTTTTGACAGTCTGACTAAGCTTGTTTCCTTCAAGCATAGATTTAAAATTATTACCTATAATTTTGAGCAACCTTGTATTAGTACCCGCAGATTTGCAGAATTTTCCGGTTGCCCAAAGCATAAAAGGTGCAACAAACATCATAAACGGACCGGTCATACCTTCACGTCCTAGAACTTCGAACCCTTCTTTTTTATTGTATTCACCGGTAACTTCTCTGTCTCTGTAAAAACCGGTCAATGTTCTGGGAAGAGTCATTCCTAATCCGTCTTGAATAAGAAATGATATTGCAAAACCTTTGTTCTCAATACCTTGCATTAAAGCTCCAGAAGCACTTAAAAGGTTCATGCCCAAAGAAGACTTAAATGATGTATTTTTCTTTTTCTCATTTAAATTTGTATTTTGGCTGCTAACATTGTTAATTGAGGCTATTTTCAAAAATAAATCCCTATATTCAACTAAGTGTAATCCGTACACCATTATACAAATTTATTGCAAAGTTAACAATAGCAAGTATATACGTTTGTTAGAAATGTTTACATTTTAATTAAAATTAACGATTTTTCCCTTCACAAACAATATACTCTTTCTCTATCCCCTGAGCTTCTAAAATAAAGTCGCAAAGTTCTCTGACGGCACCTCTTCCGCCGTTATATCTTGATACAAAGTTGCATACTGCTTGGACTTCCTGTACAGCGTCAGCCGGACAAGCCGCAAGTCCTACCCCTGCAAGAATACAAATATCCGGAAGGTCATCTCCCATATATGCAACATTTTCAAGAGACAGTTTATATTTTTTCATTAATTCTTCCAGAGCAGGAAGTTTATGTTTATATCCTTGGTATAATTCCGTAAAATTGAGATTATCTGCTCTGTGTTTTACTGTTCCGTTATTTCTTGCGGTAATTATGGCTGTTATAAAACCAGCATTATTCATTCTGACAACGCCGTGACCGTCTTTTGCGTTAAATGTTTTGTATTCTTTTCCGTCTTCATCATAAGTAATACTTCCGTCTGTCATTACTCCGTCAACATCAAAAACTAACATTTTAATTTTTCTTGCTGCTTCAATTGCGTGTAGTTTTGCCATATAAAACCCTCCGATATATTCATTTTAATATAAGTATAACAAAAATCCCCTGTTTATTCTATAATCTTCATATAGAGAAATAAGAACGAGGATAATTATGTTAAAAGATTTTTTCTTAAAAGAAGTTGAAAAAGGTGTAAATGAAGCTATTAAGGCAGGAACTCTCGGTCAAATGGGGATTAATGATAATTATACGCTTATAGTTGAAAAACCGAAAAATGCAGATTTTGGTGATTTTGCAATTAATGTTTCTTCACTTGCAAGAGCTGCAAAGATTGCTCCGCCAATGATTGCTAATGCTATTGTTGAAAAATTATCAAAAGATAATTACACAGTTTCGGTTGTCGGCGGGTTTATAAACTTTAAAGTAAGCGACAGTCTTTTAGCTGACACAATAGAAGAAATCTTAGACAAAAAAGAAAATTACGGACGCGGTGACGGGAAAGATAGTGAAAAAATTCTGCTTGAATACGTTTCCGCTAACCCGACAGGGCCATTCCATATCGGTCACGGGCGCTGGGCTGCAATGGGAAGTGCGCTTGCTAATCTTTTAAAATTCTATGGACACGAAGTTTACCAAGAATTCTATATTAACGATGCAGGAAGCCAAATCCAAAAACTCGGCAATTCTTTAAAAATCAGAATTCAGCAAGAACTTGGTGAAAATGTTGATTTCCCGACAGATGAAATAGAAAGAAAAAACTTTTATCCGGGTGATTATTTAATCCCTGTTGCTAAAAAATTCTTGGAGGAAAAACCTGAAGTTGATGTTCATACTTGTGATATTCAGATTCTTTGTGATTATGCAAAGGCAGAAATGGAAGCTTGTCAGAGAAAACTTCTTGAAGGATTCAGAGTACATTTTGACAAATTCTATTCCGAACTTGATTTACATAAGTCCGGTAAAGTCGAAAAAAGATACAAAGAGCTTATGGATAAAGGGTATTTGTACGAGCAAGACGGTGCTATGTGGTTCAAGTCTACTCAATATGGTGATGATCAAGACCGCGTGATTAAAAAGGCAGATGGTTCTAATACATATTTAACAGCCGATATCGCATATCACGCAGATAAATTTGACAGAGGTTTTGACAGATTAATTGATATTTGGGGTGCTGACCATCATGGTTATATACCAAGAGTAAAGGCTTCTCTGGAGGCTCTCGGATATAATCCCGACAAACTTGAAGTTCTTTTGGGACAGCTTGTCAATCTGCTTATCGACGGAAATGAAGTCAGAATGGGCAAACGTAAAAATATGGTCACTCTTGATGATTTAATTGAAGAAGTCGGAGTCGATGCAACCCGTTATTGGATGGAGATGAGAAATATTGATATGACTCTTGATTTTGATATCGAGCTTGCTAAACGTTCTACGGACGAAAACCCTGTATTCTATGTTCAATATGCCTATGCAAGAGTTTGCTCTATTTTAAGAAATGCCGTCCGCGAAAAGGTTAATCCGGAAACTGGTGAAAAATCTCCTGCTCCAATGACACAAGACGAATTGGATAATTTGATAAATCATTTTGATAAAAATTTGATACTAAAAACTACAGACACAGCTAAAACTTTGATTCTAAAGCTGGAAGAATTTAAATCAGTAATCTCGCTTTCTGCTCAAAACAGAACTGTTTATACAATTTGCAGATATGTTCAAGAACTTGCTCAAGAATTTCACTCATTCTACAATTCAAACCGTGTAATCAGCGATGATAAAGAGTTGATGAAAGCAAGACTCGGATTAGTAGAAGCAATTAGGATAACACTTAAAAATGCTCTTGATATCCTTGCCGTATCGGCTCCTGAACGAATGTAATAAAAATCTTCGAATAAGATGACTCGAATGGAAATGATTGATAAAATTGTACAAAAATTGAAAAAAGCAAAACAGCCTCAAAGCGATTTTGTACATCTTATGGACTCTTTTAATGACCCGTATCTTGTTTTAATAGGATGCATTTTGAGTCTTAGAACAAATGATAAGACCACTTATCCTGCAACTTTAAGAATGCTTGAGCTTGCAAAAACACCGCAAGAAATGATGAAAGTTGACGTTAAAAACCTAGCAAAAGCCATTTATCCTGTCGGTTTTTATGAAAATAAAGCAAAACAGATTATAGAACTTTCCCGCCAAATTGTAGAAAAGCTTGACGGAAAAGTCCCGGATGAAATTGAGGATTTATGCAAATTTAACGGTGTCGGAAGAAAAACTGCAAATCTTGTTCTTGCAAGAGGATTTAATAAACCTGCTATTTGTGTGGATGTTCACGTGCATAGGATTTTTAACCGTATCGGATATGTAAAAACAAAAAATCCCGAAGAAACGGAATTTGCTTTAAGAGAGAAATTGCCTAAAAAATACTGGATTGATATAAACACCCTTATTGTGACTCACGGACAGAATGTATGTAAACCTATAAAGCCGAATTGTTCAGCATGTCCAATTGCGGAATATTGCGAAAAACATATATAATATGATAAAATTGTATTGTTAATAAGAGAGTGTAAAATGAGTGAAAAAGTTAATTGCCCGTTCTGCGGGAATATAGTTGAAAGTAATGCATATAGATGTTCTGCTTGCGGTTCTTTATTTTTAGATCCGGAACTTCCTGATATAAAATTCAAAGAATTTGGGACTTTTGTTGCACTGCTTGTTCTAACCTTCGGTCTTTTTGGTTTATTATGGCTTTTTATTAATATAAAAGCTATCAACAAACTTGTTATAGCTAAAAAAGACAGCATAAAATTTAATACATTAATTATAATATCGGTGCTGGACGTTATTGCTTATATATTCTGTCTTGCAAGTATTCACATGATAAACTTAGTTCCTTATTTGACAATTATCCAATGTATAATTTTCGTAGTAATTACACACAGAGTTTTGAGAATAATCCAAAAATACACTCAAAAACATTATGATGTAACGTTAGAATATAATTCTTACTATATTGTATTCTTTAACATTTTATATTTAATCCATTTTATAGATACATATACAAACAGGGTGCTTCAAATTCATGAACACTTTAATCCTAAATCCCCGCAAATGATATTTTTTATTATTATGCTTTTAATAATTCAGTTTGTTATGTGCTGGAATACTAATGTCCATCAATTTTATAAGTGGCTTTTTTCAATATAGACAGCACAATGTCCGACGAATAAAAATCCGCCGGACGATACTTGTGTCAAACTTTTAACTACTCTACCTTAAGTTCAAAAGTGGATGTTTCAGCAGTTCTCATTGTTGTTTCATAAGCAGCTTTTGCTCTTTGAATATTCATTGCATCTTGCGGATTCATACCGTGAGTAACTGCTGTTGCAATTGCATTACTCAAGTTCTGAGACGCTTGAGTTGTGTGAGATTCCAAGCCGTTTGATTCAGCTTGAGGTGCTTGAACATTTGAATAATAGTTGTTCAAGTCAACTTTTGGGGTTTCCTTATCAACAGCAGCAACGTTAGGAGTTTCTTCCTTAACGTTTTTTTCAATCTCTTGAGCAGTCGTTGTGAGCTGATTAGGTTGAATCTGCTGAAGTGATAATGGGGTAGTGTGTTGTGAGGTGTCTAATGCTGTTAATGCGCTCATAATTTACAATCCTAGTTGTCCTCTACTATCATGATAACGCATGTTTTAAAGTATGCAATATATATATACAGAGTATATTTACAAAAATTTACAATTCTTTTCTTGCAGGCTGGTATTTATGCAACTCCGTTGTTTAACAAATCGTGAATATGAATTACACCAACAGGCTTTTTGTTTTCAATTACAAAAAGATTTGTTATTTTTTTGTCGTGCATAAGTTTTAAAGCTTCTGCTGTCATTGCATCCGGCGATATTGTTTTCGGGTTCTTTGTCATTAAATCTATTGCTTTTGAGTTTAGGATATTGGCAGAGAGACATCTTCTTAAGTCTCCGTCTGTTAATATACCCGTAAGTTCGCCTAGTTGATTAATAAATCCGACACAGCCAAGACGTTTTGAGGTCATCTCTAAAAGAACCGCCTGCATATTTGAGTGTTCTTCTAAAATCGGCATTTCTGCACCGGTGTGCATAAGATCTGAAACTCTTTTTAAAATTGAACCCAATTTACCTCCCGGGTGTCTGTCGTTAAAATCTTCTTTTGAGAATCCGTTGCGTTCAATTAGTCCTACGGTTAGAATGTCTCCCAAAACTAAAGTTGCGGTTGTAGAACTTGTCGGAGCGAGCCCTAGAGGGCAGGCTTCACCGTTGTTTGGAAGAGTCAGAACGACATTTCCTGCTTTACCTAATGAGCTTTCAGGATTTTTTGTTATTGATATTATTGTTATACCAAATCTTTTGCAATAATTCAGTATGTCGATTAATTCTTTTGATTCACCGCTGTTTGAAATAGCAACCACTATATCATTTTCGGTAATCATACCTAAATCTCCGTGACTTGCTTCAGCTGGGTGTACGAAAAATGATGGTGAGCCTGTTGAAGCAAGGGATGCTGCAATTTTTCTTCCTATGTGGCCGGATTTTCCCATACCGGTTATAATTATTCTGCCGGAGTTTTTTGTTGCATTCTGCATTAAATCAAGTGCTTGAGTCAGACAATCAGAATTGAGTGATATCTTTAACTGGTTTAATGTATCTATTTCAGAATCTATTGTATTTATTGCAGATAATCTGTCAGATTCTTTTTGTGATTGTTTAGCGAATGTTGGCATTATAATTACTCCTTTACCCCTTTGAAAATATTTTACTATAAAAAATCAGCTAATCAAATCTCTGATAACTTCGCCTGCAATGATTAATCCGACAGCAGAAGGTACAAAAGCATTGCTTCCGGGGATTTGCTTTTTACCCGTAACCTTTTCGTCAGAGGACAATGGTTTTATTGGGATTTCTTTTGAATATACGACTTTAACTTTTTTTATATTTCTTTTTTTAAGTTCCTGCCTAATGACTTTTGCAAGCGGACAGACTGATGTTTTGGATATATCAGAAACTTCAAACATTTCAGGATGCATTTTATTCCCTGCGCCCATTGAAGATATAACAGGGATTCCCGCTTTTTTAGCCTGTACAATAAGTTCAAGCTTGCCGACTACTGTATCAATTGCATCAACTATATAATCATATTTGGTAAAATCAAATTCCTTTGAGGTTTCAGGTGTAAAAAAGTTCTTATAAGTTTTAACATTTACCTCCGGATTAATATCTTTTGCTCTTTCTTCTGCAACATCAACTTTGTATTTGCCGATTGTAGAATGAGTTGCAATAATCTGCCTGTTGAGATTTGTTAATGCAACCGTATCATTATCAATTAAATCAATAGAACCAACTCCGCTTCTTACGAGAGCTTCAACTACATATCCTCCGACTCCGCCAATTCCAAATACGGCAACTCTTGAACGGGATAATTTTTCAATCCCGTCTTTTCCAATCAATAACTCTGTTCTTGAAAATTGATTAAGCATAGATTAATTTTACTATAAAATAATCGTTATTTTTAATCAGAATTAATTATTAAAACATTGTAAAAATATGTAACAAAAATCTAAAATTTTCTAAAGTTTTAAAAAAAAATGCCGATAATATGCATAGAGGATAATTATGACTTTTTTAAATATAAGAGCAAATCAAGGTATAACTCAAGCTATTGCTGAAAAACTCAAACTTACCCAAAAGTTTTCTGCTGATACTTGGAATCAGGTTGTGGGTTTAGTTGAATCTGAAAGTAAACAGAAGAATATTTTTGATGAATCAAAAGGGAAAGATATCGATTCAAAAGACTATCATTCAAATTATGTTATTAACGAAGGCAAAGTTGAAATATCCGATAATACTTGGAATAGAATATGCAGGATTTTAGGAAAAGAAAAAGAATGTGTAGAAGTTAAACAAGGTCAACAACAAGATACATCACCTTCAGTAACTCAAGCAAACAATTTGGCAAAAGCATTTAACCTTATTACAAGAGGTTTGAGAGACGGAAAACTTCAAGGTACACCGGAAGGTTTTAGGAGTGCAATAGTACAAGCATATGGAAATGTTGATACTTCAGAAGGAAAAACTCCAACTGTTGCAGAGTATGTTGTGAGTTTACTTACGGACGCACAAAAAATAATGGGCAAGACAGATAATGTATCTAAGGAGATGGTTCAAAGAGCTATAGGTGGTGCTGTAGAATTATGCCCAGACGGAGAATTATACGGAAAGAAATGCTCCGAATATTCAGACCCAAAAGTTGTAGAACAATTTATGAAAGATAATAATATACCTGATACAATAAGAATTCAGCAGCAGGATCCTGTTCAAGAAATGTCAAATGTTCAGGGAATAGACCCGCCAGAAGTTGTAGAGGCAAATATTGAAAAAGCACAGAAATTTATCAAAGATAATTTATCAAATTTAACCGATGCAGAATTAAAACAAATAGGCTTAACTCCTGCAAAACGAGATAGAATTCTTGGTTATATTCAACATATAAAGTATGATAATACACATGATTCAGGACAAGCCATAGGGACAGAAATATTTATAAGTTACAAGTGCAAGGATACGAAAAATCTTGCAAGTATGATTAATTTATTAATGCATGAAGCAAACCATTGTGATGAAGAATACCTAAACGAACATCCTGAAGTGTCGGAACAAAATGATTTAAGACACAGAGATGAGAATGGTAATGTCGTTCATTACGGAAATATGATGAATACAAAAGAAGAAGAACGTGCTTGTGAGACTCTTGGTGTTATGACAACAGCATTGTTTATGAAGAAAGGACTTTTACCGGGTTATGAAACATATGGCAGATATGGACAACAATACAACAGTGGTAATCCGATTCCATATACACAATATTTAGAAAAACCTGAATTATTAGATAGAGATATTACAAATTGGGTTAGCGGATATACTAACTATCCTGAGACCCTTGAAGGAGATATTACGGTTGAACATATGAGACATCCTGACAAAATAAGAGATGTTTCAGCCGAAGAAAGAGATAAAAAATTAAGCATACAAAAAGGAGATATTATAAAGATCGGAGATAAAGAATATACTATTGGCAGAGGGAAAGGCAATGTAATATTATCTCCGGTTGATTCTGCACCTATATTCCAAATCGATGGAATATGCAATAATATAATTTTTGATAAAATTAAACCAACATCTGATGAAATAAGTTTGGTTGAAGAAAGATGCGGTAAAAAAGGGTGTATAAAAACAGAGGGCAATTGTATACCTGTAGAAATAAAAAGAAATGGTAAAACTATATATACAGGAAAAATGTATCGCTAATTAATATATACCCCTAAAGTACTTCTGCAATTTGTCTGATATTTTCGCTCGTGATATGATTTAAAGCTTGTTGCTTGTGCTCGGCTTTGAGTGCTTGTTTTTCTTTAAGTGTTGTCAAAACTTTTAATAGCAGGGTTTGATTTTCGCTGTCCAAAAGTGTTTCAAGTTCTTCTATATCATTTACATAATCCACTGCAAAAAATACAAAATCACTTTCATCATAAAGTTCATCATATAAAAGGCTGTTAAGTTTGTTTACATTTACCCCTTTAAAGAATTTGTTAATATTTGAAACTTCATCTTTTGTATTTTTGTCGCAATCAAACAAATATTCTTCGTTTTCTTCTAAGGAAGCAAATTTTTCTTTTGCCATACGAAGAAGCAGGGCAGAAGAACTTGTCAAACTCTCATAATAAAGATTTTCAAATATTTCAAGTAAGTTATAATCGATAACAGCTGATGGCTGAATAATCTCAGGAATAGCGTTAACTATATTGCATAATACCAAAACGGCGCTGTCAAAATCCTCTTCCAACAAGCTCTCTAAATCAATCAAAAACGGAATTTCCGATGCAATATTTTCTGACAGAGAAGAGTGTTTCATCACATCTAAAATCTGTGGTAAAGCATCTTTCGCACCAAATGTTACCAAAAACTTGATTGCATTATACTGTTCAAATTCATCAGTTGAATTAAGTTTATTTAAGGCTTCCGTTTTTGAAACCTCATCATTCACAGCGGATAAAAATTCAATAGCGTTATTAGACAAAAACTCATCATCTAAAATAGCTGTTTCTCGTACCATTGGAATCAAATCTTTAATCTGTTCTTTATTCAACAGTTTTAAAAATTTCAATGTATAGCATTTTTGAGCATTGGAACCGTTAATTAAGAGATTCTTCATATCTTCTGCAATACTCTCATCTCCATATTGTTTGAATACTTCCGCAAACATTGTGTCGTATGAAGGCGAATAATATTCCAAAAACTGTATCAGGTTTTTGTAATTATTTTTATTACAAGCTTGTTTTATGCGCTTTGCAACATTATTTTTTACAAAGTCAAACAGAAAATCATCCTGTTTAACAAGCTTTTTAAATAATTCAATATCAGGAGTATCAACAAGTATACTAGCTGCTTGTTCAAACTCAGCAGGGTTTTTCCCTGTGATTGCCTTAAATAAATCCATAATAAATTAATCCAAATAGAAAACTGTAATAACTTTGTGATTTTCCTCAGCGTATTCAACCGCTCTGTGAAGAGTTTTACTTGTGTGAGACAAGAAACAAATCATTTGGTTGCAGTCATCAATGATTTCTCTGTTACAAACTCTTGATGCGTCTGCAAGAGTCATCATTGCTCTATCAGAGTGCTCAACTATATTTGGGACACCAATTAATTGGTCTTGAACGTCAGAGGGCTGTTGGCCTATTGTTTGGGGTAAAATAACTTTCAATTTATCAGGGTTAGATTTCATTGCTCCGCGAATTGCTGCTGCATTAGTACCGCACGAACCGCCTGATGTAATTATAGTATTACCTTGTTGAACAAGTGCTGTTGCAAGTGTTTCAATCATTTGTTGATGAGTGATTGCAAGGTTTCTGGAACCGATAATTGCAATTCTTTTAGCAGGCTGTTTAATTGTAGCAAGTTCCATTGCAAGCTCATCAACCGTATCGGGAGAGCTGTCAGCTGTATCTAAATCATCAACAGGAACCATAATTGAGGGCTGTTGTTGTTCGTTTTCATCAATAGAATCTAAAATTTCAATCATCTGTTCACCTTCTGTTTTTTATACCTGCCCCCTCAACCATATCCTCTCCCGTTGGGCTAGGGGATGCGGAGGCGTTCACCTTCTATTTTAACTGTTTCTTGAACCTTTGTATTATCTCCGATAAGGAGTAATGGGGGTCAAGTTTATATACAGTTGTTGTATTGTCTTTTCTGCTTATTTTATGTATGCTTAATAATAGCATAAATTTTGGATTTTGGGAATAAGTAATGGAAAATATTTTAGAGGGATTGAACAAGGAGCAGGCTGAAGCTGCTCAAACGATGCAGGGAGCGCTTTTAATTCTCGCCGGTGCAGGAAGCGGAAAAACTAAGGTTTTGACTTCAAGAATAGCGTATATGATTCAGCATGGCGCAGTTGCAGGAAAAATCTTAGCGGTTACTTTTACTAATAAAGCTGCACGCGAGATGAGAGAACGTCTTGCCCGTATGGTTGGTGAAAATGTTGTTAAGTATATGTGGGTAGGTACTTTTCACAGCATTTGCGGAAGAATTCTAAGACAGGATATTGAAAATTACTCTTTCCAATCAGGGAAAAAGCTTGATAAAAATTTTACTATTTATGATGAAACGGATTCGCTGGCTGTAATTAAACAGGCAATAAAAAAAATTAACCTTGATGACAAAGTTTATGCACCAAAGCTTGTAAAAGCGGTTATTTCAAATGCTAAAAACAAAATGCAGGACGCTTATACCTTTGCAACTTTTGCACGTGATTTTAAATCACAAAATATTGCAAAAATATTTGAATTTTATGAAAATACTTTGAATAACAATAACGCTATTGATTTTGACGACATGCTTTTAATAACGGTTAAGTTATTGGAGCAAAACGCAGAAGTTAGAGAAAAATATTACAAAAAGTTTCAGCATATTCTTGTTGACGAATACCAAGACACTAACCAAGCTCAGTATCAGCTTGTTAAGGCTCTTTATACTAATCTCCAAGCTGATATACCGGAAACTCGTTCTCTCTGCGTTGTAGGTGATGTTGACCAATCAATTTATTCTTGGCGCGGAGCGGATTTTAGAATAATTTTGAATTTCCAAAATGATTTCAAGAGCGCGAAAGTTGTTAAATTGGAACAGAATTACCGTTCAACTGCTAATATCTTAAATGCAGCAAATGCTATCATTGAAAACAACGAAGAGCGTGTTGATAAGGTACTTTATTCTCAAAAAGGAGAAGGTGAAAAAATATCTCTTTATGAAGCTCAAGATGAAGCAGATGAAGCTAATTATATTGTTAAATGTATAAGAGATACCTCTGATAATTATAACCAATTTGCAATTTTATACAGAACAAACAATCAGTCCCGTGCATTAGAAGAAGCGCTTATTGCATCAGGAATTCCATATCGTATCTATGGTGGTTTAAAATTTTATGACAGAAAAGAAATCAAAGATGCAATTGCATATTTAAAACTCATCTACAATCCTGACGATTCGCAATCTTTACGCAGAATTATCAATGTACCTAAGCGTGCAATTGGAGAAACAACTCTTAAACATTTGCAAGAATACGCAGATGAGAATGATTTAAGCTTATTTAACGCAATATTGGATGTGGATAATATTTCTACAATTAAATCAGGGACCGCAACAAAGCTAAAAGACTTTGCAACTCTTATTCAAAAACTTCAGGAAGCTCAAAAGAAGTATTCTCTCCCGGAGTTTTTGGGTTTAGTTCTTGAAAGAAGCGGGTATTTGAAAGAACTTCATGAATCAAATACAGATGAAGATGAAATCAGAATAGAAAACCTTCAGGAGCTTGTAAACGTAGCAAACGAATTTGAACCTGAAGAAGAGGATAATATTTTAGGCGAATTCTTAGCTCAAATATCTCTGGTATCTGATATTGATGGTATGGATGAAATTGCAAATAATGTTACGCTAATGACACTTCACGCATCTAAAGGCTTGGAATTTCCTATCATATTCTTAGCCGGTTGTGATGAAGGTATTTTCCCCTCTGCAAGATGCTCTGAAACTCCATCGGAACTTGAGGAAGAGCGCAGATTAATGTATGTAGGTGTGACAAGAGCTGAAAACAAACTCTACATTACGACAGCAAACCGCCGTCAAATGTGGGGAGAATACAAATACTATACTCCAAGCAGATTTATAGAAGAAATTCCTTCCAACTTAATCGAAGAGGAAGAATCAGCATTCTCTGAATACTCATCAGACAGAAGTACATTTAGAAGTGCTGTAAAATCAGTTAGAAATACATACGATAAATCTGAGGCAATACAAAAAAGAAGCTCAATGACTTTTACTTCTGACGGTTACGTTAAGCCTTCAACCGGCTTTGGTTCTAATTTTGTTGCCCCGGGGGTAAATCAAGGGGTAAATAAAGGGGTAAATAACAATCAAACAACATCAACCGGTTTTGGTTCAAACTTTGTTGCTCCAACTGTAAAAAAGACTACAACCGTTGTAAAACGGACTCCTTCAAGAATGATTGTTAAAAAGAACCCGATTAACAAAGAAAAGGAAGAAGAGAGAATGAAGGCTTTCTGGGAGAATAACCCCATGAAGCAAAAAATCGAAGAACAAAAACGCAAAGATGCCGAACTCGCTCAAAAGCAAAAAGAACAAGAAGAACTTAAAAATGCAACTACGCAATATTTCTTTAATATTGGCGAAAGAGTTTTTCATGAAAAACTTGGTATAGGACATATTACAGATGTTATCCAAATTGGTGACAGCACCATGTACACAATAGATTTTGGGAAACTGGGTAAAAAAGCTATGGATGCTGCGTATGCGCATTTGAAGAAATTTTAGATATAAAAACACAGTTTGTTACAATTCTTAATTAAAATTCTTGTTTCATGGCAATTTCTCGTCAAAACATGACTTTATATATATAGACGGGATATTGGATACTATGAGCAACTTTTTTAACAATTTTATAAACGGTTTCGCGTTCGGAATGTTGGCAAACAACCCGTTCTTCGGAGGGTGCTGCGGTTTTGGATTTGGAATGTATCCAATGTTTGGACGAGTTGATTTTGGAGGCTTTGCGAATCCGTTTCCCTCTGTATTTGGCAATATGGGTTATTCTTCTATGACAGCCCAGATTCCGCCATCTACTTTTGCTAATGCAGGATTCCCTGCAGTAGATTTTCGCGGTGTTTGTCAAACAATATGGGATACCTATGCTGACCCTGATTCAGATTACAATAAACAGATGAGAGAAGCATACAAACAGATGGAAGAACAAGCGAAAAAGAGAACAGATTCTTCCGGTAAAAGACAATATATTCCACAAATAGAATTTCCGTTCTCATCATTTTATATGCCCTCAAGTGTAAGTATGAATCCTTGGGTGACGGGATTCCCGTGGTCTTATATCCCTGCAAAACAAAATACTGAGAAAGCAGAAGAGAATGTTGAAAAGAAAAGCACAAGTGAAAATATTAACCTAAGTTCCAATGCAAAAGAATTAAAAAGTAAGTGGGCAAAAAAACAACCACAATTAACAGATGAATTTTATGCTAAAGTAATCAATATTTCAAAGAATGTTAAATGTTCACCGGATGATTTAATGGCTGTTATGAACTTAGAGACTAACAAAACGTTCTCTTCTTCTGTAAAAAATCCCGGGTCAACTGCAACAGGATTAATACAGTTTACTGAAGCTTCCGCAAAAGATCTTGGTACAACAACATCAAATTTAGCAAAAATGACGCCGGAACAACAATTAGATTATGTCGAGAAATATCTTCTTAACTGGAAGAAAAAGAATAATTTTAGTAATAACGATACATTAACAGCAGGGACTCTCTATGCAATGGTTTTTCAGCCGGCAAATGCAAATAAAGAAGTATTAGCTTACAAAGGAACTGAAGAATATAGTAAAAATAAAATGCTTGATGTGAATAAAGACGGAAAAATTACAAAATATGATTTATCTGAAAAGTTAAAAGATTTTATTGCATAAAAAAAAGCCATTCATTAGAGAACGGCTACCAGACTTGGGGAGGAGGTATGAAAAACCTCTCTGAGGCTTTCCATACTACATATATCGGTATAATTTTATTTTTCTGAAGGATATTAGACAAAAATCCTCCGTTTAGTGGAGGAAAAATTATTTTTGAATTTTTCAACATTCTTTTATTCATCATTTTATGTATTTTGTTGCAAAAAGTTTAATTTTTAATATTTAAATATAAAATATTTAACATTTTTATATCCACTTTCTTTGACCGCAAAGAAAGTGGAGAAAGAAACTCTCGGGGCTGGAACTACACTCGCCCT
>CACZCH010000021.1 GCA_902779645.1 uncultured bacterium | reverse complement strand
CCCCTTTACTACAATATTTTTCAAATTACTTACTTTTTTAACGGCATCAGCAATATCGTTTGTATCAATTCTATATCCTCTGACTTTAAACATTTGATCTAAGCGTCCATGAACGATAAGATTTCCTTCATCATTTATTTTCCCTGCATCACTTGTATGAAAAATATTATCTTGTATTAATTTATTTGTCAGCTCAGGGTGATTAATGTAGCCTCTTACATAAGGGTTTTTATAGCATATTTCACCAATATTACCTTGCGGAACTTCTTTTCCTTCTTCATCCAGTATAAAAAGTTTAATGTCAGATTGTGATTTGCCGACAGGAAGCGGAGTTAGGGGATTAGTATATTCATACATTGCTAATAAACATCCTGATTCTGTTGAAGCATAGGCATTATAGCACTTAACATTCGGAAGATATAATCCGTCAGCAGGTTCGCTTGAGATTATACATTTTTTCCAAGGAATTTCCCATTCACTGTGTTTATATATAAAAGAAGGTGTTAAATAACCGCAATTTATATTGTTTTCTTTAATATATTTATTAAATTCTTCTTCATTTTCTGCGTATAAATAAGGCATTAAAGTGAGACAAAATTCATCGGGCTCATAACTAGAAATGTATCATCATTAGAAAATAAAGGTTTGCCGTTATATCGTGCTGATTTCCAAGCATTTTCCAAAGAACCGTATTCGTGCATAAGCCCTTTCGGGTTTCCTGTTGTACCTGATGTGTAAGCTATATAGCATAAATTATGTAAATTTACGGGTTCGTACCCATCTAATGAATCAGTATTTATAATTTCTTTCCAACAATCTTCATCTACAAAAAGTTTGCATTTACAGTCTTGTTTTATAAATTCAGTACGTTTTGGGTTGTTATCTGTTTCTGTTAATACAAAAGCAGCTCCGATTCTTATAGTTCCCATAATACAGGCATAAAGTTCAACGCCTCTCGGCAAGCAGTACATTACTACATCTTCTGAGCCTATTTTTTTTGATTTTAACCAAGCATAAATCTTTCCTGACAGCTCCCATAATTCTTTATTTGTAATTTTTGTTTCAGATTTATATATAACTGCTATCTGTTCAGGCTTTTTTTTGACGTGCTCTGCAAAAAGTTCTAAAATGGTCTTATTAATACTTATTCTACACCTTTCCTTTTGTATGTGTCTAAATGATACAAAATGTATCAGTCCGACTTGAAACAATTATAACACAGAGTTACATTATTAATACCAACTAAATATCAGGTCAGGAGTTCGAGTCTTCTAACTAAGGTCGCGAGTCCGAGCCTCGCACTAGATTGCACTGTTGTTTATTGACATTGTTTTGTATCTGGGATTTTGAGATAAAGTATCGCGAGTTTGACATGCAAGTCGGAAGTTTTTTGAAAAAATCGTAAATTTTAAACAGCATTTAAATGCCGTTTAAAAAGTGTTTTATCTGTGTTTAAAAATTACATGCATTCAATATACCAGTTAGATATTCCAAAATGATTAAAATTCCAATGTAAGTTAACGTAGAAATCAGATTCTGGTTTTTTGTTGGTTTTAAAATATGGCTTTGCGTTTTCAGTTTTGATATAACTTTCAAGCGCTGTTTGAATTTCTTTGGCAAACTTTACTTGAAACTCTGTATAGGATAATTGTACGCGTTCTCGGGTTCTTTTATTTTTCAAAATCATCTTCAAATCCTCTGATGTTATCAAGTTCTATGTTGTATCGCTTTCCGGTTTTATCTACGCAGGTTGCAAAATCTACAGTTTTATCAGCATATTTGTTTTTCCATAAACAAATTAGCAGACCAATTTCTTGTGTCTTTAAGTTTAAAATCTTTGTTCCATACAGCATATAATCTTTTTCGACCATATAATATTCCTTTCGCTATGAACATTAATCGATTGCCTTTGGGAAAATATCAAGCACAGTACAGTAATTTTGTATCATTCAGACATAAATTTAAATGCTGTTTAAAAGGGGTTTAAACGGAGTTTAAATTTTCAATATCTTTTTCGTGGTCAATAAAAAATGCATTCAATAAATCTGCTTCTCGGTGCAAATATTTTACAACTGGAGCTAAATTATAGCATTCCTCTTTATCCGGTTGCGTTTCGCAAAAGTAATCTACAACAACCGCAATATTGTAAACTTCTTCTGCCCACTTACTTAATTGCCTAAATTCTTTAGGTGTAATATTAAACCCTGTTTTTTCCATTTACGACCTCCTTTTAGTGCCATATTTATCACTTAAAGTCAGTTCAAAATCAAGCTAGATAGTATATAAATTTTTTTTAAATTATTGTTCAAATCATTAAATAAATATTAAATTTTAAGAATTTTAATTATTTATGTTAAATAATTAAAATAGGGGAATAGAGATAATAATCAAGAACACGGAGTATGAACATGCCAGAAAAATTATTCTTATCTGATTCAAATAACAAAACTAATATTAAAGATAGTTTTGGAGTTCACACAAATATTGCTGACACAATTGTTGAAATTGCTAATAATGAAACATTGACGGATTCTTCTTTTAATCTAGGTTTATTTGGTTCTTGGGGAAGTGGAAAAAGTTATATCATAAATAATATTATTTCAAAGTTAAAAGATAATTATGCCATATTCAATATTGACGTTTGGAAATATGTAGGGCAACCATTAATGAGAAGTATTCTTTTTGATATGGATGCTCAGTTAAAAAAGAGTAAACTTGGTGTATATAATGATGGATATGTTAACGATCAAAATAATTCTTTAGAAAAGTTGTTGTATGCTGATACAGATTTTGAAGAAGAAATAGATTTAGAATGGAATGAATTATGCCAAAAATTATCGCCAATAATAAAATATTTAGTCTTTACAGTATTGTTGATAGCGATTTTTTCAATAATTAGTTTTTATTCTGGCAATGAATGGTTAAAATCGTTATCTATACCAGTATTTTCTGGATTAGGCTTTATAAGTGCACCATTGTTACTTTTTATATTGCTAAAGAACCAACTTTTAGATTTAACAAAAATGATATTTTGCAGCAAGAAAATTAAAACATACACATATAAACCAACTTTTTCACCAGAACAATTCGAGACAATATTTTCTGATATTGTTTCGAATATTTCATTAAAAAAGAAAAAAGTTCTTATAATTTTTGATAATTTAGACAGATGCGAACCCAAATATGCATATGAAACTTTATCGGCAATAAAAACGTTTATGGACAAGAAAAATTGTTTCTATATTATACCATGTGATGATATTGCCATAAAACAATACATTAGTGCCAGTTATAATGTGGTAAAAAATGATAGTAAATTTGCTCAAATAATAGGTGATGAATTTTTTGATAAATTATTTAGTACATATATTAGAATTCCACAATTACAAGAAATTGACAGAGATATTTTTATTGAAGAGCAATTAAAAGAGCTTTCTATATATTCTCAGATAGAAAGTAATATTAATGAAATAAAACAAGTACTCTTTTTTGGATATCGTGGTTCAACACCAAGGCAAATAAAAAGATTTATAAATGATTTTTCTATAAATTATATGCTTGCAAATAATATTGATCCGAAACACAAATTTATATTAAATAATTTAACATTATTTTCAATAATGGTCGTTATAAAACAAAAATGGAGTGATGTCGAAGAGTTATTAATAAAAGATCCTGATTTATTCTCTATAGATGCAAAAAATAATGAATACAACTTATTTATTAGCAGAATAAAAAACCTTCTACCTAACAAAATGCCGTCTTTAATGCCATTCATATATTTAAAAGAAACAATTGATGCGAAATCTGTATCTAATGAACTGAAAGATGGCATTCTAATAAAGGATATAAGTGATAGTATAATAAATCGGATAAAAAATGAAATACAACTAATGATAGAAAAAAATGAGATTTTATACTTGCAAAATGCTGCTGTTGTAGTCTTTAACACTTTACAAAATGAAGATTTAACTGATAATAATAAAATCCAATTAATATGTAATTTAGGGGATATTCTATTATTAGATAATATTAATTTTGTTGACTTTATGGAAACAATTTCTGATGAAATGGATAGATTTCTGTCATACATTCCGAATATGCGTGATAAGCAATGTATAAATGTTAAAAATTTATTTTCATATTTTTTACCGCTTAATGATAAAGATGATATCTCTGCAAATGAAAATATTATGAGTGAAAAATTAAAATTACAGCTTTTTGACAAAATAACAGAAGATGGAAGTATTGTTGAGGATAGTTATATTTCTGCAGTTTTTAACAATTTTAAAAATATATCTCAAGTTGATACTTCAATACAAAAATATATTGAAATATTAAATAATAAAAATAAATTGTCATTAATTCCTAAAAAGTTTATAAACTTTATTATAAGTACAATCTCTAAAGATGCTTTTTCAGATAATGCTATAAACGTTTTGAAATATTATAATCGTTCATCGCTTAATATCGATTCTAAAAAACAATTAGCTCAAAAACTTAATGAAATAATTAATGTTGCACAAGATAATGCCCCCAATTATTCTAATCAATTAAGTATTCTAAATGGTATAAAATTATCCTTAAAATTGGTAGATAAGGAGTCTTTTGATCAAGAAGCATTAAATAAGTTTAATACAGCATTACATAAATTCATTAATGCTTTATATGCTTATAGTGCAGCGACAGCAATGGAAATGCTAATTTATGCAATGCTTTTGGTGACTAATGAAACTGATTTGAGTTATGAAGGCATTTTAAGAAATATTTTAAGAACTGTTGATAGGCATCAAAACTTTATAAAAATATTAACTGACAATAATTGTAAGCTACATGTTGAAAATATTATAAATTGCAATGCATCGAAACGCTACCTATTAGGAATGCCTGACATAAGACATTCCATATATGTTATTTTAAAAGATTCTATTAGTAGTTTATATAAACAATTACTTCGAGAAGAAGATAATTCTATGGATGAGTTAAAAGCATTATTATCTGTTATTAATGAATACGAAGTTAAAATAAACAAAGAAGAATTTAAAGAATATATTCTTACAAAGTATCACAATGAAGAAAACTTGGAAAAAACGTTCTCTTTATATGAATTATTAAACAATAATAATATCAAACTTTTAGAAAAAGATTTTATATCTATAAAAAATACAACCATAGATTCATACAAACAAGATGCAAATAGCGGAATACGATATTTGCAAATAGCAGGCAACATTCTTACAGAAAAACAATTCAATAAAATTTTCTTAACACCTATTTTAAACTATATATTTAATGAATTAGAAGCAACAAAACCCGTTAGCGGATATATGAATATAGTAACTTTAATTAATTCTGAGTCTGCAAAATCAAATTCTAAATTGCTTAAAGAAACAGTTAATATGTTATTAGAAGACAATCAAGAAGCTGCTGAATATGAATTCGCTTGCAATATAATATCACTATTAAAAGATAACTCTGTTGATGTAAATGAATTTCAAGAAAGAGTTCAACCAAGACTCAATTTTGTTAACAGTAATTTGCAAAATAAAATTAATCAAATTTATGCGAATCAAATACAACAATAATTTACATCTAAAATATGAATAATATATCTTTCAAAATCTTGGTTGTAGCGTTCGCCGGTGATTAGTTTTGAGATGTAGCTTTCGGTCAGGTTTAATCTTTTTGCAAGCATTTTTTGTGGCATATTTTTCTGCAGCATTTTAAACCTTATCATTCTTTCTCTGCGATACAGAAAATGACTTCCGCCATCTTTCATATTATTAGGACTTTTTGACATTTTTTGTTCAAGCAGTTCAATTTGTTTTCTCAGTTCTTTTTTCATGGGGTAATTCCTTTAGGGTAAATGATTTTTGTACTCACATTCTAACTCTGTTTTAACTGAAAGCAAGGTCTTGCTTCGTTCGCGTTAAACGGGTACCGCCTTACGGCTTTCACCCTCTGCTCACTCGCGCTGTGTCGAAATGATACAAATTTAGTCGGAAACAGTTCCAATCTTCCGAGTTCAGAGTAATCAATGTTAATACGATGAACGAAGAAAAATATATTACAATTAAAGAATTAGCGGAACTCAAAGGTGTAAGTACCAGAGCAATCAGGCTTTCTTTGAAGAAATATGTAACCAGAGAAATCACTGTAAAGGGCGGAAAGAGTTTTGAGATTTTGTTATCAAGTATTGAACCGGAGTTTCAGGAAAAGTATTATTCCAAAATTGTTCCGATATACACTGAAAAACAACTTCCTGTGTCAACAGATTTTCATAAACCGGATAAAGTGAAAGTAATTGCACTGGCTCGCATGGATTTATTAAATCTCTGGAAAAAAGAACGCAAAAATCAGCAGAATAAAACCAAATTTGATAATGATTTTTTAGGTGCATATAATGCACAAGTTTTGTATCCGGAGATTTACGCAAAACTCGGAAATGTCTCAATAGGAACACTTCAAAGGTGGAAACGGATTTTGGGAAACAGTAATAGTTATGAATTACTTATCCCAAATTATCATTATGAAGATTATTCAAGAACCTGTCTTACGGAACACGAAAAGCAGATCTTTTTGAAACTGCTTTTACACCCTAATAAATTCAGTATAGGTAAAGCTATATCTTTAACGCAGTACGTTTTAAAAACTCAGGGAGCAGAATATATCCCTGCTCCGCCGACATTTAGAAGATTTGCAAACTGGTATAAAGCAAATTATTATGACAAGTGGACGCTTTTGCGTGACGGAGAAAAAGCATTAAAAGAAGATGTTATTCCGCATATAAAAAGGGATATTTCAAAGATTGAAGTCGGAGAAGTTTTGGTTGCTGACGGGAAAAGATTAAACTTCCAAGTAATAAATCCTTTTACGGGCAAACCCTGCAGAGCTACCTTAATTGGATTTTTGGATTGGAAATCAACAGCACTGGTCGGATATGAAATAATGATTGAAGAAAATACGCAGAATATTGCTTCAGCTCTGCGTAATGCCATATTAAATCTGGGCAAAATTCCAAAATTTGTATATTTGGATAACGGCAGAGCATTCCGCGGAAAATATTTTGTCGGAAGTGCAAAATTCGATGAAATCGGATTAAAAGGAATTTATGAAAAACTCGGTATAACAACAGTTTTTGCAAATCCGTATAATGCAAGAGCAAAAGTTATTGAAAGATTTTTCCTAGAAATGCAGGAAAGTTTTGAAATGCTGCTTCCAAGTTATATTGGTACAAATATTGAAAATAAACCGGCAAGATTAAGAAGAAACGAAAAATTCCATTCTGAAATTCATCAGGAATATACCCCCACAATTCAACAAACGGTACAAATGATAAACAGCTGGCTTGAATATAAAAATTCTATGCCTTGTCCAAATGACAAAACAAAAAGCATTAAAGAAATGCTTGATAGTATTGAGCAGCAGGAAATTAATCAGAGAGAACTGGATGATTTAATGTTGGCACAAGAGGTCAAAACAATAACAAGTCAGGGAATAAGGTTTTTAAAATCGGATTACTACAATGATGCTCTTTATGGTTTAAGGCAGAAAGTAATAATAAAATACAGCCTGTTTGATTTAAGTTACATCAATGTCTATACAATTACTGGTAAATTTTTATGCAGAGCTGACAGGATTACTCTGACTCATCCGCTTGCATATTATACAGGCGAAGTTAAGGATATTGAGGATTACAAACGGATTACAAACAAAAAATCCAAAAACAAAAGCAGCTTAAAAATAAGACAATAAAAGCTTGTAAAGAATTTCTGAATATTGAAGATTTGGAAATATTAGAATGCGAGCTAGACAAAACCGAAGAAACACTTTTACCTCTGCCGCTTATACCAAAAATTGAAATTAAAAAGGAAGAACCCGAAAAATATAATCCTGCTGTAAAACCATTGTTCAAGACTAGTCGTGAAAGATATGGATATCTTATGGAGCACGGCTGTACTTGTAATGATGATAGAATTTGGCTTACCTCATACAAAAAATCAAAGGAGTTCAAAGAATATGAAACCAAAATTCGTACTGACTAAAAATGTAAAAGGGTTTATTAACCTGATTCATAACCTAAAAAACAAACCGGATAATATCACAAAAATCGGATTGGTATATGGTAATGCAGGACTTGGGAAAACAAAAACGGTATTGTACCTTTCAATACAATATGACGCAATTTATATAAGAGCAACAAACTCTATGACCCCAAAGTGGTTGCTGGAAGAAATCACCAAAGAATTGGACGAAATTCCGAGATTTTATACCGCAGATATTTTTAGACAATGCGTTAATACTTTAAAATCGAATCCACAGATGATAATAGTTGATGAAATTGATTATCTGCTTGCCGATTTCAGAACAATAGAAACTTTGCGCGATTTACATGATGAAACAGGTGTCCCGATAATTTTGGTTGGAATGCAGCTTGCTAAACACAAACTTAAAAAACATACGCATTTATTTGACAGGATTTCTGAAATATACAAATTTACAGAATTTGAATATGCGGATGTCAAACAAATAACGGAAGAAATATCTGAAGTTGAAATCACAAAAGATGCTATCCATTTAATCCACTATAAAGCCAAAAGTTTTAGACAGATTGTGAATACAATTGAAAAATATAGCTCAGGAGGTACTCATTGGATAAAATTTTAAAAGTTGCAAAAAGATTAAAAACATTTACTCTTGAGGATATTGTTATGTTTTGCGATATTAATGCTGTAACAGCCGGAAAATTTTTGCAAAAATCGGAGAATATAAAACCATGCGGAGATAAATTTGAATATGTTGAAACCATAAAAACCGAAGATAAATTCAAAATTTTTGATAAAAATATTCCTTGTAAAAATTCAGATATTACAGTGGCAGATGCTTGTAATATATTTCTAAATTTGTGTAAAAATCGAAACATAAAATTAAAGACAGTTAAAGCCTATAAAACGTTTATCAATGCACACATTATTCCATATTTTAAAAATTTCATACTTAAGGATATTACTGTTTCTGATGTTGAGAGCTTCAGAAAGTGTATGCAGTACAAACAAATATCCGAACGCAGAATAAAAAACATTCTGACTCTTTTAAATCAGATAATAAAACATTTTCAAAATGAGGGTTATATCAATAAAACCTGTGTGTTTGAAGTGAAAAGAATCGCAAATATTCCAAAAAGACAAATACAAATTCTGACTCCGGGACAATTAGCTCAGCTTTTTCAAATCACAAATAAAAAATATCAGTATCTAACCCCAATTGTTCAAAATTTGATTTTATTAAAACAGCCTTTAAACGATCTTTTAACTGGCAGTGAACAAGAAAAGAAACACTTAAAGAGAAAAATAAGAAAAGATTTTTATAAAGTAAAGCAGGAACTGGGATTAACTAATTATATATTTGATGATTTGAGCCTTTGTAATATTGACAATTAGATAAAAATAATATATTATTAGGTCATATTAGGTCTAATTGGGTATAAGTATGTTAGAAAATATTGATATTAAAATTAACAATCAAATGCTTTCAATAATTTCTGAAATCGATGAATTTAAAGGTTCCTGGAAATTATTAGGCAAAATGTCTCCTGAAAAATTAAGAGCTTTAAAAAAAGTTGCAACAATTGAAAGTGTAGGTTCTTCAAATCGTATTGAGGGGAATAAGCTTTCAGACAAGCAGGTTGAAGAATTATTATCACGAATAAAAAAACAGTCTTTTGCAAATCGTGATGAAGAAGAAGTCGCCGGATACGCAAAACTTGCTGATACAATTTTTGAGGATTGGGAGGTTATTCCCCTATCAGAAAATTATATTAAGCAACTTCATAAAATTTTGTTAGAGTATTCTTCAAAAGATGAAAAGCATAAGGGCGAATATAAAAAAGTATCAAATGCAGTTGTAGCATATGATAGTGAAGGCAAAGAACTTGGTGTTATTTTTGATACAGTTACTCCTTTTGAAACACCATTAAAAATGCAGGAACTTGTAGAATGGACTAACAAGAATTTGTCGGATAGATATTATCATCCGTTAATTGTTATAGGAATTTTTGTTGTTAATTTTCTTGCAATCCACCCGTTTCAGGATGGAAACGGCAGATTATCAAGAGCATTAACTAACCTCTTATTGCTAAAATCAGGTTATGTTTATGTTCCTTATAGTTCAACAGAATCAATAATTGAGGATAACAAAGAGGGCTATTACAGAGCTTTAAGGCAAACCCAAACGACATTGAATAAAGAACCTGACTATGAACCTTGGTTAATGTTTTTCCTGAAAACTTTGCAAAAGCAAAAAATCAGACTTGAATATAAAATTGAACACGCAAACACATCTGTTAAGACAAACTTAGATTTGCCTGAAATTTCTGCAAAAATTATGGAAATCTTTGAAACAAAAGACAGAGCAACAATTTCTGAATTGTCTGAATTAACAGGGGCTAATATAAATACAATCAAAAAGCATTTATCAAGTTTAGTCGAAAATAATTACCTTATAAAACATGGTAAAACCCGTGGTGCTTGGTATACAAAAGGTTGATATTTTATAACTAAAATGTGTGAGTATATGGTAAAAAAAATAATTGTTGACGTTAACATATTAAAACGAGAAAAAATTGAATTAATAAAAAAGAGTAATATAAAATCAAAAATAGGAAAGACTCTAAAGTTTTATGCTACTGAAACATTATTAAAACAGAGATTACCATTTTTGTATAAGAATAATCTTTATGAAGATTATAATTATTATGTAGATTTTATAAAAGAATATTGCGAAAATAATATAATAGATGCAGCTTCAGAGGTAATTGAAAAAGAATTAAAAAGTGGCTTTAAGTGGACGCAAATATATAGTGCGGCAAAAGTTAAAGATATCTACTACTACAATGATAAAGATAACAAAATTTATGAATATGATGTAGAGCAATCTCATATATTTAAAATAAATACAACAAATAATCTTCAAACATTTTTTGATGAGTTAAAAGATGACATTAAAGTGTACAATATAATAATGTGGAAGAAATATTGCTACAAATTTATATACAAATATGACTTTGCGGTAAATGAAATGAATATATTTCTACATAATCAAAAAGAATTTGATCAAAATACCTTTATATCTTTACTAAGATTTTGGTGGAGATGTAGTAATGTTGCAAGTGTATTATATCGTTTTGATCTTGAAAAAACATCTCTAAGAGATTTTCGTAAAATTGTAAACTATGAAATTCCTAAAAATAGTTTTGCATATAGAAAATTTAAAGCAGATGATTTTCTGATTGACTATTGCCTAATTCAAGGTAAAAAAGTTGATAAAGATACACCAAATGATACTACGTACATTGCGCATATGAATAATTTTGATATATTACTCACAGATGATGGAAAAACTCATGACTCTTTCATGAAAGCTTGTTTTAAACATATATATGATGATACGAAGGATAAAAAAATAATGAATTTAGACGAATTCCTCAAAGAATTTTGCCAATAGAATTTGTTTGTAAATATTATTATTCTTGACTGAAAGCGATAGATTTAGGAGTAGATTTTTACTGTTTTGTAATGTATTTTATGTGCTGATTTTACTGCTATTCAAATATTATAAACACTTCCGGCTTAGTTCCGACCTGAGAATTTATTATTTCAAATAGGACTTTAATGTCCTATTTTTGTCATCGCTATAATATAGAGTGTGCTTGAGTTTTAGCGATTTGTACGGATTTATACCGGATATTCTGAGGACAAAAAGTGAAAGAAAAGGGACATTTCGTCCCATTTCAGTCAATTTGTATAAACCCGCTATAACCTAAACTTGTTCGCCAACACAGGCAAATTAATTACAATTCAAATGTCCCAAATAAACCCCAAAGAACAAAGCCAAATTGTAACAGAAAAATCAAATATTATAGTTAATAATCATCCGGAGCAATTAACTTTTGTACCTATAGCAAAAGAAAATAAAAAGCAGTTTGATTCATCTGATAATCGCATTAGCAATATTTTTAAATAGTTCAATAAGCAAGTGGAAAACCAAGTAAGAAAACTTCTTTTATGCGTCATTACATTTAAAGTATATTAAATTTGGACATTTTGCTTATTCCATTCCCAAAATTTCTCGTTCAATTTGCCTAACAATATCCGGCGGTAAGCAACCGGTTGGTTTTTGTTTTTTTTACAAGCGGAATATTTTTGAGAATATTTATCAATGAATAAATTTCCGGTGGTGGAGTTTTCTGATTGTTGTCGATGTCCGCAGAAATTTTATTCATCATTTTTCTGGCAAATTCCAAAAGCTCTTCGCTAAAGCGGTCTTTGTTGTGTTCAGCATCAAACCGTTTTTTATCCCACTTGTATTCTTTTTTCCAATAAAATAAAATCCTGCGGGAAAGTCCGAGTTCCATTCCAATCTCTGCAAGAGATTTTTTGTCGTAAATATACATATGTTCGGCTTGTGTCAGTTGATTGTATTTTGTCATTTTTATACCTCAAAAATTATTCTGTTAATACTAAATTTGTTTTTATCTGTAAGTCTTTTTACTTGAAAATTGCAAGTTTTTTCAATAATTCCAAGATTTTGATAATATTTTATAAGTTGGTTTAATAATGCCATCGTGTTTTTTATTCTGCGAGGTTTTAAACCTTTCATTTTACAGGCATTATAAACTGATTTAATCTCTCCTGTTTCGATATTATTCAGGAATTTTCCTTTTAAATAAGGTAAAATGTTAAAATTAAAAATAGAGCGATAATTTCTGTAAGTTTCAAATTTACAATATTTGTTAACGTAATTTTTTAAGAAATATGCGACAGCATCTTCAATTTTTATAGGTGTTATTTTGTTTTTAGGAATTACAAATAATTCAAAATTACTGTCAGGTTTTTCTTCAGGCATTTTGTATTTCCCCTGTTCAAAGACCAATTTACCCTCGTTCAAGAGGTGTTCAAGTTCTGTTTTGCAATCGCATTCTGCAATCATCTCTATTTCATCTAATGTAAATTCTTTTAAGTGTCGTACCAATTTTTCTATGTTCATATTATCTGCTCCATAATTTCTTTTGTAATTTCCGCTAAATTATTATCTTTGGTAAATGTTTCCATTTGATTAATAAGCTGAACAATTTGTCTGAATCTGTTGTATTTTGAATGGATATATTCAATAGCATATGGGGTAAATGGAACTTCCGACAATTGATTAATTATTTGCCCGATATCATTTACTCCAAAAGTTTCAAACTTTAGAATTTCTGAAAATCTGTCATACAAGTGCTTGTATCGTTCAAGTTTCCTGTGAGCCAAACCCATACCGATGAAGATTATCGGACAGTCAGTTTCATCGTGAATATCCCTGAGGGTTTCAATCGTTTTATAATTATTCATCAGATAATCAATCTCATCAATAAAAATCACCTGCGGATTCTTTTTCAACTTTTTAACCACGATATTAAAATTATCCGAAGTCAAAAATCTCGGTATTTCATCAAGTTCTTTAACCATTTCTTCCAAAAGCCATCTGCCAGTCATAAGGTTTGATGCTCTTAAATAAATTCCGTCATACTTACACGCAAGCCACAAAGCTGTTTGCGATTTCCCGAGTCCGGGTTCACCATACACTAATCCCATCTTCGGGATATTTTGGGGTTTGTTTATCAGATTTTCAACAAGTCCGATAAAGTTTTTTACGTTTTGCGTTTTAACAAATATTTTCTTCATATAACAATTGATACTCCTTTGTATTTTTAAATTCTGTTATCCAAGAATTATATGGATCATTTTTTACAAGATACTCGTATTTATTAGCATTATTTTTAAAACTCTTGTAAACACCATTTGAACAGCTCTTAAATGCACATTGAACAGTAGGTTTTTCGATTTGTGTTTCTAAAAGTTTTATATCTTCCGTTTCCAGATATTTTTTAACAGATTCAACTGTTTTCTTTTTTAATTGTCTTTGTCTTACAATTTTCTGCTTGTAATCCTCATAGTCTTTAACACCACCGAGTAGTTTTGCCATCGGATGAGTTTCTGTTACACGCTTTGCTGTGCATAAATATTCGCCTTTTGGGGTAAATACTTTTATACTCGTCAGGTCAAAAAGATTGTATTTAATCAATACTTTGCTCTTGAAACCATATAATCTTTCATCAAAATAATCACAATTTAAGAATCTGATACCGTTTCTTTGTATTGTTTTAACTTCTGTTGCGAGCATTAAATCATCAAGAGTATTAATTTCAATATTTTGTCTTTTTCTTTCTGCTAAGACTTCCGCGATTGTCTTATCGGGAGCATTCGGACATGGTTGAGAATTCTTAAAACTCAGCCACAGATCTATCATTTTTATTGTTTCTTCAATTGTTGGAACGTAATCGGCGTGCCAAGATTTGTGTAGTTTTTCATTCCTCATCATATATGCAGGTTTATTATTTATTGATGAACCTATATAACTTGGCAACAATTTTTCAAAGCCTTCCTGAAATTCTTTGAAAAATCTTTCAATAACTTTTGCTCTGGCATTATACGGTCGAGCAAAAACTGTTTCAATTCCGAGTTTTGAATACAAACCCTGAAACCCAAGTTCGGTAAATCCTTTATCGTCAGTAAAATATTTTGCCCTAAAAGCTCTGCCGTTATCCTGATAAACGACTTTCGGTATCATATCAAGATTAATTATTGAATTACGCAAGGCACTTGCGATACACTGTGTATTTTCTTCAAGCATTATTTCATAACCGACTAAAGCTGTGGATTTCCAATCTAAAAACCCAACAAGTGTAGCTCTGCAGGGTTTGCCTGTAAATGGATTTATTACCTGAAATGCTAATTTATGTCCGTCTGCAACAAGAATATCCCCGACTTCAAGCAAACTTGCATCACGTTTTATATATGGTTCAACTTTATCCGATAATGCTTTTTCTCCGTCACGCGCTAAAATCCATTTATCGTAATTGTTATCCTTAAACCATTTTGCATAACGCCTGAATGTAATATCAGCAGGAATAAAATTCTGCCCTTGTTCTTTTAGTTTGTATTTTGTTAGTGCTATTGCTTTTCCGATTGAAAGTCTATTTGGGTGCAAAAGCAATCCCATAAATATTTTTATTTCTTCATCATTTAATACAGTTCTATAATCATTAACACTGCTGTATTTATACTGTGGCAAAAGCTTTGTATAATCTTCCGTTCCGTTTAGCATCGCATACCAGCGGTGCAAACTTCCGCGAGATATTTTGCCTAAAATCTCAAATAAGTGAGAGTTTGATGTATTATGCAACTTCACAAAATCATAATCAGCTTGAAGTTTATTTTGAGATTTCTTTCTAAACTCAAGCCATTTATGAACTATGTCTAATCTTGCTAATGCTATTTTTTTACATTTTTCGGTAGTAAATTCTGCCATGTGCGTATTCCTTTATACACACATTAATCGCTCTTTGTCTCGGAAACATCAAGTCCTGCATCTCAATCTCAGAGACATTTCGACACATATCAAACTAAAAGATAAATTATTTTTGCACTATGTTGCACTTTATTGCACAGGGTGAATGTTCAAACATATTAGGGGTTTATGGCATAAAACATGCTGAAAACAAAAATATTAGTGCAAAATAGTGCAAAAATTAGGACAAAAGTGCAAAAACAGTCCGGTACATCTCAAGACTATAAATCTGCCTCTATCGCCCTAAAATTAGGCATACTTACGACAAAAGTCCCATCCAAACTGTCCGGAAAGGTTATAATAAACCCAAGCAACAAAAATAAAAAAGACGATAACATTTGTCATCGTCTTTTTTATCTGGGCCGCAGTGGACTCGAACCACCGACCTCACCCTTATCAGGGGTGCGCTCTAACCACCTGAGCTAGCAGCCCATGCATCTACGAGGATTCGGCTTTATCATCTTCCTCGCAATTTCTAATCTACCATGGACATATTTGTAAATCAAGTGGATTGTTTTAATTTATTATAAATATTTTTCTATATTGGTTATAATTGAACTTTTCGGCATTAATCCTACCATTCTTTCTACCAGTTCTCCGCCTTTAAAGACTAAAAGAGTAGGAATTCCGCTTATCTGATATTGCTGTGCCAATTCTACATTGTTATCTGTATTGATTTTTGTAAACTTAGCTCTGCCTGATAATTCCTGTTCTATCTCCTCCATAACAGGAGAGAGCTTTCTGCAAGGTCCACACCAATCAGCAAAAAAATCTACAACTGTAACTTCACTATTATTTATTACTTCAGACTGAAAATTGTTTACATTAACTTCTTGTACCATATAAAACTCCTATTACATAATAAATATTCTCATTTTTCTTATATTACCATGTTTTGCATATTTATGCTATTATTCTATTGTAGAGAAATGGCTAAATATATTTATAGAATGCCGATAATATACATTAAATTAAGGGGATAAGGTATATCATGCCAAGAAGAAAAGAGATAGAAATAGTTTTAGATACAGAAACAACCGGACTGGATTATACAAGAGAACGATTAGTTGAATTTGCAGCTGTAAGATTGGAAAACGGAAAAATTAAAGACGAATTTCAAACATTAATAAATCCGCAGCAACATATCAGAAAATCAAGTATTGCAATTCACGGAATAACTCCTGAGATGGTTGAAGATGCTCCGACAGAAGAAGAAGCAATGCCTAAAATTCTAGAATTCATAGGAGATTATCCTATTGTTGCTCATAATGTAATTTTTGACTACTCTTTCTTAAATGAAGCAAAAAAGAGAGTTATGGGAGAACCTCTGACAAACCCTCGTATTGACTCTCAAATGATGTTTAAAGAAATTGCTCCGGAACTTGAATCTCATGGTTTGGAAGCTCTTACTAAAAGATTCAATGTGGATTTAACAAACCACCACAGAGCTATGGCTGATACTATGGGGCTTGCTCTTGTTTATCCAAAATTAAAAAAACTATATCTCCAAAGACTTGATTGGCAGCAAAAACAACTGAAAAACGTAGACTATCTATTTGACAGATATTTAAGGATTCAGCAAAGCATTGCGACAATGCAAGCTGAGCTTCAAGACCTTAAATCTGTTTTCAAGCTTCACTTTGATTTAGGCGGCGAACCTCTTGTTGCCGAAACAGGCGAGATGATGATATACCAATCAAAACAATCTTTCGGTTATGATTTGGCTGATATTAAAGATGTTCTGGAGGATGTCGGAGCTTTAGAAAAAGCGGTTAAAGTTAACAACGGTTTCATAGACAGACTCTGCAACGGTCTTAGTTTATCTGAAGAATACAAAGAAATTATCCGCGACGCACGTCAAGAAATCTCAGAAACAAGAAATATACAAATTATAAAACCATGCAAGTAATTAATAAAACAGACATTCCTGAAATATTAACCGTAAAAATAGAAAAACTCTCTAACCTGGGTTTAGGGATTGCAAAAGTTGGCGGATTTGTAATTTTTGTTTCGGGAGCTTGTCCGAATGATACCGTTAAAATTAAGATTACAAAAAAGAACAAAAATTACGCTAATGCCGAGATTATAGAAATAATCGAACCTTCTCCTGATAGAATTGAACCTTTTTGTAAAATGCAAAAAGTTTGCGGAGCATGCCAGATTCAATATATTGAATATAATGCTCAATTAAAATATAAAAAACAAATTGTAGAAGATACAATGAGAAATATTTTTGGCGAAGAAGTCGAAGTCAGAAATGTTATCCCTTCTCCGAACACAATGGAGTACAGACATAAAATTCAATACCCTATTGGACAGACAAAAGATTCAAAACGGATTCTTGCAGGATATTATAAATCAGGAAGCCACGATTTGGTCAATATAAAATACTGTCCTATTCAACCTGAATATTGTGACAAAATAATTGATTTTATCAGAGTAACTGCTCAGGAATTGAAAATTACCGGATATAGTGAAAAAGATGGACTTGGAGAATTAAGACATGTTGTTATAAGAACATCCTATGATAGCAAGAAAAGCCTCGTTGTTTTGGTTGTTAATAATTCTTCTCTTTCTAAAAACATAAAACAACTTGGAGAAAAAATATACAATAATTTAGATAATATTCAGGGGGTCGCTGTAAATTATAACAACAAAAAAACAAATCTTATTCTCGGAGATAAAACAGATATTACATTCGGAGAAGGATACATTGAAGAAAAACTATGCGATAAAATGTTCAAAGTCGGCGCTAAAACATTTTTTCAGGTAAATCCTCCGAGCGCAGATAATATTTTCAGGTATGTAAAAGATTACATTAAAAATAACTTTGATAAGCCGACAATTCTTGATGCTTATGCAGGAATTACGGCATTTGGGATATGTTTGTCTGATACAGCTTCAAAAGTTGTGAGTATAGAAGAAGTTAAAGAGTCTGTGGAGCTTGCTGAAAGTATTATAAATGAAAACAAAATAAATAACATTGAACTTCATCAGGGAGATACCGGTAAGTTTTTATCCAATGAAACACTTTTGGGAAGGCAATTCCACGTAACGATACTTGACCCTCCACGCAAAGGTTGTACTCCTAATAGCTTAGATTACGCACTAAAACTTACCAAAGGGAAAATAATATATGTTTCCTGCAATCCGGCTACACTTGCAAGAGACCTTAAATATTTAAAAGAACACGGAGCAAAAGTTGAATATATACAACCGTTTGATATGTTCCCGCATACATATCACATTGAGAACGTTGCTATAATTGACTTACATAGTGTTCAATTGCCTGAACAAAAACTTCCTTACTGATATTCGGCAGGATTTCTTTTACCGTTGTTATCCCCTTTACTTCTTCGTGAAAAAGAGTTTCAAGAAGCGCTTTATCATAACCGAAAAGGATTGAGCCATGTTGTAATATATACCCTTCTTTTCTAAATTGCGCAGAACCTATTATCTTTTTTCCTTTATAACATACATCGGCTCCTGTTGATATAAGCATACAATAATCAAAATGTGTTGATATTTTCTTGTTCTCTCCGAAATCAAGTTCTACCCCAAGAGTTCTAAAAAAATCTATTAAAATTCCTGAAATATACTTATACGATTCCGTAATAGTTTCTCCGTTAGGAACTATTGATATAGGTGTTACGTAGCTATACGTAACCTCGTCGTCATGCAAAAGAGCTCTTCCTCCTGTAAGCCTTCGAACACAATCAATATTTTCTTTCAAAAAATCACACTTTTGGTTTCTGCCAAGAGAAATACACTTGGGAGACCAGCCATATAAACGGAAGATTGGCTCTGCCGTCTTTGTTTTAACAGCATTTTCAAGCAAATCTGAATCGATTTGCATATTTTCTTGTCCTGTATGAACGCTGTAATTAATTAATTTCAATTTATTTCTGTTCTCTTGCTTTTTTTAGTAATGCATCGTCATTTGCATGCTCTGCCAACGGCGACGGGACAAACAAATCTAAATACCTTCTGATAGCATACTGGTCTGTCATACCAGAAATATAATCTGTTACAATCTGTGGTATCTCGTCCTGTTTGTAGTATGCTGATAGCATTTCAGTATAATATTCATAAAGAGATTGGATAATATTTTTTGCTTTTTTTTCTTCTGCTTTTGCCACCGGATCTAAATACACATTATCGAACATCCAGGTTCTTAATTTTGTAACGTAGAACCAACCTTCTTCTGTCATTTCGACTTTTGGTTTATCTGTCGAATTTATAATTACATCCGTTATCATTTTACCTAATCTTTCAGACTGATTTGAAGAAAAATAGTCCATACAATCTTTTGGCAAATCACTTTCGGAGATAATTCCTGCTCTTATTGAATCTTCAATATCGTGATTTATATAAGCAATTTTATCTGCGTATTGAACAACTTGCGCCTCAGGGGTTTTAGGTTTATATCCCCAAGTATGAGTCAAGATACCGTCTGTAACCTCTTTACAAAGATTCATATCTTCCAAAACTTCAACAACTCTTACAGATTGTATATTGTGATGAAAACCGTTCGGTAAAAGTGAATCCAATGTTCCTTCACCGCAATGCCCAAAGGGTGTATGACCCAAATCATGACCGAGAGCTATGGCTTCTACTAAATCCTCATTAAGTCTTAGTGCTCTTGCCATTGTTCTGCCAATCTGAGACACTTCCAATGTATGAGTCAAACGGGTTCTAAAATGATCGTTATAAGGAGATAAGAATACTTGCGTTTTATGTTTTAATCTTCTGAAAGACTTTGAATGCAATATTTTATCTCTATCTCTCTGAAAATCAGTTCTTATTTCAAATTTTTCTTCTCTTGGGTGTTTTCTTCCCTTTGAATCTTTGCATTTTGTAGCATAAGGACTCAAAATTTCATACTCACGTTCTTCAAGCTGTTCTTTTATTGTCTTCAATTCAGTATTCATAACAAGATTATACATAATACTTGGCTCATTTAACTACCCTAAAAGTTGTATTTTATGTGTAAATATTGTATCATTTAAGAAAGGGAGAGAGCATAGATGGAATATTTTAATTTAGAATTTTTTATAAGATTATCTGTTGCCGTTGTGCTAGGATTTGCGCTCGGATTAGAAAGAGAGCTTACGAATAAATATGCTGGATTAAGAACTCATATTTTGGTTTGTTTGGGGGCATGCATATTTACTTTGCTTTCTATTTATGGGTTTCCGACTTTCGCGCAGGGTGATAACGTAATAATAGACCAAGCGACTGGAGTGAGAGATACTGCCAGAATTGCTGCTCAAATAGTAACAGGTATCGGCTTTATCGGCGCAGGTACAGTCTTAAGAAACGGTCCTATGGTATTCGGCCTTACAACAGCAGCAACTCTTTGGATTGCTGCAAGTATTGGTATGGCCTGCGGAGCAGGATTGTATGATGTTGCCGTTATATCCACAATTCTTAGTGTTGCAGTATTAACAATAATTAGAGTTTTCGAAAAACAATTCTTACCTTCAAGCGGTAAACAACTTAAAAGATTCAAAATAACTGTATACTGCAAAGGAGACGATGTAAAAAAAATCTATGATTATCTAATCTCAAAAGTTGAAGATATGATAGATTTCTCATCTAAAAAACTTATTGAAAACTCTCAAAAATCAAAAATAACTTCATCTATTGAACTATGCAATAAAAGACAAATTGATGAAATATATGATGCAATAATTAATATGACAGACGCAGATTCTGTTTCCCTGCAGGAATTAAATGATTAAAGAGAATAAAAAATCTAAAAAGAAAAAAGATGTTACTTTCGCTCAGGAAATGCTGGGATATCTAAAAACTGCCGGCATATCATTTATTGCAGCAACTATTTTCACCGTTTTATTATCATTCCACGCAAGAAGCGAAATGATAAAAAATTTGTACGCACATAAAAACGAAAAAACAAAAATTGAACAGCAGCTTGCTATACAAATTGTTTCTAATGCAGATTTAACGGCAAAAATTAGTGATAAAAATTATAGTTTTTGTATGAAAGTAGGAAATTTGTACGAACTTGCCGGAGATTATTTAAAAGCAGAATATGCATATTATAACGCATATAAAAAATCTCCTACCGGCATATACGATGATGAATTAAAGCTTGCAACAGTTTTAATATTACAAAACAAAATTGATGAAGCAAAAAAAATTATAGATTCCGTAACAGACACAAATACTCTAAGACTTATTAGATTTAAAACTCGTGCAAACATAATCGTCGGAGATTATTATTATACTAACGGTAAATTCTTAAAAGCAGCCGATGCTTATGAAAAAGCATATTATTACTACAACCGGCTAACAAAAAAAGATAAAATTATCAAAGAATCTATAAGGCAAAGGTTAATAAATGCATATTTAGAAGCATCTTCAATAATAGTTAAAAACGGTTACAACTCTGATGCAGTGAGATTTTTAAAAAAAGCTTTAAAATATGATCCTGATAATCTTAAAATACAATATAGATTGGCAGTTGTATATGCTGATTTAAATCCTATTACAGCATTAGATTATTTTGAACCGCTCATAAATAAAATACCGCAAGAAATAGATTACAATGTTTATACCAAATCTTTGATGAAAGCTGCAAATATTTATGACATTCAAGGTGAAGGTATCAAAGCTAAATATTACAGATACAAAGTTCACTCATTTGATTTATATACGGCCAGAAAAGTTGTATACAAAAATGATATTGAATTGGAACCAAAATATATCAAGGTAAAAAAGAGATTTTTTACATACAAAATATATTCTGACTTTTTATTAAAAAACATTTCTTCTCAAGATATATCAAACCTTACGGCAGAATTCATTCTACGGCAGGAAAAAGATGACAAAAAAAATATAATAATACATTGTGCTTCCCCTGATGAACCGCTATATTCCAACGGAGGAGAAACAGAATTAAAAATAAAATTGAATAACAAAATCTATACGAAAAAAGAGTTACAAAAATATTATATAGATGTTTATTTATACAAAGATTCCAAATTTAAAACTCTCATAAATTCATATAAAGTATTACCGGAATAAAAATTTTATTCAAGAACCTTTGTATCACCCCATTTGTAGACTTTATTACCAGCCACAAAAACACCTCCGTCAAGAGCACTTGCGTTAACTCTTTCTCTGCTTCCAACAATTCTGAATTTTTGTCTGCGTTTCTTTTCTTTAGCTTCTTCTAATTCTTTCTGTTTAGCAAGAAATTCATCCAAAGTCATCAAATCTTTTTTCACTTCCGCTTCTGCTCGAAGAGCTTCCAGTTCAGCTTTAAGAGCATCTATTTCAGAAGTATTAGGGCCTTTACTTTGCGGTCTTTTAGAATTTATATCAGAACCGTATTCATCATCATCGGTTTGACATTCTTCGTAAAAATCAGAATATAGTTCCGATAAATCATCTAAATTAGAATTTTCATCATAGGCATAGTTATCTCTTGCTTCCATTGAAGCATTATAATTACGATTGTCAATTTGAGCATAATCAGGAGATGATGACTGATACATTTGGTTATTGGCAGGTGTAGGCGTAGATGCAGGTATTGCACTATTAATCGGCTGCGAATTATTACTAAAATCAAAACCGTTTGACATATCAAAATTATTAGCCGGCATAGACTGCATGTTTTGCATATTATTAGAGTTAAAATTGTTAAATCCGCTGTCAAAATTCTGATTATTTTGATAACCGTTATTACTTCCAAAAGAATTTTCCAAATGACTTGACATTTGTGCAAACCCCTGACTAAGGCCTTGGGCAATACCTTGTGCAAGTCCTTCCGATAATCCTTGTGTTAAGCCGTTTATAAGGCCTTGTGAAAGATTTTCGGCAAAATCCGGATTAAAGCCTTGATAGTTTGTATTAGCCGGTTCCGAATTATATTCATCCTCGTCTACCATTTGCGCTTCCAGCTCTGCTTCGAGTTCTGCCAATTCCTCGTCACTTAAATTTTCCAAATCTATTTCATCTAAATTATCGAATTTACTGCTCTTTAGTTCATTTGATTTGGTATAAGTACTATCTGTGCTTTCTGTTTCCCCTAAACTCTGGCTTGTAATATCATCCTGTTTTGATATTTCTTGAGCCGTTTCACCATCATTTTTAATTTCTGATACAGATCCGACTTGAGAATCACTTCTTATATCATTTGATTTGTCATTTTTTGTAATATTTTCAGTAATATTTTCTGCTGAGATAGAAACTGACATACCTGTTTTATCAGTATCAGAAGAAACACTTTTATTGTCATTTTTGTCCGTTTTTTCTGTTTTTTCGATAGAAGAGCCCTGAGAAATTGTTTCCGTTTTGCTATTTTCATCATCTCTTTTTCTACCGGCTTTTGCATCCGCTATTTTACGCTTTTGTTCTAAAAGTTTTTCCAGCCGAGATTTTGGAGGTTCATCTTTCTGTGCAGGTATAGACATTTTATTTATATTTTTTGAATTTTTTTTGTTTAATAATGCTTCTTTTTTAGCTCGCAATTCCTCTAATTTCTTAGACTTAATCTCGTTAATTTTTTCCTTGCGCACAATGTCATCTTTATCAACATCTTCTGTTTCAGGTATAATTTTCTCAGCTTCTTTGGAAACTTCTTCTGCTATTCTTTCTTCAGACGCTACATATTCCTCATCATTAATAATTAGTTTGCAATCTGTAAGTTCAGGTTCACCGTTTATAAGTTTAAAGTATAGGCTTGCGATTCCTTTTGTATTACTGTTATTAAATTCTATGTCAATGCAATCAAAACCACAGTTAAAATTCTTGATTTTAACCGCTTCATCGAGTCTTTCAATCTGGTTTATTATTAGGACAAAATCACGCATAATAATAGGGGAAATAGTACATATTGCTCTAAACATACCGTTTATAACAACACTATTACCCAGATATTCTCCGTTGATAGTGATTCCGTTTATTTTTCGCATGACATGACCTATACCTACATTATATTTATCGGCACAATTTTGAAAAACTTTAGGGTATTCTGAAATATTTTTACTTTTTTTAACAATAATTCATTCAAACGGAGGAGACTCTATATCTTAAGTATAGGCGCAGAAGATAAAAGAGTTTTTGTATACTCGTGTTTGGGGAAATTGAATATGGAAAGAACATCGTTTTCTTCAACCAGCTTTCCAAAGTACATAACGCCTATTCTGTCAGCCAGGTATCTTATTACATTTAAGTCATGGGATATAAAAAGAATTGTCAAATTCCTCTGCCTTTTTAAGTCTTTAAACAAATTTATTATTTGAGCTTGAATACTTGCATCTAATGCACTCACAGGCTCATCCGCAATCAAGAACGAAGGGTTTAAAATCAAAGCTCTTGCAATAGCAATTCTTTGCCTTTGGCCACCTGAAAATTCGTGCGGATACAAGTCCAAAACATTTTCATTCAAACCGACATCTTTTAATACTTCGTTAATCAAGGAGCGTTTAGCTTTAGCTGAATATGTTGTATTAATATCAAGCGGTTCTTGCAGAATATCACCTATTTTCATTTTCGGATTTAGGCTTGAATACGGATTTTGAAAAACCATCTGAACTTGTTTTGGGTATTCTTTTTTCTCTTCCTTAGATTGGCTTAAAATACTTTTACCGTTATAAAAAATATCACCAGATTTTACGGGAACAAGTTTTGTTATAGCTTTAGCCATGGTTGATTTTCCACAGCCTGATTCTCCTGCCAGTGCGTATATTTCTCCTTCTTCAATTGAGAAAGATACGTTATCGACTGCCCTTACAATATTTGCTTTATTATTGTTTGTACTTGTATATTCTACGGTTAAATTTTTGATATCTAAAATATTACCCATGTAATTATTCTAGCATTTTTTATTTTGTATGAAAATATATAAAAGGGGGATTTTATGATATCATACTTGTAAAAGGAGTTTTTATGATTCGATTTTTTAATAAATACATAGGGATTAAAAATTTTATATTTCTAGTTTTAGCAATTTTATTTATAATTTTCTTAGCGCACATTAAAGATGTTGCAATACTTTTCTTTGCAGCGTTTGTAATTTCTTGTTCTTTAAATCCTATTGTAGACAAAATGTGCGAAAAATTTAAAAAATTAAGTCGTCCGGCTTCTTCTGCAATAGTTTTAGGACTGACACTTTTAATTTGTTTTATGTTATTCATACCTATTATTGTAACAGGTGGCGAACAAATACATTCATTTATCTCAACATTACCTGAAAGATTTGAACACTCGAAAAAGTTTTTATTATCACTTCCATTCCTTTCCAATACAAGTTTAAATAACTTAAATATAGGCGAAATGTTTTCTTCTGCGACTGATGTAACATCTAATATAGTCAGTAAATCAATAACTTTTAGCAAAAGCATTGCCTCCTTTTTAATATACTTCTTAGCCACTTGTATTATAATTTATTACTTCCTTGCCGACAAAGAAACCGTAAAAAAAGGTTATTTATCTCTTTTTCCGCATGATTTGAAGAAAAAAGCAGAAGAAATATTGGATTCTATTTCAAATAAAGTAGGCGGATATGTTTTGGCTCAAGTTGTAACAGTCACATGCGTAGGACTTATTATTTTTATAGGACTTGCTATATTAGGAGTTGATTATGCTGTTATACTTGGTTTAATAACTGCCATTTTTGATTTGGTTCCAATTGTTGGGCCTGCAGTTGCTTTTGTCATAATCTTAATTGCAGTATGCAAAATGAGTTTAGCAAAAATAATTTTAACTATACTCTTATTCGGTTTTGCACAATGGGCGGAAAACAATCTTGTAAGACCTTATGTATTCGGCAAACTGCTTGATTTACACCCATTAATAATATTTTTCTTCCTGCTTATTACGGCTCAATTTTTAGGGCTGATCGGTGTCGTATTTGCTCCTGCAATTGCAGCAACATTCTGTGTTCTGTTAGAAGAACTTTACATAAAAAATGTAAACTGATTTAAATCAAATCCAAAACTTCTGAGACAGAATAGTTGTCCTCAAAAACTACTATGTTTTTGGAAGTTTTCTCTTTTACATAATCAAGAGTTTTTCCGTCTAAAAACAGATTTGTATAAGGTTTGAGCATAATTGAAGGAACTATTATATAATCTGCTTCAACATCTTTGATTGAATTAATCAAATCCTCCGATGTAATCAATCCCGCAACGGTAATATTTTTACCCCAATAAGTTGATTTTACGGGCTTTACTATACAAGTAAGGTTTTCTATCTTACTAAGTCCTTTTGATATATAATTAAAAGCCGTTTCAGCGGCAACTGAGCAAGCAAAGCATATTGTCAAAGAATTTTCAATTTTTTGAGGTAAATCAAGTTCGTCAAAGTCATCCATAATCATCCTTAATGACCCCACTCCGTCATCAAGTTGAGAAAAATTCCCGTAATAATCACTATTCGGTATATTCTTTCCTGCGAGCAGGAAGAATTCATCAGAACAGCAAACTTTTTTGTAGTTTGAAGCAATCTTTATAGTCTCTTCTGCTACTTTTTTGTCAACAGACTTGAGTTCATCACTCCTAAATTGAGTTATACCCACAGGCACAATTGCCACAGATAAAAGAGAGTCTCCCAAAGAAGATAAATCTTTTAGCGTTCTTTCTAACTCTTTACCATCGTTATAATCAGGGCAGAGAACTATTTGAGTATGAAACGGTATCTCATTATCTGAAAACCATTTTAAATTCTCCATAATTTTTCCTGCATTAGGATTCCTAAGCATCTTTACCCTAAGCTCGGGATTAGTTGTATGAACAGAAATATAAAAAGGCCCGAGATGGAGTTTTGAGATTCTATCTTTATCTTTTTCCGTAAGATTTGTGGTTGTAATATATGTCCCTTGAAGATATGAAAGTCTGTAATCATCATCTTTTACGTACAATGTATCTCTGAGTCCGTCCGGTTGTTGGGCAACGAAACAAAAGATACAATTATTAAGACAAGGTTTTACTCTGTCAAAAACCGCACTTTCAAAAACAATTCCCAAATCTTCATCATAATCTTTTTCAAGCTCAATTTCTTCTATATCACCGTTTGATTTTTGAATCTCGACTGTTATAAGTTCGTTTTTACACAAAAACTTATAATCAATCATATCCTGCATCTTTTCGCCATCAATAGAAAGAATTGTATCGCCCATTGCAATCTCAAGTTCTTCCGCAATAGAACCTTTAATCACGTCACTAACGAGAGCCGGCATTTTCAAAACCCTCAAGCAGTGAAATAAAATTTTTGTATTCGCATATTAAGTTATCAAAAACCATTTTGGGGTAAAAAGATAAATCCTTGAATGCCATAATATTTTTTGTATCAATAATAATACTTTCTGCCTTATTTTTAAGCAAAGATATCATTTTGAGCTGGTCATCCCGTTCCAAAATATCAGCACATGCCAGCTTTACTCTTGCCATAGGTAGAAACTGTATCGGATTTTCAAGCGGTTCTTCCATTATTAATCTCTTGAGTTCATTTACTCCGCCTTGTGTAATCGAATAGTAAGTCGAAGGACGTCCGCCGTCAGAAATGGTTTTTTGAGTCTTTACAAAACCGCCGTTCTCCAGTCTGCGAAGAGCAGGTTTAATAGTACCGTAGCTGGGAGTAGTGAGAACTGAAAAATCCCCTCTAATCTCCTTTGAGACACCGTACATTGTAAGCACTGTTTTATTTAATTCAAACAATATTAAGAGTTCAATCATAAAAAAATTATATCACGAATTGATATATTTTTGAAGTTTATTATGCAATTATACCTTCTTTAATTAACTGTTCTCTTATTTCTTTCTTTGTTTGGAATTCGGCATTATCCTTGCTCATAAATCTTTTCGCAAGCATAACTGCAGGAGTAACTACACCAAGAGCGAACATACAGCTTCCTATATTCATTAAAATTGAATTTCTCTTCAACTTCTTAACATGTTTAAAGAAGTTTTCTGCTGTATCACCTTTTTTGATTGCATCAAGATATTGTGTATAAAGAGCATCAATATTTTTATAAGCATTTTTAATTTCATCTAAATCAATATATTTTCTTGTATCGATTTTGTCTGTTTTATTATACATTTTTATCATTTTTGCTTCTTTTGCCGATTTAATAATATCATTTTCCGGATTTTTATGTATAAATTCATATAAATCAGCATCATTTAATGTTATAGCCTTTTTAAATATTTCCAAGCTTTGTTTAACAGTACCGCTTTCAAAAGCTTTCTGCAAATTTCCGTTTTCATAAACTCTTACATCAAGTCCTATTGTTCTATTGTGTTTTTTTAATGCTCTGTTTTCCAACGCCTTTTGTATTTTTCCGCCTGCATAATACATAAAGCACAGAATAGAACCCTCTTTTATTGCATATCCTGCAAACTCCTGAGGAGTTCTTGAATCAGCCAGTCTTTCTGTTGTAATTGCTCCATCTAATAACCACATGTTTCTGACAGGAGAAAAGGCAAAGTTTTTAACAACTTCTCCAATCCCTTTAAATGAAGGTTTATCAGTATTTTGCTTATCATTATTATTTTGTTTAGCTTTTTGAGCATTGTATTCAGCTATCAAATTTTTCTTAATCTTATTTTCGGTATATGTTTGTTTTGCTCTTGTTAAACCGATATAACTAGCTACTGCCATACCTGTTGAAAAGAAAAATTTATAAAGTGCAAGATTTTTAAACAAACCTTGTTTTTTTGCTATTTTTTCTAAATTCTTTTTAATATCTTCAGTCGGCGCGTGTTCTTTAATTTTTTCTAAAATATCTTTATTTTTAAGATTTCTTACGTCAAATTCGGAATCTAAATTAAATGATTTAAAAATTGTTTTATCAAATAACCATTTAAAAGCAGGTATAGCACATAACCAAATAATTTCTGTTCCTACTTCATCGATTAATCTGTCTTGACCTTCTTCTCTTCCTGTTATCATAGAACCTGCAGTCATACCGGTAGTAGATGCCGAATCTTTAACAAGAAGCGGTATTAATGAATTGGGGTTTCCCAATGTAGAATATATTGCTGCAATGTTTACCATAATTACAGCCCCCATATCAAGTTCATTAACTTTTTAGTTTTTTTATTTTGATTGTACATACTTCGACCTTCCTTTCTTTTAAAACACGTGAAGCATAGAAATTGACTAATTGTTAAGAAAATTTTACAAATAAAAACACCCGCCTATTTGAAGCGGGTGTTTTTTTAATCCTTTATTTCCCTATCCGACCAGCTCAGTATCATCTGATTCTGAAGCTTTTACCATAATGGCGTGTTCTACGGGATTTTCCTTTTTGTAAGGATTTTCGTTAACTGCCGCTTCTTCAAAACCAAACTCGTCTCGGGCTTTCTTCATTTGAGTCTCATCTACTAACTTTTTAGCAAGTTCTGCAATTTCATAAACTAATTTATAACGATTATCGGTTTTTTCGTTTAGTTCCCATGCTATTTTAATAATTTGATCCATTTGTTACCTCTTTTATTAAGATATCAACAATTACTATAATTTTATAATGCTCAAAAATATTTGTAAAGAGCAGGATGTATCAATGCACCAACATACATAAAATGGTGCAAAAAACTATTTAGCTAATGTAGAATGTAAGCCTTCCATTATATTATAAAAATCTTCTTTTGGCAGTGTAGACATTGTTTTCATTGCATAAGAAAGAATACTGACTTTGTCGTACCATCTTCTTGAGTTGGAAAGTTTATATAAACCTATAACACGATCAAGCCCGAGACTGATTTCGGTGTTTTCATCCTCTTCTTTCATCTCTTTAACTTGTTTAACAAAAGTTGTTAAATCTTTAGCTAAAGCTCTTCTTTTGTTTTCATCCATATCTTTTAATAAAGCTAAAGCTCTTTCTGTGTGCTCATTTGAATCGTACCAACGTCTGTTATTCATCATGATATAAACCTCTCCCAATACACAACTAAATTATATATAAAATAATAAAATCCGTAATCATACGTTTAGAGTATTAACATATTTTAATAGTTTAGGCAATTTTTCTGCAGTTTATAACTTTATATACATAGAAGTGTTTATGTAGCAAAATTATTTTTCACCTGTTTTATACATGTAAAAGGAATTCCTATAATGTCAATGTTTGGTGATTACAAATCTTATAAAAAGTTTGAGCCGGTTTACCCTGACTGGAAAGAAAAGCGTGATTTATTGGACGCAAAGCGTCTTGCGTATCTTGAAAAACACCCAGAAGAAGTTAATCAAAAAGATATACAGAGAGGACAAATACTTCTTCGAGCAATTGATATTATGGATGAATATTCGCAGAAAAAAGCAGAAAATATGGAAGCTGCAACAGAGCCTGTTATCAGCATGGGGCTGGAATTGGCCAGCTTAGTCGGTGGTGCGGTCGGTTTCGGATTAAGTTTAATTAAACCAATAGGTAAATTTTTTGCAAGATTTGCACAAAAAAGTAAGTATGCTGAGTTAATAGGAAAAGGGATTCCAACCGCTTTTGGGGTTGTAATCGGTTCTCTGGCAGCATTCCCGCTTATGGCTTGGGGAGCAAAAGCTGAAGTCGGTGCTTCTCGAAAAGGCAGATTTGAGGCAATGAGAAAAGAACTGAATAATCCGAACGGCTTTGCTGTTTTAACAGAAGAACAAACTCAAGAAGCACTCAATAAAGCAAGAAAAGTTGTGTTAGATGAAGATAAAAAGAAAAAAGTTACGGAAAAAATTGCAAAAAACTTTGATTCGATTAAAGATATGGCAAGAGATTCTAAGGAATACAGGGAACAATATATGAATTTCTTATATGAGTTAAGAGAAGATGAAAAAAATATTGATAAAGAGCTTTCAAAAGAGGAAATAGAAAATGCAAAAAAAGATCAGCAATTACTAACCAAACTTGTTGAAAAGATTGATATTGCATCTCAAGATTATGCGGAAAATTCTGAACTTGCAACACAAGCAGGTATTATTACTGTCGGCGGGTTCAGCGGTCTTGCGTTTTTGGGAATAGAAAAATTATTAAATGCAATGAAAATAAAATCCGCCAACAAAATAGCTATGATAGTCAAAGGGCTTTCTTTTGCGTCAGTTGCTATTATGGGTATAATTGCTGCGCAAATTAACAAACAAGCTTCAAGGGTCGGAAGGTTTAAAGTAAAACAAGAATTAATGCAAAATTCTAATAATTTTGTATACGTGTCAGATGAACAAGCAGAAACGATTAAAGATGCAGAAGTTACGCATAAAAAGAAAGAAAATATTTTCAAATTCTTAATTAAAGCATTTAAGAATAACCGAGAATTCAAAAAATATAAGAAAACCGTAGGAAAAGAGGAAAGAAGGTTTTATAAGGCAGCAGAACAACTGGAATTGACTCCGGAACAGATTCAAGATGCAAAAAGACTGCAAAAGAATGCGTTTAGAACATTCAATAAAGTTGATGAAAATTCTCAAAAATATTCAGAAAGTATAGAAGCCTTCGGGCAGTCAGTTGCATACCCGATAAGCACTATTTTTTCTCTCGGTGGTGCTTCAATCGGTTTAAAGTACCTTTTGAAAGAAGCAAAAACAAAAGCAGAGAGCAATACAAATTTTATGAAATATGTAGGTTGTATTCTTTTGAGTATTATACCTGCGTTGATTATTAACGCATATATAACGCATGAACAGAAAAAAGCTTCAAGAATAGCAGACATGAAAGCAATAAATGAGCTTAGTGATTACAGAAAATTTGCTTAAATTAGTCAATATTTAAATCGAAAATCATTTTAATACCATCTAATGTAAGCGTAGGATTAACTACATTAAACTTTTTATATTTCATATATTTAGAAAGTAATTTAGCATTCCCGCCTGTGCCGACAACAAAAGCTTTTGCTTTTAATTCTTTTTCACATCGTGTTATTAAACCTTGTATGGCTTGGGCATGACCAAAAACAACACCGGATAATATGGCTTTTTTAGTATCAGTGTTTATGTATGTTTGAACTTTATCAATTAAATTCAAATCCAAAACAGGCAGTTTTGAGGTGTTTTCTGATAGTGATTTTAATTGCAAACCCAATCCCGGCATTATTAATCCTCCGATAAAGTTATTATCGGAATCAACTATATCAAATGTTGTTGCAGAACCGCTGTCTATTACTATTAAAGGTCTTTTATCATAAATCTTTGATGCACCGTAAGCATTTGCTATTCTATCTGCTCCAATATTTTCAGTGTTTTTTGCTTTTATATTTATACCTAGATTTAAGTCAGTGTTTATAATCAGCGGGTGAACGTGATATGTTTGAAGAATAGCTTGTTGTACCTGTCCGGTCAGTTCATCTGCCACTGATGATATTATACAATTTTCAATATTTGTATTAGGAAATATTTTTTTTAGAACCAGTTCTATTCCCATAGCTGATATGTCTTTAGGATATATAAAGCCTGAAAAGTCAACTAATTCATCGTTTTTGTATAAACCGAGCGAAACACTGGTATTCCCAACATCAACAACCAGTATCATCTTAATTAGCTCCGTAGTTATTTAGCATATCGCTGATTAAATTTTTCATCTCTTCTCTGTATGCTTTAGGTTGTATAATTTCGCACTTATCATCATATCTTAATAATCTTGTAAACAGAAGTTCTTTATTTTCATTTTTATTTATAACAGTTATTGAACCGTCAGGATTGTATTCTATTGCTTCATTTTCTCTCGCTTCATAACGCTTAGCGAGTCCGCCTTTAAGCTTAAATGTAACGACTTGACCTCCTTCATAAGGCTCTACATATCTCTGGCCAAGGAGTTCTATACCGCAAAGACGGGAAGCATCTATGTTTCTTGTCTTTTTTTTGTATACATTAAAAAAGACTTTATCATTTTTTCTTGTAATACTTAGAGGAATACATTCTACATTTGCTTTGTTTTTAAATATCAGCTTAATTTTTCGGTTATTAGCAACAGCTCTTTCAAATAATACAATCGATTGTAACAAATCGTCTTTATTAACCAATTCAATTTCTTTGTTTGAAAAATGCAGAATTTTTTTTACTAAAGAATTAATTTTCCCCTGACTTTTGGGTGACATTTCAATTTTTACGAAATTTTGTATATTTTCTATTAAGTCAATATCTAAAACTGATAAATCCAATCCAAAAGGAATTTTCGCTACATAATATCTGTTTTGCATTTTAGGTATTGAAAATTCACAAGACCTGCAAGTGTTTATATATTTGCTTATAACGCTGTTATTGAAAATAGGTTCTTCTTCATTTTCGTTAAGTTTTTCTATAAGTTCATTCATTGAAAACTCACCTTGAATAAGAGTAAGCAAGGTTTTTAATACTTGTGTAGATGACTGGTTCTTTTTTTGAGCTAATTTTTTAACCATTATAAACATCCTTCATTTTTTTTAGTATTTCTATAATTTTATTTTTAAAACTTTCAGGTTCAAGAACTTTACATTTAGGGCCAAAAGAAAGAATTCTTTGAGTTGCATAAAATTCATTGTGATAATTTCCTTCAACGACAAAACCTTCCGGAATATCTCCCGACAAAATTGTTTCACAATCTTCAAGACCGGAGTATCCGAACTCTTTGATGTAAAATTTTACAGTTGTTGGATTCGCTGTTATGTTATCATTGTTCTCATTCAGAGAAAGAATTTTTAGTATTCGTTTAATGTTAAAATAAAATGGCTGTTTAGAATTTTTATCAACTCCGTAAAAATACAACTTATCGTTTTGAAGTACAATTTTGTCAGCAATAATATCTTTTGTGTTTTCTTTTTTATTAATAGGTTCTCTATATACAAAACTTACTGTGTATTTTTTGTGACACGCTAACTTAAGATTATTAATTATGTCAGATTGATAATTCTTTAATGCTGAAATACCTGCAAGTTGTTCCTTTATTTTGTCATCAGAGACATGTTCGGATATTTTTTTGAATAAATTATCAAAACGAATTAAAGTTGTAACATCAGCCTTCTCTTTTAATTTGTTATAAGCTCTTTTTAGAGTGCTGATTTCGTCTTCTTCCAAATTAATTTTAAACGGATGTTTTAATAACACAAATTTATTATTTGTTCTGTGGTCAGCTCTTGATATTTCACAGCCCATAAGCTTTAGAGTATTTATGTCGATTCTTAATATATCATCAGAATTAGAATCTTCCATAATACTGTATTTGATAAATTCTTTTCTTATATCTTCTAAAGATCGGGGTTCTTTTATAAGCAATTCTAATAAAATTAAAGAACGAAGTCCCGTAAGTGATAATTGTGACAGCTCCTCTTTATCTGCTATTTTTAACATAGCTAACCCCTTCAAAATTCATACTAGCATTTTATATTAATTATTCTTACATAAATTTGTTAAATATTCAATAATATTTCCGCAATACTGTCTGTCATTTGCGCTAAACAGAAGAATGTCACCGTCAAACTGTTTTTTTATATTTTGTAATATTTTTGAATGTTTTCCGCGCGGAATGTAATCTATTTTTGTCACAATTGTAAAAATAGGCAGATTGTATGCTTTAACCCATTCTCTCATTTGAATGTCATTTTTCTGAATATCATGCCTTGCATCAATAAACTGAATTAAGGATTTTATTTCTTCTCTTTTTAGCAAGTATTCTTCTAAATTTTTCTGCCATCTGTCTTGTGCTTCTTTAGATACTTTGGCGTAACCGTATCCGGGGAGGTCTGCAACAATAAAATTATCAGAAAAATTAAAGAAGTTAATAAGTCTTGTTTTTCCGGGGGTATTAGATGTTTTTGCAATTTTTTTGTTGTTGCACAGAGCATTTATAAAAGAAGATTTTCCGACATTAGATCTTCCTAAAAGCGGAAATTCCGGCAGATTAAACTGCGGGCATTGAGAAAGTTTTTCTGCGCTTACTATAAATTTTGCGTTAAGCTGATTCATGCTCCTTCTCCTTAGCTTTTTCTTTCATTTTTGCTTTGTGTGTTACAAGAGATAACAGGTTGTATAATTTTTCGTTATTAACAACCGTAATTTGAGCTTTGTCTTTTGTAAAATTAACATTTACAGAAGGCTTATTTTCAAAGATATTCCCTGTTTGCAAACTTATTATTTGAATAAAATTTTCCCGCAAAATACTCAGGGGTTCTTTGAGATATGTTTCAAATGTCTTAAATATATTCATAAATCAGCTTCTTGTTTTAATAAAATTATTGTATAATAGTTGGGTGAGAATGTAAATATGGAAGACAGAGAAAAACAGTATATAGAAGAATTTAAGACATATCTGAGTGTGGAAAAAAACTTCTCCGAGCACACATTATCCGCTTATTGCTCTGACATAGTGAGCTATATTTTATGGCTTAACGGAGAAAGCTGTGTGGAGGTAAATTTTGATAAACTAAGAGAGTATTTGCATTTTATACAAAGGTTTGAATATAAAAAAACTACTATTGCCCGTAAAACGGCTTCAATAAGAACTTTTTATAAATTCTTATTCCGAGAAAAATATATTGATACGAATCCTGCTCTTTCGCTTTCTGCGCCAAAACGTCCAAAGCCTCTTCCAAAGTTTTTGACACCGGAAGAAGTCGAACAGATTTTAAATAATGTAAAAATAGATACACCTGCAGGGTTTAGAAATAGGGTAATACTTGAACTTTTATGGGCAACCGGCATGCGTGTTTCTGAGCTAAGCAATCTTAATTTTGGTGATATTAACTTGGAAGAAAACGAAATAAGAGTGTTTGGTAAAGGGGCAAAAGAAAGAATTGTGCTTATGTCAGATAGGGCTAAGAATTATCTCAAGCAATATATAGATTCGGTTCGTCAACTCATTGTTGCCCAAGGTTATAAAATATCCGATAATAGCGACTCGTCTCCTCTTTTTATAAATAATACCGGATACAGACTTCAGAATAAAACAATAAGAAAAGTTATAAACGACACCGTAGAAAAGATAGAGCTTCCTAAAAAAGTAACTCCTCACGTTTTTCGTCACAGTTTTGCTACAAAACTTATAGAAAACGGGGCTGATTTAAGAGTCGTTCAAGAACTTCTCGGACACGCCGGTATTTCTAATACTCAAATTTATACTCACGTTTCTATGAAGCATATGAAAGACGTATATGAAAATGCTCATCCGCACGGGGGGTAAATATATTTTCACAGGCTAAAAAAAAGCTCAGTTCTATTCTGAGCTTATTGTAAGAAATATTTTTGAGATGTAAGTAGATTTGTGAGAGATGTGTAAGTGATTTTAGAGTGAGATTTTTAATTTTTAGTTTTTATTTATCACTATTTAACTAATGTAGAGATAAATCTTATAGAATCATCTGCTAATTCTTTTACGAAATCTTTAGCAATTTTAGAGAGAGGTCTGTTGTCAATTTTATC
>CACZCH010000020.1 GCA_902779645.1 uncultured bacterium | reverse complement strand
ATTAATCGCTCTTGTTCTTGGAAACATCAAGTCCTGAATCTCAATCTCAGAGATATTTCGACACATATCAAACTAAAAGATAAATCTTTTTTGCACTTTGTTGCACTTATTTGCACTTGCTAAAATTCAAACACCAAGCGGAATAGACCCTGAAACAAGTTCAGGGTGACAAGTTTTTAGTGCAAAATAGTGCAAAATTTGGGACAAAAGTGCAAAAATAGTCCTGTAAATCTCTACACTAAAAACAAGCCTCTATTGCCCTAAAATTAGGCAAACTTACGACAAAACTCCCATCACAACTGTCCTGAAAACCTATACCTGAAAACCTATAGTTAGTTGCACTGTTGTGAGTTCAGTCTCGTATAAAATAATTAAATTGCAACAAAAAAGCGGACGACGAGACTCGAACTCGCGACAGTCTGCTTGGAAGGCAGATACTCTACCAACTGAGCTACGTCCGCTTATATACAAAAACTTTATTCTATTGTCATGCCCAGTTGGTAGAGTATATCTTAATTCGCTAGCTACCTTTCTGAGCTTTCGCTTCCATAGACCGCTACCCGCTTGGGCAACTGAGCTACATCCGCTTAACAATTTTACTTTATCCTAAACAAAAAGTTTTTTCAAGCCATGCCATAATTATTGTGGCAAAGGTGTATTTGCGCCTTCCATCGTTGGAACAACCTGTTGTTCATCAGCCCCTGTAATAATGTCTTCCGGAGATGTATGAGCATATAATCTTAAGCTAATTTTTGATAATAGAATTCTTTTATCTTTAGGATATGGATAAACTTCTATTTGATTAATTTTTATGTAATATGGATATTGATAAATATCTTGTATCAATTTACCCAAATTTGTATAATTTGAAACAACTTCCATATTTACATCACAAACAAAATATGCAGCACCCTGCTCTACAAAAAGATCTCCTTCAGGATTATATTGATAATCTATTGATTTGATTTTTATTGTATTTGAGTGAACCATCTCAACTACATCATTATATAATGTAAAAAATAGTGTATCATTACCAAGCTTGTCTTCAATTGGAGTATAAATTTTCTTTTGCGAAGTAATAACCGATTCTTTTAATCTTTTCAATTTTTTTTGAATATTCAATTGTGCAGCTTTCTTTGCACTGAGATTTTGGTCCACATTGCTTAATTCGATTTTTAATGCAGTCCAAGAATTATATTTTGGTGTAACAATCATAACAAAAACTATAACAGAGATTATTATTCCTGCTACAAACATTATTATACCGTAATATTTTTTATACTTATCCATAAAATGCAACCCTTCTATTGAATAACTTCCAATTCAGGTAAATTAGGTTTTCCCTTTGTTTTTGCAGACTTAGAATTATTATCTTCCGCTTTTGGTTTTACATCAGCTTTTGGTTTTACATCAGCTTTTGTTTCTATTTCATTTGAAATATTAAAACTGTAAAAATCTGCATTTGAAGAATTTATTAATATATCTGAATCTATATCATCAATATTGTTATTTGATTTTACACTTGCAAGTTCAAGCCTTTGTATACGAATATCAGTATTCGGACTATAATCTCTAATATTTCTGAAAAATACATATACACTTTCCAAATTATCAGCTTGACCTTCAATTGTAATTTTTTCACCAAGTTTTAAGTGAGTAAGCCATAGTTTTTGAGGGATTTCTGTACCGACAATTGTATAATACGAATAGATATTCTTATTATGAACCAAACCTATTTTGATTTCGTCCCCTTCATCAAATGTTGATGCAGAAATATTCTTGTTTTTATCCAAGAATTCTTGAATTCTTGCTATCTGTTCCTGTTTATATTCTATATCCGATCTGATAGTCTTTTCCTGTACAGTAAACCAACCCAATACAAAAATAAAACTAACAAAAAGAACCGCGAAAAATACTGCAAACAAGAACAATAGAAGTTCGTTAGTTAATGCTACTTTACCGTTCATTATTGTAATCGGCTGCTCTGAGAAATAAATATCACCAAGAGTTTTATTAAACAGATTAATATATGTCTCTTGTGTCTTATTAAAATCCGTATATATTGCAGCTCCGATTACATCTAAAGATATTTGTTTTTCTTGTTCTTTTTCAACCAATGATGATATTGGAAGGAAAGGCTCCTTTAAATAAGAGTTCGCTTCCTGATAAACAATAGGAGATGAATATGTAATTTTATTAGATATAACTTCTGCACTTATTACATTTGTTTTAGATACAACACATAAGTACTTAGAAGGCAAGTTTTTTAAAATAGGATCTATTGCAGAAATAACTGTTGCATAATTTTCAGCATCAGTTAGAACTTCACCAATGCTAATATTTTCTTCGTATGAATCTATACAATTCATACCGAGCATTGATAGAATCCTGCAGCTGCTATTTTCAACAACCAAAAGAACCCAATTTGTATCATCTTCAGTATTTACCAAATCCAAATATTTTAGAGAACGAAAAACTGAGTTTATAGATGTATCAATAGCTCGTACTTTATAGCCTAAATCCTTGATTGCCAGTATAATTTCAATAACACTGGATTTACGCAAAGCTGTATATACATATCTATTAAATTGGAGCGACGAACTTGTTGTTATGCAGTCAAAGCATGGTTCATAGTTCTGTAAATAAGGATTATCATAAAGCTCTTCTTCAATCGCACTTTCAACCTGTACTTTTTCTAAAGATGCCGGATATTCCTTTACCCTATATGTAATTGTGGGAAAATTTAATACCAATTCAGTTCCTTTAGGAATTGCCATCTCTTCCAACAAATCCTGTAAAGAATCTTTAAACAAATCCAAGTCAGCTATTTCACGTTTGACGATATTATAGTTTACAGGCTTTTGTCCATATTTTAATATGGTACCTGCCGCATAATCAATTTGAGCTAATTCTATTCCTTTTTCAGGTGAAATTGAAATGCCAACTACTTCACTCTTCTTAAACACTATAATTTTTCCTCTTTTCCTTAATTGTACAATAAAACTTAATTTTTGTACATAACAGTAAACAAATATAACAAATTTCCTCTATTTGTATGAAATTAAATTAGAATTATAAGAGTAGAATAAAAGTATGGAATCAACAATAATATACGGTAAAAACGCTGTAATAGAAGCTCTTAAACAAGGAGACAGAGAATTTAATAAAATTCTTATCTCTAATAATTCAAGAGCTGACATAAAAATTGAGCAAATAAAACAACTTGCTCTAAAACACGGTGTTATATTTCAATTTGTAACAAAAGAAAAACTTAACTCCCTTGAACCGGAAGGAAAACATCAGGGAGTTATAGCATTAATAGCTCCGATTAAGTATACAGAGCTTGAAGATTTTATTGAAACAAACAGGGGAGAACAAATTTCTGTTGTAATATTAGATGGAGTTGAAGATTCTCATAACGTAGGTGCAATTATTCGTTCTTGTGTCTGCGCAGGAGTAAAAGGTATTATTCTGCCTTCCAGAAGGGGAGTATTAATAAATTCAACAGTAGAAAAAACAAGCGCAGGAGCGATTAATCATATTTCAATAATAAAAACAAACAGTCTTGTAAATGCGATACAAAAGCTAAAAGAAAACGACTACTGGGTAATTGCATCCGATCATCATGCGGAACAAAATCATTATGAAATTGATTATACCGATATGAATTTTGCTCTTATAATGGGAGCTGAGCACGCAGGAATATCAAAATCATTATTAAAGCTTTCGGACTTTAAAGTTAAAATCCCAATGTTAACAAATTTTAACTCTTTAAACGTTTCGAATGCAACTGCTATAATATTATTTGAAGCGGTAAGACAAAGGAGACAAAAATGTCAAAAAAAATCAACACGCTAAACATAATGGCTGATGACATTTCAGATGAAGGTATAGATTTTAATAACTTAGAATCAATAGAAGACGAAGATGAGGACTCTATTGAGATTGAAGAACCAAAAACTCAAGAAAGCTTGAGTTCCGTTAATTCTGACGACTCTGTTAGAATTTATCTTCAACAAATCGGTAAAATACCGCTTTTGTCAAGCGAAGAGGAATTAGAAGTTGCAAAAAAAATATACGAAACACAAAATCCAATGGCAAGAAAAGTCCTCATAAATGCGAACTTAAGACTTGTTGTAAGTATTGCAAAAAAATATATAGGCAGAGGTCTTTCTTTTCTTGATTTAATCCAAGAAGGAAATATGGGCTTGATTAAAGCAACAGAAAAGTTTGATTACACTAAAGGCTACAAATTTTCAACTTATGCAACTTGGTGGATTCAGCAATCCATAACAAGAGCGATTGCAGATAAAGCAAGAATAATAAGACTTCCGATTCACTTAATTGAATCCATAAATAAAATAAAAAAAGCAACGATGGATTTGACTACAAAATTAGGCAGAATCCCAAACAAACAAGAAATTGCAGATGAACTGGGAATTTCTTTATCTAAGTTAACTTCGATTATCAAGTCCACACAGTCCACAATTAGTATTGATACTCCAACCGGTCAAAAAGATGATTCTAATAAAATTATCGATTATATAGTAGATGAATCTACAATTGCACCTGATAACATTGTTTCACAAGAAAGCATGCTTGAAGATATCAAAAATATGCTTAACCAGCTAAGCCAAAAAGAACGCGATGTTCTTATTTTAAGATACGGCTTAAATAATGACGGCAACAAGAAAACTCTTGATGAAATCGGAACTTCATACGGTGTTTCAAGAGAAAGAATTCGCCAAATTGAAAATAGAGCTATATCCAAATTGAAAAAATTGTGTAAAAATAAGAATATGACCTCAGGGTTGAAAAATTACTTTGGAGGATAGATTAAACGTGACAAAGCGGAGTAATTCCGTCACTTTATAAACAAAGGAACAAAAATGGCTGATATAGACAGAATTAATGAACTGGTTGGAAATAAAGATTTTGAAGAAGCAATAAAGCTTGCAACAGAAGCACTTTTAGATGAACCTGACAATATTGAACTTATTAAGCTTGCAGGACTTGCGGAAGTTAACACGGAAGATTGGGTAAAAGCAAAATCTCATTTTGAAACAGTTGTAAAATACTCACCTGAAGATGCAACTTCTTGGTTTTATCTTGCAAATTGCTATAACAATCTTGGAGATTTTATATCCGCAAAAAATGCATATATTAAAGTTATTGAACTGAGAAACGAATATCTTGAAGCATATAAGAGTTTGTGCGTTGTTTTTCTTAAGCTTAATATGATGTCAGAAGCTGTTGAATATGCACTAAAAGCACAAGTATATGATACGGAAGATTATATATATGATTTTGTAATAGGAACTGCTTACTTAAAACTTAAGGCGTTTGATAAGAGTATTGAACCATTTAAAAAAGCGCTTGAAAAAGAACCTGACAATTTCGGCATATATAATAGCCTTGGAACTGCTTATATGGCAATGAATCAAAGTGATAGAGCAATCGAATGCTACCAAAAAGCTATTGAGATGTTTCCCGACAATCCAATGGGATATTTTAACCTTGGTTCTGCTTACCAAATTCAGCAAAATCACAAAGAAGCATGCGAATACCTAAAAAAAGCGGTCGAACTTGATGATGATGACGAAGTTTTCAAAACGACTTATGCGCTTTCTCTGGTTAAATCAGAACAATATAACGAAGCTATTGCAATTTATAAAAAGCTTCTCGTTCAACATCCGGAAAAAGAAAATTATAAATTCAGCCTTGTAAATTGTTATGAAGCAATAGGTGATATTCAAACAGCAATAAACATGCTGGAAGGGATTGTTTATCTAAACCCAAAATTTGCACTTCCGGCTCAAAAACTGGCAAATTTATATATAAAGATAAACAAGTTGAGCAGAGCAAAAGAATTATACGATAATATAATCTTAAAGAATAATCCGACGGCAGAAGTTCTTCATCAGTATGCCGTTTTGTCTTCAAGCTTGTGTGACACAGATTCTGCCGAAAAAATACTAAAAAAGGCAATCAGAATGAATCCTGACATGGCAAATGCTCACAAGGATTTAGCTGTAATATATTTAAACAAACGCTTGTTTGACTACGCCGATGAAGAATTTAAAACCGCAATGAAAATTGCACCAAATAATTTTGATATATTATTCGAATACGGAAACTTTTTGTATTCAACATCTAAAAATACGGAAGCAGAAAGGTACTACCTAGAAGCTCTTAATATTGAACCTGAAAATATACTTGCATTAACTTTTATGGCATTAAATAAGCTTATACTTAATCAGCTTGATGAAGCAAAAGAATACATTATTAAGGCTCTAAAAATTAATCATCACCACGAATATATTCAGTACTGCGCAGGAAGAATTTTCTATGCAAGAAAAGAATATGAAGAAGCGAAAAGGTATTTAATAAAAGCGGTAGAACAAAACCCCGATGTGGAAACCCAAAATACATTAGCTTTGACTTACTACGAACTTGGCGACTACAAGCAAGCCATAAATATTTTTGAAAATTTGCTTTCAAAATATCCTGAAAATATTTCTGTTTTAAGAAGTCTTGCAATGTGCTATGATAAACTTAAAGAAAACGATAAAGCTCTTGAATATTTGTACAAACTAACGGATATTTTTCCGGAGGACGAAGAAGCACAGGAGATGATTCGCAATCTTTCATAAAACTAAGTAAGGGGTATGATGGGGTACGAACACAGTGAAGAAGAACATAAAAATATAATTCCAAGAATAGGATTTTCGTTTATTTTATTCTGTTTTGGTTTTTTATGGAAACCGCTGTTCTTTTTTGCTTTTCTGATAGTTGGGTATGACATAATTTATCAAGCAGTTAAAAATCTGGTTCATAAAGAAATTTTTGACGAAAAATTTCTTATGAGCCTTGCTTCCATAGGAGCATTCTGTATAAAAGAATACCCCGAAGCAGTAATGGTAATGCTTCTTTATCAACTTGGTGAATATCTTCAAGACAAAGCAGTAGATAAATCAAAGCATTCCATAGAAGCTTTAATGAACATTCGCCCTGACTATGCAGTATTAAACGGACAAAAAGTCCGACCCGAATTAATACAGATAGGAGATATCATTACGGTTTCTTCAGGAGAAAGAATTCCGCTGGATGGAGTTGTAACAGAAGGCAACGCCCTAATTGATAACTCTACTCTAACAGGTGAATCCACTCCTATTTATGTAAACGAAGGAACAGAAATATTAAATGGAGGAGTTAATTTAAACGGGTATTTAAAAATCAAAGTAACAAAAAAATATACTGAATCTACCGTTTATAAGATTCTCCGTCTGATTGAAGAATCTGCGGAAAAGAAAGCAAAAACAGAAAATTTTATCACAAGATTTGCTAGAATTTATACACCGATTGTTGTTATTTTAGCAGTTCTTTTCGGATTAGGGCTTCCGATAATTACAAATATAGATTTTTACAGCGCAATCGAAAGAGCGTTAACATTTCTTGTAATTTCTTGTCCGTGCGCGCTTGTAATCTCCGTTCCGCTTACGTTTTTTGCAGGGATTGGAGGAGCATCATCTAACGGTATACTCATAAAAGGAGGAAATTACCTTGAACAATTATCAAAAATTGGTACGGTTATATTTGACAAAACGGGAACAGTTACCAGCGGAGTTTTCGGGATTAGAGAAATTAATTCAAACAATTCTGAAATCCTCAAATATGCAGCGATTGCAGAAAGCGCCTCAAACCATCCGTTAGCCAAAGCTGTTAGAAATGCCTATGGCGGAGAGATTCCTGAAATTACAGAAATCAAAGAAAACGCCGGGGGCGGAGTTGAAGCGGCTTTTGAGGGCAAAATGATAAAAGCGGGAACGGCCAAATTTATCGGTGTCAACCCTATAAATACAATGGGAACTGTTATTTACGTTTCAGTTAATGACTTCTATATTGGAAATATTGTTCTCTCTGATGTGATTAAATCAGACTCTGCATCAACAATAAAAACCTTGCACGATATGAAAATTAATACCGCAATTTTCACCGGTGACACAAAAGAAAGAGCGGAAACATTACAAAATATTATTGAAGTTCAAAAAATATATTATGAACTAATGCCGGCGGATAAAGTAACTAAGTTTGAAGAATTAATAAATGAAAATAAGTTACATACAATTGCTTTTGTCGGAGACGGTATTAACGATGCACCTGTTATCAAGAGGGCTGATGTAGGTATTGCAATGGGCGGTCTCGGCTCTGATGCGGCTATTGAAGCTGCTGACGTTGTTATTATGGACGACAAACCCTCAAAAGTTGTTTCCGCAATCAAAATATCAAAAAAAACAATGAGTATAGTTAAACAAAATCTCTCATTCGCAATCGGAATTAAGGTTATTTTTCTAATATTGGGCGGATTCGGAATAATGACAATGTGGGGCGCAGTATTTGCAGATGTAGGAGTTACAATGATTGCAATTCTTAATGCACTCAGAGCAAAAATAATTAAATTATAATACGCAGAACTTTCTGTTTAGGAGTTGATGTTTATCAGATAGAAAGTCTATTTCTGACACAAATAGTTTTAGTGTTTTATCGAGATTCATGCTTATTAAAATTGCAAAAATATCAGAATTAATATTAAAAAGACTTATCCCTTTATATTGTTTAATTTTATCAATAAAATCAATTGTGCAATCCTGCACGTAAGACATATCAAGCGCTGTTTTCAGCTCAGTATTATACGCTATTTCTTCTCCAAGCCTTTCGCTCTCTCTTTCAGATAAAATCGGACTAAGCGGAGTAATTATACAGCAATTGTTTTTCATTATAATTTCCATAATTCTATTCTAGAATATTTTCAATTTAGAAATAATTATCCAAAGTTATAAAAAGTATCAAACTAAAGTTGGAAAGAATAATAAATACACTAAATTAAACATTTTGTTGTATAATCTAAACAAGAATAAAGCAGCCGGATAATCGCGCCCAAAAGGGTGAGGAAAGTCCGTGCATCCAAGGACAGCTCGCCGGAGAAACTCCGGACGGCGTGAGCCGGTGGATAGGACCACAGAAAGACACTGCCGATGGATTTTAATCACAGGCAAAGGTGCAATGGCGAGGTAAGAGCTCACCGTCGATATCGAGAGGTATCGGTTCAGGCAACCCCCGAGTGGATGCAAGATTGAATCAAGCGTTAGAGGTGTCCGCCGAGCTTGAAAAATCGCTCGAGATTAGGAGTAATCCTAATACCAGACAGATGATTATCAAGGGGTATATTTACCCTAAACAGAACACGGCTTATGAGCTGCTTTATTCTTTTTTTATTGATTAATATATCTTAAATATGTGTATGCGTTAAAATCAAGCGAGCCAAACATTACCTTTATGTATTCATCGTTATAAGGACTAATTTTTACAAAATCCAATGTTTCTGAATCATAATCACAATTTGTTTTGTATGCTTTAATTTTTCCCTTAAAATAGTGCGCTTGGTAAAAAGAGAGATAAACATCTCCGTTTTTTTCTTTTTCTCCAAAAACATTATAAAACCCTTTTTCTAGGACTTTTCCGTCAAGAACAAAATCAACCGGTATGTTTAAAAGCTGTCCTTCATCTTTATCTTTTTGTTTTATAGATTCCTGCTCCATGATTTCAGCTGTTGGTTCAAGGGATTTATGTAAACTTGTACCTCCCCCGCTTATTTTTTTGATTTTTTTCTTTCTTACTTTTTCATCTTTCTTTTTTTGTTTTTCTGTAAGAGTATTTATTGCTTCTTCAAATTCCTTGTCTGTTACGGGTTTCTGTCCGTCCCAAGCGTGATTAAAAGTGCTCAAATCGGAAGAAAAATCTTCGGACAAAACACTGATTGATGAGATGGTAAACAAGAATAAAATCAATAGAGCTAATTTCTTCATATTTATATAATAACGATTTTAAGTCAAAAGTAAAGTAAACATAAATCATTTAGACGAATATATTTCACTTTTTTTAGAATATAATGTATAATAAATTATAGTATTTATAAGGCGAGAACTTTAGATGATTAGTTCAAATATTATATTAATAATTGTTGCTTTTTCGGTTGCAGCGGCCGCTATTTATGCTTTGTACTCAATTATTCTTTTTCAGGGTACATCAAAAGGAGAAGATTTACAGCTGACAACGAAAAATATTTTAGAGCAGGTTGACATTTTGTATAATAAAAGAGAATATGCACTAGTAGAACTTTTGGCAACAAAATATTTGGATAGAGTTCCCACTCATACAGAAGTTAGAAAATTTTTGGCAAAAGCATGCCTTGAAGATAAAAAATACAACCAAGCAATAAAACAATGCAATATTATTTTGGAAAAACGTCCGAATGATATAGAAACTCATCACGTTTTAGGCAAGTGTTATGTAAAAAAACATTTATTAAACAAAGCTATCAGCGAATATTCAATCGTATATGATAAGAATAAAAGAGATAAAGAAGTTGTTCAAACGCTTGCTGAATTATACACAAGAACAGACCAATTGTACTTGGCTGTTGCAGCGTACAAAGAGTTGGTAGACTTAACGGATTCTCCGGCTGAAATAGCAGATATCCAATCAATTATTGCAGATTTATGTGAAGATATGCATGATTATCCGAATGCTTTTGAAGCTTATAAGGCAAGATTGGCAATTTATCCCAAGGATATTGATACTAATAAAAAATTAGCAGAATTGTATATTAAAATAAATAATTATCCTATGGCTATTGAGACATTGTTACTAATGCTCAGTTTTGTCACTGAACCCAAAATGCTTTTGTGGGTATTTGAAGCTTTGGTTGATTTGTATGAAGAAACTAAAGATTATGAAAAAGCAATAGCATATTCCGAAAAACTGCTTGACGTTCAGGGCTCTGATAAGTTTATGATAAGAGATAGAATTGCTCATTTTAATCTACTTTTGGGTAAAAACGGAGATTGCATAACTATTTTGGAAGATTTGGCAATGATGTCTCAAAACGGATTTGAAGTTACGATAGAGCTTGCAGATGCTTACATAAAAAACGGTGAATTCCAAAAAGCATTAGACAGATATTTAATTCTGCTTGACAAAGCTACCCAAAAAGAAGCTAAACAGGTAAACAGTCTTATCGGTGATATGTATATTAAGTGGTCACTCCCGTATTTGGAAGCTGAGGATTATACAAAATCCCTTGAATTACTTCAGAGCGCAATGCAATATAGCCCTGTAAACCCTGAAGTATACTATCAATTTGCATATAATCATTATGAACAAAAAAACTATTCAAATGTTGTAGAGTATATGGGAAAAGCTTTAAATTATGACAAAGAAAATACTTATAAGGTTAAGTATTTGTTGTTGTTATCCAAAGCACAGCACGAATTAGGCAACTTTTTTGAAGAAAAGAAAGCTCTTACTGATTTGTTGAATATTGATGAGAAGAACGCTGAAGGCTTGTATCATTTGGGAATTATGTATGCGGCGCATCATGATATTAAAAATGCCGAAGAAGCTTTGGAAAAAGCTATTACCTATGATCCTGAGATGATTCAGGCAAAATATAATTTGGCATTGATATACGAAAATACGAACAGAGATAAGGCAAAAGAACTGTATATGGAAGTTCTTGAACAAGATCCTACTTTTGTTGAGGCAAAAAATGCTCTTGCCGATATGTCTGATACCGGCGGATTTTAAATATCTTCCGGCAGAAATATAATGTTATCTTCCAGCAAACTTCTTGTCTCTGCATAGTTTGAAAGCTTTTTTATAATTCTTTGATATTCTCTAACAACAGATAAAATGTCATCAGTTGAGAGTTTAATTACACGCCTTGAGCTGTTGCTTGATTCAATTATTCTTGCCATAATATTCTCCTCTGTGTACAAGAATATTATCGGATTATTTTCTAAAAACTTTAGACAAATAGGGTTTATAAATTAGGAAACTTTTCTCCGTTTTGAATAAAAAGTTCAAAAGTTTCCTGAGAATTGCTGCTCACAGCAGTTATAAAATATCCGTCATAATTTGACTGATAAATACTTTCTCCTTTTATCCCCAGTTTATATTCGGCTTCGTATTTTGTCCAATTTTGGTAAAATTCTTCAAGGGTTGTTGATTGGAAGTCCATCCTCTCTGATATCGCTTTAAAATCACGCTCAACTGTTTTTTCAATATCTATACCGCACTCAGAGTCAGAAAACGCTATTGCAACATAGTCTTTACTGTGACTTATGCTAAAGAATGTTTCTTTTGTTTTTAAATAAGGCTTAGAGTTAACAAATTCAATTTCTCTATTTTCTATATGATAAACTTCCTTCAAAATTCTATCCAGCATCAAATATGAAAGACAATGCTCATTTAGTTTTGTATTGTTAGAAAATTCTTTATATTTGTACTTTTCTAATAAATCGTGAGAAATATTTTTTGAATCAGAACTATTTATAACAAAAATTTCCATATCATTATTTTATAACAAAATTAGACATGCAAAAGAACTTTCATTATTGATTTTTCCCCGCTTTACTTTTGATTATTTTTATAATACGATTTTATTGGTTTTATAGCCGGATAGGTTCGCCCTAGTCGGGGTAAATATATAAGCCCAAAGTAAATATAGCCGAATTTAAGACATTAGTGATTAAAAACGAACTTATTCACTTATTCGCGGATTCACTTATTCACTTTAAAACGATGCGGTTATAACACCCGTAGTAAAACACACAGTTAAAACAAAAGGAGACAAAAGATGTCAACAGCATCACTTATCGAATTACTCGAAGCAGGCGTTCACTTCGGACACCAAACACAACACTGGAACCCAAAAATGAAACCGTATATCTACGGCGCAAGAAATGGAATCTATATTCTTGACCTTAGAAAAACAACAGGTTTATTAGACTCAGCTTATGAAGCTGTTAGAGAATACGCTGCAAAAGGTAGAAACGTTCTTTTTGTTGGTACTAAAAAGCAAGCTGCTGAAGTTGTTGCAGAAGAAGCAAAAAGAGCAGGCGCTTATTATATCAACAGAAGATGGTTAGGCGGTATGTTAACTAACTTCGAAACAATCAGAGGAAGAGTTAACAAATTAAGAGAACTTGAAGATTTTATTAATTCAGGTCACGCTGAAAAATTACCTAAAAAAGAACAAGCTCAACTTAACAGACAATTAGCAAAATTGAGCAAAACTTTAGGCGGTATCAAAGATATGCGCGGTTTGCCTGATATTATCTTTGTTGTAGACCAAGCAAAAGAAGATATCGCAATTGCAGAAGCTAACAAGTTAAATATTCCTGTTATTTGCTTAGCTGATACAAATGCTAATCCGGACGGAATTAATTACATTATCCCTGGTAATGATGATGCAATCCGTTCAATCAAGTTAATTACTTCAAAACTTGCTGATGCAGTTCTTGAAGGTAAGCAACTTAGAGAAAACAAAGCAAATGGCGGAAAAGTTGAAGCTATTACAGCTGCAGATGCAGGTGTAGAAGCAGAAGAAACTGCAAATGTATAAATAAATTGCGTGAATCGTGAGCAGTGAACCGTGAATCGCATTTATAAAATCGAATCACGAATCACAACTCACGATTCACATATTAAAATAAGGAGAAAATAAATGAATATTACAGCTACTATGGTAAAAGAACTTCGTGATAAAACAGGCGCCGGTATGATGGATGCTAAAAAAGCTTTAGTTGAAGTTGACGGTGACATGGAAAAAGCTATGGAAGTACTTCGCCAAAAAGGTATCGCTTCTGCTGATAAGAAAATGGGCAGAATCGCTGCAGAGGGCAGAATTGCTTCTTATGTTTCAGACGGTATTGGCGCAATGATTGAAGTTAACTGCGAAACAGACTTTGTTGCTAAAAATGCTGAATTTATTGAATTAACAGAATGCTTAGCTAAAAAAGTTGCAGAATCTAATCCTGCCGATGTAGATGCTTTATTAAATACAACTTGCGAAAACTGCGGTAAGTTAATCGCTGATGTTATCAAAGAAAAAATTGCTTCTATCGGTGAAAAAATTACAGTAAGAAGATTCGTAAGATATGAAGGCAACACTTCAACATACATTCACAACGGTAAAATCGGTGTTCTTTTATTAACAGATAATAAAGATGACGTTTTATCAAAAGATATTTGTTTACACATTGCTTCTTCAGCTCCTGAATTTGTTTCAAGAGCCGATATTCCTGCTTCAGTTATTGAAGAAGAAACAAGAATTGAAATGGGTAAAGAAGATCTTCAAAAGAAACCTGAACAAATCAGAGCAAAAATCGTTGAAGGTCGTGTAAACAAATTAATGGCTCAAAGATGCTTAATCGAACAACCGTTCGTTAAAAATCCTGACCAAACAATTGAACAACTAATTTCAGGTAAGTTAAATATCGTTAAATTTGACAGATTCGTTCTTGGCGAAGGTCTTGAAAAGAGAAACGATAACTTTGCTGATGAAGTTATGAGCCAATTAAAAGGCTAGGGGTAAATGTAATCTTGAATGGATACATCCGGCTACTCCGCTTGTTGAAAAAAAGGGGTAAATATATTAGGCTTGTCAGCTTGATATTGGAACTTCTTATATAAAAAATAAGGTGCGATTTCGCACCTTATTTTTTATATAGATATTAATTTTCTAATAAGCCTTTTTTCAAAATCTTTTGTCCAACCCAATAATTTTTTATCTTCTTTAGTAAACAAATCATAAAGAGTATTTAATTTCACAGGGAAATCTGAATCATTAGGCTTGATAGCTGTACTTATTTTGCCTTCTAAGAGCGGATTAAAGAAGTCATTTAAAATGAGTGCAATGTCTGTATCATTTGCACCGTGCTGACAGCCGATATAAATATTTCCTTGCTGCATTTTTTTTAGAAAGTTTACTAATTTATTCTTATGTGAAACATTAAAGCTTGATACTTCCCACCAATTTTCATAAATATTGTATACGTAATAGTCAAGTCCTGCATCTTTAACTTCTTTTTCATAAGTTTTGCCGTAACCTACTAAATCAATAATTGTTTCTATATTTTTTTGTTTTAAAGCTTGAAGATATTCCTGTTTTTCAACTAAAGTTTGTCCTCTATGTATATTATTGCTTCCAGCAATTAAACGCATTTCATGATTTTTTTCTAAATCATAAATAATTAATCTTAGTTGATAATCCGTTAACCTGCCTTCTTTTTCATATAAACTATGGTAAGGCATTTTCCAACTGTTATAGTGCGAGCGTATGTAATTTCTGTTTGCTTCCGATACTGCATCGTCATATCCTATAATCCCGTCATCAACATAACCTTTAAAAGTGGCGAATGTATTTATATTTATAGGCGTTATTTTCATATTTATATATAACCTAATAAAAAAATAATTTGCTAGTATAATTAAAATATGTACGTAAAAAAAGAATTTGATTTAGGCAGAAATGCCCTCAAATATTTAGTTCATACATATAAAATTAAAAAACTTCACCTTCCTTATTATTTATGTGATGTTATAAGACATACTCTTGTTGAAGAAGGATGTAAACCGGTATTTTATCATATTGACGATGATTTTTTTCCAGCTTGTGAATTTAGTGAAAAAGATTTCGTTTTGTATCCAAATTATTGGGGTGTTTGTGAAACTCAAGTGCAAAAACTTTCTAAAAAATATCCGAACTTAATTGTCGATAATGCCCACGCTTTTTTTGATGAGCCCAGAGGCTTTGCCTGTTTTAATGCCGGACACAAGTTCGGATTTAATAATTCTTTTTTGTGGATAAAAGAAAATAATCATTTCTCCAATCTAAACAACCAATATTCTGAAGAAGATACAATCAAAAAACGACACAATGAATTTTTACTACTTAATGAAAAATACAAAAATATAAATACTCTGAAAATTGATTTGAACTCAAAAGCTCCCTTTTGCTATCCATGTTTAACAAATAGCATTGAGCAAGCAGACGAACTTGTTAAAAAATTGCAAGAAAAAGGCAAAATCGTTTATCGTTATTGGAATCCTTTACCTAAGAGTTTTTGTGAATACAAATTCTATTCCAGACTCGTTCCGATACCTATTTTGCCTTAAACCGGATTAACATATATAAGAAACCTATTGATATTTTTTTAGTTGCTCTAAGAGTTTTTTTACTCTTTGTCTTAAATCATTGTCTATCGGTTTTGTTGTGTACCCCAAAATTTTTTGATTGTTTTCCAGTTCTTTATTTTTTTGTTCATACAACATGAACTTTCTTATTACTAAGTTCATATTTACCTCCTTCACACATTGGTTGATATTCTTACTTATCTTTTCAAGTTTTTATATGTATATTAGTTTGCATAACAAGATGCTGCCAGATTGCTTCTTAATTTGTTCAAAGCTCTCATTTCCGTTTGTCTGATGCATTCTTTTGTTACGCCAAACAATTTACCTATATCTTCAAGAGTCTTTTTCCCAAAATTTTCTAAACCAAATCTCATTTTGATTACAGTTTGTTCTCTGTCTTTAAGAACAGATATTACTTGATTCAAGTCATTTTTTAGTTCTTCAAATTCAAGATTTTCTTCAACTGTTGTTTTATCATCAGCAACTACCTCGGCTACTGACATTTCACTTCCGTCTTTTCCGTCATAGCTTCCTTCAATAGAAACAGTTGAAGTGTAAGCAGATAAGTATGAGTCAATTTTTTCTGGTTCAATATTCATTTTTTCTGCAACATCTTTTGTTGATACGGTTGTATTATATTCTTTTTCCATTTGAGCTTTAACTTTTGAAAATTTAGATAGAGTTTCTTGAACGTATACAGGGATTTTCATACAGTGGCCTTGTTCAGAAATAGCTTTGAACATTGCTTGCTTAATCCACCAAGTTGCGTAAGTTGAAAATCTGTAACCCAAAGACGGATTAAATTTTTCAACAGCTACCATTAAGCCTAAGTTTCCTTCTTGGATTAAATCAACCATCGGCAATTTTGAAACGTGAATTGCTTTTCTTGCGACTGTTAAAACCAATTTTAAATTAGCTTGAACCAAAATCTTTTTAGCTTCCTTGTCACCTTGTTGAGCTCTTGTTGCGACAGCTTTTTCTTCTTCTGCACTCAAGTCTTTGAAGCTGTTTGCCTTTCTGCAATAAACATTGAATTCATTGCCTGCAGACGTAGCAGCAGCATAATTTTCTCTGAACGGATTTGTTGTACCGACACTCTTCATTTCAATTGCTAAATTTTTCATAATAGTAACTCCTATGGGTAAATATATTTTCTAGTATACTCATAAGGATTTGGGGTAGACGAAACACATAACAAACAATCCTTATATACTTATGATATATCAAAGATATATAAACTTCAATAGTTTTGTTAAGAAATATTACAAAAATACCCCATTTTTAAGCAAAGTTTTACAAAACTTAATAAATGTAACGAGCTAAAATGCCCCGGTGTCCACCGCTGTTAGCGTGTTTAAACCGATTGTTCCGCTAATTCTTCAATTTTTACAGGTTTTATTTTTGTTAAGTATAATTTTAATTCTGCTATCTTTGTATCAATAATAGTTATCAATTCTTCAAACTTCTTTTCAAGCATTGAAGCGTTCTTAAATGATGTATAAAAGAACAGGAAGTTTGATATATTATTACTGATAATATTTCGTAAATCAATTATTTTTTCGCTAATTATCGGATCAACGTACTCTTTATTGATAAAAAGTTCAGTAAAAATGTCGCCGAGCCACCATTGTGTTTCTTCTACATTCTTCTGCTTTAATCCTTTTTTGCTGTTTTTTAGGTATTTTGAAAGCTTAGAATAAACTTCTAATATTTTTTCTTTTTTCTTGGGTAAAAATTCTTTGAAATATCTCATAGTTTGTTCATAACCAAGATTAATCAGTTTGCGTCGTGATTCTTTGTCGAGGTTAAAGTCTGCAAAGAAAACATCTCCGGTGTTTATTGATAAACAATCATACCTGTCATTATTTCCGTAGATTTCTGATACAAATCTTGTTGCGACTTCTGTTACACAGCTATATATTGTGTTAATAAATGAAATCGGGTTCTTTTCGTCTTTGTTATAATCTCCTTCAAGTCTAAATTCCAATATACGGCTATCCGAAGAATTTAAAGCTTTTGATAATTTCCACATTGGTGAAGCTTTTTGTAAGTCTCCGTCAACGAGTTCATTTTCATTATATTTAAATGGTGCCATTAGTCCCGGCATACTGGAGGATATTTTTATTGCTTGAGCTACTTCAAAATTAGGAGTTTCTTTTTGGGAAAATTCTTGAGAAGAGAAATGTTTTAAATCTGTTGTGATTATAATTAAATCCTTCTCAATATCTTTGAATGTTATCTTTTTTGAATTATCTTTAGATAATTTATTTTTCAAAAGCTCGTTAAGCCAGTCCATAAATATTTCGCCTTTAGAAAGCGCAAAAGCTTTTCCTAGCCCAAAGTGAATATCTTTAAAGAGGTCAAAATTAATTTTCATAAAAAGGTTTTCTATCTCATATGATTTATAGCCGACTGCGACAAGAGCTGCAATTATGGAACCAACTGACGAACCTCCTATAATATCGTATTCGACATCTAATTCTTCCAATGCTCTTATTGTACCGACGTATGCAAGTCCTCTGATTGCACCGCCTCCAAACAAACAGGTATATTTTAACGGATTAGTCATTCTCTTCCGACCTCGATTTTATTAGCCTAACTCAATTTTATCATAAATTTTAACTATATTTATCATACATTTAACTAAATTTATGATAAAATTGAGTTGTTAATAAGGAGAAGTTTATGGGATTAACTCTTGTAGAAAAAATTATATCCGAGCATGCCGGAAAAACAGTTCATGCCGGAGAACTTGTTATATCAAAAGTTGACGTTACAGCAGTTCAAGATGGAACAGGACCGTTGACGGTTCAGGAATTCAAAAAACTCGGCAAACAAAAATTAAATAACCCTGAGCGTACTATATTATTTATTGACCATGCTTCTCCAAGTCCGAGAAAAGAACTCTCTAATACTCATATGGTTTTGAGAGATTTTCATAAACAATTTGGTGCGGTTTTGTCTGATACAGGAGCAGGAGTTTGCCACCAAAGACTGGTAGAAACATTTGTTAACCCCGGAGAAATATTAATAGGAGCAGATTCTCATACTTGTACTTCGGGAGCTTTAGGTGCTTTCGCAACGGGCATGGGTTCAACCGATATTGCTGTCGGTATGGCTCTTGGTAAGACATGGCTTAAGGTTCCTGCAACATTTAAGATTGTTGTAAAGGGTAAATTAAAAGACGGTATTTATGCTAAAGATTTAATGCTCCATCTTATCGGTATGATTGGTGCTGACGGTGCTACATATAAAGCATTGGAGTTTACGGGCGATACGATTGACAATATGACAATGTCAGAAAGGTTCACACTTGCTAATATGGCAGTAGAAGCAGGCGCTAAATGCGGTTTGTTTATTGCTGACGAAAAAACTAAAGCCTTTTTAACCGAGCGCGGGAGAGGAGATAAGTTTAGACAGATTCTTCCTGATTCTGACGCTGAATATGAAAGAATAATAGAGATTAATGCGGAAGATGTTCCTCATACTGTTTCCTGCCCTCATACAGTTGATAACACAAAGAGAGTCGAAGAACTTAAGGACATAAAAGTTAACCAAGTTTATGTAGGAACTTGTACTAACGGAAGAATAGAAGATTTGCGAGTCGTAGCAAAAATCCTTAAGGACAAAAAAGTTAATGAGGACGTCAGAATGCTTATTTGTCCTGCTTCAAAAGATGTGTATAAACAAGCTTTAAAAGAAGGTTTGATTGATATATTTGTAGATGCAAACGCTTCTGTATTGCCTCCCGGATGCGGTCCCTGTGTAGGTGTCCATGCCGGTATTTTAGGTGACGGAGAAGTTTGTTTAGCAACTCAAAACAGAAACTTCCAAGGAAGAATGGGAAATACTAAAGGGTTTATCTACCTTGCATCACCTTATGTCGCAGCATATACGGCACTAAGAGGGTATATTTCAGCAGAGTAAGAAGTCGTTCTAAAATAAGGAGTACAAAATGAATTTGATTATACTAAAACAACTCGCAATATTGAGTGCAGTAGCAGGTGTTGCGTTAGGGTTAATTACTATAATACCTTATATAAGCTTTTTAAGTTTTATGATTTTACTAATGTTCTTATCGGCATTTATTTTGGTATATCTAAAACAAAATGACTTGATAGGAATAATTAATACTCGTGAAGGCTGTATATACGGAGCTTTGATAGGCTTTGTGTCATTTATTGCTTTTTCACTTGTTTATACACCTATAAGCATGTTGATTGGCTGGCTCATACCTACATATACTCAAGGGTTTTTAAGATTTTTCTTAAACAGCTTCGGCTCGCTTATTGTTATGCTTCTGCTTATGATTCTTATGGCAGGAATAAGTGCTTTGTTTAACGGGTTTACCGGTCTTGTTACTGCTTGGGTTTATGAACTTATTACAGGACAAAAAAAAGAAAATAATGAAAATAACAGTATTGATTTTGAGATTAGATAGCTATGAATACATTACGAGAAGATATTAGATATTGTCGCAGAGTTTTTTATCCGGTTTTAGCAGCAAATGTAGCAATAAATACTTATTGCTCAATAAAAGATTCTAACAATTATAAAAATAACGATAATATAAACCACGAGACATTGATAAAGGATTTTAAAAAAAATAATAATTACCCTGAATGCACAGCATCAAAAGCTTATTTTGAAGGTGCGCAAATGGTTCAAGATAGTTTAAAAAGGAGAAATCTAAATGGTATTTGATTCAAAAATTAGACCTATAACTTGGGAAAACGGTATGTCTAAAATGTTAGACCAAACGATAATCCCTTATGAATATAAGTATGTTAATATTACAACCGGTCAGGATATGTTTGATGCTATCAAAAATATGATAGTAAGAGGAGCTCCGGCAATCGGTATTGCAGGCGCGCAAGGGGTTGTTCTGTACGCTCAAGAGGGCAGGGGTATATATAATAATATTGATGAGTATAAAAAATGGTTATTAGAAAAAGCTGATTATATGTCAACTTCGCGTCCTACTGCCGTAAACCTTATGTGGGCTTGCAACGAACAAAAAGAAGTTATAAAAAATTCAACCTCCGATGTAGAAGGGTTAATTAGAGAGCTTACAGATAAAGCCATTGAAATTGAAAAAGATGATATTGAAAGATGTATAAAAATCGGTGAATACGGAGCGGAAGTTGTACCACAAGGCGCTACAATTCTCACGCACTGTAACGCAGGAGCTCTTGCAACAGGCGGTTACGGGACTGCATTAGGAGTTGTACGTTCAGCTTATGCAAAAGATAACACTATCCAAGTGTTTGCTGATGAAACTCGTCCCCGCCAGCAAGGCGCAAGATTAACAACTTTTGAGCTTGCAATGGATGGAATCCCTGTAACACTTATAACTGATGGAATGTGCTCATATTTTATGAGTAAAGGTATGATAGATATGGTTGTGGTAGGGGCAGACAGAATTGCTGCTAACGGTGATACGGCAAACAAAATTGGTACATATACTGTTGCAATTGCAGCTAAATACCACAATGTTCCTTTCTATATAGCAGCACCGCTTTCTACAATTGATACTTCTATTAAAACAGGTAAAGAAATTCCGATTGAAGAACGTTCTCACGAGGAAGTTACACATATTAACGGAAAACGTATTTGCGCAGAAGGGATTAATATAATTAATCCGGGATTTGATGTAACTCCGCATGAATTGATTGCAGGTATTATTACAGAAAAAGGTATTCTAAGACCTGATTATCATAAGTCTATTGCAGAAGCATTTAAGAGTTAAATAGATAGAAAATATATAAGTCTCTAAAGACTAATGGTATAAATAGGAGGAAATATGAAAAAGTTATTGGTTTTTTTAATGGCATTAGGAATGTTATCTATGACAACACCTGTCTTTGCAGGAACTCACGGAGTTAATGGCAGAGTTAGCGGGCGTTCTGTCGGAGCAAGCCTTTTATCACTTATTATTTGGCCCGGTATAGGTCAAGCAGTAAACGATTGTTCTTATGAAAAAGATGTAACTCACGCTGTATTAGGTCTTACAGGTGTTTTTAGAATCTGGTCTTTCTATGATGCATTAGTTGACCGAAAAGGCGGTGTTTGGCAAAACAGAATTTAGCATAAAAAAAACAGGACTAAGTCCTGTTTTTTTAGTATAAACAATATTTAATAGCTTCTATCATAGATTCGGGGTTTGCGATGTTTTTTCCTGCGATATCAAATGCTGTACCGTGGCTTGGAGATGTTCTTATCACGTCCAAACCAATTGTCATATTAACTGTTTTTTCTGATGCAACAGACTTAATCGGAATTAATCCTTGGTCGTGGTAACAAGCTATATAACAATCATAAGGAAGTTTCTCTCCATTAAGATATTTTTTAACACCATTAATAAACAGAGTGTCTGCGGGAAGCGGATTTGTGATATTTATACCGCGATTCCTGACCGCCTCAATTGCTGGGAGCATAATTTTTTCTTCTTCGTCCCCGATAAGTCTGTTTTCACCTGCGTGCGGATTTAATGCACAAAGAGCAAATGATGGTTTTTGGATATACAATCGGTTTTGAAAATAGCTCCTTAAACGTTCTGTTTTTTCAATTATCAGCTCTTTTGTAATTTTTTTACTGACATCTTTAAGGGGCAAATGCCTTGTTAATAAAAGTACTCTAAAATCCTTTGACACAAATAGCATTTCTGCTTTCTGACCGTCATGAGCAAGCAGTTTTTCTAGTACTTCCGTTTGTCCGCTGAATTTATGTCCGCCAAGATTCATTGCTTCTTTTGAAGTAGGAGCTGTAACAATAAATTTTGGTTTAATCTCGCAAGCTTTTTCAAGCAGTCTGTACGAAAAATCTCCTGCTTCTGCGGAAACCTCACCGTATCTGATTTTAGACGGGTAATCTACTTCTATTACTTCATAATTATTTTGTATACTTCCATATGTATTAAGAACTTTTGAGTTTGATATAATTACAATATCACGCGGCGGCAAGTTAAGCATATTAAGAGCTTTAACAGTAATTTCTGCACCTATACCGTTCGGATCTCCGGTTGTTATTGCAATTTTGTTTGAATAATTTTTCATCTTAATCCTGCTCCTCATGAAACTTAAAATAATCTAATATATCAATAAGAGTTTTACTTTTACCGAGGTTACCGGATTTAGTGACAATCCATTGTTCATTCGAATCAGAACAAATAGATATTGCGGGAGCTACTTCATCAATAAGTCTCAACATTTTAGAATCAAGTTTTGCACAACACTTATATGATGTTTCTCCGCCTAAAGTAATCAAAATAACATTTATCTCATCTAAGACAAGCTTTGTTAAATCTGCAAGATAATCCGTTATCATAGAAGCAAATTTTTCTTTTGTCAAATCCGCCATTTCAGAATCATCTGAAAATCCGTCAAAATTAGTAATCAAATGAGAAGTATGAACACAAACCGTTACCCCGCTTTTTAAATTTGTTACAATTCTTGAAACAAGTTCATTACTAACTCCGCTTAAAATATCACGCATTTCAAGAGGGATAAAGTTTACGTCGTTATAATCATCTGATTGTTCAAGTTTTTGTATTTGCTCAGCTGTAATTTGTGTCGCAGTACCTGATACAATGAATTTAGATAACTTAGGAAGTTTTATACTTTCTCTGTTTTCGTCGATATCTGCTAGCCAATATTTCCCGAATACTTGAGCTCCTGCAGCAGTCCCAGCAGGGAGTAATTTTTTATCGCATTTTTTTACTGCTAATGCAATCTGTTCTATATCTGTAATAGAAGTAGAATCTGCAACTATTAGTTTTTTCCCTTCTTTAATAAGCTCATTGATTTTTATAAGAATAGGACCTGCGCCGTTCATCACGGTTTTTAAATCAAGAGTTCCTACTAAACCTTTTTGTTCGTCACTCAATTGAGATTTTAAAAGAGTCGGAATATGTGATTCCAAAATCGGAGAATGCGGGTCTATTGCAATCTCTGTTCTGCCGATAGGAACTCCTTTAAGTAAGTGATAACCGCCTACTGTTATTCTGCCTTCCTGCGGGAATGCAGGTATTATAATAGCCGCGTCGTATTCTAAAATATTTAGCATTGTTAGAGTTTCAAGGGCAATATGTCCTCGAACGGTTGAGTCGATTTTTTTGTAGAAATATTCAAAAGAAAAATTATCAGCAAATGTATTAACAGTATTTTCGACTCTTCTAACAGCTTCATTCGGAGTACAATTTCTTGATTCACTTGATATTGCCCATACTTCAGTTAAATCTTTCCTGCTTGGTGTATAAGTTGTATCAAGCAATATTTTTGTATTAGCACCTTGATTATGGAATTGCAGTGCTGTATCATTTGCACCTGTTAAATCATCTGCAATTATGCCGACTAAGTCTGTAAAGATCATACCTAAAGTGAATAAGTAAATAAGTAAATAAGTGAATAAGCGGTTTTAAATTCTTATTAACTTATTGCCCCAGCTCTTATTAACCCATTCACAATTCCTCCTTTATATTTGTTCTTGGACGTCACGTCTTGAACCAAGTAATCTGATTTGGTTAGCAACAACTAAAAATCTTTCTCTTTCTTCACCTGTTTGGTCTGTCCATTTACTTATAGAAATTCTTCCGTCGACAGCAACTTCTCTACCTTTTTTAACATATTCTCCGGCAAATTCTGCTTGTTTATCCCAAACTTCAATATTAAACCAGTCTGTTACTTCTCCTTTTGTTTTCGAATCCCATCTCCCGACTGCAAGAGAAAAAGTTGTTTTTACTTTACCTGATTCAAAATATTTTATTTCTGCGTCTTGTCCTGCTCTTCCTACGATAGTTGCTGTATTCATAAATTCTCCTTTAAATTACCCCTCACCCAAGTCCTCTGTCTTGACAGACTCGCGTTCAACGGGTACCGCTTCCGCTTTCACCCTCGGCTCGTCGGTCGTTCCCACAAGGGGCGAGGGTAAAGTTTATTTACCAAGTTCATTATACCATAGAAATTTAAGCTTGTCTTTTGTATAATAAAGTTTATGAAATTGATACAATATTTTGACGGACATATTGTTATAAATTTTTTCGGGCTTATGATAAGAATAAAAAAAAGCCGAAAATTCAATTGCCCAGATGTTATGGAATTAGGGATTAATCTAAATGAAGATAGAGACAAAAAAGTTATCGTATCTTTAACGAGTTTTCCTCAAAGAATTAATATTGTAGTAAAAACAATTAGAACACTGCTTACTCAAACAATGAAACCGGATATGATAATTCTTTGGCTTGCTCCGGAGCAGTTTCCGAACAAAGAACAAGATTTACCGAAGGAGCTTTTAGATTTAAGACAGTATGGCTTAACTATTGATTGGTATAAGGATATTCGTTCGTATAAAAAGATTATTCCGACTTTGAAGAAATATCCTGATTCTATAATAATCACGACTGATGACGATATATATTATGCCCCTGATACAGTAGAATCTCTTTATAAATCATACTTGGAACACCCAAATGAGATACAAGCACACAGGTGCGATTGGCTCAGTGTAGGAGAAAACAATGAAATTACTTGGGCAAAAACAAGAGAACTTTATAAAGACGCCCACAGAGGAGAAGCAAGCTTTCTTAACCGTCTGACAGGATATGGCGCAGTTCTTTATCCTCCGCATTCTTTACACAAAGATGTTACGAATGAAGAATTAGTTGCTAAAACTATACCGACTCATGATGATATTTGGCTTTGGGCAATGGCAGTATTAAACGGGACAAAAACAAGACTTGTTAAGGGATACTCTGAGTCAATTAATTATGTTGAAAATTCTCAACAATATGGATTATGCAAAGTAAATAAAAAAGGTGTAGGCATGGGTTTAGGCGAAGCCTATAATATAATTTTAAAAGAATATCCTCAAATTATGGATATTCTAAAAAAGAATTAAGTTTAACGCATCAAAATATGTATTTTGATGCATTAAATTAAAAATGATAATTTGATACAAATATTTATTTATATATTTTTGTATGTACTCTTTCTTTGGTATCAAAGAAAGAGTACGAGAAAGAAACTACCGACCTGCACTACATTCGCTCAT
>CACZCH010000019.1 GCA_902779645.1 uncultured bacterium | reverse complement strand
TTTACTGTTGTCCGTTCATTCTTTATTAGAATTAACAAGTATTGTTTCGTCTTTTACATTTGCTTATACAAATGTTCCACTATTCTATTGTCAAGGTTCGATTGCTATTTAATGTTCAAATTATTTTTGCAAACGACTGAATTACTACAATCTTCCTTCAGCTGCTATTTATTGGCTTCGTTTACAGGGTCTCTCAACCACATCTTACATCTTATATCTTCAATAAACAAAATCAACAAGTTAAAAAAAACTATTTACATTTCGTTACATGTTGATACAAGTGTAAATTCTTAATTCTTTTAAAGTGCTAGTATTATATTTCGGCTTTTCAGTGGTGTCCTTCCATTTTTCAATGGCTACCGTTGGCACCTAAGTGTAAAACATTTTCTTTACGCATCATTTCAACGCGCATTTTCTATTATAATCATAAAATTTCTAAATGTCAAGCGATATTTTTAAAAATTTTAATAAAAGTTTATAATAGGATAAAACAGGGAAAAAAAACAGGGTTTTTAAGTATTTTAATTCAAAATAAAAAAGCATGTATATTAAACACATGCTTTCTTAATTTTCCTCCATTAAAATAAACGCTAAAATTCTATTTTAATTTAATATCAATATTCAACATTCAGTTTTTTCTCAATTTCATCATCTTGAATAACACCATCGACATTTTTATCAACAGCCTTTTGGTTTTTTGTATTGATTTGTTTTATCTTGCCGTTGCTCATCGCACTTTAAGAGATGTTGTTTTCAAAATCAGAGTGTATATACATAATAGCATTTGGCAATCCTTTATTTAAATCTTCTTCTCCTCGACAGCCAACCATTTGTATTACTTGCGTATGCGTATAATTACCTTTTTTATCAAAAATACAAATAGTTGCTTCCCTATAACCCAAACTTCCGCCCATTTTTGCAGCATACTCTTTCATTTTTTGTAATTTATCTGTCATTGTTCCATAAGACATTCCAGCTACTAAATTTTGTTCGTTACCCATAATATTTTCTCCTTTTCTCTTTATTAAATACGTCCCGTCCCGTCCCGTCCCGTAGTGCATTATGACAGTGTTTGAGACAATTGTAAAGATTATTATTTTTGCTTAACAATTGGTTATATTTCTTTACAATTTCAAAACTCTTATTATTTTATTGTATATATTAATTGGAGGAAATTCTTCGGGTTAAAAAACTATTTCCCTCAGAATAACGGAAACATATATGGAAAGTTTAGCAGAATTTATTATTAGAAAAAGAGAGAATGCAGGATTGTCAGCAAGCGGGCTTGCAAATAAAGCAAATATAAAATTAGAAATTATTGAGGATATTGAATCAGGAAAAGAGTTGTTCCTATCCGTAACACAACGTCAGCAAATTGCAAGGATTCTTAAAATATCACCAAAAGAATTAAAAGAATATGAACGCAGTTATGAGTTTGAAGAAATATCTGATGATGTAATTGAGAACATCAAAGCTCAAATACTTAACCGTAAAACAGATTTGCACTGTCCGATGTGCGGAGAGCCACTTGTAACAAGAATTGCAAAAATGTACGACATAGAAGACAATCTCGTTTTACAGCCTAAAGCTCATTGTACAAAGTGTGTGTTTCAGATAAAAGAGTAGGGGTAAAATATAATCCCCTCACATTAACCCTCTCCTATCTGGCGAGGGAACTGATTGTTCAATTTTTCCAAGTTTAAAAGTTGTTGTTTTAATTCAAGCCCTCCTGCGTAACCTGTCAGACACCCGTCAGAGCCTATTACTCTGTGACATGGTATAAAAATTGGAATCGGATTTTTATTATTAGCGTTACCTACTGCTCGGCAAAAATTTTCATCCCCAATTTGTTCTGCTATTTCTTTATATGTTCTTGTCTCTCCATAAGGTATTTTATACAAACATGACCAAACTTTTTGCTGAAAAGAAGTTCCTTTAGGATTAAGGGGCAAATCGAAATCTTTTCTTAATCCTAGCAAATATTCATCCAGTTGAAAAAATGCTTGCGCAATCGGTTCTGATAAAACATTTTTATGGGTTAATAACTTTTTTGATGTTAAATTACCAAAATTCAACGAAGTTATAAATCCTCTGTCCTCTGTTATAGTTATTAATCCAAATACTGTTTGTTTCGTATAATAATTCATATTCTTCCCCAATAATTATATTTTTATATTTTACTTACAAACAAACACTGAAACAACTTAATAAAAATTATATTTTAGAATTACCCCATGATGCACACCTAAAATTAACACCCACCACTCATCTCTAAACTTTTCTAACGAAAATTCAAGAGCTGAGCCCTACCTAATTATGGAGGTATGGGTGGGTTTTGATGAGTAAATTAACAGGTGTGCAAGAAGGAATAATTCCCTTATATTTTATTAAAGCTTAATAAAATACGATTTTTAATATATTTATAGTATTATTTATTTATAACAAATTCGAGAATATAATGCTTAAAGATATTTATGATGGTAAGAAGGTGTTTTTAACCGGACATACAGGTTTTAAAGGGAGTTGGCTTGCACTTTGGTTAAGTAAGTTTGGAGCTGAAGTATGCGGATACTCCTTAGAGCCTAATACTAACCCTTCGATGTTTAACGAACTAAACATCAAATACAAAATTACAAAATCTGTAATTGGAGACATCTTAGACGAAAAATTTTTAAACAGAACAATGCAGGATTTTGCGCCTGATATAGTATTTCATCTTGCGGCACAGCCTCTAGTAAGACTTTCATACTCTGAGCCTGTTTTAACATACAAGACGAATGTTATCGGAACTCTTAATGTTCTTGAAGCGGCAAAAAAATGTTCAAGCGTAAAGGCATTTGTCAACGTTACAACAGACAAATGTTATGAAAATAAAGAGGTTAATCGCGGTTATAAAGAAGACGAACCAATGGGCGGGTATGATATGTATTCTTCTTCGAAAGGGTGTGTGGAGATTATGTCGTCATCATACAGACGTTCGTTTTTACAAGATGAAAATACTATGGCGATGGCAACAGCTCGTGCCGGTAATGTTATAGGTGGCGGTGACTGGGCATTGGACAGATTAATACCGGACTGTATTCGCGGAATTAATGCCGGTCAGGATATAAAAATTAGAAACCCGATAGCTGTGCGTCCTTGGCAGCATGTTTTAGAGCCATTAAGCGGGTATCTTCTTCTAGGACAAAAATTAGTTGAGCAAGATAAAAAATACGCAGACGGATTTAATTTCGGTCCTAACGAAGACAGTGTTCTAACGGTTGCAGAAGTAGCAAATATGGTTTGTGAATATTACCAAAAAGGGAATGTAATTGTTGGAGAAAAAAGTCTGTTACACGAAGCAGGACTTTTGATGCTCAATATTGAAAAAGCTAAAAATATTTTAGGCTGGACACCTACTTTAACCGTGAAAGAAGCTATTAAGAATACGGTAGATTGGTATAAACATTTTTATGCAAAGGATTGTGATATGTTTGAATTCACATTAAATCAAATTAGAAAATATGAGGAGAACATAGAGTGGAACAAGAACTCCGCAGAAAAGTAAAAGAAGCAGCCAGAGAATATTATAAAGAAATTTTTGAAAGAAAAAGAGACTTTGATTATATTCCACCAAGCGGAAAACTTCTAGGTGAGGAAGAACTTCTGAATATGATTGATGCTTCTTTAGACATGTGGCTCACAGCCGGAAGGTTTAATAAAGAATTTGAGACTAAATTTGCTAAATATTTAGGTGTTAAATATGCTCTTTCAACGAACTCAGGTTCAAGCGCTAATTTACTTGCACTTTCAGCGTTAACTTCACCTAAACTCGGGGCAAAACGTCTTAAAAAGGGAGACGAAGTAATATCCGTTGCATCAGGATTTCCTACAACAATCAATCCTATTTTACAGCAAGGTTTGATTCCTGTTTTTGTTGACTGTGAAGTCGGAACATATAATATTGATGCGGATAAAATTGAAGAAGCTATTAGTCCTAAAACAAGAGCAATATTTTTGGCTCATACATTAGGTAACAGTTATGATTTAGATAAAATAATGTCATTAGCAGAAAAATATAATTTATGGGTAATAGAAGATTCTTGTGATGCACTGGGCGGTGAATACAAAGGTAAGAAAATCGGTACAATCGGGCATATAGGAACTTTCTCTTTTTATCCTGCACACCACTTAACAATGGGAGAAGGCGGAGCTGTTGTAACAAATGACCCGCTGTTATATAAAATAATAATGTCATTCAGAGATTGGGGAAGAGATTGCTGCTGTCCTCCAGGACGTGACGGAGTATGCGGGAAAAGATTCTCTCAACAGTTAGGCAATCTGCCTTACGGATATGACCACAAATACACTTATTCACATATCGGATTTAACCTTAAAATTACGGATTGGCAGGCAGCTCTCGGTTGTTCGCAGATTGAAAAGTTAGATAGATTTTTAGAGATTCGCAGACGTAATGCGGAATTATTAACCGAAAAATTGCAAGATTTGAAAGATTATTTAATTTTACCAATTATAAAAGAAGGTGTGAAACCATCTTGGTTTGGTTATTTAATCTCAGTTAAAGAAGGTTTAAATTTTAATAAGCAAGAAATGGTTGAATATCTTGAAACACATGGAGTAGGTACGCGTCAGTTATTTGCAGGAAACATTTTAAGACAGCCGATGTTTACAAATGATGAACAGATTCAATTCAGGATAGGGAATTCTAAACTATTAAATTCTAAAGGGCTTAATGAAGAATTATACGCAAAATTACCAAATACAGAGTTTATAATGAATAATACTTTCTGGGTCGGGACATTCCCTGCACTTGGGGAAAAAGAAATCTCAAAAATTTCAGATACAATCCATTCATTTATTAAAAAAAAATGTGGAGCATATAATTAATGAAAATATTGCTGACAGGAAGCGGCGGATTTATAGGGAAAAATTTAAAGAACTACCTTCAGGATAAGTATGATTTACTTACCCCCAGAAGTTATGAATTAAATCTTATTGAAGAAAATGCGGTAAAAGAATATTTTAAATCTAACGAGATTGATTTTATAATTCATTGCGGCTCAACTGGCGGAGCAAGAGGAGTAAATGACAAGGATTCTACAATAGAAGATAACCTTGGGATGGTTGATAATATTTTAAAGTACAAAAAACCGGATGCAAGAGTCATTTTATTTGGTTCAGGTGCTATGTATGACAAATCAAGATCGCTTCGTAAGGTAAAAGAGGAAGAAATAGGCAAAGTTATCCCAAAAGATTTGTACGGTAAATCAAAAATGCTTATTGCAGAAAAAATTAGAAACAGAGATGACATTGTTTGCTTAAATATATTTGCGTGTTACGGATACGGAGAAAAAGAGAATCGTTTTCCGAGTTATGCCATTAATCAAGTACTAAAAAGAGAAGATATTATAATTAATCAAAATGTTGTTTTTGATTACCTTTTTGTTGAAGACATGGTAAAAATTGTTGAACATTATATTACATATAAACCTATTCATAATATAATAAATATTACACCTACAAAGAGTGTAAGTTTAAAAGAGATAGCTCAGATTGTTAATAAATTTGAAAAAGGAAGTGTAAAAATAAAAGTTGCGAATCCTATTATGAACAATGAATATACAGGAGATAATTCCTTACTTCTTTCTGATATACCGAATTTTAACTTTACAAAAATTGATGAAGGGTTAGAAAAATTATATAATTATATAAAAGCAAAAAAGCCATAAAAAGGAGTTTTAATGAATTTATTAGAATTAAAAATGGTCGACGTTTTAAAAGATTTAAAAGAAAATCATCATGTTTGGGGAATAAAAGCTGAATTTGAAGCAGAGGGAACTCGTCTTGAAGAAGCATTAAGACTGAAAGAAGTAGTAACTCGTGCCGATTTGGATTTGACTATAAAGATAGGCGGTTGCGAAGCTATAAAGGATATGTATGATGCAAGAACAATAGGTGTTTCTGCAATAGTAGCTCCTATGATTGAATCACCATACGCGGTAAAAAAATATTTGCAGGCAACTAAAATGGCTTTTCCTGAAGAAGAGCGCAAAACTATGAAGTTTTTGATTAATATAGAAACAAAATACGGATTTAGTTATTTAGATGAAATTTTAAACTCTGATTTCGCAAAAGATTTAACCGGTATTGTAATGGGAAGAACTGATATGACAGGTTCTTTAGGAATGAGCAAAGACGATATAAACCACGAGGTTATTTTTGAATACGCAGAAGCTATTGCTCAAAAAACATTAAAATATAATAAAGAAATGGTAATCGGGGGCGGAGTTTCAGCCATGTCATTACCGTTCTTCAAAAGACTCCCTGATGGTGCGCTTAACAGATTTGAGACAAGAAAAGTTATTTTTGATGCACAAAAAGCCCTAAAAGATCCTAATGCTGATAAAGGAATATTAAAAGCAGTAGGATTCGAGCTTATGTGGATTAAAAATAAGCAGAATTTTTACAGCGCAATATCACTGGAAGACAGTAAGCGTATAGAAATTTTAGAATCCAGATACAAAGATTCAATAAGAGAGGCCGGCGGATTTGTTGAAGTATAAGTGTATCATATTTGATTTGGACGGCACTATTTATTTTGGGGAAGAGCTTGCTGATGGCGCAAACGAGGTTATTAAAAGAGCAAGAGAGATTAGCAAAAAAATATTTTTTGTTACAAATAATTCTGCAAAAAGCCGTAAACAGATTTTTGATAAACTGAAAAATTTAGGGATTGAGCTTAATATAGAAGAGCTGTACACAGTATCCTATATAATGCCCAAATACCTGCAAAATAGCGGATATAAAAAGGTTTATTGCGTAGGAACAGAAGAATTAAAATCAGAGATAGAAAATTTGGGGATAGAAGCCTGTTCAAATAATCCGCAAGCCGTTGTTGTAGGGTTTAATCCCGAATTTAAGCTTCATGATTTGGACGAGCTGGCAAATATAAATTTACCAAAAAATTACAAACTTATAATCGCAAACAGAGAAAGAACTTATCCTGTTGATAACGGTTACAAGAATGCAGGCGCGGGTCCGATTGTTGCGTCAGTAGAAAGTATATTAAACCATAATGTGGATGTTGTTGTCGGGAAGCCTAATTCTAAGATGATTGAAACTGTTGTTTCGGGTTTAGATATAAAGCCCAATGAAATTTGCGTTGTTGGTGACAGTTATAGTAGCGATATTAAAATGGCACAAGATTACGGCGCAGATGGTATACTTATAACAAAAGATAAAAAAGATGATTGCATTTGCATAGAAAAGCTTTCAGATTTGTTGGAGATGTGGAATGATTAAATTAAGTGATTTTATAGCAAAAAGGTTAAAAGAAGTATATCACACCGACTGTGTATTTATGGTATCAGGCGGCGGCGCAATGCACTTGAATGACAGTTTTGGAAAGTATATTCCATACATTTGCAACCACCACGAGCAAGCTTGCTCAATAGCGGCAGAAGGATACGCAAGAGTAAACCAAAATCTTGCTGTTGTAAATGTAACAACAGGCCCCGGCGGATTAAACTGCTTAAACGGAGTCTTTGGCGAGTGGACAGATTCGGTTCCGGTACTATATGTATCAGGACAAGTTAAAACTCAAACTATGCTTTCATCTTGCCCTAATTTACCTCTAAGACAACTCGGTGATCAGGAGGTCGATATAGTATCCTGCGTAAAACCACTAACAAAATATGCAGTATCTCTAAAAGACCCGAATGACATTGAATATATATTGGATAAGGCTGTTTATTTGGCAACACACGGAAGAAAAGGCCCTGTTTGGATTGATATTCCGATTAATTTTCAAGCAGCAACAATTGACGAAACTAAACTCAGAATGTATGACCCGAAAGAAGATGAACTTGTTTTACCAAATATCGACAGAGAAATAAATGAATTACAAGAACTTTTGAAAGAATCAAAAAGACCTTTGATAATAGCAGGTCACGGGATTAGACTTTCGGGAGCGAAAAAAGAATTCATTGAGCTTGTAAATAAATTAAACATCCCTGTTGTTACAACTATGAACGGATTTGATATTATACCCGATGACAACCCCAATTTTATCGCAAGAATCGGTACGGTTGCAAACAGGGCAGGTAATTTTGCACTCCAAAATGCAGATTTGGTTATCTCAATCGGTTCAAGGAACAACATTCGACAAGTAAGCTATAATTGGGAAAATTTTGCAAAAAATGCAAAATTAGTCTGTGTGGATATTGATAGAGCAGAACTTGATAAACCGACAGTTAAACCGTATTTAAAGATTAATGCTGATGCTAAAGATTTTATTGAACGACTTCTTGCACTCCCTCGTCCTAAGGAAGAGCGCTGGGGTGAGGGGGCTACCTCGGTTAATAATTGGAATGACTTTTGCCACAAATTAAAAGAGAAATATCCTCCTTTATCAGAAGCAGAAAGAATCGGCGACAATCCGATTGAGCCTTATTATTTTATAGAAAAACTAATAGAACAATTTAGAGAAGATGAAGTTGTTGTAGGAAGTAACGGAACAGCGTTTTTACTTCCGTTCCAAGTCGGAAAAGTTAAAAAGAACCAAAGATATATATGGAATAGCGGAAATGCTTCAATGGGATATGGTTTACCCGCCGCAATAGGTGCGTGTTGTGCAAACGGAAGAAAAAGAACAATCTGCCTTGAAGGAGACGGTTCTATAATGATGAATCTTCAGGAACTTCAAACTATTGTTACAAATAAACTACCGATAAAATTATTTGTTTTAAATAATAACGGTTATATTTCTATTCAGCAGACACAAAAAAATTTCTTTGAGGGTAGATTTACAGCGTGTACTGCTGATAGCGGAGTTGAAATACCTGATTTTATAAAAGTTGGTCAAGCTTTTGGATTAAAAACGGTCAAAATTGATAAATTAGAAAATTTAGAGCATCAGATACAAGACGTATTAAATGTTGAAGGGCCTGTATTATGCGAAGTAATGCTTTCTCCAAACTACATTTTTGCGCCAAAGCTTTCTGCAAAGAAACTTGAAGATGGTACAATGGTTTCACCAAGTTTGGAAGATTTGTATCCGTTTTTGAATAGAGATGAATACGAGGAGAATATGCTTTAATGTTAGAAGATACAATAAAGAAAATTAATATTTGTTTTGTTACCGACGATAACTATGTTCAACACACAGGTGTTGCAATAACTTCAATTCTTCAAAATGCAGGTAAAGATGAATATTTTGATTTTTATATTTTTGATAACGGTATAAAAGAAATAAATAAAGACAAACTTAATACATTTAATTCCTCAAAAGTCTCTATTAAATATGTAGATTTATCTGATGTACAATATAAGTTTTTAGAATTAAAACAAACAATTCCACATATCTCAAAAACTTCATATTTTAAATTTGTTATAGCTGATTTGCTTCCAAACATAGATAAAATAATCTATCTTGATGGAGATTTAGTCGTAAAACAATCTCTTTGGGAATTATACAATATAAATTTAGAAAATTATCCTATATGTGCCGTTGAAGATATCGGTTACACATATTGGTGCAATCATAATGAGGAATTAAAACTCAAATTTAAATGCATAAATTCAGGTGTAATGCTTATAAATTGCGATTTATGGCGCAGAGAGAATTTATCTCAATCACTCGTCGAATGTGCAAAAGACCATGATAAAGTCGGTTTCGGTCAAGACCAGCCCGTATTTAATTATGTCTTGAAAGACAGGATTAAATTCATTTCCTATAAATGGAATGTCCAAAACAGTTTTTATCGAGATGGGCAGGAAATAGCAAGCAATCCGAATTGTGAAGAGATAATAGACGCAGCCAACAAACCTGCAATAATTCATTATACATATATACAGAAACCATGGGATTATTTATCTAAGAAAAAAGCGTATGAATATTGGAACTATTACAAAATTTCTCCATTTTTCGAAAAGAATGTATATAAAAAATTTGAATTTATTGTAAAAGATAAATTACAAATTAATTTAATTACATATAATAGAATAGACCGGTTAGCCAGAACTTTAGAATGTATATTTGATGAGAATTCTCCAATAAAAGATTTTGATATAACGATATTGGACAATGCTTCTACCGACGGTTCGTCAGAACTTATTGACGAATATTGCACTAAATATAAAAACTTAAAACATATCAGGCATACAAGAAATATTGGCGGAAATGCGAATATATGCAGATCTTTTGAGCTGGCGCAAAAAGAATATCTATGGACTTTATGTGATGACGATGAATTGGATTTTTCCAATTGGGCAGAGATTGATAGCGCTATCAAAACTGATGAATTTGATATGATTTTTACTATCAATAATTTTGGTTTAAAAAATATAGAAAATACTATACCTGTACTGTTGTTTTATGCAGCATTTTTGCCGGCTGTAATTTATCACACTTCTCATATCGACAGTACATGTATGTCTAATATGTATGGGACAATTAATACAGGGTATCCTCATGGAGTTCCTGCAATTAATATTATGGTGAATAAAAAGGGAAGATACTTTGTACCGAAAAAAAATGTTGTTAATAGAGTTGTAGAAGACAATATTAATGGCAAAATTTTTCAAAGAGGAAATATTATAACAGATGTTCATCCGGATTTGCAAAGAATATATTGGCATGTAGGGTATATGAGAGCTCTTAAACTTGTCAAAGACAAAAAAACAAGAGATGATTTAATGTTGAATGTTTGCTTTAATCATGGTGTAAAACAAACTAAAATTCAGTATTTGAACTATGTTTTTAATCATAATGCATTGTACAAAAAGAATAATATAGACAATTATTGGGATATATTTTCCTGCATGTCTTTAAAATACAAAATATATTTCATATATTATTTTTTTATAGGAAGATATTTGCCATTTAAAAGAATGTGGACTAAAATAAGATGTTTAAATGCCGTCATAAAAATGAAATATTCTGTATAAAATTTAAAAACGGATTTCTAATAATTATATAAATAAATACTTTATTTTTTCAGGAATTATTAATAGAATTAAACAGGTTATTAAAAAAAAATATTCGGTATTTAGAGAATACGTCGTGTTGTTTTATATTAAATTTTGATTTTTAAATATATTTTTAAGGTATAAAATAAAACATATAAACACAATATAATTCTTCGATTGAAATATTCTATTCCTTTGAACTTTGCTATATTAACAACGTCTTGCATGCTGTATTTTTCTCTGTCTTCTTGTGAAATATAATCTACATATTTACTATACAGAAAATGCTTATAATAATTTTTAAATCTAAAAAAATTTTTAGCACTTTTATCAACTTTTAAAGCTTTTTTAAAAAACAAATCCCAATTTATTGACTGTTCAATGGAAGGAGTATTTGTTGATGTACAGGTATCTTGCCCGCAATGCTTTCTTATATAAAACATATTTAAATCCGCAAAAATAGCACTTTTACCGTATTTCGCAATTTTAACCATAAAAGGCCAATCATTAAATTTGCTATATTTTTCATATTCTATAGGACAAATTTTAAAATATTTTGTTTTATATATAGCAGTAGCGTATGCAACAATCTCTTTATAGTATAAAAATTCTGCAAATTCTTTTTGATCTTTAAAAATATAGACTTTGTCTGATATTTCCTGTGAAATAGTCGGTACATTATTATTTTTAAATTCAGTGTATCTTGTAGTTATGATACTTAAATTATTTTCTTTATTCAGTAGATTTATAGCAAGCTCAATATATTTAGGATGTAAAATGTCATCATCATGGAATAACATTACAAATTCTTTATTAGCAATCTCTTGTGCTTTATTAAAATTGCCTAAAAAACCATATGTTTTTATGTATTTGACACCTCTATCAGCATATTTAGATACAACCTCATATGTATTATCCGTACTATCATTATCAAGAACTGTAATTTCTTTTACTCCTGCAGTTTGATTTAAAATGCTTTCTAGCGATTCAACTATTAAATTTGCCCTATTGTGTGTTGCTATAAATATTTGTATGTCATCAATTGTATACATTTAACTATATCTCTTTTATAAGAATATTTTAGCACATATTTGACTATTTGTAATATAATATATTCAGTTAAAGAAGAGGATATTTAATGGAAAATTCTAGACCGAGCTGGACATCAAGGTTAACTTTTATATTGGCAGCAGTCGGTTCTGCTGTCGGATTGGGTAATATTTGGAGATTTCCTTATATTATGGGGCAAAACGGCGGTGCTATATTCTTGCTTGTATATTTAGGTTTAATTCTTACTATTTGTTTTATCCCTCTATTTGCAGAGCTTGCGATGGGTAAAATTACAAAAAAAGAATGCATAGGTGCCTATGAATCAGTTAATCCTAAATTCAAACTCCTCGGTTTTCTTAATCCTCTAACAGGTATCTTAATCTCTTCTTTCTATTTTATTGTTGGCGGTTGGATAATAAAATATATTATTTTAAGCGTTTCTGAGTCTAAAATAACAGATTTTGGCGAATATTTTACCGCCTTTACTCAAGATTCAATACCTGCTTGTGTTTATACTTTATTATTTTTATTTATATGCGTATTCTTTTCTGCCAGAGGAATAAAAAAGGGAATAGAATTTGCTAACAACGTTCTTATGCCTTTGTTTGCAGTAATTCTTATTGGTTTAATAATATATTCACTTAACCTGCCTAATGCAAAATTAGGTTTAGAATACATGTTCAAGCCTGACTTTACAAAAATTAATGCCCAAATGTTTTTAGCCGCATTGGGACAGGCATTATTTACTTTGAGTATAGGCATGGGAGCTCTCTTAACTTACGGAAGTTACATAAAAGAGGATAAAAGTATCACAAAATCAACTTATACAATAATACTTTCGGATACATTATTTGCACTCATGGCAGGAATAATGATTTTTCCGGCAATATTTTCTTTCGGACTTGAGCCGAACTCAGGTGCAGGACTTGTTTTTGTAACTTTACCGCATATATTTGCTCAAATGCATTACGGGAACATAGTTTCTGCCGCATTTTTTGTGCTATTGCTTGCAGCTGCTATAACTTCCGGCATAAGCATTCTTGAAGTCCCGATTGCATCAATGTCAGAAAGGTTAAAAATCTCAAGAAAAAAAGCATGCACATATTTGTTCTTAATCATATCAGCGATTGCAATACCTGCAACTTTATCATTTGGCGCTTTAAGCAATATTACATTATTGAATAAATCAATTTTCGACTTTCTCGATTTTATAACATCAAGCCTGTTAATGCCTCTTAATGCGTTATTTTTATGTGTTATAGCAGGTTGGTTCTTAAAAATAAAAGGCGGACATTTTATTCAAAACAAGTTTTTATCATTTTTATTTGATATAGGTTTAAAATTTATTGTACCAATTATTTTAATATCATTGCTCTACATAGGATTAAAATAATATTTATGATAAAATTTATATAAGATATGTAATAGCGTTTATGGAGAGATTTATAATATGAAATTATCTGCAACAACAGCACAGAATTCTTTTAAATACGGCTGGTTAACGGCAAGAATTTGGCCTTATATAAAACCATATTGGTTCAGAATCCTGCTTGGTTTTTTGGTCGCAATACCGCTTGGATTATTGGACGGCGTTACTGCTTTTGCGCTAAAACCTTATATGGATTACGTTATAGGAGGAAAAACTCTTGAATTCACGATGTTTGGTCAAGATTGCACTATTACAAGTTTTCAAATGGCTGTTATTCTGCCTATCGGCGTAATTTTATTTGCTGCTTTTCAAGGTATATTGAGATATCTAAACGGATATCTTTCTACTTGGACAAGCCAAAGAATTACCAATGATGTCAAATTCGATTTGTTTGACAGATTAATTCACATGCACCCTCAATTTTTTGATGAAAACTCTTCCGGCATAATTATTTCAAGATATATGAATGACCCTGCTACAGCTTCAACAGGAATTGTTGACCAAATAAAAACTCTTACAACAAGCTTTTTTGGTGCTCTTGGTCTCATTGCCGTTATGCTTTACAGTTCTTGGAGACTTGCTATTATCGGGGTTGTCGTCCTTTGTGTTGCCTTTGTACCAATTGCACTCATAAGAAAAAAAATTAAAAGTGCATCTAATAAAAATATGATAATCGGCGGTAACATTACTACAAACATTAATGAAACATACTCAGGCAACAAAGTTATGGCAGCTTATGCACTTCAAGACCGCCAAAATAAATATTTCAGAGAACAAACTTGGGACTCATTCAACGTAAATATGTCACTGTATAAACGTGCCGGTTGGATGTCTCCGATAATGTACATAATTGCATCTTTTGGAATTGCAACAGTTTTAGGAGTCGGTACATATTTGATTAACTCAGGTCAGATGACGGCAGGCGGATTTGCATCTTTTGTAACATCATTATTGCTTTTGTATAAACCTGTTAAAACATTAGGAAACACTCTTACAAATATTCAAACTATTTTCGTTGCAATGGGACGTGTATTTGAATTATTCGATTTAGAACCGGAAATCAAGGATAATCCTAATGCAAAAACACTGACAGGATTAAACAGCTCTATAAAATTTGAAAATGTTAATTTTGAATACATACCGGGGCACCCTGTTCTTAAGGATTTGAATTTGACTGTATCGAAAAATGAATCCCTTGCTATTGTAGGTAATTCAGGCGGAGGCAAATCTACTCTTGTAAATCTCATTCCAAGATTCTACGATATAAAATCAGGCTCAATAAAAATTGATGATATTGATATCAGAGAATACACAATAAAATCTTTAAGACAGAATATATCTATGGTATTCCAAGATAATTTCTTGTACACAGGCACAATCAGAGAAAATATTATGATGGGGAATCCTGATGCAACAGAAGAAGAACTGCAAAAAGCAATTGAATCAGCCCATCTCCAAGATATGATAAAAGAAATGCCTCAAGGGATTGATACAATACTCGGAGAAAGAGGTATGACATTATCAGGCGGGCAAAGACAACGTGTTGCAATAGCAAGAGCTATGCTTAGAAATGCTCCGATTGTAATTTTAGATGAAGCAACATCTGCACTTGATAATGAATCGGAAGCTATTGTTCAAAAAGCAATGGATAACTTAATGATTAACAGAACCGTATTTATTATTGCCCACAGACTTTCTACAATAAAAAATGCAGATAGAATTGCTGTAATAAATGAAGGACAGCTTGTCGAACTCGGTACACATGACGAGCTTATGAATATAGAGAATGGTGAATACAAAGCTTTATACGAAATGCAATTCAGACATCAAGAAGAAATAAATGTATAGAATAAACTATCTTCTATTATTCTTATAAGCATTTAGTATAATATCTCTTGCTTTAATAGCTTCCTCTTTTGTGAGAGGCGGGGTATCTTTTAGAGTATATTCTATGCCGAGATTTTCATATTTAGGTATTGCCATATTGTGATAAGGTAGTACATCAAGTGCTTTTATGTTGTTCAGAGCTGCCATAAAAACACCCAGTCTTTTCAAATAATCTTCTCTGTCATTTACCCCAGGAACTACAACATGGCGAACCCACATAGGCTTATTTATATCCGATAAGTATTTTGCAAAAGCAAGTATATTTTTATTGGAATGTGTTGTCAATTTTTTGTGTTCACTATCATCAATATGTTTGATATCAAGCAGAACCAAATCTGTATATTTTAATAATTCATCAATTTTAGCTGTGTCATCAGGGCAAAAAAGTACTCCTGATGTATCAAGAGCTGTATGAACACTCAATATTTTTGCCTTTTTAAATAATTCCGTAACAAACTCTATCTGCATCAAAGGTTCTCCGCCTGTAACCGTAATACCTCCTTTGCAGAATTCTTTTACATTTTTATACTGTTTTAATATTTCATCAACTGATAATTGTTTATTTAGTCCTAAGTCCCAAGAATCCGGATTATGGCAATACAGACATCTCATAGGACAACCTTGAGTAAAAATCACAAATCTAATACCTGGGCCATCAACTGTCCCGCAAGTTTCTATCGAATGTATATTTCCAAAAATATCGCTCATTACATAATATTAGTACAAAATTATATAAAACAAAAATTCATATAAACTTGATTAAATTATTAAAGCATGGTACGTTAATGGCTATGGGAGAGAGTGCATCTGATATTAACAAAAATAAGGAGTTGAAAGAAAATTCAATTACGGATTTAAAGCATGAGTTTAACATCGCATACAGATTATTGCGCAAAAAATTTTCATCTTTAATTCGAGCAGGCCTTAACAAGAATTTTTCCAACATTTTATACATTACAGCAGAAAGTATTCCTTATGAACTCATAACAGGATTACAAAGACAATATCCTGATAAAATCATACAAGTTTTGATACCAATTTTTGAAGAAGATAAAAATTTGTATAAACCAATAATAACTTTTGATTATATTCTCCAAAACAAAAAACACACGGCAAATATTTTTAGCGTCCCTTCAATTATAAACGGCATAAAAATATATGGAGTTTACACAAAAAAATTTTCAGAAATTAAAAATTATAAGGATATTTATAATATTAAATATCTCTCACACTTTACAAAAATTGCAAGAAAAACAGCTTTAAAAATTAAACCAGACTTAATTCACGCTGACAATATACCGTTGCTTCTCGGATTAGAATACGGGAATCGCTTAAAAAACGGGTATCCTATAAAATATGTTCAGGCAATTCATGATATATCAATGTTTGAAGAAATAGAACCGTTTTGGGCATCAATAAATTTAGTAAATAAAAATGAAATGAAACGCATCTGTAAAGATGAAGGTATACAAAAACTTTTAGCATCGTTATTCAAAATTGAATATAATAAAAAGTTTAAAAAATGCAGAGGTTGTCTAAATTACCTATATAAACACTATGATGAATACAGAGATAATATTTCAGTAGAAGAATCCACTAGAGAAAATGCTATTTTTAAAAGATTAAACGAAAGAATAATTAAACTTTTTCCAAATGCAGTAAAAAATTCCTCCTCATACAGTTTAAAAAAAGCTAGAGGAAAAATTATAAATTCTATGCCTGACTATGAATTAAAGGACTATATATTTTTAATAAAAAAATCAGATAAAATTTCTGATGATAAAATTAAACATTCATTTGACATAACAAATTTTAGAGAAGTAAGAGAATTAAACAAAAAATATCTTGTAAGAGAATTCTCCGAAAAGAGAATTGAAACAAAATTTATTGATTTAACTCTTTTTACATCTGACGAGATCAATATAAAAGGATATTTGGACTCTTTTTATAAAGCACCGCTATTATTTATTCCATTCAACGAATATACAAAAGATGATGACATAAAAAAAGTTTCCATTGCAATTCTTAAGTTATTTGAACTAAGAAAAAACATACAAGTCATATATAATTATCCAAAGAATTTAAAAAGTACTTATTTAAAAGCATTATTGGAATTTTTCTCTTCACAGCCTGCACTTAACGGCAGATGGCTAGCGCTGGAAGGGATATTAAATTTAGCTCAATTCGTATCAGCTTCTGATTTTACTCTTATGCCGTCAGGGAATTTTCTTAACTCAGAAAAAATATTGTATAAAGCTCTTCAATACGGTTCCATACCAGTTGTTGATTCAAGAAGTGTATGTTCTAACATAGTAACAGATATTTATTCTGATATGAATACAGGTTTTGGTTTTATATCAGAAAAAGTTAATTTTGATGAAAATTACATTGAAAAACAAAGAAACGCATATACAAATACACTCTTAAAAGCATTGGATTTTATGAATAACAACAAATCCGGCTGGAACATTTTAATACATAATGCCATGAATTATGATTCAAGCTGGGATTTTGCCACTATTGAAAAATATAATAATTTGTATGATGAATTTTTATTATGATTTATGAACAGATTTGATGTCTCTATAATATTTACCTGTTATCTTTTTTATCTTTCTTGTAACAGTTGCCGGCGAGACACCATATTCCTTTGCGATTTCTGTAACGTTCATTTTCTTATCAATACACTCTATTAAATTTTCATCTAATTTTTGAAATTTTTGTTGCTTATCTGTTTTAATATTAAATATTTTTAGCCAACGAAAAACTGAGGCAGGGGACATATCAAACAGTTTTGTAGCTTCAGTTATAGTACCGCCGTTTTTAAAGAAAGATATAAAATTTTGTTTAAAATTAAATCTTTTATTATCTATATCACGCCATATATTTATATTATTTTGTTTTCTAAATCTTACAACACCTGAAGTGTAATATTTTTTTATCCAATTAGAAATAGTCGTTTTTCCTACTTGGAGAGCATCATGAATACGTTCTATCGTATATCCTGCTTCCAGCATCCAAGGAATATTTTCTTGCATTAGCATACTGCGCTTTGTTCGAGCTCGTGTTGCTTTTAATTTATATAGCTGTTTATCTACCCAACGTTTTGTTTGTCCCAAGCTTTCCGCTATTTCAGCATTAGATTTACCTGAATCTCTTAATTCAATCAATTCTGTTCTTAACTTATTTTTTCTGGCATTCCTATATAACCTTGCCGCAGTTGTACCGTAATTATCATCAAACCATTTCTCTATAATTCTTCGGGATATTCCTGTTTTTTTCATTAATTCTTTTACCGGTAAATTTGAATCAACTAGCGGGACTAATATTTTTGTAAGTTCTCCTTTACTAAATTTTGGTCTCCTTCCTGAAAAAGTCAGATTTGTATTATAATCATTCAAACTTATTCCAATATTCATACACACACTCCTTTTTTGTATATAAAGCCCCTAAAAAAAAAATTTGCTATACAATAATCAGATTTAATTTACTAATTATTACTTTAGATTTTAATATGTAAAATATTTATCGAAATCAACGTCCTCAAAATTACATAAAAGATGAAAAATCTCATCATCATCATCCAGACGTTGAAAATTATACTCATCAAATAGCCAGTACTTTGGGTTTATACCTTTTACTCTTACTATATCTTTATCTTTTAAAACATTAAGTTTCTTTTTAACTGTTTCTACCGGAAGATTAACCAATTTTGCAAGCTCAACCGCAGTAATGCCATCTGCATTACTGTATTTTTCAGGAGTAAGGAACATAAGTTCCAAGCCTACCATTTTTAGATATGTATCTTCTTCCATGTCATTAGCCATAACTTTATTATAACTCGTGTAATGAAAATATGGAAGTTTTGGGGTAAAATGTTCATTATGGAAATAAGTATTGAACAATCAAAAAAAGCTATAATATGGCTGTGTATAGCACATCTTGTATGTGATATTTACACCGGATTTCTTAATCCTATAATGCCGTTTATAGCTTCTAAGCTTGGTTTTTCAATGGCAATAGCAGCTGTAATTATTAGTATATCTCATATATGTTCATCAATGTTACAGCCTGTATTTGGTTTTTTTGCCGATAATATCCTGCACCGATTTTTTATATTTTGGGGGCTGATACTGGTTTCTACATTTATACCGCTTGCTCCGATAGCTCCAAATATACCGTTATTAATAGTATTTATGATTCTCGGCAGTTTAGGCGGAAGTTTTTTCCATCCGCAAGGTATGGGATTCGTAAATACATTTTCTAAATCACACTGTTCGGATAATATGGGAACTTTTATAAGTATGGGTTCAGTGGGATTTGCATTAGGGCCTTTGATTGCTGCTCTAATAACACAAGTCCTCGGACTTTCTATGATATCCTGGACATCTATCTTAGGTTTAAGCTTGGCAGGTACGATGTTTTTATTTTTGCCAAGATTATCCGATATTCAGAAAAAGCCTGAGCATAAAGAGTTTTTACAGAGCTTTAAAGAGATATTAACAAATTCTCAAATGGATTTGCTTATACTTATTGCTATGATGAAATCGCTTGTCGGAAATAGCTGCGGTATTCTATTGCCTTTCTTATGGAAAGGTATGGAATATACTCCGTTTTATATTGGTTCGGCCTTGTTCCTATTTGTATTTGCCGGGGCAATAGGTTCTTTTTTGAGTCCGAAAGCTGAAAAAATATTCGGTTCAAAGCCTGTAATATATTTTTCTATGTGGGCAACTTTTCCAATGATGATTGGTTTTGCACTGACATATAAATTGCATCCTATTTTATCAATGATAATATTTAGTATTATAGGATTTACTACAATGCTCGCTCAACCTGTTACAATGGTATGGGCACAGAGAATTCTGCCTAAGTACAAGAGTGTTGTATCAGGATTTATAAACGGATTTTGCTGGGGATTGGTTGCACTTTGTATGTCAATGTTAGGATTAATTGCTCAAAAATTCGGTATTGTAACAGTAGTTGTTACCGTAAGTATTATCCCTGCAATATGCTCGTACTTTGTAAGATATTTAAGAGAACTTAAAAACTAGTAATCTTCTCCTCTGTCATCTTTTATTCTGCTGTGTTTAAGGTAATTGTCAACTCCGGAAGATATTGAAATATTTTGGAGCATCATTTGATAACGCTTTAAATCACCTATGTTTGCTGATTCTTCTAAAAGATTTCTGTTTGTTGAAATTTGCAGTTTTTGGTCAGTATCAATTACTGAATCATTTTTCGAATCAATTTTTCTTATTACTGCATCCAAATCAGTTGAAGTTGTAACACCATGCTGAGAAGCAAGCTTTTTAACAGAAGTTCCGGGAGTTATCCTATAAAGCCATTGGAGTGAATATTTATCATTCTCTGATAGTGACGCAATTCCGTACTGATGCGGAGTATACATAATATCCTGTTGATAAGGACTATGACCTAATCCCAGCGAGTGCCCCACTTCGTGTAATATTGTATGATAAACCTCTGTATCACTGTCATACTGTTTATGAATTCTTCCGTCGGTCAACCCGATTGAAACTTCCGCCCCATAAAGTATCATCGTATTTGGTTCCCAGTTAAATTGACAATGCCCGAGAGCTTTTCTGTCTACTCTGCGCCAAACAACATTAATATGAGAATCATAATATGAACTTACTATATTATATCTTAACTTCCCGCCGGAGGCTCCTGTCCAAACCGAAAATGCGTCCATAACCATTTTACGGTATTTGTTATCTTCGCCGGATTTTGTATAAAAGTTCATCGGTGCAATATACACTTTTAAAGTACTTGCGGTCCATCTTGATACAATACCGTCACGGACACTGTTGTTTAGATACGTGTATTTTTTCATAATACAAGTATATAATATATTTAAGACAAAAGTCTAGCCGGATTTAAATGTTTATTTTCGTTATGTTTACCAAATCATGAAGTTCAATATCTAAAGCCGTTGCAATTTTATAGAGAGTTTCTATTGTCGGTGATATTTCTCCACGCTCGATTGAACCAATTGTATTTCGATTAACATCAGCAAATTCAGCAAGTTTTTCTTTTTATATTAATTAATTCAATTCAATTGATTGCATTTGGTATGAGAAGTCATAGAAAAGAAGCCTGTAAAGAAGTTGAAGAAAGTTTTGAAGATGCTTTCACTTTTTCATCTGTTATATTTGAGGATTTATAAATGTTAAGAGGGAGAGTAAAAATTTATTAGTTAATTTTAGAGATTCTTCACCCCAAATAGTTGTTGTGAGCAAAATAAAACGTAAGATTCCGTCATTCTGAGGGAAATAATAATTTTGCCCGAAGAATCTTATGCAAGTCACAATTTATGAGATTCGTCACCTCTACATAATATTTATTTAAGGCTATCCTACTTTTTTTGTTTGTGTGATAATTATGTTAAAGCACGATTAAAAGGAAGGAATATAAATATGTCAGAAGTAAGAGTTAGAATTGCGCCGTCACCGAGCGGAAACTTACATATCGGTACAGCAAGAACGGCTTTATTTAATTATTTATTTGCTAAGAAAAATAACGGAAAATTCGTATTAAGAATAGAAGATACTGATGCTGAAAGAACATCTCAAGAGTATGTAGATAATATTTTTGATTCACTCAAAGCATTAGGCTTAAACTGGGATGAAGGTCCTGATGTCGGTGGTAACTACGGTCCTTACACACAATCACAAAGGTTTGATATATACCCTAAGTATGTTCAGCAGCTTTTAGACAGCGGTTATGCTTACGAGTGTTTCTGTACTCCGGAAGAATTGGAAGCAGAAAAAGAAGAAGCCACTGCTGCAAAGAAAGCTTACGTTTATTCTAAAAAATGTGAAAATTTAACAGAAGATGAAAAAGCTAAACTAAGAGCAGAAGGCAGAAAACCTGCTATCAGATTCAATATTGCTAAAGCTCAAAAAGCTTTTCATGAATCTTCAATTCTTGAATTTGATGATTTGGTAAAAGGGAAATTACACGTTGATACAAACCTTATCGGCGACTTTGTAATTATGAAATCAAACGGCGCTCCGACTTACAACTTTGCTGTTGTAATTGACGACGCTTTAATGAAAATATCTCACGTTATAAGAGGTGAGGATCATATTTCTAATACATACAAACAAATCTTAATCTTTGAGGCTTTAGGGTTTGAAGTTCCAAGATTCGGTCACTTGGGTATGATTCTTGCTCCCGATAGAAGCAAACTTTCAAAAAGACACGGTGCAACTGCGGTTTCAGACTTCGTTAAAGAAGGTTATTTAACAGATGCTTTGATTAACTTTGTTGCATTATTAGGCTGGGCACCTTCTGACGGACAAGAAATTAAATCTGTTGACGAAATTGCTCAAGATTTTAGAATCGGTGAAATATCATCATCTAACTCAATTTTTGAATACGATAAATTGAAATGGATGAACAGCCATTATATCAAAATGTTACCGATTGAAGAGTTAAAAGAAAGATTAAAACCATATCTTACAATGTATAACTTGGAAGAATTGGGTGACAAGAATTATACGAAGATGGTTGAATTAACAAGAGAACCTTTGACTCTTCTTTCTGATATTACAAATGCTGTACCGTACTTCTTTGGTAAAGATGTTGAGATAGACCCTGAAGCGCAGACAGGTACTTTGGACACAGAAGTCGCTCAAAAAGTTCTTGTTGATTTTGTTTCTAAGGCAAAAGATTGGGAATGGAGTGAAGAAAATCTGCATGAAAAACTTGCGGATTTCCGTGCATACTGGAAAGAAAAAGACGGTATTAAACCAAAAGTTACAATGTGGGCAGTAAGAGCTGCAATTACAGGCAGAACTTGCGGTGCCGACATGGTTGGTATTTTGGAAATCTTAGGTAAAGAAACATCACTTTACAGAGCAGAAAAAGCTATTAAAGTTTCTGTATAGGGGTAAATAAGAGGTAAATATAAATATAAATATAATAAAAAGCTGTCATTCTAAAGGTGACAGCTTTTTTATGCCAGAAGAATCTCTAATACATACTAATACATACTAATACATTCTAACCAATTTTCTCACTTCTGCAAGAACTTTTTGAGCTTCGACTCTTGCTTTTTCAGAGCCTTCTCTTATTATTTTTTCAACAAGTTCGGGGTGTTGTTCGTAATATGTTCTGCGCTCTCTAATCTCTTTCATGCGTTCGTTAATTTTTGCACCCAACTGACGCTTACAATCTGCACAACCTCTAGCAGCACACTTACATTCTTCAGCAACAAGCTCTACCTCATTTACCCCTCCAAAAATTTTCCAGTATTTGAATGCAACTTCGCATTCATCAGGGTGTCCGAGGTCATCTTTTCTCATACGGCTTCTGTCTGTAATTGCTGTCATAACTTTTTTTGCAGTAACTTCAGCCGAATCGGAAATTTTAATATCATTATTAAATGACTTGCCCATTTTGTTACCGTCTAAACCGCATATGAGTGAGCAGTTATTAAGCTTTGGCTGAGGTTCTTTAAAGAAGTCTGTGTTATACACATTATTGAATCTTCTTACGATATCTCTTGAAAGTTCAACGTGAGCAACCTGGTCAATACCAACCGGCACGAGATCAACATTAAATGTGAGAATATCAGCCGTCATTAAAACCGGATATCCCATTAAACCATAGTTAACTTGTGTTCCCATGCCTTCTTTTGTTTTGAGTATTTTAGCCATATCTTTTAAGGTTGGATCTCGCTCAACCCAGTTTTGCGGAGTAATCATACTCAAATATATGTGAAGTTCTGCTGTCTCAGGAACAAGTGATTGTACATAGATTGTAGCTTTATTAGGGTCAATACCGCATGCAAGCCAATCCATAACAACATTAAGAATGTCTTGCTTAAGATTTTCTGTTTTATCGTATTTTGTCGTAAGTGCGTGCCAATCAGCTACTGAAAAGTAGCAGTCATATTCGTCTTGGAGTTTAACCCAATTATCTATAACACCTAAATAGTGACCTAAGTGTAATTTCCCTGTGGGACGCATTCCTGACATTATTTTTTGTTTCATGTATAACCTCATCTTATATTAGAATATTGTGTAAGGGGTATCCCCTTAATAATAATTATATTACAAACTAATAACTGATTTTTGCTATTTCAATTTCTCCCGGAGTCAGTGTAGTGTAAAGTCTGTTTCTATGTATTTTTAGGCTTCCGTCTCCGTGAACAAAATCAATGTATGCTTTCTTATTTAATCTCGGGATTTTAATTTTTATATTCTCTTTTGTGTTTTTAAAATCTAAATTCCCTAAAACAATTATTTTTTCTGATTTTTTTGATTTTTGAGAAATCATAAATGCAAAAATCTTATCATCATTTGTTTTTAATTGAGTTAACTCTCCGTTTGTAATTAACTCAATGTTCTCAGAGCGAAATTTGTTTCCTTCTTTTACATTTTTTAGAATTTCTTTATTTATACCCTTATTTCCTCCTTTGGGAGAACGAGAAAAATTAAATATATCTAATTTACCCCTGTGAACAAAGTATGTGTCGTCATCGGTTTCTGTGTTTTCGGCTTTTTTATTCGCCCATGGGTAAATATATTCATCTCCGTATGGGAAACCGTCTATTGCGTAAGGATTATACGGTAACACTGCGTTTAGCCAAGCTATCATTACAGAAAATTCTTGACCGTGAATTATAGCAGGGCTCACTTCATCATGAGTTGTGAAGCTCATAATTACGCTTTTGGGTTCAGGATATGATTTTAATAGTTTATTATTAAACTTCAAGTGCTCTATAAATTCTGCCGCATTCCAATCTTTGAGATTAAAAAAACTGCCATAGTAACCGTCAAACCCTGATTTTAGAAGTTCATCATATGGGGTAAATTCCGCATACTTGCTCGGAGGTTCTCTCCAAGAATCGGATGCTTCTGCAAGGAACATAAATTCTTTGTCTTTAGTTCTTGCATAATTTATAATCTCTTCCCAAAACCTTGAAGGTTTTATTGTTGCAACATCAGCTCTAACTCCGTCTGCTCCGAGATTTATTATCATATCAATAAATTTTTTGTGCTCGTTAAGAACATCTTCATTTAGCTTTTCATTACTGCCTGTATTGAGCAATCTTACATCTGTCCAATCGGTTGGAACAATTGAGATATTTTTGTCATCTTTTATAAACAATTCAGGTCTTTTTAAGAACAGGTCATAAGAACCGCAGCTTGGAAGGTCAACTATTACTCGAATTCCTCTTTTGTGGCATTCATTTATAAATAATTTTACTTGATCTTTAGGAGATAGTGCTGAGTTTTTATCAACTAATTGTTCATTTATGCTTGTAAAATCAGATATTGCATACAAAGAGCCGGCTGTACCTAGAGCCTTAAGTTTTCCGACAGGAGTTATAGGAAGGAGATGAACAGTATTTATTCCGAGTTTTTGAATCTCATCAAGCCTTTCTATTGCGTTAATAAAATTCCCGCTTTCCTCATTTTCATCAATTATTTCGTTACCGTTTAAATCTTTAGCATTAAACGTACGAATATTTATTCCCAAAATATTAGTTTGATTGTTTAAAAATTGTGTTCTTAAGTTGTTATTTTCTCCTGCAAAACATGAACTGCAAAATGCTAATATAAGCGTAAGAGCAAAAAAGACTCTCTTATTCATAATAAAACTCACTCCTTAATTTATATTTTAAAATAAGTTATTTTTGCCAAACCGCCCATGGTGCTTGGTCGTGTTGCCATAAGTATGTTAAATCATTTTTATCTTTCAACGTATCCATCGGGCGCCAGAAACCTCTATGTTTAAAAGCATTCAACTGCTTATCTTTTGCAAGATTTTCAAGCGGAGCTTTCTCAAAAATAGTTGAATCGCCATCATTAATATAATCAAACACTTTCGGTTCGCAGACAAAGAACCCGCCGTTTACCCATGATTCTTCACCTTTTGGCTTTTCCATAAATGATGTAATCATATTATCATCTTTTATAACTAAAGCTCCAAATCGTCCTTGGAGTTGTACAGCTGTCATAGTACAAAGTTTACCGGATTTTTTATGATTTTTTATCAATTCATCAATATTAACATCAGAAACACCGTCTCCGTATGTTAGCAGAAAAGATTCATTTCCGATATATTCCTGAGCTTTTTTTATTCTGCTACCTGTCATAGTATCTTGTCCGGTATAAAGCATTGTAACTTTCCACGGTTCGGTTTGCATACGGTGAATCTCGACAGAGTTATTAACCATATCAACAGTAATATCTGAGTACTGCTGATAATAATGTACGAAATAATCCTTTATAACATGGGATTTATATCCGGTTAAAATGACAAAATCATTAAAACCATAGTGAGAATATATTTTCATTATGTGCCACAGGATAGGTTTACCGCCAATCTCAACCATTGGTTTCGGAACAAGCTTTGTCTCCTCTGATAATCTTGTACCTAATCCTCCTGCCAATATTACAACCTTCATACACTCTCCTTTTTCTTAAGCATAACATAAAAAAGTATTTTTTGAGAAGCTTTTAGCCTGCTTTTAAAATAGTATACACTGTAAATTCTTTTGTTATAAAATACTAATATGACTATATGTGTATTCCCTGGTACGTTTAATCCGATTCACCTTGCCCATCTTCAGATGGCACAATTCGCCGTGAAAAAATACGGATTTGAAAAAGTTATTTTTATACCGGCATACATACCGCCTCATAAACAAATTGATTCCAATCTTGCCAAGCACAGATATAATATGGTAAAGATAGCAGTTGAGAAGAATCTGCGATTTGGTATATCCGACATTGAATATAAATCAAACGGAAAATCCTACACTCTTATTACTGTAAAAAAAATAAAAGAACTTTACGGGATTACTGATAAATTGAATATGATTATCGGAACAGACGCATTTAAAAATATTAAAAGCTGGTACAAAACTGATGAATTAAAAGAACTTGTACATTTTATTGTTTTTCCCCGAGGAGAAGATATAATTAATCCGGAAAATTTTGAAGGTTACAGCTACGAATTGGCTGATTTTAATAAAATTAATATTTCTTCAACAGAAATAAGATTGGAAAAAAATACAAAAACAACGCAGGAAGTAAAGGATTATATACATAAAAATGAATTATACAATTGATTACATAAAGAATTGGCTTAAAGCTAATTTATCTGAAGAGAGATACGAGCATTCATTAGGTACGGCTGACTGCGCAAAATTTCTTGCAAATAAATACGGACTTAAAGAAGAAACAGCATATTTTACCGGACTCATTCATGATTGTGCAAAATGCTTGCCCAAAAACGAAACATTGGATATTCTTAAACAAATTCCTCTGGAAGATGGCGAACTGGAAAATCCTAAAACACATCACGCTCCTGTTGGTGCTTATATTGCAAGAAAAGAATTCGGAGTAACAAATGAAGAAATTTTATCCGCTATAAGATGGCACACCATAGGAAAACTCAACATGAGCCAATTTGAGAAAATTATATTTCTTGCCGATAAAATTGAAACAAGAACACGTCCGAACGAATACAGAGAACCGATTACAAAATTACTTGACGAAGAAAACGGCCTTAATAAAGCTCTTCTTCTTTGTTATAAAAATACTATCAAAAGTTTGGTTGACCGGAATTTAACTATTTGCACAGCAACAGTTGATATATATAATGAACTGATTAATGAGACTGTCTAAGCCTGATAAAAAATCTCTTTTGCATTATTTTTTTGTAAGAGCTTATCTTCTTCACCTTTTGCATAATTTCTGAAACCGAATGCGGTTAAAGTTGAAAGTCCTATTGCAGTAGCAGTTTCTATTGCAAGCTGAAGAAATCTGCTGTCCATTTTTTTTACAAAACAATATGCACCTAAAACACCTGCCAAAATTGATGAAAAGAATGTAATATTTGATAAAATATTCAATCTCTTATCTTGTTTAGTGAAATCCGAAGCAAATCTTTCGGCATTGACTTGAGGGACTTTAAAATTCCTTTGCCAACCCCTCTTATAATTCGCATCTACTTGTACGAATCCTGATTCAAGCGGGTTTGCAATTATTGCAGTTACAGCCATGCTTCACACTCCTTTATCCATATAAAACCAATCAATCCCCAAAATTGACTTTTTTTCTTATATAATTAACAAAAATTTACAAAAAGTATCTGCTGAAAAACCTCAAAATAATTTGTCTTAATATTTATTTACATTTTGTCAATTTTACAATACAAGTTGTTTTTATATAAATATAAAAGTGTGTGGAGGCAAAGTATGTACGAAATTAATAACAATATAGCAAAAATTGACGGTGTTAAAGGCATATACAATGAAGATAAAGTTTCTAATCCTTCCGTCAGATATGGTAGAAATTCCGTTCAAAATTTCTATTCTTATCTTGAACAGCCAATTGTAAAAGATAACAATGCTGTTCCGCCGATTTTAGATTTTAGTACAAAACCTGAAGCTCAAGACAAAAATATTGAACTTTTAGATAAATATACTAAAGAAAATGATGATTACCTTAAATCTCTGCCTCCATTAGAATATGAATACAGATATATGCCAAATATTCATAAATCAGGTGAAATAGATAAAGATGCCCTATTAGGCGCAGCTTATGAAGAATTGGGCAAACGAAAAGCAGTTGATGTAAAAACATTAGACGAGACTTTTGCACTTAATGATGATTATTCGACTAACCCTATGGATATTAATAAAGACGGAAAAATTGATGTAGGAGAATACGGAAGTTCAATCCTTGCCGCTGACATGATTAGCAACAACGGAGAAATTAACGGTACAATTAATAACAACGGACATAATGCAATACAAGAGTTAACAAAAAAAGCAAATGCAAAAGCAGCAACCGCATTATATAGTTCTCTATATAACAAATTTAATTTAGACAACGCAGCTAAGACTTTTAATCAGTAAAAAAAAGCAAGGAATAAATCCTTGCTTTTGATAAATGCACATTTTTGAGTCCCGGCTTTCGCCTTTGAGCTCTCTTCAGCCCCTTTTCCTTTATAGCAGGTTTAATGCTATACTTGGAGTTTGGTTTGCTGTTGCTAATAGGGTTGCTGAAGCTTGTTGAAGTATTTGCGCTTTGATATATTTTGATGATTCTTCCGCTACATCAGCATCACGTAATGTTGATAATGAAGATGTAATGTTTTCTGATTGAACACCGATTGATTCAATTGCAGAGTCAATTCTATTTCTCGCTGCACCTAATGTAGTTATTCTTGTAGAAATCTTATTTATAACTGCATCAATTTTAGCAAGCTGATCATGTGAAGTATGCCCAGATTCAGTACCATCAAGACCTGCACACCTTTTTGCTAAATCCGTTGCATCAGCTGTAGTAAATAAACCGCCTGATACTTTACCTGATGCGAACAAATCTTTATCAAGGTGAATTCTGCTCTTTGCTGGATCTCCATCTACACC
>CACZCH010000018.1 GCA_902779645.1 uncultured bacterium | reverse complement strand
TCTGTATCAGCGATTTTGACATAAAGTATCGCGATTTTGAGATATAACTCGGAAGTTGTTGCAAAGATTAAATACATTTACCCCTTTGACATATTTAGTCGGAAGTTGGTTCAAATATTATCTTCATTGTTATTGCTCCCTGAGGGCATACATGGGAACAAAGCGAACATCCTTCGCATGCGTTTTTATTTAGTTCTATACATTTTTCTTTTTTTATCAGTGCATTATATTCGGATTCAGAACATATTTTTACACACTTACCGCATTTACCGCACTTTTCGTCATTTATATCAGGATATAAATGGTAGTTTCTATTAAGTTTTCCGTGAGAAGTAATTTTAGGTATTGCAATGTTTTTTAATTCAGATATACTATTCATTCTTTTTTCATTGAGATAATTCAGCAATCCTGTTTTAAGACCATTAATTACTCCATAGCCGTTCAACATAACCTCAGTACATATCTGAACAACATCAGCACCGAGTGTTATATATTGTGCTGCATCTTGCCAATTTGAGATTCCACCCATACCCAAAATAGGCAAATCAGAGCATTGTCTTATTTGCGCAACACATTTAAATCCTATCGGTTTTACTATTTCGCCGGAACAGCCTCCATATGTTGAATAACCATCAATACAAAGATTCGGTTCTAATGTATCAAGATTAACTCCCATAAATCCCTGAACTGTATTTATTGCAGCAAATCCGTCACAACCCGCTTTTTCAACGGCTTTTGCAATCCAAGTAATATCAGTTACATTTGGTGTAAGTTTTACAAAAACAGGTTTATTAGCAATAGATTTTACCCATGATGTTATTAAAATGGAAATTTCAGCACTTGTTCCTATTGCCATTCCTATATTTCTTTCGGGCATTCCATGCGGACAAGAAAAGTTCAATTCATAGGCATCAATAGGAGTGTCATTCAAAATATGTATAAGATTTTGCCACTCATCACGCTTAACAGGTGCCATAATACTTGCAATAATAACTTTTTCAGGATATTTTTTCTTTAAATAATGAATACCGTCACACCAATATTTAACTGATTTATGGCTTAGCAATTCTATATTTTGAAACCCTATAATTTTGCCTTTGGATTTCAAAGTTTCGTAGCGGGGACTCACTTCAAACATTTCTAAATCATCCGGAGTTATTGTTTTGATTACTGCTCCGCCCCACCCCATTTGAAAAGCTTTATCAATGCTTTCAATTGATGCTGTTGGCGGTGCCGATGCCAGCAAAAAAGGATTTTCAAATTCTATTCCTAATACTGATGTTTTTAATGTTGACATATTCAGACCTCACAGAAAAGTTAATATTTTTTAATTTGTGTCAAAATGATACAAAATAAGCATACTTGACTTGTAATTATTATAACACAGAGTTAAATTGTGTATGACAAAGAAATATCAGGTCAGGAGTTCAAGTCTTCTAACTTATATATGAATGTTTATAATTATTTCAAATCTTCCTGTTTTGTATCAGGGATTTTGACATAAAAGAATGCGAGTTTGATATATTTAGTCGGAAGTTTAGTATATAAATAAATAAAAACACCGAAAATATTCAATCGGCGTTTAATTGCTGTTTAAATATGATAAACCCTTCCGGCTTAGTTCCGACCTGAGAATTTATTATGTTAAATGAGACTTTTTTGTCCTGAATATGTCATCGATATAATATAGAGTGTGTTTGAGTTTTGACGATTTATTCTGATGTATATAGGACATTCTGAGGACAAAAAGTGAAAGAAAAGGGACATTTCGTCCAATTTCAGTCAATTCGCATAAAACTGCTATAACCTAAAAGTGTTCGCCAACACAGGCTAATTAATTACAATTCAAATGTCCCAAATAACCCCTAACAAGCTTAAATTCTTACACAGCTCTATTTTTTTCTATCTCTTCTTTAATTAAATTATTTACGATTTTTATTTTTTCAGGATATGCCATATATTGATTGTAGTCGAATAAGCTTTCTTTTTCTACGGGTTTACCGAGTTTTTGAAGTATTTTTGCATACATAATATCTTGGCTGTATGCGTGATACTCCATTTCCAAGCTGTATTTTATAAAGTTTAAAAAAATCAATTTTTCTTCCAAAGGAATTTTCTTAAGTTTTCTTCGAGTTTCTATTTCTGCAGTTTTAAGTAATTGATTTTTATCACCGTTTAGCATAATTTCCGGATTCTCAAAATATTTTTCATACAAAGAAAAATAATTTTTGTCATAAATTTTTTTTACGCATATTTGTCTGTAATTTGCTATGTATTTAGGATTCAACAAATAATCAAGAATATGAGTTGATTCGTGCATAAAAGATGATAAATCAGTTATTTTAAATTTTTTCTTTTTGTCCGTAGGAAGTTCTATTGAATATCCGGTTATACAGCCATTGCTTTCTTCTACGTCTGTACCTGCTCCGCAATCATTATAATCTCTAAGCGGAAGTTGTGTTATTTTAACATTTTTATTTTCAGGCAAAATATCATTATATCTGTTTTTAATCACAGCAATACTGCAAGAATCTTTTTGTTCATACAGTTTTAGCATTTTTTGAAAAACTTTTTTATTAAGCTTTTCTGTTGTTTTATATCTGGCAGAAATAGAACCTTGCGCTATATAGCTTGAAAATCTTGTATTTGGTGATAGTTTAATCATTTTAAAATCCTGCGGATAACGTACTTATAATCCCTAATATAAAAATATTATAAACAAATATAAAAATCTATATTTTGTTGTATAATTACCTTAAAAGGAGTTATAAATGCAAGAAGTTTTAGAAAAAAAATCAATTAAGAATATAGATTTTAACTGCGATTTGGCACAAGCTTACGGTGTATACAAAAATAATCAAGAGTTTGAACTTTTGGATTATGTAAGTTCAGTCAACATATCATGCGGTTTCCACGCAGGTGACCCTGTTACAATTAAAGATGCACTTTTAAAAGCAAAAGAAAAAAATATTGCAATCGGTGCTCACATCGGATTCAATGATATTCAAGGATTTGGTTACAGACCTGTTGAGCTTAAAGAAGATGAACTTGAAGCTCTCGTTGTTTACCAAGTCGGTGCAATAATGTCTTTTGCAAAAGCTTACGGACTGAGTATAGAACATGTAAGACCGCATGGGGCTATGTACAAAGCTTGCGGAGAAGATTTTACTTTTGCAACTAATATAGCTAAAGCAATAAAAAAATGCTCAGATTGGCTTGTTTTTTATGCACCAATGGGTGACATAACAGCTAAAGTCGGTGATTATGTCGGACTTCCTGTTGCTCAGGAATTATGTTTGGAAAAAACATATAATCCTGACTTAACTGTTGATTATGCAATAGCTGACAATACAAATAACTACGATATGATTAAAAGATTACAACATCTTCTTCATACTTCTCAAATCCGTAATAATTTAGGCGGTATGAGCATGTGCGAAGTTAACACAATCCATTTTTCTAATAAATACAGAAATTCAATGGATTTAATAAAAGAAGCAAACAAATTAATCACTCCCGCACCCGTAAATTATAACAACGCAAAGATTTCAGGCTGGGTAGACTAGGGGTAAATATATCATATGGCGGGTTGAACACTTAAGAAGTTTGGCATGTAAGTAAATATAAAAAAGGATAAAAAATGGCATTTAATATAGATGATTTAAAAGATAACGTAAACGTAAAAAAGGAAGTCGGATGGTTACTTCCCGGACTTGAAGTTAAAAGATGGTTTTTATTAATTTTCTTTGGCTCCATAATGATTGTTCTCGGGTTTATGGTTCTTGCTGATATAAGACCTATTTATCGAACTTTGGAACTTATCAGACAAGCTGCATTGTTCCTGCCGTCAAACTTTTTAGCTGCAGTATTTATTCTTATCGGCGCAGTTATTTTCTTCAAGGGATGGCAAAAAACAACACTTTCTATTATGGATATGAATTCTGCCAAGGGTAATTCAAATATATTAGAAAAATTATACCGCAGACGTAAACTTAACCGCGGTGCTAAAGTTGTTGCAATCGGAGGCGGAACGGGTTTATCAATGCTATTAAGAGGTGTAAAAAGATACACAAGCAATATTACTGCTATCGTAACCGTAGGTGATGACGGCGGAAGCTCGGGAAGGCTTCGTGAAGAGATGGGTATTCTACCCCCAGGTGACATTAGAAACTGTATTGCTGCGTTAGGAGATGATGAAGATTTAATCACAGAGCTTTTCCAATACAGATTTAAAACAGGTGAAGGCTTGGAAGGTCATAGTTTTGGGAATCTTTTCTTAACAGCTCTTTGTTCAATTACCGGAAATATGGTTAAAGCTATAAAAGAGTCTGCCAGTGTATTAAATATACGTGGTGTTGTTCTTCCTGCAACTTTAGATGATATGAAACTCGGTGCAGAATTTGAAGATGGGCGTATAATTCATGGTGAGTCAAATATTCCTGAGGCTCACGGCCAAATAAAAAGATTGTTCACAGAGCCGAAAAACTGCCAAGCATTACCGGAAGCAATTGACGCAATCGGAGATGCTGATTTAATTATCTTAGGGCCCGGGAGTTTGTACACAAGCGTTATCCCAAACTTACTTGTTAACGGTATCGTTGATGCAGTTCTCAAGGCTAAAGCAAAGAAAATATACGTATGCAACATTATGACTCAACCGGGTGAAACAACCGATTACACAGTTGCAAGTCACATTAACGCATTATTCAAGCACGCAGGCGGAAAGAAAATTGTTGATGCAGTACTCGTCAATAACAGTTTGCCTGATAATATATCGGAAGGCTATGCTCAATCCGGTTCAATACCTGTTCGTTTAGATATGGAAAATATTAACCCGATTGGAGTAGAAATCGTTTCTCAAAAACTTATCCAAGAAAATAAACAAGGACTTGTAAGGCACTCTTCTAACCGTGTTGCAAGAGCTATTCATTATTGGTATAGAAAATCAATGAAAAAATAGGAATAATGCGAATGAAAAATAAAATATTGATTTTGATGACATTATTTCTGTTATCAATTTCAACAGCAAATGCAAACATCATTTTTCCTCATTTAATGCTTATAAATTTGTATTCTGTTTTTTTATTTGCAATTTTGATTATATTTGTAGAAACTTTTTATTATAAAAAAAGTTATAATTATATATCAGTTTGGTTTTGGTTGATATCAACGGTTATTGCTAATACGGCATCTTCTTTTGCAGGAATATTTTATGGTGCACTTTCTTTTGGCGGATTAGGATATTCTTCAAATATTTTATTGATACTGGCTAATTTTATTATATGTTGTATTTTATCTTGGCTTATAGAATATATCATTTTATTACCAATAACTAAAATATTCAAAAAGCAGGCTGAAAAATTATTAAAAAATGTGTTTTTTGCTAATCTATACAGCTACATTATGATATTTATTTTGTATTCTATTATTTTTTATGTACCATATACTCATGAAAAATTCTTTTACGGTTTTTCAATGTAAGGTATAGTATTTTACATTATAATAAACAGAAGGAACTAAAGATGAAAACAGTATCAACATTTCAAAGACTAAAAGATAATGATGAAAAGATTACGATGCTTACGGCTTATGATTATTCTACGGCACAGGTTTTGGATAAAGCTGAGATTGATGCTATTTTGGTTGGTGACTCTTTAGCTATGGTCGTTTTAGGGCACGAAAATACATATAATATTACTATTGATGAGATGTTAATTTTTGTTTCCGCTGTTTCAAGGGGTGCTAAAAACTCATTTATAATAGGTGATATGCCATTTATGAGTTATAATTTGTCAGTCGAACAAGGGCTTGAAAATGCAGGCAAGATGATTAAGGCGGGAGCAAATGCTGTTAAGTTAGAAGGATGTAATGAACATATTCTAAATCTTGTTAAACGCTGTACAGAAACAGGTATACCCGTTTTGGGACATTTGGGATTTACTCCCCAATTAATGAACACTTTAGGCGGACACAAAATCCAAGGTAAAACTTCTGATAAAATAGAAGCTATTTTAGAAAGTGCTAAAAAGCTCGAAGAAGCAGGCTGTTTTGGAGTTGTTTTAGAGCTTATGCCTGCTGAGAGTGCAAAATATATTACGGAAAATTTAAAAATTCCTACAATCGGTATTGGAGCCGGTGTAAATTGTTCGGGACAAATCGTTGTTATTGATGATATTTTGGGTAAATTTACTGATTTTACTCCAAAATTTGTTAAAAAATACGCAAATCTTCATGATGAAATTTTAAAAAGTGTAGAAATGTATAAACAAGAAGTTAAAGAAGAGATATTTCCCTCTGACAAAGAATCATTTGAACTCAACCAAGAAGAAAAAGAAAAATTAAGCAAATAATGCATAATATTTTATATGTTCTTTCTTTAACCGTAAAGAAAGAACGAAAGAAACTCTTGGGGCGATAACTACATTCACTAAACAATTGTACGTTTCGACCTAATCGAGTGAACTCGGGACATTCGGGGGTAAATGTACTCTCTAAAATTATTACTTGAAACTTTTTTCAAACAGACATTTACCAACCCGCCTGTCCCTCAGACAGCACTCTCTTTGATAATGTCTCAACTACATTGTTTGCTCATTCCGTAATGCCCCAAACCCCTTTAAGTTTTAATTTATTATTCTATTTATTTTTTGTATTATTTATTGTTTTTTATTTATTACTTCAAGAAAACAAGCAGAGTCCCAAGCTTTACGTAGTGAACAATCAATGTTAGTGAGACAATAACAAGGCAAGTGCTGTCTGAGGGACTAATGCGGATTAAATGTTTTTTTGGATAAAATGTGTATGTTTACTTTAAGTGGTACATTTATCCGCTTATGTCCCGAGTTCACTTGCTCAGGTCGAACGCTACAATTGATTAGTGAACGCAGTACCGCTTGGGGAGTTTCTTTTCGTCATTTTCTTTGCGGTCAAAGAAAATGACATATAAAATAATAATACTTAATACATCAAAATATACATTTTGATGTGTTATAATTAGATTTATAAAAGAGGGGGTTATAAATGTTATTGCACAGAATAGAAGAAGTAAGAGAGCAAGTTTCAGCTTGGAAAAAAGAAGGCTTAACTGTCGGTCTTGTGCCAACAATGGGAGCACTTCATGCGGGACATTTGAGCTTAATTAAAAAAGCTAAAGAAGCCTGTGACAAAGTCGTAGTTTCAGATTTTGTTAACCCTATACAATTTGGACCTTCGGAAGATTTTGATAAATATCCGAGAACATTAGACGCAGATATGGAACTTTGTAATAAGGAAGGTGTTGACATTGTTTTCGCACCGTCAGCAAATGAAATGTATGGTGAAGGTCAAAAATTATCTAATGATAACCTTACTTATGTATGTCCGCCATTTTTCTATGTAAATACTCTTTGCGGAAAAACAAGAACAGGGCATTTTGACGGAGTCTGTACCGTTGTTCTCAAACTGTTTAATATTGTTCAGCCTGACTATGCGTTCTTCGGTCAAAAAGATGCACAACAAGTTATCATTATAAAAAAAATGGTTAAAGATTTGAACGTTCCTATCAAAATTGTTCAATGTCCGATAATCAGAGAAGAATCAGGCTTGGCTTTAAGCTCAAGAAACAAGTATTTATCAGAAGAAGGTAAAAAAGATGCTCTCGTTTTGAGCAAAATTCTAAATAATATAAAATCGTGTTATGAAAAAGGAATAACAGATGTTGAAGCCTTAAAAGAAACTGCTTATAATTTTTTAACAGAAAAACATAATATGGAATATTTGGAAATTGTCGATAAAGATACTCTTGAAAACAAAACTAACGCTGATGACAATTCGATTGCTTTAATTGCTTGCAGGGTAGAAAATGTTAGATTAATAGATAATATTTATTTAAAATAGAGGTTTTAATGAACAAAATAATTTTGGGATTATTTAGAATTTTATATAATATAGTGAATATTTTTATTCTACTATGCTCTTTTACTATAATAATGATGACCTGTTATTGGATTGAAAACATAGTTAATGCTAATTGGATTTGGTTGAATGTTTTTAAATCTGCATTAAATCAAATAATAGATTTTACAAATAACATAATTCCTTTTGCGGGTAATGTTTTCGGAAGGGCTTTCGATTCAAAAATATTAGTATCTTCAATCTTATTAATTCTTTTAATACTTGTGTCAAAATATTTTCTAAATGTTCTTCAAGATATAAAAAGTTCATACGAAAATCTTCATGTCACATATAAATTAAATGCAGAAAAAAACTTAAATAAAAAACTGGCTAAAAATATCAGTAAAGAGCAAGAAAAAATTTCTAAATATATGGTTTTAATAAATACAAAAATTAAAAAGAAATTTTCGCATGAGGAACTTAATATCAATATTGATGAACAAAATAAAATAATGAATGATTATATATTTTCAAAAATAAATACTCAATATCAGAATTTTAACGGTGGATTTTTGTACTATTTTGATGATTTTAATAAAATAGACGATGTCTTAACAATTCTTTTTAAAATAATCAAATCCTCTGCGCCATTAGATTACGCAATTTGTATACAAATAGAAAATGATTTAGATAAAATAAAAAAATTAGCAGATTTGGAAAACTTTGGTAAAATAATTATGAGTTCTGATACAGTATTAAGATACAAACATAACAAAGCGCATAGATTCGGAACATCATGTGTCGGGGTTTATCAAAAAGATGAAGGCACTTTTGAAATACACGAATTTCAAGAAATTAATTAATAATAAGGAGTATAAAAATGAGATACGATGCAGGCGAAGTTATTACCGCAATGGTAACACCATTCAACGATAAAAGAGAAGTTGACTATGATAAAGTTGAATTTTTGGCAAACTACTTAGTTACCCACGGTTCTGATGCAGTTTTGGTTACAGGTACAACCGGCGAATCACCTACATTAAGTTTTGATGAAGAATTGGAAATCTTATCAAGCGCAAAAAGAGCTGTTTCAGGCAAAGGTAAAGTTATTATGGGTACAGGTTCAAACTCAACAGAAACAGCTGTTATGACAGCAAAAAGAGCAGAAAAAGAAGGTGCTGATGCAATTCTTACTGTTGTACCATACTATAACAAACCTTCTCAAGCAGGCATAATTGAACATTTTTCCGCAATCGCCGAAGCAACTAATCTTCCGATAATTCTTTATAATATCCCTTCAAGAACAGGGGTTAATATGGCTGTTGAAACAGTTAAAACTTTGGCAAGAAAATACCAAAATATTGTTGCGCTTAAACAAAGCTTTGGAGATATGGATACAATAACTGAACTCAAAATGAGCTGTCCGAATGATTTCGCTATCTACTCAGGAGATGACAGCTTAACCCTTCCTATGCTTTCAGTAGGTGCTCACGGCGTAATCTCTGTCGCTTCACATTTATTCGGAGTAGAAATAAAATCAATGATTAGAAACTTCAAAACAGGCGATGCAGCTACCGCAGGAAATATGCACAGAAAACTCTATCCGATATTTAAAAAACTGTTTATGGCTCCAAATCCTGTCCCTGTTAAAGCAGCTCTTGCATACAGAGAAATGATAGAAGAATACGTTCGCAGACCTCTTGTTGAACTGACCAAGACAGAAAAAGCAGATTTGTTCTTTACTCTCGATGCAATTTAGGGGTAAAGTAAAGAGTGTTCTTTTTGGATAAAGTTGATAAAGTATAAAATTAATCAAAGTTATAAGGCGCGGGCAAATTTGCCCGCGCCTTATAGTATATTGGTTGAAAACTAGATATATTTTGCTACTTCATCTATTTGCCACTTTATATTTACCCCCTTATTTACCCCCTTATTTACCCCCTTTGTCTTGCCCACTTAATCACCCGTTTACTTGTTCACTTTGTTCATGTTTGATATACAATAAGAACATAGGATATAAAGGAGTAAATAAATGAAGAATAAACTCATTTTGTTTTGGGTAATTGTAGCACTTGCTATAACTTCAATTATAGTAATTTGCACAAAACCTACAAAACTTGGTTTAGACCTTGTCGGCGGTTCAAGACTTGTGCTTGAAGCTCAACCGATTAACGGAGCAGAAGTTACACCGGATATGATGTCAAGCTTGCAATTCGCAATCGAAAATCGTGTTAACAAATTGGGTGTAGCAGAAACTGTGGTTCAAAGAGCAGGAGACAGACGTCTTGTTGTTGAAATCCCTGATGTTTCAGACTTGAATCAAGCTAAAGCATACTTAGGCGAAACTGCTGAACTGGAATTTAAAGAACCGGTTAAAAATGCCGCAGGTGATATTGTTGATTGGAAATCAACAGGATTAACAGGTAAACAGCTTAACAAAGCTGAATTCAAAACCAGCGGTCAAACAGGTCAATTTGTTGTTGATTTGGAATTCGATATGGAAGGTACAAAACTGTTCGGCGACCTTACAAAAAGACTTGTAGGTCAGCCAATGGCTATTTTCTTTAACGGTGAAATGCAATCAGCACCTGTTATCAGAGAACCAATCACAACCGGTAATGCTCAAATATCAGGTGGAAATGAAGGTTTTTCTCCTCAAGAAGCTAAACAAATGGCTGATTTGTTGAACGCAGGCGCACTTCCTGTTCCTGCTAAAATTATTGAAGAAAATACCGTAGGACCAACTCTCGGCGCTGATTCAATAGCTAAATCAAAAGTTGCAGGTGCAATAGGTCTTGGCTTTGTAATGTTATTTATGATTCTTTATTACAGAGCTCCCGGTATTATTGCAGACGTTGCTCTTTGCTTATACGGTTTATTCTTATTTGCAATATTTAAAGCAGTTCCTGTAACACTTACATTAGCAGGTATTGCAGGGTTCATTCTTTCAATCGGTATGGCGGTAGATGCTAATATTTTGATTTTTGAAAGAACAAAAGAAGAATTAAGAGCAGGAAGAACACTCTTTACCGCTATTAACTCAGGTTTTGACAGAGCTTTCACAAGTATTTTTGACTCAAATATGACAACAATCATTACTTGTGCAATCCTATATTGCTTAGGTACAAGCATTGTTAAAGGTTTTGCCCTGACTCTTGCAATTGGTGTTATTGTTTCAATGTTTAGTGCCATTACTATCACAAGAAACTTTATGCACCTTGTATTCGGTACAGGCAAGCTTGAAAAACCATGGTTGTTTGGTTTAACTCAAGAAGAAATCGACCAGGAATATCAAGCTGTTGAAACTAAACGTGAAAAAGCTAAGTTTGGTATTTTAGATTAAAATGTATTGGCTTATAATAACAGAACACCAGTCGTGAATCGTGTACTGTGAATTGTGAGTCGAAAATTATACAAATAACAAATTATTTATTTATACAACGAGTCACGATTCACGAATCACGACTCACGATAAAAAGGAAATAAAACAATGAAATTAAAACTAGATATAGTAAAAAACAAATTTATATTCTTGGCTCTATCAGCTTGCTTGTTAACACCAGGGATTATAGCAATGATTTATTCATCAATAGTTTATCCGACTCACGCACCATTAAAAGTCGGTATCGACTACACGGGCGGTACAACTATTCAATACGGCGTTAAAGAAGAAATTACTAATGATAAACTGTCTAACGTAAGAAAAAATTTGGAAAAAGACGGAATTGAAAATCCTTATTTGCAAGTTATACACGTTAATGATCAGGCTGATTCTGATTTGAAATCAATTCTTTCTGTAAGAACAAAATTCATTGATGAAGGTTCTGCTGACCAAGATAAAATTACTTCAGTTGTAAACAAAGATTTTGCTGATTCAGAACTTGTTTCTGTTACATCAGTAGGCCCGACATTGGGTAAAGAATTGTTCAAAAATTCATTGATAGCTCTATCTTTGGCATTACTGGGTATTATCGCATACTTGACGTTCCAATTCCAATTCAATTATGCGCTCGCTGCAATTTTGGGTTTGGTTCACGACTCGCTGTTCGTAATCGGTGTATTTTCAATCTTAGGCTTGTTCTTTAATGTCCAAGTTGATGCACTCTTTGTAACTGCTGTACTAACCGTAATAGGTGCTTCTGTACACGATACAATCGTTGTATTTGACCGTGTGCGTGAAAATCTTAAATACTACGGTAAGAAAATGTCATTCGGCGAAATAATGAACGCAAGTATTAACCAAACTCTTACAAGAAGTATTAATACTTCATTATCAACTTTGATAACATTGTTCGCTTTGTACTTCTTAGGCGGAGTTACAACAAGAGATTTCGTACTCGCTATGATACTCGGTATCACAATCGGTACTTATTCAAGTATATTCTTCTGCTCAGCACTTGTTGAAATCTGGGAAGACAAAAAGAAAGCAACAGCAGTAGCGTAAGGGAAAAAGAGGAAAGAAAAAGTTCTTCCTTTCTGAAGAAAGGAAGCGAAAGACTTTTCATTTTACGTCGGCGGGAAGAAAACGAGTATGATAATCAAAATATTTGCACATCCCGCCTCTTGAACAGCATTGAAAGTGGGTTGGTAAGAAGTTTTATATTATTTATTGTTTATGCGGTGGTCGGCAATTTTGCCGACCACCTTATTTACGTTTATATTATATTTATTTCCAATACACTTTAAAATTTATAATATCTTTGTACAATTGCTCAAAATTGCCATTAAATTGAATTGCCCTGTCATCAATATACATATATGCAGGTATTTTAAACTCCTTCGCACCATCTTTTATAGATGGAATATTATTCTCTTCGTAGTGAGTATAATTATTTAATACTCCATCTAAATCTATTAATATTGTTTTTTTGTATCCCATATTTACCTCTTATTTATTATATTATCACAAGTCCCACTTGTGGACAAGCCCGACTTGCAAATAGAAAATATTATTATGATTATGGATTTTAGAAAAAAGTTAGGTAAAAGAATTAAATTTTTGAGAGAAAGTAAAAATTTATCTCGTGAAGATGTTGCTTTTGCCTGCGAATTTTCCGGTTCGTATATGGGAATGATTGAACGAGCTGAATATGATTTTAAAATATCCAAACTATATAAAATAGCAAAAGCTTTGAATGTAAAAATAGAAGATTTGTTTGATTTCGAATAGCATATTATATAACTAATCAAATATATACCCATTTCTCTCCCCGTATGCAACTTTTTATTGCTAGTAGTACTAGTTGTATTTATTGCTAGTATAACAAACAATTTCAATATGAACAAGTCTTATTTAAAGAAACTTGGTAAAAATATTAAAAAATATCGTATAGAAAAAGGGTTAACACAAGATGACCTTGGAATAAACGGTATTTCAAGAAGTATGGTAAGTTTAATAGAAATCGCAAAATCAGATATTACTGCCACAAAACTAAAAATTATTGCAGATAATATGGGTATTAAAGTTAAGGATTTGTTTGATTTCGAATAACATATTATACAACTAATCAAATATATTTACCCCTTTACCCCTTAACCCTTTTCACCCGAATGTATGATGTACTCAAATTTTTACCCTAAAAAGAGTAGTGCTTTTATCGTAAATTTTGCGGATGGCTTGACGAATCCTCAAATCCTCGCCGTTATTATATTTACCCCTACGCCTAGACCATGTGGTCTATATCTTCTTGTCTACCCCAAATACAGTAAAATCAACCTTTATATTGATGAAAATATCCTCCATACACAGGTAATATGAATAGTGGAGAGAAACATAACTTAACAATTTATTAATATAGCGGAGTCAATGTAATTCCACAGAGTTGTGAAGAACACCTCCGGTTATTAAAAAAAGGGGAGAGAAGAGAGTATGAGACATGAGTTTAAGAAAAAATCAAGAGTTTTGTTAATTGATGACAATTATGATCACCTTAATGGTATCAGAGAACTTTTGAATTTGGAAGGTACTTTTGACGTTGTAGGTATCGCTACTAACGTTACTGTCGGTTTGAATTTGATTAAAAAATATCAACCGGACATCGTTTTATTGGATATGAATATGCCTGAAAAAGATGGTTTACAAGGTATTATCGAAATCTCTAAACTTGGTTTAAATACAAAGGTTTTGGCACTTTCTGGTTATGATGATGCTGATTTAATCTTTAGAGCTATGAAAATTGGTGCTAAAGGTTATGTTTTAAAAACTATGGCATCTGCTCAACTTATTTATGCAATTGAAGAAGTTTTGAATGGTAAAATATACTTACCGCTTGCTCTATCTTCAAGATTCTTTGAATACTTTCAACAATCATTCAGAGAAGAAAACGAAAGAAAACAATCCGGTTATGATGAAGAAAACTTGCTTGATGCATTAACACCTCGCGAAGAAGAAGTGTTGCAGCTTTTGACCCAAGGTGTAACCTATAAAGGTGTTGCAGGAAAATTATTTATTTCTGAAACAACGGTAAAAACTCACGTAAATAATATTTTCCAAAAGCTTCAAGTTTCAGACAGAACTCAAGCTGTTCTATATGCAATTAATAACGGATTTTTAACAAAAAATAAAATAGCTGTGTAAAACGGCACTGAGATACTAAGGCACTAAAACAATGGGTTAAATAAATGAAAAAAATAGTAAGACAGCAAAATTACTTAAAACAATTAATAGAGTCTCAAGGCAATCAGATTCTTTCTAAATCTGCGCTTAAGTGCATGATGAGAGCTGTTTTAGAGCCTTTGGTTGATAATCCTGAAGAAGGTGTTGTTCTGCACAGAATTGAAAATAAAACCGGCATTATGAGCCTGCTAAAAAGGTTAGAATTTTCTTCTGTACCTTCTTATGATTTTAATGATGAAGCAGGACACTTAAGAGAAAAAGTTTGGGCAAATACAGAATTTCTTTGTGTAATGACTCACAGATTTGTTGCGATAATTATTTGGGATAACAAAACCGAGAATAAGAATTTTGTAAGATATTACACAATTTATAATTCAAAAATGCAGAATGAAGCACTTGATATCATAGACAGAAATACCGATGTAGATATCAAAGATTTTCAGGAGCGTTTCAAACCTGACAGACGTGACAACCCGCTTTTAAATTCTTCAATAAGACGTTTAATTGAAAATTTAGACGAAGCTACAAAAGACGCTGTTTTGGGTTTTGCTCAAATTCAATCTGAAAAAGAAGAAGAAGAAATTAGTCAAAATACAAGAGCGGTAGCTCATGAGATTAGAAATCAGCTTTCTATTTGTGATTTATATACTGAAATTATTAAGAAAACTTGCGCCAGAGAAGGCGTAAAAGAAGAGAGCATAACAAATGCTTTGAAAAATATGTCCCGTGCCGTTAAGATGGCAGGAAATTCTCTTATTGCTCTGAAATCGACAGAGAAAGCAGATATTAAACCTTACAAACTAAAAGAATTAATTGACAATGCCATTGATTTGACAAAAGTATATTACGAAGGTAAAAATGTTGACTGTATTGTAGAAAACAATATAGATATAAAAATTCCTATTGATGAAAACAGATTTACGGCAGCAATAGTAAATCTGGTAAAGAATGCAAGCGAAGCATTCAATAAAAATGATGTTAGAGATTCTTCGGGCATAAATAATAACAGCCCTCAGAATGACAGAGATATTGATGAAACCGAAAATGGTAAGTTTATTAAAGTTGTAACAGAAGAGGATGGAGATTTTGCGGTAATTAAGATTTCGAATAATGCAGGAAAAATTGAAAATCCTGAAAATATTTTCAAAGAAGGATTTACCACAAAATCAACAGGCTCAGGACTTGGATTAATGATTTGCAAAAAATCAATTGAGGAAATGTATGGCAAGCTTGAACTTGGAAAAAATACAGATGAAGAAGTTGAGTTTGTCATAAAAATTGCGAAAGTCGGATAATTATGGACTTAATTACATCAAGAACAATGGAGATAACACACCTTGGCATGAACGGTTTAATGGACCGTCAGCATGCCATTGCATCTAATATTGCAAACGTTAATACTCCTGGATACCAAAGAAAAGAAGTTGCTTTTGAAAGCCAGCTTGCAGAAATTCAAGAAAAAGAAAACCTGAAAGACTATATTAAAGGTTTAAACAGTGTTGAGTATAAACCTCCCGTATTAGATGTATTTACAGGTGAAGTTCATAAATACAGAATACCGACACTTCAAGAAAAAGCGTATATGCAATCAAATGTATATGACCAGTTTAAACCTCAACTAGTAACAGACATATACAGCGGTACAGATAGACAGGGAAACAACGTTGAACTTGAACGTGAAATGATGGATTTGTCCAAAACCGGTACAAAATACATGGTGCTTTCAAACCTTGAAAGACGGCAATTCAGCGGACTTAGTGAAGTTATCAGAGGCGGACAATAAACTTAAAGAGGATAAGAAATTATGAGTTTTAACATATTTGATATAGCAGGCTCAGGAATGACAGCTCAAAGAGTTAAAATGGACACGATTGCTTCTAACATTGCAAACGTTAATACAACTCGCCGTCCTGACGGTTCAAAAGGTGTCTACATAAAAAAAGACGTAACTTTCAGAACAATATATGAAGATCAGCTTAACAGAGGATTTTCAAACTTTCATTCAAACAGCCCTGATGCACAATTTGACCCGAGAACAGGTGCACTTCACATAAATGCAAACGTAGCACTTAATGAAGGTCTTTTGACAGGCGGAGTTGAGGTTGATGAAATATACGACTCGGAAAACGGTGTAAAAACAGTTTACGACCCTTCTCATCCTGATGCTGATGAGGATGGATACGTTGACTTGCCAAACATCAACGTAGTTGAAGAAATGGTTAGTATGATATCTGCATCAAAAGCTTATCAAGCTAACGCAACAGTTGCAGAAAACGTTAAAACAATGATGCAATCTGCAATGAACATATAGGGTGGAGGTAATTAATGGAATTTTCAACAGGAATATCAACAAATTTTGACAGAACATTCTCTTTTGATGCAGTCGAAAACTATAATCAATTTTTGAAAAATAATTCATCATTTCATTTTGATGATAATGTTACAACAGATTTTGAAAAAGCATTGGAAACTGCTTCTAAGAACTATCCTGTACATGATAAACACGATCCGGTAGGTTTGGGACATTTTGCCGACAAACTCGGAGCTTCATTTTCTGAGAGCCTTAATGCAGTAAATAATGCAAGATTAGAGGCAGACAGAATGCAGGAAGATTTGGCTATGGGCGGACCTACTAATATTCATGATGCTATGATTGCAGCAGAAAAAGCTTCATTAAGCATGCAAATGGCTGTTCAAGTTCGTAACAGAATTCTTTCTGCTTATACAGAAATTTCCAACATGGCAATATAAGAATATGAAAATTGTTATCGATGATTTAACCGAAGAAAAAAGATTAGATACCTATCTTGCAGATTATTTGCAGGATTTTTCGCGCTCAAAACTATCAAATGAAATTAAAAAAGGAGCTGTTTTAGTTAATTCTAAAGAAACAAAGCCTTCTTATACAATCAAAAGCGGTGATATTATTGAGCTGAACATTCAAGATAGCATTTTGAAAATCGAACCCGAAAATTTACCCCTTGATATTGTTTATGAAGATGAAAATATGGCAGTAATTAATAAGCCTTCGGGTATGCTTACACATCCGACAACAATTGAAACATCAGGAACATTAGTTAATGCACTGTTATATAAATTCGGTAACAATCTCTCTGATATTAACGGAGAATTTAGACGCGGAATTATTCACCGACTTGACAGAAATACTTCAGGACTTTTAATGATAGCAAAAAATAACAAAACTCACGAATATTTGGTTGAAAAAATGAAAAATCATGAGATTTCAAAAAAATATTTGGCAATTGTTAAAGGTGTAATTGATGAAAATGAGTTTACAATAAACAAACCTATCGGACGTAACCCAAACCAGCCTCAAAAAATGGGTGTATATGAAAATGGCAAAGAGAGTATTTCAGAGATTAAAGTACTAAAACGATTTAAAGATGCATCGTTGATTGAAGTACATCTCATAACAGGAAGAACCCACCAAATCAGGGTTCATCTCTCATCAATCGGACATCCCGTTTATAATGATACCCTCTACGGATTTGGCAAAATGAAAATCAAAACAGAAGAACAAGTTCTTCAATCTTACAAGTTGTCTTTTCCAAAACCATTCGGTGGAGAAACATTAACTTTTGAACTCGAACCGGATGAAAAAATAAAAAAGGTTTTAAAGTTTTTAGAGGGATAAAGGGGTAAATAATAATTATCATTATTAACTTAAAAATTCCCAATCTTTTTCCATGTTTGAACAGCATATACTTAATCTTAAAGCAAATTTTGACAATAAAACCGTTAAATTCGGTAAATCTGTTGGTTTTAAATTGTCATCTCCGTTTTCGATTAATTTATTAATTAATCTCGCAAAACAATCAACATAAATACTGTATAATATTATTTTTTGAATATGCATGTCCATTGCTTGCGCTTTTCTTATATTCATATAATCTCCTTTGTAAAGTTTTATTACTATTAAATCAATTATACAATTGATTTATAAATTATATAATTAATAATTTTATAGTAAATCTATACATTAGTCGAGTTATCAACTCATTAGTATAATTATTAATATGAGTATTAAAGTTAGGGAACAGATAAAATCACTACTTGGAGCTAAAGGAGTAACTATGAAAGAAGTTGCCCAAATGCTGGCAGATAAAACTTCAAAAAATTACTCTTTGGCAAACTTATCATCAAAACTAAAAAGAGGAACTTTAACATATAATGAAGTTTTAATGATAATAGATTTTTTGGGTTACGATATTGAATTTAAAGAAAAAACATAACTATTATTTTTTATGTTTACTTACTATTTACCCCCTGATATAATCAAGGTATGAAGTATCCGAATTTAGAAAAACTTGTTGATATTATTGCGGTTTTAAGGAGTGAAAACGGCTGTCCGTGGGATAGAGAACAAACTCACAAAACTCTTAGACCGAATATGCTTGAAGAAGCGTATGAAGCAGTTGATGCAATTGATGACGGAGATGTTGCAAACCTCAGAGAAGAACTCGGAGATGTTCTTTTGCAAGTTGTTCTTCATGCTCAAATTGCAAAGGATAATAATGAATTTGATATTGAAGATGTGGCTAAAGAACTTTCTGACAAGCTTATTCACCGCCATCCGCATGTTTTTGGAAATGCTCATGTGAATTCAGCAGATGATGTTGTTACCAATTGGGATAAACTTAAAAAAGAAGAAAAAACATACAGAAAATCTATCCTTGACGGCATCTCAAAATCTCAATCCGCTTTAATGTCTGCTCAAAAAATCAGCAAAAAAGTTGTTAAAGTCGGATTTGAATGGGAAAATGTAGAAAGCCTCAAAGATTGCATTAAATCCGAATACAAAGAGTTTGAAGAAGCTGTTGAAACAGGTGACAAAGAAAAAATGGAAGATGAAATGGGAGACATTTTTTTTGCAACCGTAAACCTTGCACGCTGGTATAAAATTGACGCTGAACAAGCTCTTTTGGGTGCAAATAAAAAGTTTACAAAAAGATTCAAAAAAATGGAAGAATTAAAAACTAAGCCATTTGAAGAGTACTCTTTTGACGAATTTAACGAACTTTGGAAAAAAGCTAAAATAGAATTAGAAAAGGAAAATTAAAATGAAAAAAGTTTTTGGCATTATATTATTATTGTTACTCATTGCAATACCCGTAAAAGCATATATGGGAAGCAGTTTTGACGAACCGATTAATGTTTGTGCAAGTCATATTCTTGTTCCTGATGAAATTCAAGCTCAAAAATTAAAGTTAGAAATAAAAAATTACGAAGATTTTCAACAGCTTGCAATGATTTATTCTCAATGTCCGTCAGGAAGAAAAGGCGGATATTTGGGTTGCTTCGGCAAGGGACAAATGGTTAAAGAATTCGAAAAAGCTGCTTGGTCAGCAAATATGAATGAAGTTGTCGGGCCTGTCAAAACACAATTCGGTTATCATTTAATTTGGGTTAACAGAAAATATTAGGGGTAAATATTAGGGGTAAATACTAGAGGTAAATATAATTGAGTGGGTTCTACACTCAAGAAGATTAGCGCAAAAAGTATAAATGAAAAACAAATTATCAGCAAACATAGCATTATTTATGACCGCACTAATTTGGGGGCTTTCATTTGTCGCCCAAAGAGCCGGTATGGAATATGTAGGACCATTTACTTTTAATATGGTTAGAAGTATATTGGGCGGTCTGAGTTTGATACCGGTAATTTTATGGGTAAAAATATCAAAACCCGATACAAGAGGAGAAAGAAGAAAACATTTTCAACATATAAATTTAGCAAGAGCAGGTATTGCCTGCGGGGTTGTTTTGTTTTTGGCAATGTCAATTCAACAATACGCAATGCAATACGTAGGAGCAGGAAAAGGAGGATTTATAACAGCTCTATACATAATATTTGTACCGATTCTCTCTGTTCTGCTAGGCGACAAACTTAAAAAAGAAGTTATAATAAGTGTAATTTTAGCTTTTATAGGTTTGTATCTTCTTTGTTACAAAGCAGGAACAGGATTTAATATATATGACTTATTTGTACTTGTAAGTGCATTTTTCTATGGAGTTCATATTATGGTAGTGGATTTTTATTCACGAATTGTTAATCCTGTTAAAGCTTCTTGTTTACAATTTTTTGTACTTGCTATTTTATCATTAATTCTTGTTTTATTGTTTGAAACTCCAAGCTGGAATTCAATAATTGCTTGTAAAGTACCTATTTTGTACGCCGGTATATTAACCTGCGGAATTGCATATACCCTTCAAATATACGGACAAAAATACACACTTCCTGTACTTGCATCACTTATATTATGTTTGGAATCGGTTTTTGCAGTTCTCGGCGGAGTGCTGATTTTAGGCGAAGTTCTCAGTTTAAAAGAATTTATAGGATGCCTATTTATGATATCAGGTGTTATTTTAGCTAATTTGAATTCTGATAAATCAAAGTAATTTTTAATTATTCTACTGTAAAAGAATGATTTTGTTGGCAAAAATAAATAAATCCTGTTATAATAGGATTGGATAATAATATTTATTGGGGAAGAGATATGGCTGAAAATGAACAACAATTAGGTACCGCAAATAACAGTAATAAACAAGAAATGACAAAGTTTTTGATTATGATGATTGCGTCAGTTGTTATAATGCTGATTGTTTCAATCGTTATTAATTATGTCGTAGTTGAAAATATAATTACACAAAAACTTAACACTCTTCAATTAAATACAGAAGAACTTTCTGAAGAAGATAACGAAAGCGATGAAATTCAAAAGGGTATAATTGTTGACCTTGGCGATTTCATTCTAAACTTGTGTGACGAAAATGCAAAAAAATATTTGAAAGTAAATGTTGCAATAGAAGTCAGCAAAAAAGATACCGACTTTCCTAAAGAAGAACCTGCTAAAGGCGGAGGAGGACACGGTCACGGTGAAGCAGCTCCTGCTGCAGATCCTTTAGCTGCTATTCAAGCAGAAATGAATCAATATAAACCTGCAATAAGAGATGCAGTTATAACAAATCTTTCAAGCAAAACATCTGCAGAACTTTCAACAGCCGCAGGTAAAGAATTATCTAAAGAACAAATTACAAATGATATAAACTCTATCTTGGGCGGAGAAAGAGAAGTTTTAAGAGTTAGTTTCGGACAATTTATTATTCAATAGGATAAAATGACAGAAAATTTAGACAGTTTAAAAAATATAGAAAATTTTGATGAAAATGAGGAACATAAAAGTTATAAATTATATAACTTCAGACGTCCTGACAAATTTTCTAAAGATAACTTAAGAGCTTTAAGAGATATTCACAGAGAATTCTCTAAAGCAATTTCTCTTGTCCTAAGCGGTTTTCTGCGTATGAGAGTAGAGATTGAAATAGTTTCTGTTGACCAATTAACTTACGAAGAATTCATACGTTCAATGCCTTCTCCGATAAGTGTTTGTGTATTTGAATTTGAACCTCTTTCCGGTCAGATACTTTTAGGTATAAGCTTTGAAGTAATATCTTGTATTGTAAACAGAATGCTTGGCGGTGTCGGAGCAATTGACCCTCAATCCAGAGAACTAACAGATATTGAAAAAGCTTTGGCTAAAAAGGTTATCAATATTATTATAAAATCACTTGAAGATTCTTGGAATACAATTATTCCTGTAACCGGTAAATTTATAAGCTTGGATGATAACTATCAATCAATTCAAGTTGCAACTGCAGGTGAAATTGTTGCTTTGCTCACATTTGAAGTTCAAATTGCAGGCAAACATTTCGGATTGTTCAGTATTTGTTTCCCATATCCTGTTTTGGAAACTGTTTTAACTCACTTATCCACACAGCATATTTTCCAAACAAAAGGTCTTGTTGCAACAAATGACGAACGTATGAAGATGATTAATAAACTTAATTTATCTTTGGCTGATTTGAGAGTTCAATTTGGTACTTGTAATATCACGCTTGATGACTTTATGCAATTATCGGAAGGTGATATTATTAAACTTGATAACAAAATTCAAGATGATTTAATAGTCAAAGTTAATGGCGAAAAGAAATTCTTTGCAAGACCCGGAACTTTGAAAAACCAAATTTGTGTTAAAATAACAGATGTATATGATGAAATGCATGAAATATTAAGGAATTATTTTTAGAGAGGTCTTTAAATGTTTGATGATGATGAAGATATAAACGAAGAAGTTAACGAAACAAGTTCAAATGATGATGCAGAAGAAGTTCCGGCAGAAGAAACCAAAACATCTCAACCTGCTGAATTTGAAAGTTTTGATACAGAAGAAAATCCTGAAGAAGAGCAAAAAGAAGAAGAACAAAAACCTGACCCTAATACTGTCACGGTTCAACCTGTTCAATTTGCATCTTTTGAAGATTTAGACCAAGTTCAAGGCCCGCAAAACCAAAACTTGAATATACTTCTTGATGTTAAACTTCAATTATCAGTAGAACTTGGTAAAGCGGAACTTCCTATTAAAAAAGTTTTGGAACTCACAAAAGGTTCTATTGTAACACTTAATAAGGCAGCCGGTGAACCCGTTGAACTTTATGCTAACGGTAAACTTATTGCATACGGTGAAGTTGTAGTTATAGAAGATAACTTTGGCTTAAGAATTACCCATATTACTGACCCTGTAAAACGTCTTAACACAATCAACGGCGGAGCAAGAGAAGACTAATAAAAGTGATAAAATGACTTAGCTTTGCTTAGTGACTAAGTGATTAAATGAATATAGAATAAAACATTTTATTAAAGTGTTATTTTATCATTTTACTTACACCGGAATAAATATTGCGCTCGGTTTTTTGTGCAGATTTTTTGTTATGCCGTCTGATACAGCACGTCCATCCCCTGTTGTAATTTCAGTATGTCCGTACAGATTACTGTAACCTGATTTACCTTTTCCATACACAAGCACACAGCCTGCCGGTAATTTCGATACATCTATACCATCAGGTGAAATCTCTTTAAAATTACCATTATTTCTAAGGATATTCGACATTTGATATGCATGCCCTTGTTGATATAAACCTAAATTTGAGTTTTGAATTGCATTTTTAACATAAGTAGCACAATAACCTGTCCAACCGACAGAATTATTTAAAGCTGTTTTTGCTAATTTTTCACCTTTAAAAGCATTGTAGCCATCCAACTTTAGATTATCTTTTTTAAAATCTATTTTCTTTTTAGATTTAACAAAATAATCAGTATTAATTGAATAATCAGGATATGTATTAAAAGTAGGAAATATAGTCGGCATAGACATTTGGGATATATTAAACGGATTAAACCAATTAAATGACATATTACACATAGGCATCAGGAAATTTTGAAATGCCAAATTAGGCATGAACCAATTATTCATCCCAAATGGCATATTAAAATTTAAGTTAAAATAATTAAACATATCCCGAATATCCTTATATATATAAAGTCAATTTTTTTTGAGAAATTGCCATGCTATAAATACTTACATCCCTACTTCGTTACAAAAGTTTACAATTATTTAAAATATGGAAACCATGCGAAAGACATGGTTTTTCATGGTTTATTTTTCTAAAACTCAATATTAATAATAATTTTTACTTATTTAAATTACTTAAAATCAATAAAATAAGGTATTAAAATACTATTTAAAAAAACTTAACATTTATTAAAAACTGGGTTGTAAATGACAATGCAACTAATATAATAGAAATATGGATTGAGAGCATTTGGGGAATAGTTCTTAATTTTTGTAGTGTATAAAATATTTTTGAAATAATTTTTGGAGGATATAAGTGTTTAAGAGTCGCGATATGGGAAGAGCAATTGCCGTTAAAAGGTGGACTCCGACAGCATTAGAATGTTATAAAAGAGGTTGTGTTTGTGAAGGTTGCTTTTATAGTGACTTTTTCTCGGCAACTGCACAAAAATGTCAAATGAAAGCAGCTGTTTTGGAGCTTGTAAGAACAATAGGTACTCCAAACGTAGAAATACCGCAAATCATAGACTAAATTTTGTATATAAAATTCACTAACTTTTTAAATGTCTAAAAATTATAGTTTTAGACACTTGACAAGCATGCTTAATATGTGTTATAAAGTTAGTGGGGTAAATGTATATTTTTGAGTCTTGCACACTTTGCAAGACTTTCCTTTTATTTAGACACATTTGGAGAAAATATGGACGATTATAAAATTATAATTACAGTTAGCGGAAGCGATAAAGTAGGAATTGTTGCAAGTGTTGCAAATATTTTAGCTAAATATAATGTTAATATTGAAGATATTAAACAAACACTTATGCAGGGACATTTTGTAATGTTTATGCTCTGCGATATAGAAAAATCAGAACTTAATTTTAAAGAGTTAAAAAATGCCTTAATAGAAGAAGGTAATAAAATGGAAGTTGAAGTTTGGGTTCAGAAAAAAGGCATTTTTGAAAAAATGCATACAGTTTAACTAAAATGTATTGTATAATATTTTTATGTCTGAAGAAACGGAAAAATTAAACGAAATAGCCGATTTTTTTAGAAGAATGAAAAGTAAAATTCTTCTGCTAAAACTTATTAATCAGGCTAAAACCGAGTATGACAAATACAATTATGAAAATAGCAGAAAATCTTTAATAGAAGCATATTTAATTGATAAAAAAAATCCTGTTATATTAAGAGGTTTAGGCTGTATAAATCAATTCAAAGGAAAGTGGAATTGTGCAATAAGATATTTTAACATGGCTTTAAAGTATTCGGACAAAAAAGAAGTTGAATATACTCTTTTGGGTATGGCTTATTATTTACGGGAAAAACTTGATAAGGCAGTAGAATATTTTAATCTTGCAATAGAAAAAAATGATGATTATGAAAAAGCTTATGAAGGAAGAAATCAGGCAATGTTAGAAAATCATCTGAAAATTATAGATTTACAAGAATCTTTAAAAAAACATTTCTAAATTTAAAAAATTAAATATAATTCTTTTTTACATTTTATCAGGTGTTTTGTGAGATTATCGAACATTTTAATATTATTTTGGTTATTAATATCAAAATTAAGGAGATTAATAATGAATAATATTAAAATATTACTTGTTGAAGATCAAAAATTAATGAGAATAGGTATAAAATCTTTATTCAGTGATTATCCTGAAATGGAAGTAATAGGAGAAGCTCAAAACGGTAAAGAAGCTGTTGAAAAATCCAAACTAATAAAACCGGATATTATTCTGATGGATATAGGACTCCCTGATATTAGCGGAATAGAAGCTACTAAACAAATTTTAGAAAACAACAGTAATATAAAAGTTATTATTTTAACTTCTCATATAAATGAACAAGAATTAAATGCCTCATTAACATCAGGAGCAAATGCTTACGTAATAAAAGATATAAGTACTGAATATTTAATGAGTGTAATAAGAATGGTAAATGAAGGTGCTATGTGGATTGACCCAAAAGTTGTTCCATTTATTAGAGAAAAAAATAACGGAATTATACCATCAAGACAAATTTCAAGAAGTACATTTAAACAAAATCATTCTAATTTAACACAAAGAGAATATGAAGTTTTGAAACTTGTAGTAGACGGTCAATCAAACAGTCAAATAGCTAAAAGTTTAACTATAAGCGAGCATACAGCAAAAGCGCATGTTTGCAATATTATACAAAAACTTGTAGTAGATGATAGAACTCAAGCTGCGGTAAAAGCTTTAAAAGAAGGTTTAGTTTAAAAAAATAAAAATTTTTCTATTTATTTTATTATTATTTATTATTTAATTATAAAAAATAATAACAATAATAATAAGCTCGAAATATTTGTTCAAAAGTGGATGAAATAGTTAATATTACTGAATTTTTATTGTTAATAATTATGTTCAAAACTTGTAAAAAAGTAAGAAGTTTTGAACATGTTTGAACAATAAAAAAATAAAAATAAAAATAAAAACAAAAAGAATGTAGAAACATGTTCAAAACATAAAAACTTTTCTACATTCTTTCTACAATTTTATACATAGTTTTGAACAAAATCACTAGTAATATAATTTTTAATAGTGTCTGAGTATATTTTTCTGAAATATTATACATACTAACATCTCCACATTTTATTCTACACATATATGTAAAGTATTTTTTTATTTTCAATTTCAAAAAAATTAAAATTTTTAACATACCTTAACAATTCATATACGATTTTATTTTTCTTTATTGTATAATCTCTTTATACTTTTATGAGGAGAACTAAATGAAAGTCACAGTAAAAGTGCCGGCTACTTCAGCCAACCTCGGCCCCGGGTTTGATTGTTTGGGCTTGGCACTGCCGATGTATAATACTATAACTATTGAAGAAACAGTTTTACCCGGTACGGGTATTGAAATAAATTTGATGTCTGAAAGAGAAATTATCGATGAAATGATGTTCGATAATATTCCTAAAGATGAAAACAGTATTGTTTATAAGGCAGTAGCTATGCTTTATAATTCAATAGGACAAGAGCCATCAGAATTAAAAATAAATATTCAAACTCAAATTCCTATAACAAGGGGTTTAGGTAGTTCAGCATCTGTTGTAGTAGGTGCTTTACTTGCAGCAAACAAATTATTGGGTTCTCCTGCTGATACAACAGCGCTTTTATCTATTGCAACAGAAGTTGAAGGTCATCCTGATAATGTAGCTCCTGCTATATTAGGCGGATTTGTAATGGCATCTCAAGAGGATGACGGTTCTATAATTACTGAAAATTTAAACTGGCCTGATGAATGGGATATAACAGTTTGCATACCGGAATTTGAATTATCAACAAATATTGCACGTTCTGTTTTACCAGAAGCAGTCCCTATGGCAGACGCTGTATATAATGCAAAACATTTGGGTATGCTTATACACGCTGTTAATACAAAAGATGAAAAATTAATGAAAAGTGCTTTGCATGACAAACTTCATCAACCGTACAGAGAAAAATTAATTCCGGGTATGAAAGAAATTATGGAAGCATTTAAACATGAAGACGGTATTATAGGTACTGTTTTATCAGGTGCAGGTCCTTCAATGCTTGTAATATCTAAAAACTATGATTTGGATAAAATAAAATCAACAGTAAAAGATATTTGGGAAAGTTTGAGTATTAAATCGGAAGTACGCACGCTTAAGATAGAAACTAAAGGTGCTGAAATTATAGAAGAATAGAATTATTTAATAATAACTATTTCGCCTTTTTCAACCTGAGGTGCCAATTCTTTAATTACATTATTATCCATTCTCATACAGCCGTGTGAAACATATCTGCCCGGAACTTTATTAAAAGTGTCTTCATAGCTTCTGCATCCGTGAATAAATTCACCTGTTGAAGATTGTTCGCCTGTTTTAGTGTCAATTTTGTTTAGACAAATAATCATGGGACCGTAATCTCTTGGCGCTCTTCTTCTTTTAGAATTTCTTGGTGCTCCTCTGTAAGGAAAATTTTCTTTATGAGTTACTATTCTTACTCCTTTATTAGTTGGTGTACTTTTCTTACCGCTTGCAATCAAATATGCATTAATAGGATTTCCGTCTTTATCGTATCTGTATAGAATATTTGTACTTATATCAACAACAATACCTGCTTTTTTCTTTACTCCGGCAATTATAATATCAGGGCTTGGTGCTTTTAATAAAGCATTCGGATTTTTAACTCCTTGCGGTGTAATTGAACGCTCAAAAGAATCTGTCACGACTTTTTGCGGTGTTCGAGCAAAAATTTGTGATGAATTTACCGATAAAAGAGGAAGAACTATTAAAGGTATTGCTTTTATTACAGATTGAATCTTCATATTTTTATTAAAGCTCATAAAAATTTAATTTGCCATAATAGTAATTATTTTACGAATTGTAACGACAGGGGTTATTTTTATATGTTTGGTGTAGAATGTTAAAGTGCAGAGATAAGTATATTATCTTGATAACACTAAAATAGAGAAAAGGGCAGCATTTAGCTGAAATTATATATGAGTATACAAGAATGGTTTGAAAAACGTAAAGAAGCTCAAATAGAACGCAGAGCTAAAGAAATTAAAGGTGTAGAAAATGATGCGCCTGAACTTTGGACAAAATGTGTTCATTGTGAAACTCAGCTTCTGAAAACAGATTTGGAAGATAATATGATGGTATGTCCGTACTGTGATTACCACTATAAAATAAATGCAAGAAAAAGAATAAGACAGCTCGTTGATGAAGATTCTTTTGTGGAAATGTTTAAAAATGTTTTACCAACAGATCCGCTAAATTTTGTCGATACGGAATCTTATGCTAACAGACTTAAAAAAGCTCATGAAAAAACAGGTTTAGATGAAGCAGTAATTACTGGTACCGCAGAAATATGCGGTCATAAAATTGCGCTTGCAGTTATGGATTTTGAATTCATGGGCGGTTCTATGGGGAGTGTAGTAGGAGAAAAAGTAACACGCATAATGGAAAAAGCTCTCGAGCTTAAAATTCCTATGCTTGCAGTAACTTCATCAGGCGGGGCAAGAATGCAAGAAAGCGCTTTATCTCTTATGCAGATGGCAAAAACTTCTTGTGCCTGCGGAAAATTGGATGAGGCAGGTATTTTATATATAAACTTATTAACAGAGCCGACTTTCGGCGGTATAACAGCTAGTTTTGGTACTTTAGGCGATATTATTATTGCAGAACAAGGAGCAAGAATAGGTTTTGCAGGAAGAAGAGTTATTGAACAAACAATAAGACAAAAACTTCCTGAAGATTTCCAAACAGCAGAGTACTTACTGAAATACGGTCAAGTAGATATTGTTTCTAAAAGAAAAAATTTAAGAAAAACACTGGCAAATATATTAGAAATGCATGAGGTTTAAAGGGGCAAATATAATATGGCAACAGTATTAGATTTTGAAAAACCAATCATAGATATACAAAATAAAATAGAAGAATTAAGAACATTAAGCGAAAATTCGGGATTAGATTTGGAAGACCAAATAGAATTATTCGAAAAACAAGCGGAAGATAAGAAAAAGGAGTTGTATTCAACATTGAAACCTTCACAAAAACTACAAATCGCAAGACATTCTGACAGACCGAAATTTTTGGACTATGTAAATCTTATGTGTGAAGATTTTATTGAACTTCACGGTGACAGAGAAGGAATGGATGACAGAGCTATTATCGGCGGAATTGCTAAATTTGACGGTAAACCGATTATGATAATTGGTATTCAAAAAGGTAAAAGTACAAAAGAAAATCTTGAATACAATTTCGGCATGCCTCAGCCTCAAGGTTACAGAAAAGCATTAAGACTGTTTAAACACGCAAACAAATTCAAAATGCCGATTGTAACAATAATCGATACTCCTGGGGCTTATCCGGGGATAAAAGCTGAAGAAACAGGTCAAGGTGCTGCAATAGCAATGAATCTCAGAGAAATGTCAAAACTTTCTGTTCCGATAGTTTCAATAATTTCAGGTGAAGGCTGCAGCGGCGGGGCTTTGGGCTTAGCTGTATCAAACAGTGTTATGATGCTTGAACACGCTTATTATACAGTAATTTCACCGGAAGGTTGTGCTTCTATTCTATGGCGTGATTCTGCAAAATTTGCAAATGCAGCGGAAGCTTTGAAAATCACTTCAAAAGATTTACTGGAACTAGGTATTATAGATGAAGAAATACCTGAACCATTGGGCGGTGCTCATACTGACCACAGTGAAACAGCAAAATCTATGAAAACTTATATTAAGAAAGCTCTTGAAACTCTTTCTAAAATGAGCCCTGATGAGCTTAGAGCTCAAAGATATGAAAAATTCAGAAAAATGGGAAAATTTATAGAAGGTTAATGGGGATAGTAGTAGTTGCCAAGATTACCTGAATATTTAAAAAGACCTATTATTGATACCGAAAAAACAAAGACAGTAAGAAAAATATTAAAAGAAAAGTGTCTTAATACTGTTTGTGAAGGTGCAAGATGTCCTAATAAAAGTGAGTGTTATGCAAATAATACTGCCACTTTTTTGATTATGGGAAACGTTTGTACAAGAAATTGCAGATATTGTAATATTATGACTGCAAAGCCTGAGCCTTTGGATTTGAATGAACCAAAGCATATAGCTGAAGCTGTAAAGGAACTCGGATTAAAATATGCTGTTATAACTTCAGTAACTCGTGATGATTTACCTGATGGCGGTGCAGAACATTTTAAAAATTGTATAGACGAGATTAGAAAAATATGTAATTCAAAAATAGAAATCTTAACTCCCGATTTTCGTCAGGGACAACATTGTCTTAATACAATTATTAAAGCTCATCCTGATGTTTTTAATCACAATATTGAAACGGTAAAATCTCTTTTTAAAACGGCAAGACCTCAAGGAAATTATGATTTATCAATAAACACTCTAAGATATATAAAAGAAAATTCCGACATAATTACAAAATCAGGATTAATGGTCGGTTTGGGTGAAAGTTTTGAAGAAATTGAAGAAACCCTGTTAGATTTAAAAGATGCAGGTGTTGATATAATTACTATTGGGCAATATATTCAGCCTTCAAAAGCACATTTGGAAGTTTCAAAATATTATACGTTGGAAGAATTTGAAATTTTGAAACAAATTGCCAAAAAAATTGGTATAAAAAACTACCAAATATCACCACTTGTTCGAAGTTCTTATCAGGCTATGATTACATGGCAAAGCGCAAAAGAAACTGTTTAGATATTTTCGGCGACATGTTAATTTATATTAACATTTACTAACCCAAAAACTTTACATTTGATTCTCTTTAAAATAGTATGTTACTATAATGGTATAGTATAGGAAATTAGAAAAAGAGGAATAAACGTGGACAATTTAGGACCGGATATTTTTGGAAGAAATGACGTTAATGCGGGAGCAAATAATACAAGCAGTAATGGTGGTTACAGCCAGCCGTCTCAATCTGCTTACGAACCTGCTAGTATTAAATCGTCAGATAATATAACAACTGCATCGTCTTCAGGCGGACCAGCTAAGATTAAAGTTATCGGTGTTGGCGGCGGCGGCGGAAACGCAGTTAACAGAATGATTAAAAACGGTTTAACCGGTGTAGAATTCTGGTTAATGAATACAGATTTGCAAATCTTGAATACATCAACTTGCAAAAACAGAATTCAACTTGGTGCAAAATTAACAAACGGACTTGGTGCCGGCGGTGAACCTCAAGTTGGTGAAAAGGCTGCTGAAGAAGCGCAACAAGAAATCACATCAGCTATTGAAGGTGCTGATATGGTATTCGTAACAGCCGGTATGGGCGGTGGTACAGGTACAGGTGCTGCTCCTATCGTTGCTAAAATTGCTAAAGATTTGGGTATTTTAACTATTGGTGTTGTTACTAAGCCTTTCTCTTTCGAAGGTAAGAGAAGACAAAATCAAGCTCTTCAAGGTTTAGAAAAACTTAAAGAATCAGTAGATGCTTTAATTGTTATACCAAACGACAAACTTCTTGATGTTGTAGACAGACGTGTAGGTCTTGTTGAATCATTTGTTGTTGTTGATGAAGTTCTTATGAGAGGTGTTCAAGGTATCTCTGATATCATCACAATCCCTGGCTTAATCAACGTTGACTTTGCTGACGTTAAATCTGTAATGGCTGCGTCAGGTTCAGCATTGATGGGTATAGGCCGTGGTTCAGGTGAAGGAAGAGCTATCGAAGCAGCTAAGATTGCTATTAACTCTCAACTTCTTGAAACTTCAATCAACGGTGCAAGCGGTGTTATCGTAAATATCACAGGCGGACCTGATATGACACTTCACGAAGTTACTGATGCTACAAATATTATTAATGATGCAGTATTAGATGATGCAAAAGTTATTATCGGTGCTGTTGTTGATGACAATATTCAAGGCGAAATCCAAATTACTGTTATTGCAACAGGATTTGAGCTTAAATCACAAATGCCGACTATGGAAAAAGCTGAAGGCCGTTCAATTAGTGCAGTAGACTTTTTCTCAGGTGCATTCAATAATGCTCAGCCTGCAAAACCTGCAAGCACAAGCGGATTTGGCCCAAGCATAGATATTCAAATTCCTGATTTCTTAAGAAAGTAAAAAGGAAACTAAGATATATAAAAAGAACGACTTTAAAAGTCGTTCTTTTTTATTGAATATGTACGCGCATTAAAATGCAAGCCAACCTCATTACTATTTAGTAACTACATAAGAAATCCACTGATCTTGAGTTATTGTATCAATAATTTTAAGATTTTCTCTTTTTATTGCCTCAAGTACAACATCCTTCTTTTCATCAAGAATACCGCTCAAAGAAAGCTTAGCATCATCTTTCATAATATTTTTTAAATCACCCATAATCTCAAATAAAACATTATGTAAAATATTTGCGCAAACAAAATCGTATTTGTTTGTTAACTTATCAGCTGTATTAAGTTCAAAGACAAGGGGTTGGTTACCCTCCCCTTGCGGGAGGGTCAACATCTTTGATGTTGGGGTGGGGTAAATCCATTTATCCTGTTTAATTAGTTTTTGCATTTCATTTTTTATATATTCAATTACACCATAAATATTATTATCAATTTCATTATTCCAAACTCTTATTACGGTTAATCCTTGATTTTCAAGATGTTCACTTCTTTTTTTATCATAATTTATATTTTCTTCCTCATTATGATGTCCGCCATCAAGTTCTATTATTAGTCTCAATTCAGGACAGAAAAAATCTACAATATAGTTATTAATCGGTTGCTGTCGTCTAAATTTATATCCCAAGAGTTGACTGTTTTTTAAGTACTGCCATAATTTTTTTTCTTGTAAAGTTGCGTTATTGCGTAGTTCTTTTGCATTTTGCTTAGCTTGTTGCGTATATTTATGATTGAATTCACCCCACCCCGAAATCAAAGATTTCGACCCTCCCGCAAGGGGAGGGTTTTGTATTTGTAATCCGTTTTTTATAGCATTTTCTTTGGCAACATCGATAACGGTTTCATCGTTATCACACCCGTAAGCGGAAGATGCGCCGAGCTTCATTGATAATATTGCTAAAATTCCTGAACCGGTTCCGATATCGGCAACAGAATCACCCTTTTTCAGGTATTTTTCTAAAGCCTTCATACAAAGCTGAGTTGTTTGATGAGTACCAGTACCAAAAGCACATCCGGGGTCAAGAGTGATTGTAACTTCGTTTTCTTTTGGTTCATAATTAAGCCAGCTTGGTACAACGGCAATATTGTCAGTAACGTGGGTTACGGTCCATTTTTCTTTCCACTTTTTAGACCAATCTTGATTTTCTTTTTCGTCTAAAGTAACTTCCCAGCTTCCAAGTTCTTCATCAGTAAATCCGCGGGATTTTAGAATTTCTCTTTCTGTTTTTAATATCTCTATCGGGTTTTCTTTAATATCAGTCAAAAATACTCTCAAAGTACCTTCTGTTGTAGCAGTCATAACAAGGTCTTTATAGGTTTCTTCAGCCAAAACAACACCCTCGCAAGAAAGATGTGTAAAGCAAATATCAGATACTATATCTTCAATCTCGGGATTAATCGAAACTTTGAGTTCAAAATAATTATCCATAAAAACTTCCTTTTTTAGATAATTATATCATGCAATATGGGTAATAAAAATTTGAGATTCTTCGGGCTAAATTGAAAAATCCCTCAGAATGACTGAATAGTGTCATACTGAGCCAAATATTAATTTATGGCGAAGTATCTCAGGTAAAACTTGCATTATTATACGACAATAAAATTTTACGCTGAGTAGTTTATTATAAGTTAGTTTTCAATTGAAGCAAGGAGCATGTTAATTTCTGCCGTTAAATCATCGTTGGTTGTTTTAACTGAGTTTATAAGAGCTTTCTTAAGCAGAGATTTAGCTTTATTCGGGCTGTTAAAGCTAATCATTAATTCTGCGGCTGCTTTGTAGTTTTGAGCAATCTCTTCTTTAGAATTTGTCTGTTCATAGTTCTTAACAGCTTCTGCATAGTATTTTAGAGCCTTGTCATTTTTTCTGAACTGAACACACGCATCAGCTGTATTAGAAAGAACGTATCCTTTCATAGTTGCATCTGTTGTCTGGTCAATAAGCTTTTTAGCTGTGTCATAATATTCAAAAGCTTCTTCGTCATATTTGTCCGTAAAAATATTAGCCATTCTTGTCAATGAATCAGATTGTCCGATTAAATCATCAGATTTTCCTGCATAAGAAATAGAAGTAAAATAGTGTTTCAAAGCAGGTTCAATTTGGTTAACATCATCATAAATTTGTGCCATAGAAAAATGTGCACGTGATTTTACATTTACATCGGTTGTGTATTGTAATGACTTGTTGTAGCTGTTAAGCGCCTGAACAAAATGGTCGTTATCATCATAAATTTTACCGATTTCTAAACAAATACGCGATTGGGTTTCGTTGTCATTAAGCTCAGTTGCTCTGTTAAAAGCTTCTCTGAACATAGACATTGCTTTTTTGGGGTTGTTATTAAATGCATATTTCTTTGCTTCTACAAACAAAGATTTGAGTCTTGTATCCTGAGGTACAATTGTAATATTTGGTTTTTGAGAAATTGTTTTTTGAGCTTGAGTAAATTCTTCTTCCAAACTTAGTTCTTCGGGTTGAATTTCAATTCCTTCTTCTTCCGGAGCAGTATATTCAACTTCGGCTTTTCCCTCTTCTTGTTGAACCGGAGTTTCTTCCGTTTTTTCTTCCTTATCTTGCTCGGGTTCTTTAGCGTTATTTTCTTCAGGGAATTTTACCAAGAAACTTGGATTAACATCATTTTCGTTGTAGCTGTAATCAATTTTTTGTAAAAACAGTGCATCTAACCAGTTTTGAACTACTTTAGAAGTTTTGTTCAAAGTTTCTGAGATGTAGTTATCTAAAAGTGATGCTGCAATTTTTAAGTTGCTTTGAATCAAATTTACCTGTGGACGCTGTGAGTGAACCTGTTCATTTACGGTTTCTAAGTATTTGTTTACCTGTTCTTCAATCTCAGGCGGTGTAGCAATTGCTTTCATAGTGTTTCTGAAATCTTTCAGAATTTGAGCAATATTAACCTTGTTGCTTCTCATAGGGCGAGAAGAAGCAGGCTGTTGAGGAACAGGCTGGCTTATCGGCTGATAAGCGCTCTGCTGATATGCTTGGTATTGCAATGCATTCGGCTGATTATGACGAATCATTGGCGGAGTTTGGACGGCATAAGTTTGAGGCTGGCTTTGAAAATTTGTTCTCGGGTAAGCATTAGCAGCCGGTGAATAAATTGCTTGACGCTGTTCAACAGGTTGTTGAGCTTTAATATCTTCCGCGCGTCCTCTTGCGACAACTTCTTGTCTCTGTTGTCTTTGGTCTTGGGCATTCTGATTATGACCGTCTTGGTCGGTCGTATTTTGTTTTGCTTGATAGCCCTGTGTTTGCGGATAGCGCGGGCGAATGTTGTTCATTGTGTTAAACAATTTGTACCGTCCTTCCTTTAATAATATCGGTATATTATTAATGTTCTTGACTTATTGGTGTAAATTTCATCCGTTTAGATGATATTTATTTAATGATGATTTTTATAAAGTCATGAAAAATCGGCAAATGTAAGGATATTAAATCAAGAAAAAAACATGTGCTATAATACTGTTATGGGGAAGTTTGATTTATTTAACAAATTTAACAGTGCTGTCGTTATTGTGAATGAGGAAAAAGAAACCGTTTTTACGAATAATGTTTTTAAACGGATTTTTAAAGATTATCAAAATATAAAAAAATTCTCTCACAAGCTGGATTACGAAGTTTATCCGCTCGAAAGCAACGATATGACTGTTCTTTCTCCGATTTTGCAGGCAATAAATTCTGATGTGGATTTTTCAACACACGTTTTGTATAGAGCGTATAATAATAATGTTTTTACTCCGATGTATTTTGATATGAATTCTACTCACAGGGGTAAATATGCCGTTATTATTTTGACTGATGTAACTTCAAAGATTAAACTTGAAGAATTTCAAAAACAAGGTCAAGAATTTCAAAAAAAATTAGAGTTACTTGAAGAAGAAAATAAATCAATGTCTAAGATTAAACTTCAAGCACAATCACAGGCAATGAAACTTTTGTTATTAAATAATATATCTAATATTATTAGAAGCTCTATTAACACATCTTCCATTTTGAAGTCGGCTTTGCGTGAACTTTCCGATATGTACGGTGCATTCCGTGCATATTATGCTGAATGTTTTGAAGACAAATTTAAGGTAAAAGAATCTATATCTAAAAAGGGAATTAACAGTGTTATTTCTTTTGATAAAGGAGTAAATGATTATATCAAAACCAGAAAAGTTTCTTGTATGACTTGCAGAAAAGAGTTTAATGAAGCGGAACCGTTTAAAGAAAATGTACAAAGAATAGTTATGCCTATTTATCACTTAAACAAACTTTTGGGCATAATAGTTTTATCAACTAAGCAAAAAATAAAATTGAACGATACTTTTGAAGTTTTGGAAGGCGTTTCTTCTCAGCTCGGTAACGCAATTATTCAGGCTGAACTTTATAAAAAGAATGAACAAATGGTTGAGGATTTGAAAAAAGCATTAAAAGAGTTAAAAGAAACTCAATTGCAATTAATCAACTCAGAAAAAATGGCTTCGCTTGGTCAGCTTGTTGCAGGTGTTGCGCATGAGATTAACACTCCCGTTGCATCAATTAAATCTAATAACGAGATTACAAAAAAACTTATTAAACAAATTGAAGATAAAGATTTAGCTGAACTTTTGGTTGAGACAAACAATATTGATAGGGAAGCAATCGACAGAATAAACAGGCTGGTTGTTTCGCTGAGAAAATTCGTAAGGCTTGATGAAGCAGAACTTCAGGAAGCGGATATAAATAAAGAAATAGATTTAACTCTTGATTTAATCCGTCATGAAACAAAAAACAGAATAGAGATAATAAAAAATTACGGAGAGCTTCCTCCGATAAAATGTTATCCTAATATGTTGAATCAAGTTTTCATGAATATTCTTGTAAACGCAACACACGCAATAAAATCAGAGGGTACAATTACCATTGACACAAATTTCAAAAAAAATAAGCTCACTGTTAAAATCAAAGATAACGGTTGCGGGATAAAAGAACCTGAGAAAATCTTTGATGCGGGATACACAACAAAGGGGGTAGGAGTCGGAACAGGCTTAGGGCTTGCAATATCACAAAAAATAATAGAAAAACACAAAGGAAAAATAGAGGTAAAAACAAAAATAAATAAGGGAAGCGAATTCATTATTACTATCCCTAGTAAGTAGTAAATATTAACTTTTGTTAATCTGAATTTTTCTGAGTATTACTTAACTTTAGCCAAATAATTATTATAATAATAATTAACTTTTGTAAAAATATCTGGCAGAGCAGACACAAAAATGCAAAAATATGTTATATTAATAAAGCTAAGATTAAGTGTAAAAAATACATTAATTAAATGTAACAAAAACTTAACAAATCCGAAAAATTTAGCAATTTTTAAAAATAAAAATACTTTATATAACTGTGTAGAAGTTAGATAACCATGTCACATTGGAGGTAAAGTGTATGACAATTACAGTTAACAGCAAGAAAAAACAAGTTAAGAAAACTTTTCAAGAACTTATTAATGATTTGATGGGTTCAAGTTCAGAAAAGGTTCGTTATAATGCTGCTCGTATCTTAGGAGAAATGGGCGACTCAAAAGCTGTTGAACCGTTAATTGATGTTCTTAAGAATGACAAAAACGGTTCTGTTCGTTTATACGCTGCTCGTGCATTGGGCGAATTGGGTGATTCAAAAGCAACTGAACACTTAATTGAATCTCTTAGAGAAGACAGAAATGTTGACGTAAGAGTTCGTGCTGCTCGTGCATTAGGCAGACTCGGCGGTAAAATTGTTGTTGAACCGCTTGTAGAAGCTTTAAACGACGAAAATTCACAAGTATGTATCACAGCAACAGATGCACTTATTGAAATCGGTGATGTTGCAACAGATGCTTTGATGAAATCTTTAGACCACGAAAAAGTAAACGTTAGATGTGATGCAACTCGTGCTTTAGGCGAAATCGGAAACAAAAAATGCGTTGATAAGATTATCAACATGTTATATGACGAATGGGTTAACGTTAGAATTTATGCAGTAACTTCTTTGGGTAAATTAAATGATACAAAAGCAGTTCCTGCATTAATTGATGTTATGAAAAACCGTTCTGAAAATGATTTGGTTAGAGCAGGTGCAGCTGCTGCATTAGGTGTTCTTCGCGACCAAAGAGCATTGCTTCCGTTAAGAGAATTGATTATGGAAGCAGAAGAACTTGGTGAATTAGAAGACACAGCTCTTAAATCATTTAAGAAAATTATGGCAGCTAACTGGCAAGCTATTCCGGGTGCTACTCAACAAAAGAAACCTGCTGCTGTTTAATTTAAAAGAATATAATGTAAAAAGAACCGCTCAATTTTGAGCGGTTCTTTTTTGTTTAAAATAAATGTGCATTTGGGAAAAATATGATAGAATAGATTTAGAAAAGAGAGAGCAGTTATGTTTTTTAAAAAAGAAAAAACCAATATGGAGTTGGAGATTATTGAACAAAAAAAGATAATCCCATATATTTTACTTAAATACATTAACCCTGAAACAGGCGAGATAAAACTTGATTTACCTCAAAATGTCAGAAAAATTGTACTTGTCGCAAGCGGTTCTTCATACCATTGTGCAAGATTTGCGGTTGATTTGTTGGAAAAATTTTCCGGTATCGAATCAAGAGCAATTTATTCAAGCGAGTTTTTGTTAAAAAGTGTCATTCCGCACGATGAAAACACTCTTTACATTTTTATAACACAGTCAGGTGAAACGAGTGATACGATTAAATCTGTTGAAAAAGTCAAAAATTCAACTTCACTTGCAACTTTGTGTATTACAAATAACGAACAATCTACTATTTGGAAAATGTGTGATTATAAAGTTGCTTGTTTTGCAGGTGTTGAACAAGGGATAGCGGCGACAAAATCTTTTACTTCTCAAATGCTTTGTTTAATCCTGATATCTTTAAAATTGGTTGAAAATGTTCACGGAAATGAATCAACTAAACATTACAAAGAGTCTTTAATTCATCTTCCTATAATATTGGAAAAAGCTCTCGCAAGAAGAGATGAGATTAAAAAGCTTGCGAAGGTTCTGGCTAAAGAAAACAATATTATAATAACTGCGGACGGGATTTCATATTCGCTTGCAAAAGAAGCGGCGCTTAAGACAAAAGAAACTTCATATAAAAACATAAGTGCTGCAATTTTAGGCGAATTTATGCACGGACATGTAGCTGTTTTGAATAACAAATCAACATTAATTTACATAGCGGTTGATAAAATTTCAGAGCGTTCAGTTTCTAATTTGAATAAAATAAAATCTGATTACAATCCGAGACTTGTAATAATAGGCCCTTCTGATGAAAGGCTAATACCTGATTATAATATTCATATCGAATGTGAAAATGAGATTCAGCAGATGTTTGCAGATGTTATTATTTGCCAGCAAATAGCCTTGGAAGTTGCATTGAAGCTCGGGCGTAATGTTGATCATCCAAAAGGTTTACATAAGGTAGTTAAGGATAATAATATATAACAAAACGGCGCAAATATTTGCGCCGTTTTCCATCTTGCATCCGGTTAAAATCTTTTTTATGCAGATTCTTTTGATTTGTATCTTGCCTTTGCATTAATTGCGTAACAAGTTGCATAAAGTCTTTGTGATAACAAAAACATATTCTTTTGAACTTCTGCAACATCGTTCATTGCTTCCAGCATTTTTTTAGGATCAACCATTGATTCAACAGCGTCATGGTTATCCACTTTTTCATCTGCATATTTTTTCACCAATAATTTATCGATGTAATCCCTTGCTCCGACAGCCATAAGTTTTTCTCCATTTATTAGTATGTAGTTATCCCTTATATACATGAAAACAATTTTTTTGAAGAAATTGCTATTTTGTGAGTTAATGTTAAGAAATCGTTACAAAAAGAGCATGCGGAAAAAGTCTGTGATTTAGTTTTAGAGATTCTTCACCCCTAAAATGTTATTTGGCTCAGAATGACGGTTTAGTGTACCATGCTGTTCAGCCTAGTAAATACTTTAATTTTCCAGAAAACTCCGATTAATCTAAAATACGTACTCCCGAACCCGAATTTAAGCCGAAATTATTTGTTCTGTATCCTTTTCCCCAAGGAGTAATATATTCACTTGAAGAGCTTTGACCGTAGCTTGAAGGGTATTGATAATAATTTTGGTTAGTTGTTACAGACGGAGTAAATCCTGTCAGCTGTCCGCTAAAATAATCGCTTATATTTCGCAAAATAGTCGTTTTGTTGTTTTGTTTAGGTCTTGATAAAATGGCATCTCTAACATTATCGTAACGGGTATAAATATCTCCCTCTTGAACAGCGCCGAATGCGAGAGTTTCTAAACGCTCTAATCTGATACGGTCGCTGTCTCGAGTAAAATTTCTGTTCAGAGCATACCTCTCTAAATCGTTTATATCGGAAAATACAGATTGTTTTCTGCCGTAGCTTCTGCTTGGAATATAATCTCCACCATAATACGCTTGAGGTGCGTAGTATGGATTAAAAACAGGTGTTTGGGTTACAACGGTTCTTGTTCCTGAATAAACAGGCATGGAAAGAGTTATTAGTAAAATAGATAAAAAAACACGATACATTGAATCCTCCTTAACATGATAATTAAAGAATTAAAAAAAATTTTTGGTATTGCCTTGTTGGATGATTATCTCGCGTAATTTGTTTGACTATCTCTTTTGGTTTGATTATGATTTTTGTATAAAAAGGAACAAACAAATCACAAGTTCCCTCGCCCTGCGGGAGAGGGTCAGGGTGAGGGGGCAAGTATGTATTACGATTTTAAACAAGCTGAAAAAGAATTAGAAAAAGAATTTGATTATATAAATGAAGTTAGGGATTATAACCAGAGAAAGGTTTTACAAGCTTTCTATGATAACAGAGTTGCTCCTGAACATTTTTATACAGTGTCAGGGTACGGTCATGATGATTTGGGAAGAGAGGTTTTGGATAAAACTTTTGCTCAGGTTTTTAAAGCTGAAAAAGCGCTTGTAAGGATTCATTTTGCGTCAGGTACACATACACTTGCGTGTGCATTGTTTGGGAATTTAAGACACGGAGATAAACTTGTTTCTGTTGCGGGCGCTCCTTATGATACTATGCAGGAAGTTATCGGTACAGCGGGTGACGAGGAAACAAAGCGTTCTTCACTTATCGGAAACGGTGTTTTGTATGATGAAGTTCCGCTTTTGAACGGAAGCGATGTTGATTATGAAAAACTTGAATCAATGATTGATGAAACTGTTACAATGGTTCTTATCCAGCGTTCTAAGGGGTATTCGACGAGGAAGTCGCTTTCTATTGATGATATTGAAAGGATTTGTAAGATTGTTAAGTCAAAAAATCCTGATTCTATCTGCTTTGTTGATAACTGCTACGGTGAATTTGTTGATAAGCGTGAGCCTTTGGAGGTTGGTGCAGATTTAATCGGAGGCTCATTAATTAAAAATCCCGGAGGCGGAATCGTTGAAGCAGGCGGATATATTGCAGGCAGGGGTATATTAGTTGAACGTGCCGCTAATAGGTTGACGGCTCCCGGGATTGGTTCTGAAGGCGGTGCTATGTTTAATCAGCACAGACTTATTTTTCAAGGCTTGTTTATGGCGCCTTCAGTTGTGTCTGAGTCGGTTAAAGGGGCGATTTTGGCTGCAAAAGTTTTTGAAGATGTCGGGTTTAATTCTATTCCTCGACATGATGAAAAAAGGACTGATATTATACAAAATATAATTTTTGGCGAGCCTGAAAAACTGGAGGAGTTTTGCAGAACGATTCAGTCACTTTCACCTGTTAACGGATACGTGACACCTATACCTGAGTATATTCCTGGGTATGAGGATAAGATTATTATGGCAGGCGGAACGTTTATTGAAGGTTCGACGATAGAACTTTCGGCTGATGGGCCGATGAGAGCGCCATATGCTGCTTATATGCAAGGTGGTTTGAATTATGCTCACGTAAAAATTTGCTTGGAAGAGATGGTTAAAAAGTTATAATTTAGACGTTAATATTGTGTATTTGCAGGCAAAACATAAATACATTTACCCCACCCTCTTTACAAAAAAAAATCAGCATGTATTATAGATAATGTTGACGAACTCGAATGGGGGTTTAGCTCAGCTGGTAGAGCATCTGCTTTGCACGCAGAGGGTCAGGAGTTCGAATCTCCTAACCTCCACCATAAAAAGGACAATGACATTTGTTATTGTCCTTTTTATTTTGTAGTGTTAGGGATTGATGTTTTGTATCAGGGATTTTGACATAAAAGAATGCGAGTTTGATATATTTAGTCGGAAGTTTATAAATTCTGTTTATATATTTATGGTAGAATAATCCGTATGTATAAACCTAAAGCAAGAATAGAATTTATTGATATTATAA
>CACZCH010000017.1 GCA_902779645.1 uncultured bacterium | reverse complement strand
TTTATCTCTCTCTATTAAATATCTCTTACATATATATAAAGTATTTCTTTTCTCAGAAATTGCCTTTTTTAATGCGTTTTGTTAAGAATTGTAAAGATGAATTTATTTATATATGATTTTCTTAACATTTCAATAACGAGCCCAAAGCCGAGCAACAGCCTAAAACCCAACAATAATGTAGTTTTTACACTTATTAAAACACCTAAATAACCACTTTACAAAATGTTACGAAAGAGTTAACATGAGCATATAGAGAATATAAAGAAAGTGTGTGCGATTATGATTCAACCTGTAAATGCCTTTACCCCTAAGGTATTGTTTAGGGGCGAAACTGCAAATGATCCTAAAGAGTCTGTAAAAAGAGAAACCAGAAAAAGACTCGCACTTGCAAATGCGGCCGGCATATCAATTGTACTAGGTGCAGCAACGACTGCTATTGCAAGAAGTAATACTTCTTCTTGGCGCCATGCCGGTTATTTCGGTGTTGGAGCAGGATTAGTATCTATGATGTTTCTTGCACCTGGCTTTTTGTACAAATCCGGAATAAACACTACTAAACCGAAAGACAGTGATGTCTTTTCACGCGAAGCAGAAATGCCAAAAAAGTTACTTTCTGATGCAGGAAACATAACAAATACGGCAAAAAATTCTACAAAAGCAGTAATAAAAAGCATTCCTAAAGTATAAATTTATTCATCAACAGGAGATGTCTTGCCAAGACCAAAACCTTCTTTTGCAACCAAATATGCTCCATAAATACCAAGTCCCCAAGCCCCAGCTTTTTGAGTGAAGCCTTTTGATGCCAATGCAAGCGATGAAAATACTATTGGCAGAATATTATCACCTAATGTGCCTAAAAAACCGCTTACAAAACCTTTTACTTTTCCAAATATAGGTATTATAGGATTGCTCGTACGCAAATCAGCAATTTTATTCTGCATAGCTGATGAAACATAACTCGCAGAACTATTTGTACGTTCTGATGCAACAGTTTTCATAAAAAGATCTGCTGATGCTTCTGATGAACCTACTTCTGCGTGATGCTTTGCCATAGCATAAGCATCATAAGTTACCAGACTCAAGCCTGCGACACCTGCTGTTTTACACACTATATTTGCTACACTGACCATTTACCGACCTTTATTTTTCTTGTTTATCTTTTACCGAAGGATTGGGTATATTTTTAACTTCTACACCTGCTGACATTTTTAATAAAATATCTGCAGCCTGTAATACATCTTCTTTATCAGCATTCGGGTTTGATTGAATATTATGAAGCAGTTTTACTGTATAATCATTACCGCTTGCAAGTTGTGATGCAAATGCAGAGAGAGCTGCTACTCTTACTAGTTTGTTTGGATCTTGCATCATTTTATTTAATAATGCATTCAATGCCGCATCATCATATCTTTCTTTATCTTCATCAAGCCTTGTTAATATTTCTTTCGATGCCATTAATCTTATTTCATCATTTGGATTATTTAAATAGTTTTCCAATGATTTAATATATTCATCTGTTAATGCCACTATTTTCGTTTCTTTTGTATTTTTCTTTTCTTCTTGTATTTCTGCTTCACGCTCAGCTAAATCTGTTATGATATTTTGCGATTTGGACATATCATTTTCTTTTTGTTCTTTTTTATCAGCATATATTTTGTATGAATTCGGAGCTACATTATCAGATAATTCATGTTGAACTATATTTGCATCTTTAGTTACAACTGCATTATTTTTTTGTTCATTCTCTCTTGGAATATCGGTCAATACTTGTTCTGAATTTTTATCAGCTTCTTTGATATTTTCGGAACTGTTAAATCTCTTTTCATCACCGTTAACATCATAGTTATTCAAATAATATTGTGCCGGATAAGCATTCTGATATCCTGTTTCTTTTACCATATTTGTTGATTGAATTTGCGGATTAACAACACCTTGCGGATAAGTAACATAACCTTGATTATTCACACCACAACACCCGCCGTTCACACAAGCAGACGGGTAACCTTGTCCTGCATATACTGCAGGATTTGATATTTGAATAGTTACACCGGAATAATTCGGTTGCGGATTGAACATTGGGCTTGTCATAACAAAATTACCTTTTTGAACACACTATACTTATATAAAGTATAATTATATTTAAAAATTGCCTTTTTTAGATAATTTTGTAAAGTTATGTAAATATAATTTTTCAAACTAAATGTTTTAGCCCAAAAGCTCAGTTAATATAGTTGCATTTTCTTCGGCTTTTAAATTATTTGAAATTTTATTTCTCTTTATATATACACGGAGAGCTTCTCTAATCAATTCACTTCTTGTTCTTTGTTCAGAAGAAGCTACATTATCTACTCTGCTTAAAAAATCGTTAGACATTGAAATTAAGACTCTAGCCATATTCCCTCCATATCATACCCAATTATAACATATAAAGCATTTATTACAAGAGTATATCTCCTGTATATTATCAAAACTTTACAATTGCGGCAGGATATTTCTAAAATTTACCCGAAAATACTAAATCCTGTGAACGGTACTCTCTTATATAATCAACTGCATCTTGAGGAGTCTGGGCTATATAATATAGTTCATCACTTCCAGATTTCGCAAAATTTTTCTCTATAATATTATCAAAAAATTTAACTAAATTATCATAAAAACCATTTGTATTAAGTAATACTATCGGTTTTTTATTATATCCTAATTGCTTTTGAACAATCATCTCTGAGATTTCTTCCAAAGTTCCGAATCCGCCTGCAAGAGCAATTACACCTTCAGAATATTCATCCATCTTTGCTTTTCTCTCTCGCATTCCTGTTGTAACAATAAATTCATCGCAATCTTCAGAATTACCAAACCCCATATCATATAATCTCTGAGGCATTATTCCAATAATCTTGCCGCCAAACGCTTTCACATTAGAGGCACAAGCATACATCATTCCGAGCCGGCTTCCGCCATATACAATATTCATTCCGTTTTGTCCCATTAATTTTCCCAAAAGAGAAGCATCTTGATAAAAATTATCTTCAAGTTTATTTGATGATGAAGCAAAAACGCATATATTAACCATTAATTAAAATTTCCCCCTATTAAAAAATAGTTTGAACAGCATAAACCAGTTCCTGACTTTGAACAATCTTGTTTTTGTTCAGATACAGATTTGTTTTTGCAAAATGGTTCGAATCTGTCATTATAGACATTATAACCAAATACATCTTTGCCCCATACATTAGGACCAACAGAACCGTTTACATCATACAGAATAATTCCAAGCGCACCGGATTGAGGTGTCTCATATATTCGGTAAGAAACGACTGCGTTTGAATAAGTCTGTTTAAAATCTGTAAATCTGTACTCTCTGCTCGGAAAAGTCCCATTTAAATATGTAATTTTATAAGGCTGAGCTTCTGCTTTACTTTCTCCTGACATAACTGATTCAAAAGCTTCTTTAAAATTAAAATTATGGAGTTCTTTTTGATTTTCAATTGAATAATAAATATTATTAAAATCCCCTTGAACTTTTCTCCAGCGAGAAGCATTTTTAGCCTGCATTGTATCATCCAAAGAAAGAGGTGCAACCAAAAACGCCACAATCAAAAATATTACAAATAAAATTGATACTTCTACAATCGTGAATCCTTTTTTCATATATATCTCTCTCCTTGAATTATTTTTTCTATCCTGCCATATCTATATTTTTCTTCTCTTTAATAAGACCGTCATAAATCCATTCCGGTACAAAGTTTTTACCCAAAATTATCTGACCGTTCATTATGTTAGGCGCATGAAAATCAGAACCGCCTGTTACAATCAAGCCTAAATTTTCTGCCATAGAAGAAAAATACTCAACAATTGCAGGAGAATGTTTTCTATGATAAGCCTCGATTCCTCTAAGACCGCAATTCATCAATTCTTTAATAAGTTTCTCTGCTATATCAATATCATAAGGATGTGCTATAACAGGGATTCCGCCTGAATCATATATAATCTCGACAGCATCAAACGGTGTTACAGTTTTACGTTCTATATATACCGGTGAATCTTTATGAATATATTTACTGTATGCTTCCATTACATTGCTCGTACCGCCTGCATTTGTAATAGCCTTTGCGATATGAGGACGACCAATACTTCCGCCTTCGGCAACCATATCCTTCACATCTTCAAACTTAATTCTTATACCTTCTTTTTTAGCCAGAAGTCTCAAAATCTCTTTTGTTTGCTTTATACGTGCTTGCTGTTGAGCTTTAAGCATAGCTTTAAAATCAGGTTTATCGGCATCGGGAAAATACCCCAAAATATGCACTTCATAATCCTTATACAACGTATTAACTTCTATACCCGGAATTAACTTAAGATCCAAGTTTTTAGAATTAATATAGTTCTGCGCAACTTCATACGATAAAACATTATCATGATCAGTAAGAGCAATGACTTCTAAGCCAGCTTCCACAGCTAAATCGACAATTTTTTCGGGAGAAAAAACACCATCGGAATAGTAGGTGTGTATGTGAAAATCACCCTTCACCGCTGTCACCTCTTTCTTTTTCCTTATTATTTACTGTAATATTAATTCTTTTTATCTGTGTTGTTTTAGTCCTATCAATAAGAACTTCAACACCGTTAATTTGTGCTATGGGATTTTCTGATATTTCATATCTTTCCGGCAGACTTGTTGAAAGCCTCCTCAAAGAAGTTTCAAACTCCATACCGATTACGCTGTCAACAGCACCACAAAATCCTGCATCGGTAATATATCCCATGCCCTCATATATTTGCTCATCTGCTGTCTGAACATGTGTATGCGTTCCAAAAAAACCTTTTATTAAAGCGTTATTTTCAGTATTAAATGTGTGAGCCAAATATTTTGAAAAACAAATCTTTTCTGCGGTTGCTTCTGCATGAAAATCAATAATAATATGCTCTACACCGTTTTCTTGTAATTTTTTAATCTCATCAGTTACAACTTGCCACGGTGAGTCAATCGGGGGCATAAATACGCGTCCTAATGCATTTATTACTGCAAGTTTTTGTCCTTTTATCTCAAAAATCTGAGTTCCGGTTCCTTTTGTACCTTCCGGATAATTTATGGGTCTTACTAAATCCTTTGCATCATCAATATATTCAAAAATATCTTTTTTATCCCAAATATGGTTGCCGGAAGTAAAACAGTTAACCCCAGCTTCTCTCAATTGTTCGTAATTTTTCTTAGTTAATCCGAATCCGTGAGAAGCGTTTTCAATATTAGCTATAACAAAATCAGGTTTTTCTTCAAGCGAGTCAATATACGACATTACGGCAGTACGCCCTTGTCTGCCGGTAATGTCACCTAAGAATATTAATTTTATATTGTCATTTACCATTTTGCTATTTTGCGATTTCAGTTGTTCTGAATTCTCTTACTACCGTAACTTTTATTTGTCCCGGATAATCAAGTTCATCTTCGATTTTCTTAGCTATATCTCTTGCAAGTTTCTGTGAAGCCAAATCGTCAAACATTTCTGATTGAACTATTACACGAACTTCGCGACCTGCTTGAACCGCAAATGATTGTTTAATACCTTCATAGCTGTTAACAATCTCTTCAATCTTTTGAAGTCTCTTGATATAGATTTCCAAAGTATCACGTCTTGCTCCCGGACGTCCTGCGGATATAGCATCCGCAAGTTTTACAAGAACAGCCTCAATTGTATTAGCTGTAACGTCATCGTGGTGAGCCTCAATTGCGTGAATGATTTCCTGTTTTTCGCCATATCTTGACGCAAGTTCAACACCAAGCTGGATATGAGTACCTTCTTGAGTTTGGTCAACTGCCTTGCCTATATCGTGAAGCAAGCCTGCTCTTTTTGCTACATAAACATTCGCTCCGAGTTCAGCCGCAAGCATACCTGCGATGTGACCTACCTCAAGAGAGTGTTTAAGAACATTTTGACCGTAGCTTGTTCTGTAATATAATCTTCCGAGGTTTTTAATAAGCTCTTTGTTTAAGCCCATTATGCCCATATCTAATGCAGCATTTTCACCTTCTTTCATAATTTTCTTTTCAACTTCTTCTCTTGATTTTTCAACCATTTCTTCAATTCTTACAGGGTGAATACGTCCGTCTTGAATAAGTTTTTCAAGAGCCAATTTTGCAATTTCTCTTCTTACAGGGTCAAAAGAAGAAAGAACAACTGCTTCCGGCGTATCATCAATAATCAAATCAACTCCTGTTAATGTTTCAAGAGTTCTTATATTTCTGCCTTCACGGCCTATTATTCTTCCTTTCATTTCATCATTCGGAAGAGATACAACAGAAACGGTTGATTCTACAACCTGATCCATCATACATCTCTGCATTGTTGTTGAAAGAATTTCTTTAGATTTTTCTAATGCATCCTCTCTTATCTTAGCTTCGTTTTCTCTTATTAATTGCATTTGTTCTTGCGCTAAATCACTCTTCAATTGTTCCATAAGCATTTTTTTTGCTTCTTCAGCACTCAAGCCTGCAATTCTTTCAAGTTCAACAGTTTGTTTTTGAACAATTTCAGCCAAGAAGTCCTCTTTTTCAATAAGCTGATCTTTCATTCTGTCTAATTCAGCTTCTTTGTCAGTCACTTCTTGGATTTTGTTTTCCAAAACATCTTCGCGCTTGCTTAATTTACTTTCAATTTGAGCAAACTCTCTTCTACGTTCTCTTTCATCTTCATTTAGTTGTTCTCTTTCATTATGCAAAGCTTCTTTTGCTTTTATCAAAGCTTCTTTTTGCATAATAGATTCTCTTTCCTGCAAATCTTTTTTTGCAATCTCCGTTTGGGTTTTAAGATCTCTGTACTTCAGCCCAAGGATAACAATCAGAGCGACCAAAACTATGGACACTACTATTGCAGCTGTCAGCATTCCGTTCATGCGGCACCTTTTTTCTTTCTATTTTTTTATATATACACGATATTCGGGTACATATAACCTACCCGATAACTACTAATATTCTCTTAATAATCTTTTCTATCGCATATATCTTCAAAAATTTATTATATCTACTACTAAAAATATCATATCATATATTCTGATTTTTGTATACAAAAGGGTAAATATATGTTAAGGGGGGGGAGGGTAAATGTATATTTAATTAATACTGCCAACTTGGAGAATAGTTTTAAGAATGACTTTTACGTTAAATATAATTATTAAATCTTTTTCATACTTCCAGCTATTCTTAATTCCAAGGGGTAGGGGTAAATATACATTTATCCTTTATCCCTTTTTTTTGTATTAATTTGTAAAATTTTGTAACAAAATATCCCAAAACCATAAAGTTTTTAAAATTTGTACCGATATATATATTAAAGAAATAGGGTAAATTAATAAAAGAGTATAAGATGGGCAACATTACTAACAAACAACTAAACATTAGTTCTGCCGGACAAATAGCACTAAACTTAGACAAACAAGATGAAAACGGTTCTGACGGAGTAATTACTAAAAGTGTCTGGGACACTTTTTGGGCCAAAGTTGACTCTGACGGACAATACAAAGGACGAAATGAAGTCACCGTAGGTGCTGACGGCATTAATGTTCGTGAAGCAATGAAAGCAATTATGACACGTATATTTAATGCAGCTAAAGCACTTGGAGAAGAGGCTAACAAAGTCGGAGCAGATTGGTTTAACGGTATGGAAAATGCCCAATATCTTGATGCAAATAAAATTGATGCTCTGAAAGAAGAAAGCGCAAGCGAAGAAGCAAGCAGCAAATCAACAACAGAAAAAACCGATAATTCACAAAAAGCTGATAAACCGCAAAAAACAGAAAAAGCCGTTGAAACTAAAAAGACAGGCAAAAAATATTCGACCTCAGATATCAAAGTTACTGTTGGACAAGCTTATATATCAAAAGAAGCAAAAGATATTTATAACGCAAGAAAAGAGGGTGCTGCTCTTCGTGAAGATTTAAAAAAAGGTAAAACTAAAAATTTAACAGAAGCAAACGTTGCTCACGCTCTTGGCCGTGACACACAATTTGGACCTAATACAAGAAAACAAGCTAAAACAGTTTTTGAACTATTAGTAAATAGAATGGCATCTCTTCGTATATTGAGGGAAGGAGACTATACAAATTGGTACTCTAAATTTTTTGAACTTCCGTACCCTGAACAAAATAAATTGTTACACGATTATAAACGAAGAATTATTGATAAGGAAAATGAGATTTTAGCTAATGCAAAAAAAGAAAGAGATTCTTTTAACAAAGATAGGGCTCAAATGCAAAAAACTTTTGATAAAGCTAATGAATTTTTAGTAAAAGTTGCAAACAATCCTAAAAAGGCAGAAATTTCTCAACCTGAAGATAATTGTAAAATGGCTGAGTTACCAAGCGGACAACAAATCGTAGTACGTTATGAAAACGGTGAAATTAGTGAAATTACTATAAAATGCTCTACTGATGGCAGGTTAGATGTTCAATATTATGAGACTTATGCATCTGTAAATACTGATAGAACCGATAGCATTCCTAATCATAAAATAACCTCCGGCTATAACTTTGAAAAATTAAAAGAACTGGCTGAAGCAATATTCGGAAAGCTATAAAACGATCATTTAAAGAAAGGCAGAAGGTAGATATTCTATCCTTCTGCCATATTAAGCTCTCTTTATATCCAATATGTTTGTTTAATGTCTTTGTTATAATCTGTCATACTGAGCCGGATAATAACTAGGCGGCGAAGTAACTCATAAATTTTTTAGAGATTCTTCGGGGCTGAATTAATATTACCCCTCAGAATGACAATTGATATTTACCACTACCCTTGTATTGCTTCCCAGCAATCCGAGCAGATTGTTTCGTGGCCTGCGTGTTCGCCGAGTTTACGATACTTCCAGCAGCGTTCGCATTTTTCGCCTTCTGCTTTAGTTACCCAAACTGTAATGTCGTTTTCTGTATACTCGTTCAATGTTCCTTGCGGAGCCGAATCCGATACATAAGCCTGAGAAACAATAAATATATCAGCCAAATCTTTTGAGTTCGCACTCAAAAGTTCGACATCAGGTGATTTAACGTAAACGGCTACTTCAAGAGAACTTCCGACAGTTTTTTCAGCTCTAAGAGGTTCAATAGCACGAGTTACTACTTCTCTTGTCTTAAGAATTTTTGTAAAATCTTCTTCTAATTGAGGATTATTCCATTTTTCATTTACACCAACCCAGCCTGCAAGAAGTATACTTTCCAAACCACCCCTTTGATTTTCAGGAGTGTTTTGCCACATATCTTCCGCTTGGAATGGCATTACAGGTGCAACCATTCTAACTAACGCTTGATAAGTTTCATAAAGAACGGTTTGGCAAGCTCTACGAGAAAGTGACTTTTTACCTGCCGTATAGAGTCTATCCTTAACTATATCCAAATAGAATGAACTTAAATCAACAGCAGCAAAGTTCTGAAGAACTTGGAAGTATTTATAAAATTCATAATTTTCAAACGCTTCCGTTACTTCTGCTACAACTTTATTAAGTTTATGCAAAGCAAACTTATCAATGTTTTTAAGTTCATCATATTGAACATAATCTTTTTTAGGATCAAAATCATGAATATTACCAAGCAAAAATCTTGCTGTATTTCTTGTTTTCTTAAATATTTCTGCAAGTTGTTTAACAATATTATCACCGATTTTGGTATCATTTCTGTAATCCACTGATGCTGCCCAAAGTCTGAGAATGTCCGCACCATAGTTTTTAATAATATCATCGGGTCGAATATAGTTACCCAAAGACTTAGACATCTTTCTTCCGTCCTCACCGAATACAAATCCGTGAGTAAGAACTTGTTTATAAGGTGCAATACCTTGTGTCGCAATAGATGTCAAAAGTGAAGATTGGAACCACCCTCTGTGTTGATCTGAACCTTCCAAATACAAATCCACAGGTGTGTGACCAAGCTCATCAGAGCGTTTTTCGACAACCGCTCTCCAAGAGATACCTGAATCAAACCAAACATCCATAATATCTTTTTCTTGACGGAAGTGAGTTTTACCGCACTTTGGACAAACAAAACCGTTTGGCAGAAGTTCTTCAGTTTTATGGTTAACCCACGCGTCAGAACCCTCTTTTTCAAAGATTGAAGCTACGTTTTCAATTGTTTCATCCGTACAGATAACTTCACCGCAATCCTCACAATAGAATATAGGTATCGGGACTCCCCAAGCTCTTTGACGTGAAATACACCAATCTGTACGGCCTTCAACCATGTTACCGATTCTGCTTTCACCGCTAGATGGAATCCATTTAACTTTATGTATTTCTTCCATAGCTTTATCACGGAATTTGTCAACCTTAACGAACCATTGAGGTGTTGCTCTGTATATTACAGGGTGTTTGCATCTCCAACAGTGAGGGTAACTGTGGTTTATCTCATTTTGATGTACTAATGCATTTACCCCCTCAAGCATATCAATTACCATGTCATTACCTTTGTAATAAGGTTCGCCGACAAGTTCAGGAATATTTACTTCTTCTTTCCAGCAGCCCGATGCATCAAGAGGTGAAAATACTTCTATACCGTATTTACAACCGACTTCATAGTCCTCTAACCCGTGTCCAGGTGCTGTATGAACTAAACCTGTACCTGCATCAAGCGTAACGTGTTCACCTAAAATAATTTTTGATTTTCTGTTTACAAGCGGATGATAAACCTCCATAAGTTCAAATTCTTGACCGATAGCTGTATCAAGAAGTTTAATCTCATTTTCATCCCATCCTGCATCTTCCAAGAATCTTCCGAGTAAATCTTTTACAACAACATAAACATTATCCTTGTATTCAAAGAGTTGATAATCATATCTCGGGTTTAATGATATAGCAACATTTGAAGGAATTGTCCAAGGAGTTGTTGTCCAAATGATTGCATAAATCGGTTTCTTATTATCAGGAATAATTCTTAAATTAATTCTTTCCGTTGAATCTTCATCAAACTTGAATCTTACATAAATAGATTTTGAAGATATATCAGCGTATTCAACCTCAGCTTCAGCTAACGCAGTTTCGCAAGATGCACACCAATAAACAGGTTTTAAGCCTTTTTCAATGTATCCTTTTTTATACATCTCGCCAAAAACTCTGACTTGCTCTGCTTCGTATTCAGGTTTAATTGTAAGATAAGGATTTTCCCAATTCCCCAAAACACCTAAACGACGGAATGCAGCTTCTTGACCTGCCAAACTTTTTGCTGCGTATTCACGGCATTTTGCTCTAAGTTCACCCTCTGTAATAGCGTGGCGTCCGCCTTTAATATTTTTTACAACAGCATTTTCAATCGGCAGACCGTGAGCATCATACCCCGGAACATACGGAGCATAAAACCCGTTCATAGATTTATATTTGATAATAATATCTTTCAAAATTTTATTAAGCGCCGTACCTACGTGGATTTTGTCAGAGCTCAAATACGGAGGTCCATCGTGCAAAACAAAAGAATTTGTTTTGTCTTTATTTTCATTAATCTTGTTATATATATCATGTTCTTCCCAAAACTTTTGAGTCTGAGGTTCTTTATTTATAGCATTTGCCCTCATCTCTAATGTCGTTTGAGGTAAGTTCAATGTTTCTTTATATTCTTGTTTAGTTTGTTCCATCATTTACCCCTTCCTTATAATCATTAATATTTGATACTGATGCCAATTTAAGATTTTTACTTTTTATAAAATCACTCATTTTATAATAATCAAATTGATTTTCCCACCTTGCAATTACGACTGTTGCCACACAGTTACCAATTAAGTTAACCGTTGTTCTTCCCATATCTAAAATTTGATCTATACCTAAAAGTATTGCTACCCCTAAAATCGGAATACCAAAACTAGTCAGAGTACCGGCAAGTACGATTAGTGCAACTCTAGGCACTCCCGCAATACCTTTACTTGTAAGCATCAAAGCAAACATAATAACAAGCTGTTGTTCAAAAGTAAGCGGATGACCAACAAGCTGTGTCGAAAAAATTACTGCCATTGCAAGATATAAAGTTGAACCGTCGAGATTAAAAGTATATCCCGTAGGCATTACAAAACCTACAATAGATTTTGGCACTCCAAAATCTTCCATTATTTGCATTGCTTTAGGAAGTGCTGCTTCCGAACTCGCTGTTGAAAAGGCTAAAAGAGCCGGCTCATGTAATGCTTTGATAAGCGCCTTTATAGATATCTTTACTATCTTACATGCAACGAAAAGAACAAAAAGCACAAACGCTGCAAGAGCAGTATACAAAGATAGTATAATTTTTCCGTAATTTAATAATATATTTACTCCGTTTGAACCAACCGTATAAGCAATCGCACCAAAAATACCGATAGGCGCAAAATACATCACATATTCCGTAAACTTAAACATTATTGATGCCATTGAGTTTAAAAAATCCACAACTGGTTTTGCTTTTTCACCTACGGCAACAATAGCCAATGCAAAGAATATACAAAATACAACTATTTGTAACAAATTACATTCAGACATTGATTGAAAAATGCTCGTTGGAAATAAGCCCAGCAAAAGTTCTCCAAATGAATTGTGATGAGTAGTTGCAGCTGACTGCACAATACTGTTTAACCCTGTATGAGCAGTTGAAATATTACCCATCCCCTCTCCGGGTTTAAACAAATTTGCAAACCCCAAACCAATAAACAAGGCAATGGTCGTAACAACTTCAAAATAAGCAATTGTCTTAATCCCCAACCTACCAAGACTCTTAACATCACCGTGCCCTGCAATTCCAACAACAAGAGTCGAAAAAAGAAGCGGTGCAATAATCATTTTAATCATTCTTAAGAATATTTCAGCAAGAACATGAAGTCTTACCGCAAACTCAGGGAAAAGCCATCCTGTAAGGATTCCCAAAAACAGAGCCGTAAATATTGCAATTGTAAGTTTCGATTGCTTCAAAATCTTTTCCCTTCTGAAATTATTATAATATAAACATAAATAAAGGGTAAATTAAAGGGAAATGGGGTTGACCTTTTTTAATAAAAATTTATAAATAGATAATATAGAAAAAACGGCGGTGCGAATTTTCGCACCGCCTGAACTAAATTTATTATTTTTAAAAATGTTTATTATCCATTTATCTCTGCAAGATATTTATTCATTGCTTCTTGTGATATCTCTGCAGTATCCTCAAGCAAAGTTCCTACAACAGCATCCGACTGCTGCTGCATTTTCATCAGTTTAATCTGATACATTGCTTCTGTTTCCTCAACTTTTGCTTGTTGATTAATATAGTCATTAATCTGACTGGTTGTTCCTGTGATTTCCATAACTCTATCCTTCTTACTTCATGTGATAAATGTACATATTTATGATAGCACATGTTATATAAGAATTCAATACTTGATAAGCTAAAATGGGCTGTTATTTTATTCTGAATGTCACGTTTGCAACAGCAGTAACTTTTTTATCAATTGTTGAGGTATCATTTATACCCATATCCGAAACATTTGTAGAATCAACAGGAGTAATCTGATAAACTCCCATTCTTACAGCTGATATTTTACCGACTCTGTTGTGGGATGGTTTTAACATTGATTCGGCTCTTTTTCTGGCATCCGTTGATGCTTTTTCTAACAGAGTTACTTTTAAATCAGAAAGTTTTGAATAATCATAAGACGGTGTATAAACATTAATTGCAACACCTTTGCTTATCAAACTTGTTATATCTGTTGCAATTTCTTTTATTAACTGAGCATCATCCGCGGAAATAGATACCGTTTGGTTATAATTAAAATGGTCAACCTCGTTTGTTGAATATCCTCTATAATCGTTTTTATATGAAGGATAAACATTCGGCGTCTTTAATTCAATCTTATCAATTTTCTTTGCTTTCAAATATTGATTAACAATACCCAATTGCTCTTGAGCAGTTTTATACGCATCAAGTCTTGTTGGTCTTTTAACTTCTATTTCAAAATCCAAAGAGCCTTTATCAGACTTAACTATCTCATAAGCTGAACCTGTAACTGAGATTTCATTTTTTTGGATAGTAGAAGCAACCATTTTTGTAGATACAACAAGAGCTAAACCAACCAATATACCCAAAGATACGATTTGTAATTTTTCAATTCTTTCTAACATAATATCTCCTTATATATAATGTTTACTTTTCTCTATACATTCCCGGTAGAGCTGTTTTTATCATCTTCAAGCTGTTTAAGCTGACGAGCATCGACTTTCTCATCATCTGTAGAATAATTATTATTAATACGGTTTACCTCAATATCAACATTAACATCCGCATCAACCATTTCAATATCCTCTTTAGTAAATTCTTTAATTTTGCCATCCTCAAATTTTACGGCAACAGAATTATTTAAGAACTGAATAAAGCAGACTTTACCGAGTCCTGACGGTGTCATAACCGTAGAACCAACCGGAGGCATACCCTTCGCAGCCTCAATATAATTTGAATACTCATAAGTCAAACAACACAATAAACGTCCGCATGTTCCTGATATTTTAGAAGGAGCTATCGGCATTCCCTGATCTTTAGCCAATTTTACGTTTATTGATTCAAATTTTCTCAAAGAAGACGAACAACAGAAAGGCTTTCCGCAAATTCCTACACCATCCATTATAGAAGACTCATCTCTTACTCCTATATGGCGCAAATCTATTCTCATGCGTTTAAAAACTTGAGTTAAATCTTTTAGTAGTTCACGGAAATCAACTCTTTCAGGAGCTGTATAATAAAAAGAAATCTTTCTCCTATCAAATGTTATACGGCATTGAACCAAATTCATTGCAAGATTGTGTTTTTGAGCAAGCTCCTTACACTTAAAAAACGAAGTAACTTCTTCCTTTTTAAGTTCCTCATAAATCATCATGTCCTCTTGGGTCATTACTCGCAAGAACTCAAACGGTTCAGTTTTTTTTTCGCTTTTTTCAAAACGCTCGGCGACTTCTTTATTAACAAGAAAAGCCTTCATAACTTCTTCACCCTTTTCGGTACGGACAAGAACTAGCTTTCCGTCAATATCTTCTTCGATATTTCCATCACCGTTTTTTATAAGAGGATGAAAAGTATTTTTAAGATAATTAACCGCGTATTTTATCATAACATTCTTCCTTTTTAAGTTTTCTGTTCATAAGTTTTGATAAAACCTCCGGCGGAGTAATATCAGTATAAACCGCTTCATAAATAGCACTGGAAACTGGTACTTCAAGTCCGAGTTTTTGAGCCAAATCACAAACTGCTTTAGAAGTTTTTACACCTTCTGCAACAGAACCCAGTGTTGCTAAAATATCATCAATTTTCTTACCCTTGCCAAGCATAGAACCTACGGTATAATTTCTTGACATTGGGCTTGAGCAAGTTGCAATCAAATCGCCCATGCCGGAAAGTCCGTACATAGTTGATGGATTTGCACCCAACTTAACCGCAAGCCTTACTATTTCTGCCATACCTCTTGTAAGAAGTGTTCCCATACAATTGTCACCTAAATCCATCGCATGAGCAAAACCTGATGCAATTGCAATAACGTTCTTCAAACTTCCGCCGAGTTCAACACCGATAACATCTGTATTTGTATAAAGCCTGAATCTGCCTTGAACATTCAGCGCCTTTTGAACATATTCAGCTGTTTCAAGGTCTTCACACGCAACAGAAGCAGCTGTCGGCTTACCCATAAGAACTTCTTTTGCAAGTGTAGGTCCTGAAAGTATAACAACCTTTTGATTAGGTAAAACATCTTTTATAACTTCTGACATTCTCATAAGAGAATTCAACTCCAAACCCTTAGACGCATTAACTAACGGAGTATTAGGATTAATTCCTGCCTCTTTAAGCTGTTCGCAAACAGGTCTTACACCTCCCGTTGCAACAACTGATAATATAATATCTGCATCTTTTATTGCTTCTTTTAAGTTTGATGTAAACTCAACTTTTTTATCCAACTGAACTTCAAGCGGCTTTGAGCAATGCTTATTGTTAACTAAATCATCATTCAAATCGCATTCTCTGCCCCAAACAGTTATTTCATCAAAGTTATCATTCATCAACCAAGCCAAGGTTAATCCCCAGCATCCCGGTCCTAATACAGTTAATTTCTTTAGCCCCATATTATACTCCTTCTCTTGACTTGATTATACTATAACCCTAAAAGGTTTACCAACTAAAATTATTTTTGTTAACATTTGTAACAAATTTTCATAAAAAGGAAAACACTAATCAAAAAATAACTTTATATAAAAGAGAGGGTGTACAATATGCCAATATATTTTATCAATCAAAAAAACCAAAACGAAAGATCCGAAATACGGATGGAACGTAATTGCGTTATTCAAAACATAGATCAAAAAAAAGGAAACCGACCAAGTAATGAGCTGTCTTTTGCTCTAAGCAACGGACAAACAAGAGAAGTCTGGCTACCGCAAACACAATATAAACTCTTGCAGGCTCTTGCGTCTGCAAACGATTGTGATGCGGATGATGACATTGATGTTTTGACAATCAGAGACTTAATGAGAGCAAAAGAAAGATTCCAAACCTCTACTGATGTATTTAGAGATCTTGGTGTTACAGAATTCAGATGTGACCTTAAAGCCGGAGTTGTTAATATTACAACAAACAAAGGAGAGGTTTTAAGAGTTGATATCGAAACAAAAGGTGAAAGCAATCAAAAACGCAAAACAACATCTGACACAACACCAAATCCGGTTGTACAACAAAAACCGATACCAAAACCTGACGCTAAAATAAAAAAAGCAGAATCACATAAAAGCAGCACTGTAAAAAAAGATAATAAAACGGCCTCCGCTAAAAAAAGCCAAGCTGCAGTTCCAAAACATGACGTTGTAAAACCAAATGCCAATGTTGCATCAATAATATCAAAATTCAAAGGCGGTAATATCAGCATATACCAAGTTCACGATATGAAATCAGTTGCCAGATACACTGGAATTTCTGAACGATATATAAGAGACATTCTTGTCGGCATTGAAGGTAAAAATAATTGGCCGCTAACAAAAGCCGAATATGATGGTGTCGCAGACAAAAAACACCCAAAAGGATATTTAACAATTGGTTTCGGACACACAAGTCTTACAGGAGAACCTATAGTATATGAAGGAATGGTTATATCCTCTAAACAAGCATACCAGATTCTCGCAAATGATATTATGACAGCAAAAAAATATGCAAAATATTACGGTGGAGACGCATATAATAATGCTCCCAACTCAATAAAAAATGCAATGATTGACCTAGTATTTAATAAAGGTCCCGGAGCTATAAATGAAAATTTAAAAGCTAATTTGAATAAAGGTTATTTTCACTCTGCTGCACTTCGTACTTGGTATATTACAAATAACGTTGGACTCCAAAAAAGAAACATTTATCGATTTATTGAAGCCTGCAAAAATTTGACCACCAACGAACGCAGAAACGCTATATCAAGATTCAGAAACGAGCACCTTCTCGCTATGCAAAATGTATTCAAAAAAGATAACAATTCTTTAGTAGAATGGAATAGTTTTTGTATTGTATCAAAATGCAAAGAATACCGCTTTTAGACAGTTTCTAAACTTTTTAGTGTTCGTCTTAAAACTCCGCAGTTTTTGCGCAGAGCATCATTGGCTTCATCTTTTGTTAGGTTGCATTTGAGCATTGTAATAGCAGTTTTAACTTTCCAATCTGATTCTATTAGAGTTTCCAATGCGGCAGATGCATTTACACCTGCTATCTCAGACACAATCCGTATTGCTCGGTCTTTAAGTTTTTCATTGGTAGGCATTAAATCTATCATAAAGTTTTCATAGGTCTTGCCTATTTTTATCATAGCGCCTGTTGTAAGCATATTAAGAACCATTTTTTGAGCAGTACCTGCTTTCATTCTGCTTGAACCTGCAATAACCTCCGGTCCTACTTCAACACAAATACCGTGTCCTGCTTCTTCTAGGATTAAGGCTTTATGATTGCAAGTAAGAGCTATCGTCTTGCAGCCGATTTCTTCTGCTCTTTGCAGCACGCCTAATAAATATTTAGGGTTACCGCTGGCTGATATTGCTACTGCAACATCATTATTGGTAAGTATCTCGGCATCTTTTCTTCCGAGTTCAAAGTTATCTTCTGCACCTTCAACCGCAAGTTTGAAAGCCTTATCTCCGCCAGCCATTATACCCTGTACCATATCAGGGGCAACACCAAATGTCGGAGGGCATTCTGATGCGTCAAGGATTCCGAGTCTGCCTGATGTACCTGCACCAAAATAATACAGTTTGCCGCCTTTTAAAAACTGTTTCGCTATAATATCAACCGCCTGAGCAATATTTGGAGTTTCATCTTCTATTGCAAGAGCAACAAGTTTATCCTCTTCATTAATTTTCCTTACAATATCAATTGTAGAAAGCAAATCAATGTTTTTTGTATTTTCGTTTCTGTACTCCGTAATAATTTCAGACATAGATGCACTCCTTTCTTTAATGTGATTAAGTAACGAAATGACTGAGTTATTTATACGATTAAAAAACGCGTAAATATGCCATATTACAGTTTATTCGCACTTTACACCAACACTAAATTTTATTTAATAGACTAACCATCTCAATTGCAGATTTTGCAGCATCAGAACCTTTATTTCCTGATTTTGTTCCTGCTCTTTCAATAGCTTGTTCAATGTTATCAGTTGTTAACACACCAAATATTACAGGTATTCCTGTTTCAAGACCAACGGAAGCCACACCTTTAGAAACTTCCGCACACACATAATCATAATGAGAAGTAGAACCTTTTATTACAGCTCCAAGAGTAATTATAGCAGAATACTTACCTGTCTTTGCACATTTTTTGGCAACAAGAGGAATCTCAAACGCTCCCGGACACCAGACAACATCAATATTATTATCCGATACACCATGACGTTTAAGTTCGTCTATTGCTCCCGATAATAGTTTGTTTGTAATAAACTCATTAAAACGTGATACTACAATGCAAAATTTTTCATTTGTGACAGTTAATAAACCTTCTATAATACTCACTTTAATTACTCCTTAATCTGATACAAGCATTATACAACAAATTCTGAAGAAAATCTCTAATCATTAAAAATAATGTTACAATTTATAGAATTTCTTTTATAGCCTGCGGTAAATATTTCGGAATATCCGATGCCAGAACTGAGTACTCGGTTAAATCTTCGCTTGCGATTTCTCCTGCTCTTGAATGCAAATAAACCCCAAGCTTTGCTGCTTCAAAGGGTTCCATTTTTTGAGCCAGAAGTCCTGCTATAATTCCTGCAAGAACATCGCCTGATCCTGCTTTTGCAAGAGCGGAGTTTCCATGCTGATTTATAAACAGATTGCTCTTATCACAAATTATTGTCCGATGTGTTTTTAATACAACAGTACAATTATATTTTTCGCAAAGTTCCATTGCAGAACCCTCCAAATCAGCTAAAACTTCGTCAATATCTTTAACCAAAAGTCTTGCTGCTTCTGCCGGATGAGGAGTTATAATTGTATTTTTTGGCAGTGGTAAATGTGTTTGGGATAATATATTTAAACCGTCAGCATCTATTACAAATGGAGTGTCTTTATCTTTAAAATAATTAACTATAAATTTAAAATTATTTTTAGCTGTAAACCCTGTCCCTATTCCGCATCCGATAAGAATAGTTGTAAATTCATTCAATCTTCTATAAGCATAAGGGACTTCCATATAAACAGCTTCAGGCAGCATTTGAGATACTGATTTTATAACATTTATATCTGTCGCGAGAGCAACATACCCAGCACCGGCTTTTAAAGCAGAATATGTCGAAAGATACGCTGCACCAATATAATTATCACAACCTGCAATATTAAGTATTTTCCCAAAAGTACCTTTATTTGACTCTTGCGGTCTTGTTGGCATTTTATATTCTTGCATATATTAGCCCCCTAACCCTCTCCCCTATTGTTTTACCATCAAGGGGCGAGAGAATATTTATTATTAACCCCTATAATCCTATTTGACGTATTACTTCATATACTGTTATTGCAACAGAGTTCGAAAGATTTAGGCTTCTCTGTCCTTCTTTCATCGGCAAAGTTATTGCCGTATCTTGCGTTACATACTCCTGCGGAAGCCCTCGTGATTCAGGTCCAAATACAATAAAATCTCCGTCTTTAAACTCAATATCGGTATATTTCTTTTTTGATTTTGTAGTTAAATAGAAAAATCTTCCATTCGGAAACTGTTTAAATAGTTCATCCATGGATTCAATTTTGTGCAAATCGACATTTTGGAAATAGTCCATGCCGGCTCTTTTAACATATTTATCAGTAAGTGCGAACCCAAGCTTCCCTACAAGATACAAAGAAGCTCCCGTACAAACACAAAGACGTGCAATATTACCTGTATTTGCAGGTATTTCAGGTTCATACAAAACTACATTAATTTTTGGCATTTTATTCCCTTCAATAATAACTAGTATAATACAACAAAATACAAATTTTGGTGTATTAAATTATAATTTTAAAATTTTATTTTTAGATAGATTTTATATATCCACTTTCTTTGGCCGCAAAGAAAGTGGAGAAAGAAACTCTCAGGGTTAGAACTACATTCACTAAACAATTCTAGGGTTCAGCCCAATCGAGTGAACTCAGGACATTCGGGGGTAAAAGTACCACTTAAAGTATAAATATAAAGTTTTAAGTAATACAGACATTTACCAACCCGCCTGTCCTTCAAACAGCACTCTCTTTGCTATTGCTTCACCCAGATTGTTTGTTCATTCCGTTATACCCCGAACCCCATTCTGTTTAAAATTTGATTATTGTATAAACTTCAGAAAAACAAGAATACACCCTAGCATAACGTAGTGAACAATCAATGTTAGTGAGACAGCAAAAAAGCAAGTGCTGTTTGAGGGACTTATGTGGAGTAAATGTTTGTTTTAGATAAATTTTGTATATTTATTTAAAGTTGTACATTTACTCACTAATGTCCCGAGTTCACTTGCTCAGGTCGAACGCTACAATTGATTAGTTAACGTAGTTTTAGCTGTCTTGGATTATTCGGGGTGTCGGCGGAGTAACGTCCGACCTCCACCTTACGGGCTTGCGCCCTACCGAAAATCCGCTGGGCAGTTTCTTTGGTGACTTTCTTTAATGATAAAGAAAGTCACTTATAAAAAAGTTTTAATATCTTAATGCAACAAAATTTGTATTTTGTTGTCTATGACTCAATTACTCTTTTTGCTTCAATAACTACCGGTAGTCCGCGCAATACACAAAATACAATAGCTACAACAGCTGTCCAATAAGCAACTGTCCAAAGAATATCTGCATGTGCAATATTAGGAATTTTTGAAGCAACAATCAAAATAAACGCAAGAACTTTTGCTACCGCATAAGTTATTCTCATAAATTTTGAACCGGTAATCCATTTACATATAGGATTAACCTGCATTCCGAAAGGAGTCAAACCTTTTTCCATCGCTGCACTTCTTATTGTATCTGTAATAAAACCGCGAGTAAGTGCAATTAGCGGGAATAAAATGTTTAACCAACCCATAACTGCAAAGAGCACCCAATAAGTATTTTCAACTATTCTATCACCCATAATATCCAATAAAGCACCAAACTTTGACACTTCATTAAACTTTCTTGCGACCCATCCGTCAACTCCATCAAGAGCAAAAGCAAGTATTGTAAGTATCAATGCCCATAAATAAGCCTGCGCGTTACCAATTTGTGTATAAATCAGATACACCGCCGCAAACATAATAAATATTCTGAATATTGAAATAAAATTAGCCATAACCCCCTCTTTTACTTGTTTAGTATACTTGCCCAACTTACATTGCTAACCGTCTGTTTTTCTTTAGCACCAAGCCACAACTATATTTACACCTTCATACGAGATAAAGCAAAGTCTGTTTTATCAAGTTCTTCTTTTTTAGAACCAAGCATTATACGTTCTGCTTCTTCCAAAATGCTGACAACTTCATAACCGTTAGCACCATCCGAACGAGCTTTCTGACCTGTTTCTATACAATTAACAAAATGCTGGCAAGCAAGCTTAAGCGGTTCAATTTCCAAATAATCGAGCGCTACATTTTGAGTATTTGCAGGAATAAAGTTGTCATAAATCTTTAATTTATCAGTAGGAGCGCAATCATCAAATATTGCAGTAGCTTTTGTCCCTCTGACAAGCAGATTTACATGTTTTTGAGGAGTAATCCAACTATCAGAGATGTGAGCTATTACACCATCTTCAAACTCAATTCCGAGATGGGTAATATCCATAATATTATTCCTATCACTGGAAGCTCCTATTGCAGAAATAACTCTTATAGGTTTTTTACCTGTTACATACGCAACCATAGCAACATCGTGCGGAGCTAAATCCCACATAACGCTTCTATCATTCTTGTGGTAATTTACATTTAATCTGTCTGATTGAGCATAAACAATATCACCAAGTTCTCCTTCTTCAATAAGCATTTTTAATCTATTTACGGCAGGATGATAAAGAAGAAGGTGATCAACCATTAAAACTAAATTTTTTGATTCCGCAAGCTCCATAAGCTGTCTTGCTTCTTCCGCTACTGTTGAAATCGGTTTTTCAACATAAACATTTTTACCTGCTTCAAGAGCTGCTTTCACGAGTTTAAAATGTGTATGACTTGGCGTTACAACCGCAACGCCTGTTATTTCAGGATTTGCTAATATTTCATTAAAATCCTTTGTTGTCTTAACCCCTTCAAACTGTTCTCTTACAGATTTAAGAGATTCTTCATCTAAATCACACACATATTCTAAAACATTTAAGTTATAAAAATTACGGACAATGTTTTTACCCCACATGCCCATTCCAATAACTGCTATCTTTTGATTATTCATACCTTCTATTCCCCTCATCTGTAATGTTATTATATTACAAGCAACAAAATACGTAAAGTATTTAGTTTTTCAGATACATACCTATTATCCCTATGGTAATGATATTTCAAAATTACCGTTATTAAATCTTATATTAAGGTTTAGCAACTCATTATTATAAGCGCTTGGCGGAGGATTAAAAGTAGGCGTTGCCATTACTGCATTGTATACGGCATCATTAAGCGTATTATTTGATGATTGTTTGGAAAATGAACGATTTATGAGCCTTCCGCCGGAATCTATTCTAAAAGAAACAGTACAGGAACCGTCTCCTATAACACGTGTAAAATCTATTTTTCTTCCGATTGTATTTCTCAATTGTGCCTTATAATTTATTAACTCTTGCTTTGCATGAGCGTCCTGTTTAGCCTTTACTTCAGCAGCTTTTTTTGCTTGTTCCGCCTGCAAAATTTTAATTTGGACAGCTTCAGCTGCTAATCTTTCTTGTTCAGCCTTCTTTTTTGCTGCTTCTTCCGAGTTCTTTTTCGCCTGTTCTTGAGCATTCACTGTTGATTGCTGTTTTGTAATTGTATGTATTGTTTGTTTTTTAGTTTGTGTTGCTTTCTTTAAAGAAACAGTTGTGGTCTTAGGTTTTATTGAATAAGTTTGTTTTTGCTCTGTTTTCTTTTGTACCTGTGCAGGAGCAACTTGCTTAATTATATTTTCAAAGACTTCTGCTTTTTTAGTTCCTTCCTGTTTTATAACAGGAAGTGTATTATTCCATATTTTATCAATAGAAGGGATATTTACAGGAATAGAGGTATCTTGTTTTTCTTTTGATATAAAATCCTTTTCCGAAGGATTCCAAGCAAAGAAAATTACATATAGAGAAAGCAAAATGCATATTATAAATATTGTTAAAGAGAACAGATTAACTGACGCTAACGCAGATTGTTCATTATGCTTTGGTGAATAATTAAAATTATTTTGTGCAGCAGATTGTACTTTTGACTCTTCAACTATAATCTTTTCAGTTGCAGCTTCTTCCGCTTGAAAATTATCAGAATTCTTTTGAATATCTTCTTCTGGTTTTACCCATTCAAACTCATTATTACCGCAATCACAGTAATCTGGTTTTTGTTCGTATTCAGCACCACATTCTTTACATTTATACATTAATTTATTCCTCATTATACCAAAACTTCTTTTTCATTTTTATATGTTACATACCCAAGCGGAGCAGAAGGAGGCTTGCGAAGATTCTTAGCTTTTGTGTATATAACCCCGACTTTAGATGGCTGAGAGGCTGAAGAGAATTTTCTTGCAAGCTTACAGCATTCAAACAGAATCTCCTCATCCGGCTCCAATCCGTTTGTTTTTAACAAAATATGAGAACCGGCACACAACCTTGTATGAAACCATATATCTTCATCTTTTGCAAGTTTTGAAACTATATAATCATTCTGCTTATTATTTTTACCTATATATACCTCAAAATCCTTAATTTTTATTTTTTCAACTACTGGTTTTTCTGTCTTTTTGACAACTTTATTATCTATATGAAGCTCTGCTTTTATATCATAAAGCTCAGAAAATTTATGTACAGAATTAATGCTGTATAAAATATTTTCTAAATATTCGCGCTCAATATCCAATTCTGATAAAATTTGATTAGATTTTTCTTTTGTTATTTTTGCCTTTGTATAAAGTTTGTAGAAGCGCTGAGCGTTTTCATTCTGCGTTTTTGTTTCATCCAGCTCTATTGTAATATTTTTATTATTAACATAATCAAACAATTCAATACTCTTTTTATAATCAGCTTTTTTATAGAGATTAGAGGTCAATAGTTCTCCATATAGTTTATATTTTTCCGTATTATCTCTTTTTTGAAGAAGCGCTGATACTTTGGAGATCGCATTTTTCACTTTTTTCAGTTTTGAGTTAACAAATTCAGTTAATTTAAGTTTTTCCGCTTTTAAAATCACATCTTCTTGAACCGATGAATAATAATTATCAAGCATTTTATTAACACTCTCTTGAAGAACAGAATCAGGTACAAGTTCTGCAAATAGAGTATACTTATCATCTTTTATTGCCGGATTATATTTATCCTTAATCAAATATTCATTAATTTTCTCTTGAGATAAATTTTGAAATTGTAATTGAAGTTCATTTGATAGTATTAATCCGTTATTTTTTGGCGGATAAATATATTTAAGTCCTCCTTGCAGTTCCCTATATCTGCTCTTTTCAGAACCGACATTATGTGCGCAGCCTATTATAATTGAAGATTCTTTGTCATACAAAATTACGTTCGAATGTTTGCCCATAAGTTCAATTGATAAACAAAGAGAACGTTTTTGAGACAGTTCATCATAAGTTTCAAAATAAAATTCTAAAATACGTTCATTCTCAACAACTGAAGCATCTGAAATTTTTGCTCCTTCTAAGTATTTTCTCAAGAGCATACAAAACATCGGCGGTTTTTGAGGGATAACAATATTTCGTCTTTCCTCATTTTCTTTGCTCATAAAGCAAATGTGATACATTTGAGGATAAATATTGATATATAACTTGCGAGACTCTGCATTATTTCTTAAACTTAATATAAAATCACGTCTTGTCGGCTGTTGAATTTTTTGCAGACGAGAACCAATAATGAAATCAATATTTTCATTAAGAAAAGTACGAATAGTCAAAAAATCAATATTTATCATACTCTATATTTTATCAACATCAACTGCTTTAGCAAATATTTTTGCTAAAACAAAGATTACATAAGACCAAATAACTGACACTAAAAATGCATATATTACCAGCCCTTTGTATCCGATATTCACTAAATACGAAACAAAAATTATTGATAATCCATATACAACCACTGCAAGAAGAACTGTTGCAATATAGGATTTAAGATATTGCAAAGCATTTCCTTCTACTATATCTATTGCTGCTTTAAAGTTTACAAAATTTAAATAACTCGGTTTTATAACATATCTGCAACACATTACAATACCGAAAAATGATGTAAAAAATAAAATCAACAACGACAAAACATATATAACAGATGACATTACTTCACCAAATGTTCCTGCAGCGAAAAACGGTGTAATAAATCCTATAAGATAAAACACAACAAACAAAGCCAATATTAAAACAGCTCCTGATAGAACAACTTTTAATCCTGCTAAAAAATTTTGAGCAACGTTAATATTAGGAAGTTCACTGCCTGAATCTTTTGACAAAGTATGTCTTAACACTTCTATGCTGTATCCAAAAGGCACAAACATAACAACAAAGCCTATTATATACAATAAATAACATAAAATATTAAATTTTCCGTTATTTAAAGAAGGTGCATAAACTCCTGACCAATTCATAAATAAATTTGCTATAAACACAAATAATAAAACCAATAAATATTTTTTAATAAAGTTTTTATCACTAAACATATATTTAAAAGAATCAAACATAATTTCTCTCCTATCTTACTTCACTCTGAGATTATATCACTTCATTCATATAATAACAAGCAAAAAAAATAAAAGAGATTAAAGGTTTTCCTTAATCTCTTTTTAAACGGAGTTTAACTAATATGAAAATCAATATATTTACTTTAATCTTCTTAAATCCGCAATTGGTTAAAATTTATTTACCGCTCTATTGAGTAGCCATTTCCATTGCAGATTGCAATAGTTGTTTATTTGACTTAATCAAAGCATTAACAAGTTCCATCTGAACTTTGGCTTCCTGATAGTTTGATATATTAGCTTTAAAATCAGTATTAGCCTGTTCCAAGAGTCCTGAACGTATTTCACCCCTTCCGATTACAGGTTTGCCGGATTCAGGAGTTTCTATAAACACTCCGCTTCCTATATCATACAAACCGTTTGGATTATGGAAGTTTGCTGTTGCTATTTTATACAAAGGAACAGAACGATTTCCGCCGTCAGCCTTACCATATATCGTACCGTCATTTTTTATCTCATATTCGTCATATTTACCTAAAAATTTACCGTTATTAGGGTCTATCCACAATTTTATATTTGTTGTCGGGATACTCATTGCACCGCCTTTTAGTGCTGTTTCCTCGTACAAATCAGCATTAATAGACTTAGTTCCTGACATTATTTCGCCTTTATCATTCAAAATATACCCTTGAACAGTAGAACCGTCTTTTGCTTTATAAACACCTTCAGAATCAAACGTAAATTCGCCCAGTCTTGTATAACAAACATTACCTTCAGGATTTCTAATCATAAAGAAACCTTTTCCTTCTAAGAACAAATTCTCATCTGAAGTTCCGGGAATAGATTTTCCTTGACCAAGGTTCTTGACATTATTATCTATTACAGCACCGCCTAAAAACGTCTTAAACGTAATTTTATTTTCACGATACCCCGGTGTATAAACATTTGTCATGTTCTCTGCAAGAACATCCATCCACTGGGTTGTCGCTTTTTGAGTATTAATTGCGGTTGTATAAAGGTCATTCATCTTTATGTCCCTTTCTTCTGTTGTTATCTTCTTGATTATCTTGTTTTCGTTCTCTTTGGTTTAATTCATTGTAATCTATATTATTATCATCAAATCTCTGTCTCAGAAGCGGTAAATTTTCTTTCAAATACGCTTCCGCAACTTGTGAACTAGGAAGAAAATCTGCTGAGATTTTTCCTGCTCTATCTATCTTTATAATGACAGAAATATTATTGTCAAAATCTATTCTTACAGGCTTGTTATCATTCATTGCTTTTGCAAGCAAATCTGCTAAAGCCTTTGAAACTCTTGAAGATTTCTCAGCATTCTGAACTTCTTTAATATCTAAGAATCCGTTTTCAACAAGGTTTGCAAAAAATTCAACATCTGCTTTATCCATAACCACTCTATCGTAGCTTACAACAGTATCGACAACTAAATTTGATTTTTTATCAACCTTCTGAACTCCGTGTTCATTTTCTATGGTTCTTGTTTTTGAGATTGTAATATTTTTATTTGCAATTGCAAGATTTTCTTCCATCGTAGACATAATCGCTTTTTCTTCTGCCAAATCTTTTACAGAAGAATTTAGCACATCTTTTGTTTTGTCCTGATTTACAAACTGTGCAAATGGCTGACCGTCGCTATTAAAGTTCATATTTGCACCATTCTGTAAATTGAACTTGTCCTGAGGCTCTTGTATATTCATGTTATTGTCTATCAATGATAAACCCTCTTTATTATCCTTATCGTCATAGAAACTTAAAGGCTTTAACCTTTCTGAAACAATTTCGTCCTTTTGATTGAGAGATGCAAGCTCATCTAAAACATTATTTAAACCATTTATTGCCTCATCAACATTTCCTTGATTATTTTTGTCGAGAGAAACATCTTTCGAATCATCTTTTTTGACAGATTTTGATTCTTTCATTTCTTTTGTTTCTTTTATTTCTTTTGTTTCTTTTGAGGCTTTTTTATCAGATTCTTTTGTATTCATATTTTTACTTGCACTTTTTAACTCTTCAGAAAATTTTACATCTGATTTATCTCGATTAGATGTTTGAGACTTACTCTGTGCTTGTACACTATCTGATTTTGTTACACTTACGCTGTTTGAGTTAGTAATATCCATGCTTCTAAAATTCCTGTTCTGTATTTTGATTTAAAAATTCTTGTTCTTCCTGCGATTCTTTTGAATGAATAAAGAATCTTTGTACACCAATCTCTGAAAATTGCTTTAATTCTAGTTTTTTTTCTTCTTCAAGATATGCTTCTTTTTGTTTTTCTTTGTGCTTCTCTACAACCTTGACTTCTTGCTCGCACTGTACAAGCTTTCTTTGTTCTTCTTCTAAAATTGCTTGTAAACGCTGGCGTTCTTGTTCCAAAACTTCCGCTTTATCCCATAAATGATGAAGATAGTTGTCATAATACTCCATCATTTTGAAATCAGCAGTCTTTTTATTTTGGATAGTTTGTTGTATTTCTGCTTCATTTTGCCGAATATTTTCTTCCGCTTCAAATACAGCCTGCTGAGCTTTTTGAACAACAATTAACTGAGCTTCTTTCTTTCGAATACGTACTTTCAGTATACTTTCTAATCTGTATCTAAAGGGCATAATATATTCTCACATGTGTATTATGAGACATGTATGTACTTTTTAACACATCTATTTAGAGGATTAATAATAAATACCAAAAAGTCAAAAAAATATTTATTCACTAATTTTAGAAATTTCTTTTTGATATTGCATAATTAAAGACCGTTCTTCTTTTAACAAATCATACAGCATAAAATACGGCATTATTCCATTTGCACTTAGTTTATTTTGTTTATAGTCAGAATACATATGTTCAATATCATCCCCGCATAACATATCATGCATCATATCAGTATATTTTTTACCATCACTCAATGTCAATTTTTGGTTATTAATGATAGTATCGCTGACATCACTCTTTGTTGATTCTGTTATAAACTTCATTATAATTTTTTCTAATTCAGGATAAAAATTAAAATCGATTGTTTCTAACATTTTAATAAACAATTGACGTAGCTGTTTTTCATAACGATAAAAAACTTCTATAGAAGATTGCATACAAGGTGCAACTATTAATAAAGTTATTTTATGCAAATCACATAAATCCTTTAATTCAAATTGTTCCTGAAATGTATATTCCGCTTTTCTTGTCTCTATTGGTTGAACAACACAATTAAAAAATAATATATATTGTTTAATTATCTCAGTAATGAATTTATTTTGTCTTATAATCTTGTTTCGCTCATCAATCCTTTTCTCTTCTTCAGAATACTTATCAAATATACTTTGAATAAAATAAACAGTAATAACTATACCGATACATTCTGTTATAAAATTGCAAACATAGCCGGAGACATACGGATGAGCAGTCTTAAGCCAAAATATATCAAAAAGAAAAACTACTATTAAAACTAATATAATTACTAATGTAATATTCAATATTATTTGATGTTTTTTCATACTTAATCCGCCTTTTCTTACATATTAATAATCATATTCAGAATTATAATAACAAAAGGCTATATATTCTATTAACCGAATGGCTATTAATTTGATAAAAATTTTATCCCCTGTTTTACAGTAAATAGAGTAAGGGTGGTTTGCAGATTTTGGAGTTTAAAGGTTGTAAACTGCAAATAATCCAAGACAATCTAAAATACAAAAAAAAGAAACCGATTGTCCAACCGATTTCTTTTTTATTTAAAATAGATGCTAGCAGCGAGCTATCTTCCCAGGAGGTGGCCCTCCAAGTATTGT
>CACZCH010000016.1 GCA_902779645.1 uncultured bacterium | reverse complement strand
TTTATCTCTCTCTATTAAATATCTCTTACATATATATAAAGTATTTCTTTTCTCAGAAATTGCCTTTTTTAATGCGTTTTGTTAAGAATTGTAAAGATGGATTTATGTTTGGGGAATTTTTGTAATAATTCATTAAGTTTGTTAATATTCAATAATATTTCTTAACAAAATTGTGATATATACAGGTAGTAAAATTTATTTGTCTTAAAATAGAATTAGTTACCAAGCTGGGTAAATTTCAGCAATAAGGAGTTAAAATTGGGAAGGATTGTTACTCAAGAAGAGATTATAAAGATTGTAAGAGAAGGACAAGAAGAAGGCAAAACTTTTGTTGCGACAAACGGGTGTTTTGATATTTTACATGTTGGGCATGTAAGATATCTTGAAAAAACAAAAAGTTTAGCCGATTTTTCTATTGTTATGTTAAATTCCGATAAGTCTGTAAAGCTTATCAAAGGTGACTCAAGACCGATTAATAATCAAGATGACAGAGCGGAAATATTAACTGCTTTGAAGTGTGTTGATTATGTGGTATTATTTGAAGAGAGGTCACCTGCAAGTTTGTTGGAAAAAATCAAACCTGATATTTATACAAAAGGGGCTGATTATACTCTTGAGACTTTGCCGGAGAGAGAAATTGTAGAGAAAAACGGTATAAAGGTTGAATTTATAGACTTTGTTCAAGGCAAATCTACAACGAATATTATAAATAAAATTAATAAATAGTTATTATAAAAAGGAGTGTATTATGAAAACTTTCACATTGGAACAGATTGCCCAGATTACAGGGGGAATGCTTACAAAAGCAGCTGACGTTGCAATCACAAATATTGCACCGCCAAAATTGGCTGATGAAAATACATTAGCGCTTGCATTAGGGGAAGATGAGATTGAAAATCTGTCATCAACTAAAGCTAAAGCAGCACTTGTTCCTTTGGGAGTAAATATAGACGGGTTTACTACGATTGAAGTAGAAAGACCTCGTTTGGCTATGATGAAGCTTATCTCTATGTTCTATGAAGAACCTGCGGTAAATAAAGGGATTCATCCAAGTGCTGTTGTAGCATCTACCGCAAAAATAGGTCAAAATGTTTCAATAGGACAAAATGTTGTTATTGCTGAACATGCTGAGATTGGCGATAATACTAAAATTCTGGCTAATTGCTACATTGGTAACGGAGCAAAAATAGGTGCAGATTGTTTCTTCCATCCGGGAGTAAATATAGGAGATAGAGTTCAGGTAGGCAACAAGGTTATCCTTAACCACGGTGTTTCCCTAGGTGCTGACGGTTTCAGCTTTGTAACAGAAAATCCTAATAACATTGAACAAGCTCGTAAAGACGGTGAAATAAAAGAAGGAAACACTGAGCAGGTTATCTTCAAAATTCCTTCTATCGGTTCAGTTATTATCGGAAACAATGTAGAAATCGGTGCTAATTCTTGTATTGACAGAGGTACAATTGAAAATACAATTATTGGCGACAATACAAAGATTGATGACCTTGTAATGGTTGGTCATAACTGTCGTATCGGTAAAGGTTGTATGATTGTTTCACAAGTAGGTGTTGCAGGAAGCTGCGTAATCGGTGACAGAGTTGTTATTGCAGGTCAGGCAGGACTTGCAGACCATATCTCAATCGGCGATGATACAATTATTGCAGCTCAAGCAGGTGTTACAAAGAGCTTCCCTGCTAAATCAATTGTAGTAGGCGCTCCTGCTGTTCCGAGAAAAGAATTTATTAAGCAATTAAAGATTATGAAAGATGCAGGAGATTTAATTGCAAAATTCAAAAAATATGAACCGCTTTTGAGATCTTTTGAAGAAAGTGTTCAAGAAGGTGAGACTGCTAAAGTATAACGTGGGGTGTCACCTAGCCCTGCCCTTTCCTCAAGGAGAGGTGGAGAACTTTTATGGTAACAATAAAGAACGAAATACGAACAAAAGGTAAATCTTTAATGAAAAATAAAGAGTGCGAGGTTGTAATAAAACCTTCGGACTCAGGTAGAATCCGCATCTTTTCAAAAGGCGCAGATCATTCTTTTGATGCTTGTATTGAAAATCTTTATTCTACCGATCATTGCGTAACTCTTTGCAGTAAAGATAAACGAACTCTTCTTGGAGATTACAAATATAAAGTCATGCTATGCGAACATTTTAATGCAGCATGCGCTATTACAGGTGTTAACTCTATTGATGTATTCCTGTCTGAAACAGAAATGCCAATTTTTGACGGGAGTGCAAAAGTTTGGGTAGATTTATTTAACAGTGCAGGCATAGATGGTAAAAATAAGGATTTTTATACGGTTTCTGAACCTGTTTATTACCTTAACGGGAAAACAAGTCTGGTTGTAATTCCTGATAAAGAGCTTCGAATTACTTACGCAGTTAATTATGACCACCCTGATTTAAAGCATCAATGGGTAACAATGGATAATAAAAATCTTCAAGAAATAATTGAAGCAAGAACTTTCGGCTTCTATAAAGATTTAGCGAAATTCCAAGCTTTAGGTTTCGCAAGAGGAGTTACAATAGATAATACTGTGGGGCTTAAAGATGAAGGGTATACAACGGAGCTTCGTTCAGAGTTAGAGCCGGTTAAACATAAGATTTTGGATTTATTGGGTGATTTTAACCTTACAGGGGTATCACCATTGAATCTGAGAGCGCAAATTCTTGTAAAAGAAGCAGGACATGCTGTTCACTGCAAAGTAGCGCAAATGCTTAAAAGTAAACTAGTAAGAATATAGATAAGGAGTATAAAATGACAGAAGGATTAAATGAAGAAGTATTATCATTTGATATCAAAGAAATCATGGACATGATTCCTCACAGATATCCGTTTTTATTGGTAGATAGAATTACTGAATGTGTGCCTAATAAATATTCAAAAGGGTATAAAAACCTTACTATGAACGAAGAATTTTTCCAAGGCCATTTCCCCGGTAATCCTATTATGCCAGGGGTATTACAATTGGAAGCTTTGGCTCAATGTTCAGCACCTATATTAATGTGTTCGCCTGAAAATAAGGGCAAGTTAACTTTATTTGCAGGTGTTGACAATGTAAGATTCAAAAATATCGTCCGCCCCGGTGACAGATTTGATATGTTTATCGAAATGACAAAGGTAAAAGGCCCGATAAGCAAATGCCACGCAGTAGGTTCTGTTGACGGTAAAGTATGCGTAGAAGCAGACATGACTGTCGCTTTAAAATAAGTAACAAAGGAGAAAAAGGGTATTGAAAAGAATACCCTTTTTCTTTTCGTCTTTTACTTTTACCTCTATATATGGTATAATTTGGTTGTGAGAGATTTATTAAAAGTATTTTTATTCGGGATAGCTGTTTTTATTTGTACATCACCTGTTATGGCTGTGCAGAAGAAAACTGTACTTGTATTGCCGGATAACATTGTAACGGAGAGTGCAGCAGTTGATTCGTTTATTTATAATCAAACTGCTGAATTTTTTGCTAACGAAGTGATAAATCTTTTGAACAAGACTGATTATATAGTTTCGCCGACAGTTAGTGATGAAAGGGAATTTTTAAAGAGCAAACCTGCATATATGATTCCGGCGAGGGATTTAACAAATAGGTTTAAAACTTCATATAACGTTAATTACCCGCTTTTAAAGAAGGTTGCACAAGCAAATAATCAGCAGTATGTACTTCTTTTAACATCGACTATTGATTCGGAAAATTACGTTTTGCGAAGAACAATGTGGGACTTTTTGAATATTGCGGGTGCTTCCGTTATTGATCCTGCCTATAAGATTAATACTTACGCTGTTTTGGTTGATATGCAAAATAAAATTGTTCTTTGGTCAAATACTTTTTATAAGACAATCAGTGTTGTTGAAAGCAGAATTTTAACAAGAGGTTTTTCTCCTCAAACTGAGCAGCTGCAAAAAATCAGAGACTATTCAAGAATGGTTTGCCCTGAGATAGCTGAAAATGTTCAAACAAGCGTTTTAACAGAAGATGAATATTTAAAAGAATCTTATAAGATTTATTATGATATGGGCAATTTTGACAACATATTCACTAAAAAATACAGAAGATGGTATAAAGAAGGCAAGAAAGATTTTGATGGTTTAAAATCTAATACAAGTAAAAATATTAATTCCGCAAAGGAACATTATAATGAGCGCAAGGCTCAGAGAGAAGAACAAAAGAGACTTAGAGCTGAACAGTATAAAAATGTTCAACCTCAGACAGACTCACCTACAAAGATTATTCAACCTCTTGATTTTGAGGACCAATCGTTATTTGAACCTGTTAATATGCAGCGTATTTGGAGAAACAGGCTATACGGTGAATATGATCCGACAAGACCAGAACTTCGTGATTATGACAGATTATAAAAAAGAGGAAGTTTTAAACTTCCTCTTTTTGTTAGCTCATAGCCATCAATAATTCTCTTATTACTTTTGTAGCAACTGCTGTTGATGCTCCGCTAGAATCATAATCCGGTGCAAGCTCCACTACATCAGCACCTATTATATTAAATTCGGAGATGTATTTGAACCAGCTGAGAAGCTCGTTAAATGTTAAGCCTCCGACTTCTGGGGTTCCGGTACCTGGCATTAGAGAAGTATCAAGAACATCAAGGTCAACTGTTACAAAAACATTTTTGTCTTTTAAAGAGTCTAAATCCTCATATTTTAACGCTCTTGTGTTGTATTTTTTCATTAAGTCAAATTCTTCTTTCATACCTGAGCGGATGCCTATTTGCTTAATGTTTTCAAAACCAACAATCTTGCCTGAATACCTAATGACTGCTGAGTGAGAAAGCTCTTCACCAAGGTACTCTTCTCTTAGGTCCGTATGAGCGTCAAAGTGTATAATTGCCAAATCTTTGTAGTATTTTGATACGGCTTTTATTTCAGGTAGTGTTACGAGGTGTTCACCCCCTATTCCAAACACTTTTTTGCCGTCTTTATATATGTCTTCAACATTTTTCTCTATTAAATCCAGCGATTTAACGGTATTTCCGAGCGGAAACTCCAAATCTCCCGCATCGTGGAAGTTGCAATCTTCAAGATGTTTGTCGAAATAAGGAGAGTACTCTTCTAGCCCCCAGCTTGCAAGACGGATTTGTTCAGGTGCAAATCTTGAACCCGGGCGGTAAGATACCGTTCCGTCAAACGGAAGTCCCAGCATTACTATATTTGATGAAGCATAATCTTTATTTTCGCCCATCCAATTTCTGTCTAAAAACGGTCCTCTTAACATACTTTCTCCTTTAAGAACTTAATAACCTTGTCATTTCAATCCCATTAAATATTTAGGAATCTTATTTATAATGACTTAATATTAAGTATAACATATACTAAAATATAATTCCGAAATATTAAAATACTAAATTATGCAGCTTCTTTTTTTCTTTTTTCAATAATTTCTTTATCTTCTTTCGTTGCACTAACACTCTTGTCTTTCCAACCAATGGCAAAAAGGTGCTCAAATGCAGATGTTGAAGTTGCTTCTCTCAATTTCTTACGCAATTTCCCTGTTGCACGCTGTAACAAATTGCCTTGAGTTGCAGTATCTTGAAGTTTATAATTATCAATTATAGATTGTTCTTCTGCGTTATTTTTAATTTTTGTTTTGCCTGTAATTTTATCTTTTAATTCTTTGAAAGAGCTTATACTGCTAAATGCTTGAAAAATTGGAGAGATGATATAGTTTTGATTAGGCGTTTCGCTTACAAGTTCAACCTGTGGTAATGTACTTTCTTTAGGCGTATTGACTTCTATCTCTTGCTTTATAGCTTCAATCTTTTCTTCAGAAGATGCTACAACTTCTTCCGGCTTATTTTTCAACATACCTGTTTCTGAATCAACAGCGGTTTTTTCTGAAAGTTTTTGTACAGCTTCTGAGTATTTATTATCAGTAGCTTTATCAAGAATTTCTGTTAATTTTTCTTTATCAATACTTAGAGAATCTTGATAATTTGAGACGAATTCTGCTAAAGATTGAGTGTACAAATTATAAAAAGTCGTCGGGTATTGTTTAATAATTTCGTCCAGTTTTTTCTGAGCATCTTTTTTCTCATCTTCTGATAAATTTGTATTTTCAACAATACCAGTTTGCAGTACAGCTGCTAACTCAGAGTATTGTTGTAAGTCATTCTTAGTCTTGATTTCATCGCCTTCAAGAGCTTGCCCTTTTGATATTTTATTTAAGACTCTGTCAACAATTTCTTTATTTTCTTCATAATATTTCTTAAAAGCCTTGTTATATTTATCTAAGTATTCAATTATTTTTTCTTTAGACATAAAACTAACTATTTTTTCTCGTGATTCGGCATCTTTCTGGAATTCAACAGAAATAATATCAGTTTTGTCTGCACACTCAGTAGCTAAATTTTTATCCTTAAAGCTTCTGATATATGCTAAAATTAGATATGGTTTTGATTGGAATTTGGCTAATACATCATCAAATTTTTTCGATTTTTCATTATCATCCATTTTTGATATTAATTCATTGAAGCGAGCAAGAAAGAAAGACCTTTTATCTATATTACAGTTGCAATCATTTTTAATCATATCAGAATATTCTTTAGCAACAACTTGATCAAAATTCTCTAATGACAATTCAGCAGATGATTTTGAAATAGATTTTTTGTCATTTGATTCTGTTTGTTTTTGTTCTTGAATTATTGGTATAGGCTTATCTGTATTTGTTTTTTGTGATTGTTGCACGGTTTGCTCTTCATCAATATGACCGCCTTTAGCTTGTCCATTAATACCTATTCCTGACATTTTATAATATCCTCTGTTAATTTATCTCACATCATAATTATTTAAACGACATGTATATAAAAAAAAAAATAAGTGTATGAATTTCACTTATTTTTCTTTTTGTTACATTTCTTAATATTTGTTAGATTTTATTTTCCGGTTGGTTCAACTGTCTCAATCCAATTATTATAAAAATCTGTTAGTCTGCCGTTGTTTTTGAAAAAATCATTGTTTTTTGAAATTTTCTCAAAAATTGTTTTATCAATCATATACATTTTAAAAGCAATAAGTTCTGAAAGTGCCAAATCATCAGTTCTGTTATTGAGTTGTTTTTTTATAAATACATCTGAAGCAAAATTATAAGATGTTACTTCGTTGGTTTTAAAATTAGATCTGTTTTCTACAATATCATCCAATCTGTCAATCACTTCTTTTGCAGTGGGTTTGTGGTCAAATGACAAATTACCTAATATTCTTGGAGTGTATTCATCGTCTATCCATTTATCTATTTCTTTAGCGTGTGGTCTGACAGATTTATAAAAATCTGAGCCATATTTACTGACTTCTTTTCCTAATTCAGGATTAATATTATTTTTTATCAGTAAATTGCCCTTTTCTTCTAACAAAAGGAAGTATTGTTGTCTGTCCAATTCATGTTGAAGCAGAGCACTTGTTAAAAAAGTTCCTTTTGTAGGATACATGCCATCTATAAGAGAGTTAATTAATTTTTTTTCTTCATCATCTTTAGCAAATTTTCTGAAAGTGTCATCAATTCTTTTATTATGTACGGTTGGAACTGCGGTTTGATTTATTTCATTTACTCTCATTGCTTTTAAGGCATCTGCACCTTCTCTTGATAAAATTTCTGTATTATTTGGTTTATTATTTATGTCCTTTATCGGATTTGATGCGTATAACGCAGAAGAACCTGCTAAAAGCGCCGCTACTACACTTGTTTTTATTAATCCGTTGATTGAAGAAATTCCCTTTACCATTAGTTTACTCCTAAATTGTTGTATTGATATATTATAATATATCACCTAAAAAAATTTTTTGCGCAAATCTTCAATAAACTTTACATTTGTTAACTTAAACGGTTTAACTGACTAATGCCAAAATTTTTCCGCCAAAAAGAATTATACCGATTAAAACGCTTATAACTGTTGCAAACATTACCGCACCGGCGGAAATATCCTTTGCCATACCGACCATTCTTGAGTATCTGTTATGGTAAATTGAATCAAGCGCAAACTCTATTGCAGTATTAAGCATTTCTGAGCAAATTACTTGCGCTATTGCAAAAAGGAGTATGCAGAACTCAACAGCAGAGAATTTCAAATATATTGCTCCAAAAATTACAAGAGTTGCAACAGCAACGTGAATACGAATATTTATTTCGCTTTTTACTGCGAGGTTAAACCCTTTTCTTGCGTTCTTAAAAGTATTATTAAACCCTTGGGATTTATATCTTGTCATATTCTATACTCTCCAGCGCCTTTTTCTGCTCAGCTATAACAAAATTGTACTCCTCTTCCGATTGATGGTCAAACCCCAAAAGATGCATTAATCCATGACTAATTAAGAAAAATAATTCCTGTTCACGATTTTTTGATTTGCTTATATCCTTATTTGCGCCATCTATTACTTTATCCAAAGCTATTACAATCTCGCCTAAATTTATATCGCCGTCAAAAATAAAGCTGTTTTCGTCATCAGCAAATATTGCAAACGTAATGATATCGGCAGGATAATCCTTATCTCTGTAATCACGGTTCAATTCGTGTGTCTTTTCGGAATCACAAAAAACAATATCAAGAGTCAAAGATTCATACTCTTTTCCAAATAAGCAAGATTTCTCTCCTATATCCGAAATATAGAATTCAAGCATTGAGCGTGTTTTTTCAATTACATCTTTTTCATCAACAGCCCAGCCTTCGTATATATTATCAGTAAAGATATTAATTTGACTCATTTTTCTTGCTTTCGAGTTCTTTAACCTTAGCCTCTAAATCCATATCTAATGCCGGTTGAGCTATTATAGGCTGTGGGATTAAATCTTTTCCTTGTTTGCTTTTACCGAGTTCTTGAACCAAGTCATCGTGGTATTTGATTCTCTTGTGGTGCATACCTCTAAGCATTCTTGAGAAAGTTTCACCTATTGTTGTAATATCTTTCAGTGTTAAAGGTGAATCACCGAGCTGACCGTCATTGAGTCTTTCTTTCATTATTTTATTTATGATGGCATCAATTTCTTCGTTTGTCGGATTTTTTGCGGCACGAACTGCTGATTCTACCGCGTCAGCTATCATTAAAATAGCAGTTTCTTTCATATTAGGCTTAGGCCCTGGGTATCTGAACTGGTCTTCTTTTACATTTTCAGCGCCTTTTTCTTTTACAGCTTCATTATAGAAGTAGCTTACAAGACTTGTTCCGTGGTGCTGCATAATAAAATTATGAATAATCTGAGGTATATGATAATCTTTAGCAAGTTCTAAACCATCTTTTGGGTGAGCTGTAATAAGCATTTTACTGAAAGACGGAGCACAGGAATTGTGCGGGTTTTCAATACCATAGAATGATTGATTTTCAACAAAAAACATCGGTCTTTGAAGTTTTCCGATATCGTGGTACATAGCTCCTACTCTTGCAAGAACAGGATTTGCTCCGATTGCTTCGGCAGCCGTTTCGCACATGTGAGAAACAGTTAAGCTGTGGTTAAATGTTCCCGGAGCTTCCTGCATAAGACGTTTTAAAAGTTCCTGATTATGGTCAGCAAGTTCTGCCAAGCCATAAGGTGTCATAACTTTAAAAGTATTTTCAATAATCGGTAATACGCCTAAAATAAACACACCGCCAATTACAAAACAGTTAATTATAATATAGCCCAAATCTTGTAATATAAGAGTATTTTCTATATCCATCATATATTTTTCCAAGAAATAGATTCCTCCTACTACAAGCAAACCTGCAAGAGTAATTTTTGCACTTACAATTAACAAATCTGAGCGTTTTGAGAATTTGAGTCTTGAAACGGAAGTCATTGCAACAGTGTTTAAAAGCATAAAAGCAGAGATTATTTCTATGTTCCAGTGCATTCCGATTGCAATTATTGCAAGCACAATAGTTGATGCGAAGAAAGCATTTCTTGGGGTCGTAAATATTGATAAAAGGATTGTATATGCAGGTATCGGGATTATTGCAGGCGACATTCCGGTCGGTAAAACAGCTGAGATTACACCGAGCGCCAACGTAAATGTACCCATAATCGTCATGTATTTTGCATTATAATATTGCTTTTCAAAGTTCTTTTCATATTGGAGAAATACAAACGTGAAAAATGCAACAAGCAGATATATGCCTAAAATTCCGCCCCAATTAACTTCCAATACATTATATCCTGCTTCTCTAAGAGCGTCGCGTTTTAATTTAGTGACAGGTTCACCTTCGAAAACAATCTTTTGACCTTTTTTAAAGACAACCTCATAAGGTTTTACTGAATTCTGAGCATTCTTTTTTGCAATCTCCGTCGCGAATTCATCGACTACAAGGTTTGGAACAATAACTTGGTCTAAAATTCCTGTAATCAAAGTCGCTTGATATCTCGGAACGTTATTCGGGATATGTTTTCTGATAATCTTATCGATGTTATTATTCTCAAAATCATTTGAAGAAATGCCTTTATTAAGAACTGCGCTCAAAGTTACTTGAGATTTTTCAAATAATGAAGTCAAATCATTATCGCTTGATTTTAGCATATAATCAATTAAACCACGTTTGCCAGATTCATCGAACAGAACATTTAATTCATCACGCTTCGTATCTTCGGAGATTTCCTTACCTCTTATTTTCATCACAGAACTTTTCAGAGTTAAAAGATTTGTTGTAATAAATTCATCTTCCGCCTGTGTAATAATTGGTTCTACGTTTTGAGCAACTTCTTTTTTGTGCTGTTCTGTTTTCTTTGTATCAATAACCGTAATATCTTTCTGTGCTACTATATCTTTTTTGCTTATACCGTTTTCGATAACCTTTTGGAAAAAGTAATTCTGTGATGATATAGTTAATGCCATTACAAGCGTAAACACAAAGAAACAAAACCAGTTTCTAAAGTTTTTTGATGATATAAAGTCAAGAAATTTATTCATATATTAATTTGTCCTCTTAGTTATTATCTATGTTTTATAACAAATCCGCATTTTGTACAAGCTAAGACTTTTCCTGTACTGTCAACCGGCATAAAGTTGTGTTCGCAAGTTAATGCCTCGTCTTCAAGAGGTTCTTTTGTTATCTCTCCTTCTCGATTAATATTTACCCCTTCTTTTAAATTATTTTCAGGATTTGCGCTCGTTCCTCTCTTGTTTTTATTTAGCCATTTTATAAAAAGTTCTACTATATACATTTATATTTTAAATCCGTAAGGTAAATATTCGCTGAGTTTACGTACAATCAATTCGCTCATGCTTTCTGTAATAACCTCAACCTCGTTATTATCTCCTTGGAATTCATACATTACCTGTCTGCACGCTCCGCAAGGGTTGCAATCATCAGCGTTTGGTGAATATATTGCAACGGCTAAAATTTCCCTTTCACCTTCGGATACAGCTTTAAAGATTGCGCATCTTTCCGCACAAATCGTCATTCCAAAAGAAGAATTTTCAACATTACAACCTGTGTAGATTTTACCGCTTTTTGCAAGTACACACGCACCTACTGCGAATCTTGAAAAAGGTGAATAAGATTGCTTTGATGCTTCTTTAGCTTTATCCATGAGTAATTTATAATCGTACATAAATATTTACCTTTTTTTTGTATAAATATTTTAGCATACTTTTGACAGTTTTGTTATATTTATATGATATTTATGCTAGCATGAATGTATGACTTGTTTTTTCAGAAATCAGCATGATGCGCTATATAATGCAACAAAACCATATCAGTATGTAGGCGGGGAGTTTTTATCATACAACAAAGATTGGAATAGTTCGTCCGTAAAATTTGCTTTTGTTTTTCCCGATAAATATGAAATCGGCATAAGCAATCTTGGCGTAAGAATTATCTATGACAGAGTAAATAAAGTCGATAAATATCTGGCAGACCGTGCATACGCACCGGAAACTGATTTTATGCCGGAATTCTTATACGGTGTTGAATCCAAACGAGCATTGAAAGATTTTGACGGAATCGGGTTTTCTCTACAATACGAATTATCTTATCCTACTGTACTCAAAATGCTTGAAATGTCTGGGATAAATGTAAAAAATAGTGACAGAGGAGAGGACGAACCGATAGTTTTTGCAGGAGGTCCTTGCGCATTTAATCCGCTTCCGCTCAGCGATTTTATAGATGTTTTTTGTATCGGCGATGGCGAAGATATGATGGTCGAAGTATGTGAAACATTAGAGCGGACAAAAGAAAGACCTAGAACAGAACGAATTAAAGAGTTATGCAAAATTGAAGGCTGTTGGAGTAAAGGGGTAAATAATATTGTTAACAAGCGCATATCTCCACTCACACTGGAAAATGCTTCAACATCATATCCGATACCTTTTTCAAGTTCAGTTCATGACAGAGCTATTGTAGAAATCAGAAGAGGGTGCGGAAGAATGTGCCGTTTCTGTCAGCCGGGGCATGTAACTCTCCCGATAAGAGAACGTGAAGCGGAAGACATAATAAAAATTACAAAAGACCTCGTTAATAATACGGGATATGACGAATACTCGCTGCTTTCTTTATCTTCTAACGATTATTCAAACATAGCAGAAGTTATAAAAGAATTGTCCGTTGATTTTAATAAGCGTAAAATCAATGTTTCACTCCCAAGCCAGCGTATTGACGGGTTCAGTTTAGAACTGGCTAATCTTATGCAATCCGTCAGAAAATCAGGTATGACACTGGCGCCTGAAGCCGGTAGTCAAAGACTGAGGAATGTAATCAAAAAAAATATTTCAGAAGAACAGATTATGGATGCTGTTTTAACCTTGTATAAAAATGGCTGGAGTAAAATTAAGTTCTATTTTATAGCAGGACTTCCGACTGAAACAATGCAAGATATGGACGAAATGGCTGATCTATTAAGCAGAATAAAATATCGTGCAAAACAAATTAAACAAGAAATGAATCTGAATTATGGTTTAGAACTAACTTGTACAGTTTCTATTTTTGTTCCTAAACCGTTTACACCATTTCAATGGTGCGGACAGATGGATTTAAGTATAGTTTCTGAGCATATAAAATACTTAAAAGAAAAAACAAAACATATCAAAGGCCTAAAAATTAATTATCACGAAAGTTCAGTTTCACAAATAGAAGCTGTTTTAACTCGCGGTGACAAATCACTTTGCGATTACATATATACTCTCTATAAAAAAGGGTGTTATCTTGATGCGTGGGGTGAGCATTTTGACAAAGATGTCTGGGCTCAAACTGCAGAAGAATGCGGTTTTTCTCTATCAAAACTAGCACAAAAAGAATACGGTTTAGAAGATAATTTACCTTGGGATTTTGTAAACGTAGGATTATCAAAAGAATGGCTCCAAAAAGAGTACGAAACTGCATTAATGCAAGGGTATGAATTTAACCTTCAAAAAACTTGCGAGCACAATTGCGTGAATTGCGGAGTCTGTCCAAATCTAAAAACACATAAAGTTTTAGCTAAACCATATAAAGCATCAGAAGAGGCTCAGCACGTTCTTGATGTTAAGCCTGTTGACCCGACAAGAGCTAATGTTGACCCTAATATCCCTGTATACAGATATCGTTTGAAGATAACAAAAAAAGGATTATTAAAATATTTTTCACACCTCGATTGGCAAAATACTTTTCACAAATGTCTTGCAAGAACAGGTTTGAATATTGTTTACACTCTGGGATTTAACCCGACAATGAAAGTTTCAATGGGAATTGCGCTTCCTCTTTTTGCTGAAAGCGAAGGAGAGCTGGTTGATATAGAAATTTATGATAATATCTCCGAACAGGATTTAATGGATTTATTGAACTCAAAATTACCTGAAGGAGCTAAAGTTATTGATATTAAATCCATTGAAAGATATGCAGCTGCTGTTGATATAGACGCTCAATGGGCAGAGTACAAAATTACACCATATTCTAAGTCTGACGGCAATTACAATGATATAAGCCCACTTTACAAAACAGAAAATTTTATGTATGATGTGAATAAGGTTTTATCTTCTGATTCGATTATAATCAAGAAGAAAAACAAGAAAGGTTTAGAAAAAACAACAGATTTTAAGAAATCTATCGGAAGTTATAGATTTGAAGATAATAGTCTGTTCATATACCTTAAAGTAGGTCAAGGCTCAGATGTACCGGCATTACGAGCGGATGATTTGATGAAACTTGTAAACCCTGAACAAATATTTGAGATTACGAGAATAAAATTCCTTGACGAAAAGTTGAACACAATGTAGGTCGTGTTTAACATTAATCATTAAACACGACAATAGTAAAGGATTTAGAGACGATGAAAGACACACAAGCTAACAAAATTGTTATAGCCGAGCGTGATAATATTGCTGCGGTTATTGAAAACGGAAAAGTAGCAGAATTTTTTGTACACAGAGGAGATATAATTCTTGGTGATGTATACTTAGCACAAGTAGAAAACATTTTACCTTCAATAGAAGCAGCGTTTGTTAATGTGGGTTCTGATAAAATGGGCTTCTTGCATGCGCAAGATGTCGGAGGGAAAGGAGCTTTACAGGACAAGCTTAAACCGAAACAAAAACTGGTTGTACAAGTAGTTAAAGAACCTGTCGGACACAAAGGTCCTCGTGTCACCACCGAAATATCGCTTCCCGGAAGATTTTTGGTTCTTATGCCGAATGAAGCAGGAATTAACGTAAGTAAGAAAATTACTTCTTCAAAAGAAAGAGCAAGACTAAAATCTTTGGTTAATCTTCTTAAACCCGTGGGCGTTGGTATTATCGTAAGAACTGAAGCTGAAGGACAAACTGAAGCTGATATTCAAGAGGATATGGAAATCCTTTTGGAAAAATGGAATAATATCGTTACATCTGCCGAAAGTATGACTCCTCCAAGCCTTTTATACAGAGATCAAGACTTACTATATAGAGTTATTCGTGAAGCTTGTAATGAAGAAACTCAAGAGATTATCGTTGATACGGGTTTTGCATTGAACAGAGTTCAGAATCTTCTTCAAAACTGGCACATGAACAAAAATATTAATGTAACTCTATATAAAGGTTCAGAACCTCTATTAATTGCAATGGATATTCATAAAGAAATTAAAGCTGCGCTTCAGATGAAAGTTAATCTTCCGTCAGGCGGATATCTATTCATCCAAACAACAGAAGCTTTAACCGTTATCGATGTTAACAGCGGTAAATTTACAAATTCTGCAACTCAAGATGAAACAATCTTGAAAACAAATATTGAAGCGGTTCACGAAATTGCACGTCAATTAAGACTCAGAAACATCGGCGGTATGATTATTATAGACTTTATTGATATGACAAACCGTATCGATAAATTAACAATGATGGAAGAACTTGAACTTGCAATGGAAGACGACAAAGCTAAACCGCAAGTAGGTCAGCTTTCAGACTTAGGACTTGTTGAAATGACTCGTCACAGACAAGGTCAGGCAATTAGTGAAATCTTTGCTAAACGCTGTCCGCACTGCCAAGGTAACGGCTACATTATGGAAGATTTAAAATTCGCTTCTGCTACTGCTGAAGGCGAATATAGAGCTAAAGCAGCTAAAATTAAGCTTCCGATGAATGACAGAAAGAAATTCTCAAATAACAAATTTAACAATAAAAATAATGAAACAAAACAGCAAGAAACAGCAGATGAAATAAAAGAACAACAGATTCAAGAACCTCAGATAGAGCAGGTTGAAAGTCCTGCTGTAACAGCTCAAACCGAGATTCAAGAAATCAAGCAGGAAAAACAGGAAAAAGCTAAAAAGAGCAGAGCAAGAGGACGTAAAAAAATACAGGAATCTGATGTTAAAACTGATGAAAATACTGCTTCAACAGTTCTGGTACAAGATGCCGAAATTGCACCTGTAATGAACAAAAAAACTACAAATAGAGCTAAAAGCAGAAACAAAAAAACTGAAGAAACTACTGCCGTAGAGGTTGAAGTAACTGCTGTTGAAGCTCCTGTATCAGAAGCCGAAGAGAAGAAAACTGCTCCAAAACGTTCACGCAGACCAAATCGCGGAGCTAAAAGTGCTAAAAAGGGTAAAAAACAAGAACAAGCAGAAGGATAATATATGAAAAAACTTTTCGCTATACTAGTAATGTTTTCTCTTTCGCTTCCCGTTCCAGCTATTACCGAAGGGGTAAATGATGGGGTAAATGATGGGGTAAACGATGGGGTAAATACCGTTAATGTTGAGCCTGTTGCTACCGAAGAATTGCAAAAAGCTGATACTCCCGAATTAAAAGAGGAACTTAAACCTGTCCCTGTTGCGTTACCTTCAAAGTATAAGGAGCCGATGGGTAAGAAAAAACTTGCAAAAAAATTCATAATTGCAATGTTATGTGTCGCAGGAACTTCAATATTTTTATATGGAGCATTGAGTCTTTACAATAAATTTCGAGACGGATTTTTTATTTCTCAGCCTCCGATTCCGCCGGAAGGTGAAAGACCGCTGGATACTCCAAAAGATTTAACAGAAGCTGTTAAAACATTTATTGATAAAACTCATTGGGATTAACAGTAAGCAGTATGGCAAGAGAATTTGATTTTTATATTATTCCGACTCCTATCGGAAACATTTCAGATATTACTCTAAGAGCAATTGATATTCTTAAACAAGTTGATTTGATAGCTTGTGAAGATACAAGGACTACTCAAAAATTGCTTAATCATTATGAAATAAGAACAAAATGTTTTTCATATCATAAATATAATGAGCGAGAAAGAGTAAACTATATACTTTCAGAATTAAACGCAGGGAAGAAGATTGCACTTGTATCTGATGCTGGTACTCCAATGATTTGTGATCCGGGAGGAGTAATAATTGAAGAACTTGTAAATAAGGGCTTTTCTGTGACATCTCTCCCCGGAGCTTGCGCTGTTACAACGTTTTTGTCTCAAATTCCAAGAAATAACGAAGAATTTTCTTTTGTCGGATTTATTCCGAGAACAGAAGCTCAAATAAAAGAACTTACCCAAAAGTATTCTTTTCACAATTTTGTATTCTATGATTCTCCGGAGAGAATTTTAAAAACTTTGAAAATCATTCAGCAGACGAGAGGAGACATAAAAATTGCACTCGGAAGAGAACTTTCAAAGCTGTTTGAAGAAGTTCGTTTTGGTCTTATCTCTGAAATCTTGGAATATTATAAAGACGGCATAAAAGGTGAGATTGTTTGTATGGTATATGCCGGAACAGATAATCAAGATAAACTTTTTGATTACAAGATAAAAGAACTTAAATCAAAAGGCTTTAGAGACAAAGAGATTTCAGTTATACTTTCGACTCTTTTTAATGCAAATAAAAATGATATTTATAAAAGAAGTATAAGTATGGAAACTGATTAAATCAAAGCTTTTTGCGATTCTGCAAATAATTCTATATTTCTTAAAACTCTGTATTTGTTTTCTAATCTGTTATTAATACTTGGAGTTTCTTCAAAATGGAGCATATTATTTTTATCAATTTCTTTTTTTAAACGTGTAAAACCGTTTATTGCTTGAACAAATTTGTTATTTGTAAATTTATTCATTTTTTTTATTTCTTCGCCAATCTGATATCTGCATTCAAAAATTTCATCGCCTAATTCCAGCATCTTTTCATTATGCGGATCTTTTAAGAATGCATCACTTTGCATATACTGTTTTTTTTCTGAAAAGATTTGAGGAATTTTGTAGTTTACTTTTTTTACTTCTTTTTTTGTCATTATTTTAATTCTTTCGACAGCACTTTCTGTTTGAGCGGTCTTAATTGCTCTAATGTTCATTGGTGTAAAATCCTTTCTTTTTTTTTGCTATTTATACTATATTTCACTATTCTCTGAAACTCAAATCCGGCAGAGATTTTTTGAGAACTGCTCTTACGTTTGCCATTTGAGCTTCAATCAAATCATCTGTCATTGTTGAATTTGTGTCTTGCATTTTTATTCTGAATGCAACGGACTTGAAACCTTCTTGAACGTGTTCACCTTGGTATACGTCAAAGACTTCGCAACCGTTGAATACATTATTAGCGACACCTTTTTTAACGATTTTTTCTAACTCATCCCAAGAAGTTTCAGCCGGAACTATTACAGCCAAGTCTCTTTGAACTTCAGGGAATTGAGGAAGCTTTTTGAACCTTACAACAGATTCGTTATAAGCTTCTATTATCATATTTAAATCCAATTTAAACAAATATGCATTTTGATTTAATTTTAATTTACCCCTAACTTCGGGATGAACTTCTCCATAATATCCGACAACAGCAGGCTGTTTGCCTAATAAAGTCAGAACAGCTGTTTTATATGGGTGTAAACAGCCGTGAGACTCGGCAAGTGGAGATTCTGCCAGAAGCGAGATTTTTATCCTTCTTGTTAATCCGAGTTCTTCAAGAAGTTTATCTACTATACCTTTAACAGTATAGAAATCAACATCTCCGGTGTTTTGCCATAAAGAATTCTGAATGTTGCCTGTTATAACACCAGCAAGAGTTAATGTTTCTTTTACGCCTGAATTCTTTTCGTCTGTTTCACCGACTTTCAGGTAACTTCTTCCGATTTCATAACCCCAAAAGTCTTTTTGACCGTTGTCGTAGTTGTACTTCATACAGCTTAAGAGACTTGCCATAAGAGTTTGTCTGAGCATTGTACAATCTTCTGAAGCAGGATTTTCAACATAAATAGCCTTTTCTTTATCAAAAGTCATGTTGAATTGTTTTAAGAGAGGTTCGCCAATAAGTGATGGCGTTTGAAGTTCATTTAATCCCGATGCTCTCATTAAATGATGTACTCTTGCCATAACTTTTTCTGCAACCGATATATCAGCAGTTCCTGCTCTTGTCGGAAGCGTTGGAGTAATTTTATCGTATCCGTTAATACGTGCAATCTCTTCAATTAAATCGACTTCTCTTGTTACATCATCTGCTCTGAAAGACGGTACTTCTACTCTGCATGCCATCTCGTTTTTACCTAAGATTGTAAAACCAAGCCTTTCTAATATTGTTAAAGCTTTTTCCGAATCAATATCACACCCTAAAATTCTCTTTATTTGAGGAAATCTTAAAGTGATTGTAATCGGTTCAGGTTTATCATTTCCTGCTTCAACATATCCTTCAAATTTTGCATCAGCGTATTTTATAAGAAGTTCTACCGCTCTCATTAGACCTGTATGAACGGCTTTTATATCAATGCCTCTTTCAAATCTTGAACAAGCATCAGATTTATAACCTACACTTCTTGAACTTTTTCTGTTTGATTTAGCTGTAAAATACGCTGCTTCAAGAGCCATATTCTTTGAATTTTCATCAATTTCAGAATTATGTCCTCCGAACACACCTCCTAAACATACCGCTTCTTTTTCGGTTGAAATAACAACTGTATCTCTTGTCATTGTTCTTTCAACTTCATCTAAGGTAATAATTTTTTCGCCTTCTTCTGCACGTCTTACACAAAGATATCCGTTTAATTTATCCAAATCAAAAGCATGGAGCGGTGTTCCGTATTCCAACATTACGTAGTTTGTAATATCAACAACGTTATTTATTGCTCTTATACCTGATGCGAGAAGTCTTTTTTGCATCCAATCGGGAGAGGGTTTAATATTAATACCTTTTAAAACCCCGATTGAATAGTATTTACAAACATCAAAATCTTTTATTTCAACTTTAAAATCTGGTTTTCCCAGCTCCTCATGGGGAAGAATCTGGGCAGGGGTGGTCATCGGTCTGTCAAATAAAGCACTCAATTCTCTTGCAATCCCGATAACAGACATTTGATCACCTCTGTTAGCGGTTGGTGCGGTATGAAGAATATAGTCTTTTTCAAACCCTAAAACATCTTCTACGTTTAATCCGAGACCTACGTTTGGGAATATTCTGTTCAAAATTAAAATTCCGTCCTCTTCCTGATAGTTTCTATCAGCTACGCCTAGTTCATCATCTGAGCATAACATGCCTTGAGATTCAACACCTCTTATTACGGCAGGAGTAAGTTCAAACTGTTCTCCTGTTTTTCTGTCCAATACTTTACTTCCGACTGATGCATAAGGAATTACTTGACCGACTTCAATATTTTGACCGCCGCAAACAACAGTTTTCAAGTCTTTACCCGTGTTAACGGTTACAAGATGTAATCTGTCAGAATTTGGGTGTGCATCAATCTTTTCTATTCTTGCTGTAATTATATTTGTAAATTGAGGTTTAACCTCTTCAATCTCTTCAACTTCTAATCCGCTCATAGTAAGCTCGTGAGCGATTTGTTCAACACTTATATCACTTAAATCAACTAATTCATTTAACCATTTTAATGAAACTTGCATTTTTACCTACCTCTCTGTTAACTAAAATTATATTATAAAGGCAGATAAAAAGAAACAAATCATTAAAATTTACTCATTGTCATACATTTCAGCATACTTAAACAGTGCGTTATAAACAGCCGGCATAATTTTCCCTTCTCTTACTTCACGGTAAAGTATCAAAAGTGCTTCCGTTCTCGACAACCTGCGTCTGTATACTCTTGCTTCTCTTAAAGCGCTGTACTTGTCTGCAATAGATATAATTTGTACTCCTAAATCCGATGCTGTATTATCTGAAGATAGAGATGGATATCCCGAGTGCATCAAATTTTGATGGTGATATTTTATTAGACTTAAAACCTCTTCATTTACTCCTTGAGTTTTTAAAAGTTCATACCCCAAAGTCGAATGTATATTCATAATTTTGCGTTCTTTTAGGTTTAGTTTTGCGGGCTTATTTAATATTTTAGACGGTATTAATACCTTACCTAAATCGTGAAGCATAGAAGCTTCTTTTAGAGAACTCATATCTACTTTATCTTTAAATTCTCCTGAAAGGAGTGAATAAACCCCGATTGCAATATTGCAAGTTTCGTTCATATGCCCGCAAGTAAGCTCATTTAAAGTCTTGGTATCAATTAAAGGTTTGATTCGAAATCTTTTTAAAATCCTTTTAATATGCGGATTAGAATCAATCATTCTTTGAACGACTGATTTATGCAGTTTTTCATTCTTACCCATATTCAAGAATTTATGTCCGTCTTTATCCTCATATACGAAAAAACTGCTGTGATTAATTTGCACAGCTCCTTTGAAGCTAAAATTTCTCTCTTTTTGTTTTTGGGGTTTCAGTAACATAAATCTAAAATTGGATTATAACACTTAACAAAAGTTTACATTTTTTTTGCAAGTTTGTCAAGCAGGGATAAGTGTATTATAGCAGGTTAAACTCTTAGAAAAATAGAACTAAAGAAAACAAGTAAAATAAAATTTAAAACATCAAAACAGAGCTTGATGTTTCCGCAAGCTAGTAAACTGTTTTAAGCATCTCTAATCTTTGTTCAGTCTAAACCAATTGACGAATTTGTTAACGACATTGTCTTTTGGAATATCTTCTTCAGGTATTTCCGAAAAACTAATTTCGTTTATGTTTTCGTCTTTTTTGCGTTCAAACAAATCTTCTTCCGGCTGGTCTTTGCGTTTTCGTTCTTGTTGGAAATACATTCCACCGCCGCCCATACCGCTTCCGTCTTTGTATGCAGCGCCTGCTTTTAGAGGGGGGTTGATATTTGATGAGAAATCAAAAGACATCTTCCATTAGCCTATGATTTATACATTGCATGTATATTATAACTCATGTTCGAAAAATTTTCACTATTTTCGTGATAAAATAATCCTTAAGAGTAATAATTCAGATATAAAAAGGTGATTTTATGAAAAAACTTCTAAGTTTATTGTTAATCTATCTTTTGTCTGTTTCCTATACTTTGGCAAAAGATGTCAGATTTGTACAAATAACAGATGTAAGATATTCAAAACAGAACAATTCTGAAACAATAAAAAAAGTCATAAAAGATGTAAATAAACAGAAAGATGTAGATTTCGTAGTTTTTACGGGAGATAATCTTGAAAGACCGGATATGAAAGTGTTAGAAGATTTTATATTGGAAGCAAAAAAACTGCAAAAGCCTTTTTATGTCATAATCGGTGACAAGGATGTCAATAAATATAAAGATTTAAGTAAAAAAGATTTTCAAAAATATTTAAAGAAAAAGCTTCCTAACTATAAAACAGCTGATATCAATTACACTTTTGAAAAAAACGGAATTATATTTATGGTTGTTGATGGAGCGAAAGATGTTATTCCGAGTACAAACGGATACTTTAAAGACAATGTTGTTGAATGGGTAGATGCAACTTTAGCTCTTTATCCGAATAAAAATGTTATTATTTTTCAACATTTTCCGTTAGTAGAACCTGAAGAAAACGAAAGCTATAAAACATTCAAATCTCAAAAATATATGGATGTTATAAAAAAACATAATAATGTAAAAGCAATTATTACAGGGCATTTCGGAATTAATAAAGAAGAAATAATAGATGGGATTGTGCATATAACAACAGCACCCGCTCCGAATTACAGAGTTATAGATATTACAAATTCTGATTCAAAAAATCCTGATATTTGGGCAGAAATAAAGAATGCAGAATAAAGTTTTATATGGAAACAAAAAATCGGGCAGATTATTATTTTAATCTGTCCGATTTTTTGTTTTATCTGTTTCCGAGTTCTTTATCCATAAGATAAAGAACTGCTGTGTCTTCTCCAAAAAGTTCGAGACGTTTTATAATATCTTTTACTTGTTGTTCTTCCTCAACTTGTTCTCCAATAAACCATTCAATAAAGGTTAAAGTCTTTCTGTCGCATTCTTCTTCTGCGATTTTCGCAATATTCATAACTGAATTTGTTATGCATTTTTCGTGTTCATAGAGTGATTCAAAAATGGCTTTTACACCTTTAAATTCAAACTCTGGTGTTCGTATTTGTTTGAGCGTCACATAACTATTTCTTTCAAGCAAATAATCCAAAAGTTTAAGTCCGTGTTCAACTTCTTCTTTTGCTTGTTCTTTCAGCCAGTGCGAGAAACCGAAAAGTCCCAGTTCGTGTAAGTGTGATGACATTGAAAGATATAAATACCCTGAATAGAATTCTTTATTAATTTGTTCGTTAATTATTTCATTTATTTTTTCGCTTACCATTTTGTTCTCCTAAATATTGTAATTCCCGTTTTCGTTTTCAAGCATTTTATTGTCACCCCAAAGGTTATGAATATTGCAGTATTCAATTGAATTAAAATCACCTTCTAACTTAGCTTCCATTTCAGGTGATTCATTAGGATTGAAAAATTTAAGGTGTAATTCTTTTTTGTCTTTAGTATATGTTTCAATAAACTGAATATAATGTTCTTCACTCATAGGGTGCCCGAAAACATTAACAAATTTTTTGCCTTCTTTTATTTCTATTTTGGGCGTATGTTTTTCTCCAAGCTCATTTGTATCATATTGGATACCCATAAGCTCCATTTCCTTACCGCAGCAAACGAGATTCCCGTCTCCTTCCTGCAAAATTTGAACTAAATTTCCGCAAATATTGCATTTGTAAATTTGAAGTTTAATAGTCATAAAAACCTCCCAAATCATATTTAACTGTTTTAATCTTTAATACATTGTCTGATAGGGTAATTTATGATATTATCCTAGGTATGACAAATTTTTTTTCAAACGGAAATAATGATGAATCAAGCGGTGAAAACTTATTTGCCGTGCATAAACAAGAAGAGCAAAAACCAAAAGATAACTCCTTAAACGGACAGTATAATGAGCTTAAAGATAACTACGAGCAAATATTTATTGAGGCAGCAGAAAGTATAAGGCGCGAGCTTGATACTCTTAAGCCGAAAGATGCTTGTGAAGGGTGTACGCATAAAGATTGTAAAATAGAAAAGAAAGATATTTTTGCGCCTTATCCGCCAACAGGCTGTAAGCTTAGAGATTGGCAAATGCAGGCAATTACTTATCTGACAGGTGATTATCAAACAAAACTTAAAGCTGCATATAAGGCAATAATGGATAAAAAATCCGATTATGAATGTAATAAGTGTGGAGCTTGCTGTAAGCTTGCCGTTAGCGAATATTCATATAATCAACTTAAGCAAAGAGCAATGAAGGGTGATAAATTTTCGGAAGCTTTTGTTTCCGTATTTGTACCTTATGAAACAGAGGAAGAAGCTAAAGCTGCAAATCCGGAATACTTTGAACTATTGAATATTCTTGTGCAAGAGGACAAAATTTATTATTATCACTGCCCGAAAGTTGACAGTAATAACCTATGTACAATTTATGAGGACAGACCTTCAGTATGCCGAGATTTCCCTCATAATCCGCTTAAGTTATTGCCTTCTGCTTGTTCATATAATGAGTGGAAAAACGAAGTTTCTCATCAGGCAATGCTTTTGAAAGCTAAAACCGATATTATAAAATTCTATAAAGAAAAGCTCGGTTAGTACTAAAGTGGTAAAGTGGTAAAGTGGTAAAGGGGTAAATATAAAGAATAACCAGAGGTTTTATGATACTTGCAGGGATGACATTAGAAGAACTGGAAAATTTGATGGCAGAACTTAAAGCCACCAAGTTTCGAGCTAAACAGATTCATAATTGGATTTATACAAAGTCTGTTTCAACAATAGATGAAATGACAAATTTGTCTAAGGATTTTAGAGAACAATTAAAAAGTATAGCGCAAGTTACGGAAACAAAGATTAAAGTTAAACAGGTTAGCAAAGATGGTACGATTAAATATCTTGTTGAGTATCCTGACGGAGAATGTGTAGAAACTGTTTTAATGCGTTTTGATAACAGAGCAAATTTGACGGCTTGTGTGAGCTCACAAGTCGGCTGCGCGGTTAACTGTTCTTTTTGTGCAACCGGTAAGGGCGGTTTTAAACGGAATCTTACGTATAAAGAGATTATTGAACAGGTTTTGACAATACAAAGAGACACGGGATTGAAGGTCACAAATATTGTATTTATGGGACAGGGAGAACCGCTTTTAAACTTCGATAACGTGCTTAAGGCACTTGAGATTTTTAATAATGATTTTCAAATAGGTCAGAGAAGAATAACAATTTCCACAAGCGGAATAATCCCCGGAATAAAAAGGCTTGCAGATATGGATTTGCAGTCCACTCTTGCAATCTCTCTTCATGCTTCAAATCACGAATTGAGAAAAAAGCTTATGCCAATTGAAGAAAAGTACCCAATCGATAATGTCAAGCAGGCATTGAAGGAATATGTTGATAAAACAGGGCGCCGAATAACAGTAGAATATATTTTGATACACGGGTTTAATGATACTCAAACTGTTGCAAAAGAGCTTGCATATTTTTTAAAGGACTTAAAGTGCAATATCAATTTGATACCTTATAATTCGGTAATAGAGAATGATTATAAAAAGCCGACAGGTACAGATATAATGAAGTTTAAATATCTTCTTGAACATTCCGGCAAGAAAGTCACAGTGCGGTTGGAACGCGGAGCTGATATAGATGCAGCCTGCGGTCAATTAAGAGGTAAAAGAGGCTAATATTCGGATTATATTCTTGCATGTTTATAATGTGCATGATATATTGAATTTGAGCCAAAAATCAGCAAAACAGCTGATTTTAATCCGATTATGAGTTTATTAAAATAAGGACTATACGCGGGAAGAGTTTTACGATGTCGATACCGAAAATAATACACTACTTTTATGACGATATTAATATATGGGAAAAAAATCCTTCGCCTCAATTCAGGATTTGTTATGCTTCTTGGAAGAAGTTTTGTCCGGATTATGAAATTAAACTTTGGCATGTAGATATGCCGGAATTTAAAGAAATGCTAAAAAGTTCAAAATTTCTACGAGAATGTTATAAGAGAAAAATGTATGGTTCGCTTTCTGATTATGTCAGATATTATGCGCTGTATAATTATGGCGGAATATATATAGATACTGATGTTCAACTGCTTAACAATTTTGATGAATATTTAGACAAACAATTTTTTGTAAGTATAGAATCCGATATAATAAACGGCGAAAATATTCCGGAACCGGCAATAATAGGCGGGCAAAAAGGGTGCGGAATGTTTAAGTCCGTTCTTGATGTTTATAATTCGGATGAGATATTTAAAATAGATTTTCCGATAGCAAATATCATTTTGCAAAAAGTTTTAAAAGAAAAACTTGATTTTTCAAGAGTTGAATATCTGAATCAAGATAATAACAAGATTCAAAAGTTCTATGATTCAACCGTTCATATTACTCAAATGAGTGATTATGAAATGTATAAATCCCAGCGGGTTTTCGAGAAGGATAATATATGTATTTATCCGTCGGAGTATTTTTGTCCGGCATGGAATGTCTTTGGCGAAAAAGCTTTTACTCAAAACACTATTTCAATTCATTGGGGGCAGTGTTCTTGGTGGAAACAGAAGAATTTGTTTAGAGAATTACAGAGTTACAGATACAAAAATCCTGTTAAACGTTTTTGGTACAAGTATTCAGAAAAAGTTGCCAAAACAATGACTTTTTGGATACCGAACAAAAATTTAAGAAGAATGATAAGAGAAAAGTTGATTTTTAATTAATATAAGGAGAAAAATATGACAAAAACAGCAATGATTACCGGTATTACTGGTCAAGACGGAGGTTATCTTGCAAAATTATTACTGGAAAAAGGATATAGAGTAATCGGTTTGTATAGAAGAGGTGCAACAGACACTTTTGAAAAATTAAAAGAACATGGTATTTTTGAACAGATTGAATTAGAAGATTTTGAACTTTTGGAATTTTCAAATATTTGCAGACTTCTTAAAAAATATGAACCGGATGAATTTTATAACTTAGCAGCACAAAGCTTTGTAGCAGCATCTTGGGCTGAACCTATTTATACAGCTCAAGCTGACGGAATGGGCGTTGTTTATATCTTGGAAGCAATAAGAGAATTCTCACCTAAAACAAGATTTTATCAAGCATCAACAAGTGAGATGTTTGGTAAAGTTCAAGCTATACCTCAAAATGAGTCCACCCCATTTTATCCTCGTTCACCGTATGGATGCGCAAAATTGATGGCACACTGGATGAGTGTTAATTACAGAGAAAGTTTTGGTGTATTTGCTTGTTCAGGAATTTTGTTTAACCACGAATCTCCGATGAGAGGAAAAGAATTTGTTACAAGAAAGATTACTGACCATTTTGCACAATTAGCTTTGGGTTTAACAGATAAACCTTTAGAGCTTGGTAATTTGGATGCGAAACGTGATTGGGGATTTGCAGGCGACTATGTAGAAGGTATGTGGTTGATGTTACAACAGGAAAAACCTGATACTTATGTTTTATCAACCGGTGAAACACATCCGATTAGAGATTTTGCAACACTTTCAGGAAAGTATGCCGGATTTGATATTGAATGGCAAGGCGAGGGAGTAAATGAAGTCGGTATTGATAAAAAGACAGGAAAAACTCTTGTGAAAGTTAATCCTAAATTCTTCAGACCCGCAGAAGTAGAACTTCTTATCGGCGATCCATCTAAAGCACACAAAGTTCTCGGTTGGGAAAGAAAAGTTTCTTATGAAGGACTTTGTAAAATGATGGTAGAAAAGGATATTGAAAGATATCAAAAGACAAAACAATTGGCAATGGTATAAGGATAATAGAAAAATGGCAGATAAAATAAAAATACTGTACGATGCGAATATTTTATGTAACGGAATAACAAAAAATGCAGGACGAAGTGGTATATTTTTTACAGCATATAATATTTTGAATGAATTGATTAAGCGGGATGACGTTTATTTAACTTTGTTCATTAATTCCCAATTTTATAATAATGCATTAGAAATGCTTGACAAAGAATTTCCAAATAATGACTTTAAAATTTTAACTGATTATACAAATTTGTACTACATAAGGCTCAAAGAAAGACGCGAACAATTAAAAAAAGAAAAAAAGAATGTTCAGAAATTTTTTCTTCAATTATATATGCTGCCTTTTTCTTTTTTTTACAAAAAAATCAGCAAGAAAAATACAATAAAAATATTAAATAAATATCACTTTGATGTATTTTTTTCACCAATGTATAAGTTGCCAGATAAACTAAAATGCAAAAAATATATTATTTTATATGATTTAATACCGAAAATATTTTCTGAATACGCTGCTATATCATGGAAAAAAGGATCATGGTTTTATGATTTATGTCAATCTTTAAACAAGAATGACTATTATTTTGCAATCTCAAATTATACTAGAGAGGACTTTTTAAAACATTATCCTGCAATTAATCCTAAGCACATTACAACAACCCTTTTGGCTTGTGATGAAAAGTTTAAGCCTGCTGATATGGAAACAATTGTTAAAGCAAAGAGAAAATATAATATACCTGATAAAAAGTATGTTTTCAGCCTTTGTACACTGGAGCCAAGAAAGAATCTTATAAGGGCTGTTAAGACATTTGTAGAATTTATAAAAAAGAATAACATAGATGATATGTATTTTGTCCTCGGCGGCGGACATTGGGAAATGTTTATTGACAAGCTCAAACAGGAAATCACAGATTTGGGTGAGTATCAAGACAAGATAATACGTGCGGGATATATTGATGATGAAGATTTGGCACCTTTGTACAGCGGTGCGGAGTGGTTTGTGTACACTTCCATGTACGAAGGTTTTGGACTTCCTCCGCTTGAGGCAATGGCATCAGGATGCCCTGTCATCACATCTAACAACTCTTCTTTGCCGGAAGTAGTTGGGGATGCAGGAATAATGATTGATTGGGACAATGATGAACAGCATATTCAAGCTTATGAAAAATACTATTTTAATCCCGAATTAAGAGAAGAAAATAGAAAAAAAGGCATAGAAAGAGCAAGACAATTCTCTTGGGAAAAATGTGTTAATCAGATGGTGGAAGTGATGAAGGGCAATTTATAAATTATTAGACAGAATTAAATAAGAAGAGCTGATAAGAGAATTAAACGAAAATGGCAATAATTAAAAATTTATTAGATAAATATAAAATCAAAAAATATGTAAAAAAGCATAAAAACGATTCCTTGTTTGTTATCGGAGATTCTCATACTGAAATTTTTCATAAAAATAATTATGCTGCTAAGAAGTTAATTACAGGCAATACAAATAAAAAAACGGAAATTTGGTTTAATAGTTCCAAGCATTTTATTTGTTACCATTTGAATGCTGTAACAGCTTATAATACTGATAATAAGAATGCAACTATTTCAACACAAAACAAAGTGAAATACTTAATAGAACATGCTTATTTGCCTAAGGGTTGTACTATCGTGTGTTGTTTTGGTGAAATAGATTGTCGTATACACATTCAAAAACAAAGTGAAAAACAATTGCGTTCAATAGAAGATATAATAGATGATGTTTTGAAAAATTACGAAGCTTTTTTAAAGATGCTTAAAAATAAAGGATATCAAGTCATTGCTTATGGTCCGATACCATCTCAAAAAGACGATATTCCTATTGATCAACAATTCCCTAGATTTGGAACTCAACAACAGCGAAATATAGTAACAAAGATTTTTAATGAAAAATTAAAAACAACATGTGATAAAATTAAGGTTGGATATAAGACTTTATTTTACGATATTATAAATGATGATATGACTACAAAAGAAGAATTTATTTCAAAAGAGGATTATGTTCATTTGGGAATACAATCATTCCCTCTTATAGAAAAATGTTTTGAAAAAGAAATTCGTTTAAAGACAGAATGTAAATGTTAATAAAAAAATAGGAGATAAGAATGCATATAGAATTAGGACAAAAGATTATTGATAAGATTAGAAGGAAAAAAGTTATTAAACATAAAAATGAAAATTATCCAGAATCTAAGTTATTTATACCTGAATTAGGAAAAACATTGCCTTCGGATACAGAAATTAATATTACAGATGAATATGTAGAGATTTGTGGAATAAAATATGTTCCAATAGACTATTATAATGGTGTAGCAGAATGTTTCGGCAGACACGATTACAAATTTGGAGGTATAAAAGATTGTATATTTATTGATGTCGGAGCTAATATCGGAGACTCAGCACTTTTTGCTGCAACACAAGAGCATATACAAAAAATTTACGCTTATGAACCATTCCCTAAAACATATAATATTCTTAAACAAAATATTGAATTGAACCCTCAATATAGCTCTAAAATCGAAATTTTTAACTATGGTTGGTCAAATCAAAATAATGAACTATCAACTTCATTTTCTGATAATTTTACAGAAATAAATTCTGTTCACAAATGGTTTTATGACACAATGTTTGGAGGCAATAATCTTTTTGATTATAACAATACAACAAAAATTCAAATTAGAACTTCTTCTGAAATACTATCTGATATAATTGCCCAAAATCCAAATCAAAAAATTGTATTAAAATTGGATGTTGAAGGTTCTGAATATGAAATTATAGAAGATTTGGACAAAAGTGATTTGTTAAAATCTGTTGATTTAATAATTATGGAATGGCACTATCGTGGTTATGAATCATTGACAGAAATTTTAGAGAAAAATGGGTTTATTTGGTTTAATCATAGAATAATGGATAATGTAGGTATATTGCGCGCAGTTCGTAATAATAAATAGTATATTTAGTATCCGTTCAGCAGTAGAATGCTTGCCCAGATTACAATAATGCCTGACATGACTCCTGTGATTGCATAGTGCCAATCACCGTATTCGTGTGAGAGCGGGAGAAGAGTATCAAACGATATGTAAATCATAATTCCTACTACTGCGATTAGCAGAAAACCAATGAAAGCTTCCGGTAAAAACCAGTGCAAAAGTCCTAAACCAATTATTGCACCGATAGGCTCGGTTACACCTGTCCAAAAAGAGTACCAAATAGCTTTACGTTTTTTTCCTGTTGCGTGATATATTGGTAGTGCAACGGCAATACCTTCAGGAATATTATGAAGAGCAATTGCTATTGCAACGGAAGCTCCGAGAGCTATGTTTTGAGAAGAAACAAGAAATGTTCCCAAACCTTCGGGAAAGTTGTGTATAGCAATTGCTATTGCGGTAAGTAAACCGGCACGTTTAATCTTATGCTTTCTTTGGCAGTTTTCGTCTTCCGGCGGGCAATTTTCTTCAAAGTCTTTTTCCTCAACATGGTCAGGAATAAATTCGTCAATAAGTTTTGATATAATGACACCTGCAATAAAACCGCCAAAAAGCATCCAGTGGTATTTTACAGGGTAATAGCTTTTGAGTAGATTTTCTGCTGTTGTAAGAATTTCTGTCAGCGAAACAAAAATCATAACGCCTGCGGAGAATCCAAGCCCCAAAGACAGTACTTTCATATTGCTTTTATGAACAAAAAACGTCACAAATCCGCCGATAACGGTTGCAAATCCTGCTAAAAATGTCATAAAAAGAGGTAATTGCCAGTGTTCAATCATTTCTACTTATTTCCTTCACCAAATCTATTTTATCATAAAAATTAGAAAAAGCTGATTTTATTCTCATATTTATTCTATCCCCCCCCTTTACAAATAAATTTTAGCAAGTTATATTAATAGAGTAACCAGCAGATGGGAGCGTAGCTCAGTTTGGTTAGAGCGCATGCCTGTCACGCATGAGGTCGCGAGTTCGAGCCTCGTCGTTCCCGCCATTTTAAGAGAAGGTGTTTACACCTTCTTTTTTTATGCCAAGGATGTTTTGTATCAGGGATTTTGACATAAAAGAATGCGAGTTTGACATATTTAGTCGGAAGTTTATAAATTCTGTTTATATATTTATGGTAGAATAATCCGTATGTATAAACCTAAAGCAAGAATAGAATTTATTGATATTATAA
>CACZCH010000015.1 GCA_902779645.1 uncultured bacterium | reverse complement strand
GCAGAATTAGATTTAGAATGATTAATAATGTTTTTGTCGGGTTAAAACCCGACCTATAATTAAGATAGTCAATATATGTGTTCTTTCTTCTCAAACCGAGTTGACACTATTAAATACCGCTTCCTTTATAATTTTTGTAATCATTCATTATTCTTGTAACAAAAGGTCTTGAATGTTTCGGAATTGTATTATTATGTATTCTAATTATCTCTGGGCCTGAATTATAAGCAGCAACAGCAAGTTCCATTGAACCGAATTTATCGTACATATTTTTATAATACATAATTCCGCCTTTTATATTGTCATCTAAATTATATGGATCCAGTCCCATGTGTTTTGCAGTAGAATGAGAAAGCTGAAACACTCCTATATGCCCGCCATATCCTCTTGCTGACTGATTAAAACCTGATTCGGTTTTTGCAATACTTAAAACAATCGCAGGATCTACTCCCATAGACTTTGCCTGCTTAATAATATTTTGTTTTACCTCTTCTGTCGTATACCCAAAAGCGTTACAAACAAATACGGTTAAAAATACTATTGATAATAAACCTCTATATAAAGCCCTCATCAGCATGATCCTCTTTTTAATTATTTTCCATACTACCATATTATTACTTGTTTTAAAATAACCCGCTTAACTATTCTTTGCATTTTAAATATCTTTACAGTACACTAGGGGTGGAGAATGAGTATGTTCACAATTCTATATCTATATATAACTATCTTTACAATATATTTTGTTCTTTTATCTGTTGTAAGTTTAAAAACACAAAAGAAAATCAGAGACAAATACACATCAAAAGATTCCAATATATGCGTTGTTCTGTACGCATCAGGGGAAGCAGGCTCGCTCGAATATTTAATTAGACAACTCAAAAGCCAGACTTATGATAAAGAAAGATATGTTATTTATGTAATTTTAGACAAAGTCGAAAATCCGCCCGAATTTATTTTCCAAACGGACTTGGGCATCAATGTTGTTAACATAAATAATATGGAGCCTATCGGCAAAAGTCAGGCATACTCTATTCTTGCAGAAAAATTAAGCGAAGCTCCTAATTTGGATGCTTACGTATTTATGGATTCCTGCAATTACGTAGATTCAGACTTTTTAGAAAACATTAACTTCTATCTGACTAAACATTCAATCTTCATGCCGATGATTAACTACATCGGAGAAGATTCGGAGTTAAAATTTTGGGATAATGTCAGAGTTACATACTTTAGATATATTTCAAAGTTCATATATAACGCAAGAACTCGTTTGGGACTCACGAATCTTCTTAATACAAATGCTTTCGTAGTTAAGCGTGATTTGTTGAACAAAATCGGCTCTTTCGATTTTAAAGATAAAACCTCCGAAACAAAATATACTCTAAAACTTGCTCAAGAAGATATATCAGTAGGCTCAATAAATGACGTTAAAATTTACCGAGAAATAGAGAACTTTGATTTAAGAATACCTTCTCTTTCCAAAAGACTGGATATATTTGGGCAGAACTGGACTAAATGTAAGAATTTGAGAACTTTTGAATACATATATTCACTTCTTGCACCAAACTGGCTCGTTTGCATTTTATGCTATGTATTTTTACTTTCTCACACATACCATTTTGGCTCTGTAAAAATCTTAGGTTTATTCAGTGTAGGTTATTATGGTATTCTAATATCTGCTATTATACTTACTTTAGCATTTTCTTTGAGTCTGTTCCATGTAGGGATTTTTTCCAAAGGATATTTATACCTGTTTTCATACCCGCTATATTCAATAGGGCATATTGTTAAAAACTTCCCGCCGGTTCGCGGAGTAAGAAACTTTATCAAAAACAAAAATCGTAAGCATAACATAGAAAAAATGGTATCAGATGCAATAGTTTCTGACGGGAAAAACGATTATACATGTAAGATAGAATTAATCTCAGACGACGGACTTGCAAAAGTCAGATTTATAAATAACGGAAAAACATATACAACAAAAAACAATCACCTCAGAATGATAGATGCTCTCAAAGAATTATCTCAAAAACTGAGTGATTACGGACTTGTTTTAAAAGTTTGCGAGTGCTGTAAATATTTTCAACCGATAGTTGACGGCTCTACAAATATGGTTCAAGGTAATTGCAAATGCCCGCTCCAAGGCAGAGTAGAAGGTGACATCATTCCGACTCTAATTTGGAACACATGCCCAAACTTTGAAAAAGAAAATGTAGTTAAATTATTCTAATCTATTTTACAGCTTCTTTATGCGAATTCAGGTATTCTTCAAATATTTCGACAGAATCGCCCACTAATTCTATACAAGGTCGTTTTTTGTAATACCCTTCTGTTCTCTCGCTCGGAATTGGAGATGTTGAGTTTTCTACCCCTTCAAGAAGTTCTCTGCAAATTATACTTCCGTTTTTATCTCGAAATCGCTGTGCCAGTTCTTGAACAATTTTGTATTGGTTAGCTTTGTTAGCACCTGTCGCCTCTGTCGAAGAAAATGCAAGCCCTGCTGCCATAAACATTCCGCTAACTGTACCGCAAACTTCTCTCATTCTGCCCATACCGCCTCCGAAAGAGCAGGCTATTTTCATTGCAGTATCAAAATCCAAACCCAATTCCTCGCAAAAAACTCCAAGCACCGCTTGAGAGCAGTTATACCCTTGTTTAAATAATTCTTTTGCTTTTTCTGATTTTTCGCTCATAGCTAAACTCCTTTTTCTTATTATATCAACTAAATCTTTTGTGGTAAAATGGGGTAAATATAAGGGGTAAATATAAGTAGTAAATATAGAGGAAAAATATTATGAAAATGTCAAAATTGTTTGTACAGACTTTAAGAGAGTTTCCGTCTGATGCGGAAGTTATTTCTCATAAGCTTTTAGTGAGAGCAGGATATATAAGAAAACTCACGATGGGTGTATATAACTATTTACCCCTTATGTGGAGAGTCATAAGAAAAGTGGAAAATATTATCCGCGAGGAAATGGACAGAGCAGGCGCGCAGGAGCTGCTTATGCCTTTTGTTCAACCTAAAGAACTTTGGGAAGAATCAGGAAGATGGGGTGCTTACGGCGGAGAACTTATGAGACTAAAAGACCGTCACGGCAGAGAAATGTGCCTCGGACCTACTCACGAAGAAATCATTACCGCAATCGCACGCGACGGACTAAAATCTTATAAACAATTACCTGTTAATTTATATCAAATCCAATCTAAATTCCGTGACGAAAGACGTCCGCGTTTTGGGCTCTTAAGAGGTCGTGAATTTATTATGAAAGACGCATACAGTTTTGACATCGACCAAGAAGGTTTGGAAAAAGAATACAAAAATATGTGGAACGCTTACACAAGAATCTTCAAAAGATGCGGACTTGATACAAAAGCTGTCCAATCTGATTCAGGCGCAATCGGCGGGAGTGTAAGTCACGAATTTATGGTCATTACAGATCAAGATTCCGGTGAAAACGACGTATTTTATTGCGATTGCGATTATGCGGCAAACTCTAACCACGCTGTATCAAAACTCCCTTATGCAAAAATTGTCGGAGATTGGACAGAAGCAAAAATAGTTGATACACCAAATACTCACTCTATCGAAGAATTAACCGAATTTTTAAATATTCCTGCAACAGTTATTGTTAAAACGCTTGTCTACATTGTTGATAAAGCTCCTGTTTTAGCTTTAATTCGTGCAGACAGAGCTGTTGAAGAAACAAAACTTATGAACGCAGTCGGCGGTACTGATATTCGTATTGCAACTGCAGGAGAAATCGAAGAGATGATGGCGGTAAACGGTTTTGATTCCGAAAAAGGCTTCATAGGTCCTAAAGGATTAAAAGAATACAACGGATACAAAATTAAAATCGTCGCTGATGAAACAATTAAAGATATGAAAAACTTTGTTATCGGAGCTAATAAAAAAGACGTCCACCTCGTTGGCGCAAATTGGGGCATTGACGTTGACTTACCTGAATTAGTTACCGACATTCGTCTTGTTGACGCAGGGGATATCTGTCCTGTTTGCGGAAAACCGCTCAAGGTTACAAGAGGGATTGAAGTAGGTAACATTTTCCAGCTTGGCACAAAATACTCTAAACCGATGAACGCTGTTTATCTCGACCAAAACGGAAAAACTCAGCCTTATGTAATGGGCTGTTACGGTATTGGTGTTACAAGAACCGCAGCCGCTGCTGTTGAAGCACACCACGATGACCACGGTATCATTTGGCCGCTTGCAATTGCTCCTTATCACGCAGTTGTAATTCCTGTAAATATTAAAGACGAGCAGCAAATGAAAGTTGCGGAAGATATTTATAAAACTCTTCTAAAACACGGAGTTGAAGCAGTTCTTGATGACCGTGACGAAAGAGCAGGTGTAAAATTCAAAGATGCCGACTTAATCGGCTTCCCTTATCGTATCACGGTAGGAAAAACAATTGCTGACGGACTTGTAGAATTCAAATCAAGAGAAAGTGAAGAATTGAATAACATTGAACCTGAAAAAGCATGCGAAGTTGTTGTTAGCGCTGTACACGAATTGGTATAAAGAGCCGGTATGTCGTATCTGTCAATATTAATTTTAGCCTTTGCGCTTTCAATAGACGCACTTGTTGTGTCATTTACTTACGGAATAAAATACGATAAAAATACACTGAAAAATTCTCTTTTGCTTGCTATTTTTACAGGCGGGTTTCAGGGCTTAATGCCTGCATTAGGCTATTATCCGACATTCTTGGTGAAGGATTATATTCTGCCTTATGCAAATTTGATAGTATTTTTAATCTTTTCATACTTAGGATTTAAGTTTATTATTGAATCAAATAAAAAAATAGAGCCGGAATCAGCTTGCATTGATTTGAAGTGCTTAATTTTAATTGGTATAGCAACCTCAATTGATGCTTTCTCAGCCGGAATAACACTTTCTCTGTGCGGAACTAAAATTCTTAAACCTGCTCTTTTAATAGCAGTTATTACATTTATAAATTCTAATATCGGATTTTTTGCAGGAAGAAAACTTAGGAATTTTTCAGTACAAAAACTAAGCGTTTTTGGCGGCATTCTTCTTATTATACTGGCTATAAAAGCTGTAATTTTTTAGCCCGAATAGGTAATACAAAGATTTTATTGTATTTTTTATTATAAAAAAGCAAATTTTAATAAGGAGTATAAGTTATGCAAAAATTTTTATCACTTGTTTTGTTAGCAGCTGTCTCTGTTCCGTTTGTATCAGGTGCAGGTTTTGTAGACAATAATGCAGCAAAAACAACAGTAATAAACGCGCTAAAGATGAACAACAACAGTTATGTTACAGTAGAAGGTCATATTGTAAAGCGAATTTCAGATGACAAATATACCTTCAAAGACAGTACAGGTTCAATGACAGTAGAAATTGATAACGACAAATGGAATGATTTGACCGTAAATACACAGGATAAATTAGAGCTTTCAGGCGAGATAGAAAAGAAGTTTAATTCTGTAATTCTTGATGTAGAGAGAGTTGAAAAAGTTAAACTTAGCAAATAATAAATAATTTTATTTATGTGTAATAAAGAAGGCTTACCAAAAGGTAAGCCTTTTAAAATTGCTCCAGGCCAGACTTGAACTGGCACCGAGGGTGAACCCCGATTGGATTTTAAGTCCAACGCGTCTACCGATTCCGCCACTGGAGCGCGGAAGTTATTCAATTTTCATGCTCTAGCGGAATCGATAGACTGCGTCTACCTCCCCTCCACTTCGAACGATACTCAATCGTTCTCGCGGAGTCCTTGCCACTGGAGCGCGGAAGTTATTCAATTTTCATGCTCTAGCGGAATCGGTAGACTGTGTCTACCTCCCCTCCACTTCGAACGATACTCAATCGTTCTTGCGGAGTCCTTGCCACTGGAGCGTAGCCTATAACGACTTTTTAATATTATTATAAAAAAAAATGTAAGTCAAACATATTTTTGTTTATTGAAACATTAACATATTACGACAAAAGCGGAGAACACTCCGCTTTTGTCAATCTTTTTAATTTTTAGTATCAGTTAGAACTTATGCTTCTTCTGATTTATCTTTGTTAAGCATGTCTTGAAGCTTTCCGATAATCTCTTCACTTTTTTCTTGTGCATCAGATATTAAATTATCTGCTTTTCTCTTAATGTCTTGTACTGTTGCATCAGTTTTATCAGCTAAATCTGTTGCCATTTTCCCAAGCTGTTCTCTTGTTTCTTCACCTGATTGCGGTGCTAAAAGAACACCTGCTACTGCACCGATTGCTGCACCGATTGCAAAACCTGCTAAAAATCTTGTTACTGACATAGTATTTTCTCCTTATCTTTTGCTTACACATATTCTATTTATATTCTTTTATAGTGTAACCTGTGTAAAGCAATTTTTAATTATCTTATCTGCCTACTTCTTTTTTCCGAATATTTTCATGCCCGCACACAAACCGCCAAAAAATCCTTTTGCGATTGTTCCACCCATTGTAGAAAGCTTACCTAATATTTTTAAGGGAGATTTGGCAATAAATTCTTTTACCTTATTTACACCTTCATCGGCCTTAATAATAATTCCGCTGACTATCTCAACAGACTTGTTAACATTCTTAAGCGTAGGAACAAGTTCTTCTTTTACAATATTCGTTGTGTCATTAATATTGTTTGCAAGTTTTGATAAATCAAACAATACCTTAACAAGCATAACTCCTACAAGAATTACTATTATCCCTGTTGCGTAAGCTAAAAATGTTAAACCTTGATATAATTGTCCTATTTCCATTTTTTATCCTTTTAAATTTCTATCAGGCAGTAACTGAACTGCTTTATTAATTTATTTTTCTTCGTGATCAAAATTGAAATTTGATTCGCTTTCAAGTTCTTTTGCCTTTCTCATTCTTTTTGATTTAAGCATATTGCCGAATTTTTTATACTGTTTTTCGAGTTTATATCTTAATAAATCAATAGATTCCAATGCTTGTTTTTTTGCTTCCTTAACCTCAGGTGAATATTTTTCTGCCAGCTCGCAGACTGTATCTTTAACTTTTTCTCTCATCTCTTCACCCGGTTTCGGAGCATATAAAACACCTGCAACAATACCGCCTAATACACCGAGTAAAAGCCCTACTCCAAAACCTATTGAAGATTTATCCTTGTCGCACATAATATACCTCACTTTTCTTTATATACTTTATATCTCGTATTGTAGCATATATTAAACTTGAATTAAAGTAGTGATTTTAAAATTAGACCAATCAGGTAGCAAAAAAAAATTTTATGAGCTTTTATAATTTCAGAAAGGAAATATTATATGCAGACAAATTTATCTATATCTCAATCTCAAACAAATTTTAAAGCCCAAATTGAAAAAAATTTTATTAATAATGCTAAAAAATTCTACAAAGGAATAGGAAATAATAAAGCTAAACTTAAACAATTCGAAGAAAAAGTTAATGCATTTAAAGATTACGGATATGATGACTATTTTATAAAATATGTAAAAAAAGATTTTAACGGAGAGCAAAGACACATGCTCATTGCGGTAAGAAATGGCATGGCTGACACTATGGGCACGGTTTTAACTTCTAAAGACAAATTCAGAAAAGTTGTCGAAAAATTTCTACACATAAACAAATGGGAATTCACCACAAAAATGGAAGAAAAAAATAAAATCCGTTTTGCCAACAGGGTTTTGGTCGATTAATAAAAAGTGTATATCCTACAATTAAACTATTGATTTTCCCCCTTGATGTAATAAAATTAAGCATGTATGAGAACCGTTTAAACCTAAAAAGGAGGAAATATAAATGGAAACTTACGGAATTGAAAAATGGGGTATTACATCTCCAAGTGAAGTGCACAGAAACTGGACACCTGCTCAATTAACAGAAGCAGCTTTAAGAAGAGGCGAAGGCAAACTTTCTGAAACAGGTGCTCTTGTTGTTACAACAGGTAAATACACAGGTCGTTCTCCTAAAGATAAATTCATCGTTGATACAGATACTATACACAACGATATCGCTTGGGGAAATGTTAACAGACCTATTTCAAGAGAAGCTTTTAACTCAATCAGAGACAAAATCGCTAACTACTTAAACGGCAAAGAAGTATTTATATTTGATGGTTTTGCAGGTGCAGATAAAAAATATACTCAAAAATTCAGAGTTATTAACGAATTAGCATCTCAAAACATGTTCATTCACCAATTATTAATCAGACCGACAGCTGAAGAATTAGCTAACTACGGTGAAGCAGATTATACAATTCTTTGTGCGCCGGGCTTCAAATGCGACCCTGCTGTTGACGGAACTAATTCAGAAGCTTGCATAGCAATTGACTACGAAGCACACACAATTATTATCGCAGGTTCTCAATATTCAGGCGAAATCAAAAAATCAGTTTTCGCTACTATGAACTACGTTATGACTAAGAAAAACGTACTTCCAATGCACTGTTCAGCTAACATGGATCCTGAAACTCATGAAACAGCTGTTTTCTTCGGTCTTTCAGGAACTGGTAAAACAACTTTATCAGCTGACCCTGCTCGTAAGTTAATCGGTGATGACGAACACGGTTGGTCACCGGACGGTGTATTCAACTTTGAAGGCGGATGCTATGCAAAATGTATCAATTTAACAGAAGAAAATGAACCTGATATTTATCACGCAATTAAATTTGGTTCACTTGTAGAAAACGTAATTATGAATGATGAAACAAGAGAACTTGATTTTGCTGACGGTTCATTAACAGAAAATACTCGTGTAGGCTACCCTGTTAACTATATTAACAATGCAGCTATTCCTTCTAAAGGCGGAATACCGAAAGTTGTTGTATTCTTAACAGCTGATGCATTCGGCGTACTTCCTCCAATCTCAAGATTAGACAAGAACGCTGCTATGTACCACTTTGTAACAGGCTTTACTTCTAAATTGGCAGGTACTGAAAGAGGTATTACAGAACCTGTTCCTACATTCTCAACATTGTTCGGCGAACCATTCATGCCAATGGATGCTTCAGTTTACGCTAAAATGTTAGGTGACAAACTTGATCAATACGGTACTAAGGTTTACTTAGTAAACACAGGATGGGCTGGCGGCTCAGCTTCTTCAGGTGCTAAGAGAATGAAACTTGCTTATACAAGAGCTATGGTAACTGCAGCACTTAACGGTTCATTTGATTCAATTGAATTCAAACACCATGATGTATTCAACGTAGATTATCCTACATCTTGTCCTAACGTTCCTTCTGAAATGTTAGATGCAAGAGGAATGTGGGCTGATAAATCTGCATACGATGAAGCTGCTAACAAGTTAGCAACAATGTTCAACGATAACTTCGCTAAGAAGTATCCGAACATGCCGGCTGAAATCGTGAACGCAGGTCCTAAACCGTTGAGTTTGGTATAGGATATAAATAAAATATCTAAAGTAGGGTGGGCAAAGCGAATGCGTGCCCACCTTTTTTATTTATTAATAATGGACAAAGCAAAGTTTATAAATTGTAGGGTGGGCAAAATCGTAAGATGTGCCCACCTTTTAATTTAAACATATTATTTAGCAAAGTAGGGCGGGCAAAGCAAATACGTGCCCACCCTACCTTACTATCTCTCCCCATAAGGGGAGAGAATTCCTTCCCCTGACGGGGAAGGTTAGGAAGGGGTGTATTACATGTGATAATTCTGAATAAATTTAGTATTTTGGGGAATTAAGTTATAATAGTTTTAATATATAATATGGCAGCAACAACTATTTAAAAGGAGAATTTTATGAAAATACTTTACGTTAATGCTTCTGTCAGACCTGATTCAAGAACACAAAGAATTGCAAAATATTTATTGGATAGAATTCCTGCAGAAAAGAAAATTATTAATCTTGAAGAGGAAGACATCAGACCTTTAAATAATGAATTATTAGAACTCAGAACAAGACTTACTGCAGAAAAAGAGTTTGATAATGCTATTTTTCATTACGCAAAAGATTATGCTGGAGCAGATTTGATTATTATTGTTGCGCCCTATTGGGATTTATCATTCCCTGCAATGCTAAAAAACTATATAGAAACTATTAATGTGAACGGAATTGTATTCCGTTATACGGATAAAGGAGAAGTTGAAGGACTTTGCAAGGCTAAAAAGCTTATTTATATTACAACATCAGGAGGCAAAATAGTTTCTGACGAGTATGGTTTTGGATATATAAAAGAACTTGCTCAAAATTTCCATGGGATAAAAGATGTTGAATACATAAAAGCAGAAAAGCTTGATATTGAAGAATCAAACATTGAAGAAATCTTACAAAAAGCAGAAAAAGAAGCTGATAAAATTTTAGAAGACATTAAATAGTCAAAATATCTCGATTCTACAACATCAATTATAAATAAAAACTAAATAATATTTATCTCAATCTCAAACTTTCTATTCCAGGGGTAAATGTAATCTATACTTCTTTTAGGAGTTTGCAGGGCACTAAATATAACATCCTCATAAGGTTTCATAAGTTTTTTAATATCACAAGGCTTATCAATTTGTCCTCTTACATTCGCCTGATACGCCCAGTCGTCAAGATATCTGATCAGTTGAAGTTTTTTGAAAGCTTCATCGTTATACTTTTTGGCATTAAATTTAACCTTTAATCCCGCAAGTAAACTGCCCAGAGTATTTGCACTTGTATTCCAACCTGCATAACCGTATTCAGGAAGCTGATACTCAAATAACTGATTAATAAAACCGTTGTCGGCACCGTTTGCGAACCTTACATCTGCTGCGGCATAAGGTTTATTCGGAGGAATGAATTTATGTACATAAGGTTTTGTACTCCAATCCATGACAAGTTCACCTTGTTTTTCAACAAAATTATTCACAACAAGAACGACATCTGCATCATTCTCTTTATTAACAACATTAAATCCGCCGAGCTCCAACTGCCCCAGCACGGATTTTTCTATTGAAACATCTTCATAGTTTGAAATACAATTTTTGTATTCAGGCTCCGTATAAACAGGAAAAACTTTTATATCTTTTTTTATGGCTCTTGCAAGAAGTGTAAGCGGAATCTCATCGGCTCCTGTTTTTGTTTTACCGCCGAGATTCTCAAGTTCTTTAGCTTCTTCCACATTAAAACCGTATTCAGCACAATCATCTTTTGAGAAAATCAGAGTGTCAAAAAATCCTTCTTTCTGCCAATCAAGGTACATCTTATTAATCTCAAAATTCCGCTTTCTTGTTTCTAAATAATCCTCCAATATATCTTTTGGAATATCTGTTTCATGAGGGTGCCAATATTTGCAGGAATTATATGAATAATCAAAAATCTTTTTACCCCAATCTTTCCAATATTCCTTTTCCTCTTCATTATAATTATTATTTGAAATACGCATTATACTTGAAAAAGCATAAACCTTTTTGCCGGCTAGAATCGGTTTTATCCTTTCTACCCTTGTTTTAATTTCATCATAGCTGTCCCTAATTCTTCTTGAAGGAATTAATCCGCCGTATGCAATTGTATCAAGAGACAAAATAATTGCATCCATTTGCGGTAAATGCATAAGCCAATCGATAATAATATCACTGTCAGCATATTTAGTTAAGCTCCCAAGATACTCCCTTGGCGGAATAAAGAATTCTATATCCTCATCTATTGCACAAATATCTTTTGCTAAATTATAGCAAACTGGTCGGTTATCTATCGGTATTAAACAAATTTTCATAATCAGATATTATCATATTTTACCAAGTTTTGTAAAGAATTGTAAATGTTTTTCTTAAAAAGCTAAAGTTTTTGAAAAAAATGACGATATATATATTGTGAAGTCAACAAGCAGTGCTTGTACGGAGGAGTATAACTAATATCAGAATCAGATTAAATATATCCATAGGAACACTACCGGCATAACATCTATCTAACTAAAGAAAAGGGAAAGTATCGTGGCAAATTTATATTACGCAAGAAAAATTGAAGAAATCTATTTCGAAGCGCTGAAAAAATCTGAAAACAAGCAGAAAGAACAAAATAATTCTATACATCTTGTCTGCGACAACACTCAGTTAAAACCGATTGATTTAGTAAACGAAGCATATACAATTTCCGACAAAACATTTGAATCATCTAAGCCGGGTGAAAATCTGACAGAAGAGCTTGTTTTTAAAAAACCGGATATGACCACTAAAGCTGATTCAATCAGAATCGGAAACGCCATCCTTGATGAAGTTTGTAAATTTTGGACAAGCAAAGATAAAATAAGAAAAAAAATTAATGAAATAAACACAAAAAATGTATTCAACTTTATCGGATATATGATTACAATATCTGAATCAGGTACAGCAATAGGAGAACTACAAAAATATTCAACCTGCAGCGATATTAAGCATTTGGTTTTTTGCCTGCTTAAACAAGCAAAAAACAGCGGTTTAGTAAACTTAAAACAGTACTTAGAATTGAAAAGCGCATACAGTACAATTACAACAATTTGCAATATCAATCCGGCAAAAAAGCTTGATAAACACACTTTCTTTACAATAAATACAGCCATAGAAGAAATGTACGAAGAATTATTCAAAATATACTAAAAAAACGAGGACTTTTTAAATTAGTCCCCGCTCTCTTCTCTTTTCTTCGTGTTTATTTAAGCCTTTATATTATTCTTTGATAAACTGGCTTTCAAACCTTGAGCCAAATCGTGTCTTCCGCTTTTTTCATAAATAGCAGTCATTGATTCTAAGAATTTTAAATTATCAATATTTGGATTACCTTGGTTTACCGGAGCTGTGTTAACAGGAGTTGTATGTTTTCTGACAGGTTCTGTAACAGGCTGAACAGCTGTTGCAACATTTTGTCTTGCTTGAGCGACTTGGCGCTGTAATGCCATCTGCTGATTTCTTAAAAGCGGACTTACATACTGATGCATTCTTGGGTTGTGGAATTGTACAGGCTCTTCTTCGTAAGGGTTTTTATTTTCTTTCTTATATGCATTCAAGCCGTAGTTTACATTTGTAAAAGGAACTTCTGAATTTGTATAATTATTCCCAATTGGATTAGCTCCTTTGTACATATCAATTTCACGTTCATTTAAGCTTTGGCTCAAACCAATCTGCATATCCGGCTCTTTGCGTTTAAATAATTTTATAACTGCAAATGCAAGCAAACCTACAAGACCGTATGAAAAAACTTTGTTCATAACGTCAGATGCTTCACTGACAGAATCATCCAATTCCGCGTTCATTGAAGAAGTTTTATTTGTAAGTTTCTTAAACAAATCTGATGTTTTTTCTTGAGCTTTCTCTTCTCTGTAAATCGGCGCATAACTATCAATAGGACTGCTTAACTTAACCTGCTGTTTCGGTGCTTCTGTTTTTGAAGCCGATGCAGGAACAACAGAATCAAATACTACACTTGCATCTTGAGCATTTTCAGCTTGGAAAAATACGCTTATACCATTTGAAGTATTTTCTACCATCACCGTATCAACATTAGAGGCATCATTATATATAGTATTCAAAGTCTTTGAAGCTCTTATACCTCTCATATCAAGAGTAATCTTATTAGGAGCTTTAACGCTCTTTTTTATATCGACTGATTTATCCGCTGTCAAAACTATATTATACGTATCTTTTACCGGCACAATCTCAATTGATTGAAGCACATTTTCTTCTGCACATACTGTCAGCATGGATAATATTAAACCTAAAAATAGCAACGTTTTCTTTATCATAAAAATACTCTCTCCCTTAGTTATAAGTGTACATGATTGGCATGCCCATGCCATCAATCAAGGGGTTAAAATTTCTAAAAATTTTATAGACCATCTGGTCTAGCATCAAATCAGACAGCAACAAAAATAACACTACTCCATTTATAGTATGCAATTTTAGAAAAAAAATGTATAATCAAATTATGCGCGTAGTAGAAAGCAGTGAATTAAGCAATTATAAAGTTCTTCCGTTTGATTTATTCACGGAAAATAAAACAAAAATATTAGAAGCCGGAGAAGTTTTAACTCCCGGCAAACTTATAATGCTTAAAAATTATATTAGAATTTATGCTGAAGATTTTCTCGGAGAAGAAAAGAAAACACCCGCTCAAATAAGCGAATCTGAAACAAAAAACAAAAAACAGAGACTAAAAAACTTTTCTTACGAATCTTTAGATCCGGAAGATTTTAATACAGTAATAAATAAAGATTCCGCAATGCGCGCGGAAACGCAAATAAAAATAAAATACTTTTTTAAAAGAATATTTGATTTACTGCTTCAGGGATATTATGATGATGCAATCTTAAAAATGCAATCTCTTGTTAACATAATAAGAAATGAAGTATATAAAAATCTCTACAAATCAGGAAAAGGTTCAAGAACAAGATTTATGGGAGAATACGAGCTTTGTCACCCGCTTAACGTTGCAGTCATTTCCTGTTTAATAGCAAGAAAACTTGAATATACGCCAAGAGCTGTTGACGAACTTATTCTTGCTGCACTTTTACACGATATAGGTAAATTAAAGATTAACATTGACGGAGAATCTGCAATTCTTTCAACAAACGAGGACGAGCTTAGAGAACATACAATCCTCGGATACAAAATGATAAAAGATACATTTGGATTATCCGAATCTATCGCAAAAGTATCACTTGAACACCACGAAAACAACGACGGCTCAGGTTATCCGCAAGGCTTGTCAAACGACTTCATCTCAGAATACGCACAAATTGTTAATGTTGCAAACTATTATGACAATCTTGCCTGCAACAGAACACATATTATGATTACCAACAACAGAGAAGCGCTAAGAGAAATGCTTGATACAGGAACAAGCAAATTCTCGGCAAAAATTCTTTATACATTTATTCATATGTATAATTACGATGATATTCATGATTTCAATGATATGATGATGTAATTTACATTTCATTACATTTTGTTTGATATTTAGCATGTTTTACATATAATTAACTCGTATACTAGTATATGAGGGAGTAATTATGCCAAATACCGAAAGCGTTGGGAAAAAAATTGTTGAAGCTTTAAAAAAACAAGCTGAAAATATAGAAACACCTGAAGATATTGATTTTAGTACAGAAGAAAATGATGCTTTATTAGAAGCAGATGAATCTTTATCTGTTGATGATGATATTTTTGCAGAACCTGAACCTGTTAAACCGGCTAAAACAGCAAGCTTTTTTGATGATGTTGAAGAAGAACCGGATACATTTTTTGCTGAACCTAAATTAAGTACAGCTCCGGTATCTGATTCCTCTGAAAATTTTGAAATGCCTGCAAATATAGCTGTATTAAAGAAACTTATATCTCAGCTTCCAAGCGGAGTTTCAAGACATACAGGCGCTCAAATTATTAAACAAACAATGGAAGCACTCGGAATCTCTATGAAAAGCGTTCTTCAGGATGCTCAACAAGTTCAAGAAGGTTTGAAAGTTTCAGCAAGAGAATGCCAAGCTTCAATTCAAGAATACAAAAAGCAAATTCTTGCTCTTGAAAAACAATCTCAAAACTATCAAAAACAATACTCTGCCTTGAATGATTTGATTAGTTTGTTTATTCAAACTACAAAATAATGGGTAAATGTATTATGAAAAAATATAAAAAATCGGTCGGTATTAGCCGACCGATTTTTTTAACCTAAATATTTATCTATTTCTCTTTATACACCGTCATCAGATTCTGTTTCTTCTTCTGTTGTTACCGGAGCTTTTACTTCAACACCCATCTGTTCAAGCGCAGTTCTTGATTTTGGAGCTAAAGCTGTTTCAGAAAAGTTTTCTAAAACAGTTTGGTAACACTCTATTGCCTCAGGCTTCATATCACGCAATTTATAGATATTTCCTGCTTTATAATACAAAGGAGCTAAAGCCGGATTTGTTGCCATAAGCATTTGGTTATCAAGTTTTATCTTGATTCCGATTAACTCTTCATTATCCTGAGGTGATAAAAGAGCTCTTCCGTATATTTTCTGAGTTAATCTGTCTATCGTATCTGACATTTCTGCAATATCTTCTTTTGACAGTTTTGAAGATTTTTTTGCCGCTGATACATCAAGGCTTATTGCCGTTAATAACAAAAATATTGTTAAAATTGATAAAATTATTTTTTTCATTTTATACTCCGCTAATATTATACCCTAATTTTATTATATTGAAAAGTTGATTTTTTACGTCAATTAAATGTATGATTATTTTATGGAAAAATTTGTTTATCAAATGTTTATACTGGGGACTGGGGTAAATTTGACAGAAGCTCTAAGCAAAGGACTTGGAGGGGTTATATATTTTACCCGTGATATCGAAACTAAAGAACAATTTACGCATTTAATACAAGAGCATAAATCAAACGCTCTGCTTCCGCCATTTCTTTCAATTGATCAAGAGGGTGGACGAGTAGAGAGAACTGAAAATATTCACGAAAGATATATTTCTCCAAGGTATGCTTTCAAAAAAGGTGATGAGTTTCTGAAAAAACAAACAAACTTGATAGCAGAAGAATTAAACGAATATGGAATTAACCTAAACTTTGCACCCTGTGCTGATGTAAATACAAACCCGAATAACCCCATAATCGGAGAACGCTCTTTTTCCGATAAAACAGAAGAAGTTATAAAGGGGGTAAAAATTGTATCCGGCGTATACAAAAAAAACGGAATTATTCCCTGCATTAAGCACTACCCCGGACACGGGGACGCGGACAAAGACAGCCACAAAACACTGCCTCAAATAGATTTACCACTTGAAACAATGGAACAAATACATATTAAACCATTTAAATCCGCAATAGAAAACGACGCAGATATGATTATGGCAGCACATCTTCACTGCACCTGTTTTGATAAAGAAGTTGTTCCTGCATCATTGAGCAAAAATGCCATAAGATATTTAAGAAACCATTTGGGATATGACGGTGTAATTATTTCTGATGATATGGTTATGAAAGGGGTTCAAGGGTACGGAAGCGCCGAAGCAGTTATTATGGGAATAGAAGCAGGATTAGATATGTTTATATTCAGAGATGCGGACAATGAAACAATTAAAACAATAGAAAAAATAGTTGCTTTAGCAGAAAAAAATGAGAATTTAAAACAGAAAATACTTGAAGCTAATAAACGAATAAAAAATTTAAAACAGAAATATAATATTATTAAGTAAAAAAGTAAAACAGAGGGCGAAGCCAAATGGCTTCGCCCTCTATCTAATATATTTATATTTAATACCCTATGCCTCAGGTGCTGCGGCTTTTTCAGCATCAAAGCATTCTTTGCAGAGTACATCTCTTCCTTGAGTCGGGTTGAATGGGACTTGAGTTTGTTTACCGCATTTTGCGCAAACAGCGTCAAACATTTTCTTTTTACCTCTGCGTTGTTGTTTTTTTGCCTTTCTGCAGTCAGGGCATCTTTTTGGCTTATTTGTTAAACCTTTTTCTGCATAAAATTCTTGCTCGCCTGCTGTAAATACAAATTCAGCTCCGCAATCCTCACAAATAAGCTTTTCGTCTTCGTACATGACCGTGTCTCCTAAATAATTAAATAACCATAGGCTCATAAAAGAACCATGCCAATTATTCTATACCTTTTTTCACAAAAGGTCAAGACAATAGAATTTAAGAAAAAGATGAGAGTTTGTGCTATTTACCTGTTGAACCGAAGCCGCCTTCTCCTCTTTCTGTGTCAGTAAGCTCAGTTACAACTTCTATTTTTGCTTGTTCGTATTTAGCGATAACCATTTGAGCAATACGCTCTTCCGGCTGAATTGTGTATGCTTCGTTTGAGATATTAACAACGGGGACGCAGACTTCACCGCGATAATCTTCATCAATGGTGCCGATGCAGTTAATAAGCGTGATTCCGTGTTTTATAGACATCCCGGAACGAGGTCTTATTTGAGCTTCGTATCCGTGCTCAAGCTCTATTTTAAGTCCTGTTGGAATAAGTTTTCTTTCAAGCGGTTGAAGCGTAATCGGTTCTGATATTGCAGCACATAAATCCATGCCAGCAGCGCCTTGTGTCTTATATTCAGGTACTGATTTATTATGTTCCAATCTTTTAATCTTTAAAATCATACTTCTCTCCTTTACAAATATATTCCCTCTCTTTGAGGAGAGGGTATGGGTGAGGTGTCCACCCTCAATCAAATTTTTACGCAGTAATAATCATCTTTCCGTCAACAACCTGTTTCGGGAAAATAGTAAGCGTTTCTATACCCATAGATTTATCTATTTTCTTAACCGGTTCAATTTCAGGTTTAGTAACTGTTGCTTCGCCGTCTGAATTTGCTTTAAAATTCATAAATTGATTTGCATATTTTATAAACAAATCTCTTCTGTTTGACGAGATTGATGATACGTTCATATTTAAATCCCTTAAAATTTTATGATAGTAATTCCGTTTATTATTTTGATTCAGACAAGTTTTAAAGTCAATAAGAATATAAAATATTGTAACGAAAAGATGTTTATGATAAGATAAAATCGTTGGCAGAAACAGTTATTTATAAGCTGGATTGCCACGGGCTAATCGCCCTCGCAATGACAACTAAATATGTCGATTTGGCAAGGACTCCGCAAGAAAGGTGACTAAATGTCACGTTTCGCAGTGGAGGGAAACGAAGTTTCTTCCGCCTATTGGAACCAACAATGGGCGTGATATTTGAAAATTAAATAATGTGTCGATGTGGCAAGGACTCCGCAAGAAAGGTGACTAAATGTCACGTTTCGCAGTGGAGGAAAACTGAAAATTAAATAATGTGTCGATGTGGCGGAATCGGTATACGCGCACGTTTGAGGGGCGTGTGGAGAAATCCTTGGGGGTTCAAGTCCCCCCATCGACACCATAAAAGGACCGATAACTTTTGTTATTGGTCTTTTTATTGTTTTCAGTGCAAAAAATTGCACCAACACATTTATAAGTTTTCAGGACAGTTGTGATGAGAGTTAATTCGCAGATGTGCCTATTTTTAGGGTAATAGAGGCAGATTTATAGTGTTGAGATTTTCCGGACTATTCTTGCACTTTTGTCCCAATTTTTGCACTATTTTGCACCAAAAACTTGTCACCCTGAACTTGTTTCAGGGTCTATTTAGCATGGAATCTAGCTTTAAGCGGAGTGTAATAAAGTGCAACAAAGTGCAAAAATAATTTATCTTTCAATTTAAGATGTGTCAAAATGTCTCTGAGATTGAGATTTAGGACTTGATGTTTCTGCGAAACAGAGACATTAATGTGTATGCAAAGGAGCATACGCATGGCAGATTTTACTCCAGAAAATGTAAACAAATAGCATTAGCAAGATTAGACATTGTTCATCAATGGCTTGAGTTCAGGAAGAAATCTCAAAATAAACTTCAAGCTGATTATGATTTTGTAAAATTACACAATACTTCCAATTGTCACCTATTTGAAATTTTGGGTAAAATATCCCGTGGTAGTTTGCATCGTTGGCTTGTGATGTTAAACGGAACGGAAGATTATACAAAACTTTTACCACAGTATAAATATAGTAGTGTTAATGATTATAGAACTGTACTTAATGATGAAGAAATAAAAATATTCATGGGTTTACTTTTACACCCAAATAGATTATCAATAGGTAAAGCTATCGCTCTTACAAAATACAAACTAAAAGAACAAGGTCAGAACTTTATTCCAGCTGATATTACTTTTAGGAGATATGCAAAATGGTTTAAAGACAATAATTACGATAAGTGGATTCTTGCTCGTGACGGAGAGAAAGCACTTTCTGATAAAGTCGAACCGTACATAAAACGTGATGCAAGTTTACTTGAAGTCGGGGATATTCTTGTCGCAGATGGACATAAATTAGCGTTTCAGGTAATAAATCCATTCACAGGCAAACCTTGCCGAGCAACATTAGTCGGATTTTTAGATTGGAAATCGACGGCTTTGGTCGGTTATGAAATAATGCTTGAAGAAAATACGCAGTGTATTGCAAGTGCACTTCGCAACGCAATAATTAATCTTGATATGATACCTAAAGTCGTTTATCAGGATAACGGAAGAGCATTTAGGGCAAAATACTTTACAGACGACAGAGGATTTAGCGAGTTAGGATTTAACGGGTTGTATTCAAAACTCGGAATTGAAACAGTATTTGCTCGTCCATATAACGCAAGAGCCAAAGTTATTGAACGATTTTTCAAAGAATTTCAGGAAGGGTTTGAAAAATTATTGCCAAGTTATATCGGTTCATCAATAAATAATAAACCTGCCTATATGATGCGAAATGAAAAACTTCACAAATCTTGGCATATAGATTACATTCCAACAATTGAAGAAACAATAAAAATGATTGATATGTGGCTGAGTTTTAAGAATTCTCAACCATGTCCGAATGCTCCGGATAAAACAATAGCGGAAGTTTTATCCGAAAGAAAACGGCAGAATATTGATATAAATATGCTTGATGATTTAATGCTAGCAACAGAAGTCAAAACAATTCAAAGAAACGGTATCAGGTTCTTAAATTGTGATTATTTTGATGAAAGACTTTATGGTTTTAAGAGTAAAGTTCTTATTAAATATAATCTTTTTGACCTTACAAGTATTAAAGTTTACACACCAAAAGGCGAATATCTTTGCACTTGCAGAACGAGTAACAGAAACTCATCCAATGGCAAAATTACTTGGCGATATCAAGGACTATGAGGATTATAAACAAAAAATCGTGCGCCAACGGCAACTAAAAAAGAAAACTGTTGAATCAGTAAAAAAGTATCTTCAATGCGAGGATATAAAGTTACTTGAAACACAAATAGAGCCTACCGAAATTCAAACTGTGTTCAAATCGGATTCAAAAAGGGTTCAAACGCTGTTCAAAAATAATTCAGAAAAATATGAATATTTAATAATCCATAATCCGCAAGACGAGTGGATAGAAAAATTTAAGCAAACAAAGGAGTACAGGCTTTTATATGAATAAGATTTTTGTAAAAACGCAGAATGTCAAAAACTTTATCGGACTTGTTGAAAATCTGATAAGTAAACCGAAGAATATTCCGAAAATGGGATTGGTTTATGGCGAGCCAGGATTAGGTAAATCACAAACAGCCTTGTGGCTTGCTTGCAAATACGATGGAATTTATCTTCGTGCATCAAACCTTATGACAGGCAGATGGCTGCTTGAAGAAATGGTAAAGGAACTTGATGAAATTCCGAGATTTTTGACTTCGGATAATTTTAACATCGTAGTAAAAAAGCTAAAACAGAATCCGCAGGTGATTTTTATTGACGAGATTGATTACCTTATAAATAACTATAAAACCATTGAATCGCTCAGAGATATTCACGATGAAACCGGCTGTCCGATAATCTTTATCGGAATGGGTTTGGCGCACAAAAAACTTGAAAGATACAAGCACCTTTATGACCGATTTTCAGAAATTTTAAAATTTGAAACCTTTGAAGTAGCTGATTTAAGTCAAATAATTAATCAATTGTCGGAAATTCCATTTACGCCTGATACTGTTGAATATATCCACTCAAAATACAACAGATTTCGGCAAATTGTTCAGTTGATAAACCAAATGGAAATTTTTGCAAAAGACAATATTTTAGCAGAAATTACAAAAGAAATTATGGAGCAGATTTTATGAACATAGAAAAATTAGCACGACACTTAAAAGAATTTACCCTTGATGAAATAGAAATGATTGCAGAATGTGATTGCAAAACAGAACTTGAACAGCTTTTGAACGAGGGTAAATTGGTATTTGAACATGGAATATATAAATATCAGGAATAAAAGCTAAAACAAGAATTTATCATTTGCACAAACCAAGTGACAAATTATCAAATTATAACATTTGATGCAGCAGTTAATTATTTTTTAGAAAATTATGTCAAAAATAATTGCAAACTCAATACTTACAGAAGATATCGTAGAATGTTAAAATACTATATTGCGCCATTTTACAAAAATAAAAATTTAAATGACATATCTTGCAATGATATTCAGAAATTTTACTATTTTTGCAAAGAAAGAAATTTACCGCCAAAAGTATTGAAAAACACTTTAGCACTTCTAAATCAGATGATTAAATATTTTCAAAATCTCGGAATAATTGATAGAACTTGTAATTTTCAGGTTCGGAGATTATCCGACAAAATAACTTTTACAGTAGATAGAATAATTTTTGAGGTATAAAATGACAAAATACAACCAACTGACACAAGCTGAACATATGTATATTTACGACAAAAAATCTCTGGCAGAGATTGGAGTGGAACTGGGACTTTCCCGCAGAATTTTATTCTATTGGAAAAAGGAATACAACTGGGATAAAAAGCGATTTGAAGTCGAACATACAAAATACCGCTTTCGTGAGGAGTTACTTGATTTCGCAAAAAAAATGATGCAGAAAATATCTACGGATATTGATAAGAATCAAAAAACTCCGCCACCAGAAATATATTCTCTGATTAATATCCTAAAAGAAATTCCGCTTGTAAAACAATATACCGACTCTCTGCAGCAAGAACAAATACCAAAACAAAAACCAACAGGCTGTTTATCTCCTGATATTATCCGCCAAATTGAAAGAGAGATTCTGGGAATGGAATAATTCATTAAGCATTTTATTAAGTTTTATAAATCAAAAAGGCAATTTTTTATCTGTTCATGCTTTTATATATATAGGTTAGTGTACTCAAAATAGGAATTACTGTATGGTCGACAACATAAGTTTTCATTCAAACGAAATAAAAGCAAATTTGCCAATTACAACAAATAAACAAATAGGTTTTAAAGCAAATGACAACAACAATTTGGAAAGGACTCCAAAACAAGATTCAGTTGAAATATCTAGAGATAATGAAAATCACACATTAAGAAATATCGGAATTGGTGCGGTTGTTGCAACAGGATTAGCTGTCGCAGGGGATTTCGCATTAGCAAAAGGAAAGCACGTTAAAAAATTGTTTAAACAAGGTGAGGAAGCTGCTCAAAAAGAAGTTAAATCTCTTGAAGATGATTTAGGTCGTGTCGCAAAAGAAGAAGAAAATATCGCAAGCAGAGGTTCAATGGGACAAGACATTTATGATCCGTTTGACCCTGCGAATAAATTAGATCCGTTAAGTCCTTATTATGAAAATACGGCAAATAAGGGTGTATTCGGTCAAGATATTTATAACCCAGCAGATCCTATGAATAAGATGGATATTAGTAGTCCATACTATGATGGTGGATTAGGAAGTTCAAATGGTTATGGAAGTGGATTCGGTGGTGACGGATTCGGTAGTAGCGGATTTGGTTACTAATAGGAGGCTTTATGATTGATAAAATTGCAAATTTTAATCCAGTAGCATTTAGAGGTTATTCTGCAACTTCTCAAAATGTTTCAAATCCTATCGATAACAAACCAAGAGAATTCGAATCAGATTTCTATGTAGATAAAACAGGAGCTGATGCAATAAAGGTTCGTAATTTCGTAGCAAATCCACTTGATATAAATAAACCTACCTCAATGAATGATTATAAAAATAAATTAATTAATGCAGGTTTAGTAGAAAATAAAGATTTTGATATAATCAATGATAATGAATTTGGTGGTGGTTCGATTTTTATAACTAAAGGTCAAGAATTTCCAATAAAAGTTGTTCATTGGCATAACGGAAATGCGGTAGATAATTATTCAGGTTATGAAGATTGTATATATCCCCAAAATCAAGGTGATTTGAATAGCATTATTTATAGATATGATAAAGATGGAATTCTTGAAGATATAAGAAAACGCTATTCAAATCCGGATGCTCATTTGGATTTATTCCCGGAAAATATTAAATTTAATACAACTCCTGAAGAATATATAAAATTATTAGATAAGCAAGGCATTAAATATGAAGTAAACAAACAAAATATTGACGGCACTAATTTTGTTTCTATATATGAAGCAACACCAGAGGGAACTTTGTCAAAAGAAACTTCATTTGCAAAATCTAATGATGGAATTCAATCAATTTATCATTCTTGCAGTCCGGATGGAAAAGGGAATCTTCTTCATGGAGTAGATATACATAAAGATGGCGATTTTTATGAAATGACAGTTACTGATTATGTAAAGAATCAAGGAATTAAAAACAATATAAAATATTAGAAAGTAGTGAGGTTTTTATGTCTAGTGTGCAAAATATAAATAGCATTTCATTTAGAAGTAATTATTTAATCCCTTATAGCGAAATCAATAAGGCTGATTCTGAAACAATGCGACAAGTCGGAACGGCTACTGCTAAATATGCAACAACACCAGACAGTATGATGCAGACGAAAGAGGGTATTGCAGTAGCAGTACCAGATTCCAAAGATAAAGAATACGAGGCAATTATTGCAAAGTATGGATTAAATATCCAAAAATATAATGGCAAAATAGTACCGCAGGGAGATCCAACAGAACATTCTTATAGTTTTATGGTTTCAAAAATTGACCCACAAAATGCAGAGAAAAGAATTAACGCATATAAAAGTATAAAAGATGATAAAGAAAAGGGTATGGAATACATGCTCGTATATCAAGAATTTAAAAATAGTCCTCATTCGGTAGAACATCAACAAAGTTTGAAAAGCCCAGATTTAAAACCAACAGGAACGCCAATCATAAAATATACAACGAAAGATGGTGAAAAAATGATGGCTAGAGAAGTTGTGTTGGGAAATGGCTATAAATGTGTGGCTGTTTCCAATGAGAAAAATCCGAACGAGGCAACATTAATGAATAAAGAAGAATTTAAGAAGTTCTTTATTGAAAGTGTTGAACAAAAAGAATCAAAATCAAGCAAAGAAGTAAAAAAAGCCGTTGGACAATTTGCAGATAAAAATTTTGAAGTTGAATGTAAACAGGGATTATCAAATCGTTCTTTATCCGGTAAGGTTGATGATTTGAATTTTAATATCAAACATAACGGAAAAGTATTTAAAGCAGATGAAATAACAGGAAATATTGGTGACAAGAAATTAGATATAAAAATGTCCGACAGTTTTGCAAAGCGAAATTTAAAAGGTACATTAGGTGATGAACCAATAGACTTAACAGTTTCAAGAACTTTTAGCGGATACAGTATTAAAGGTCAATTTAAAGATAAAAAATTAGATATTGATATAGAAAATAAATGGAATGGTTTTGCTATAAAAAGTGATAAAATGGATTTGCGAGTTAAAAACAAATCAATGTTCGGTAATGATGTAAAAGTAAAAGGTACATATAACGAAGATAAAGATTTAATTCCTCTTTTGATGGATATGGCATACGCACTTAATGATGAAGAATTAGAACTCTTAATGTTAGTAATGCTGTTATAATCTCTTATTGCAGTTTAATTTATTTACCAATTAAAATAATTGGGAGATTATATTTTTTTGCAAATGCAATAAAATCTGGAGCAACTTCAGACATACTATTTTTCTTAACAACTAATCCTTGTATTTTTGGATTTGTTGTTACGAACTCCGTGTGATGTGGTGTGGTTGCAATAAGAGCATCGGTACTTTCTTGAATAGCTTTGACTACTGCTTCTGTTGGAATCATTCTTCCGTTAACTTCAATTTCCGGTTTTGTTTCAATTTGAGTAGTAAAACTCTTATTATAAACCATTTTTGATAATGCTTGATAGTCAGCCTCAGAAATTCTATAGCCGGAGCGAGCCATAGATGCTCCAAATTGCTGTTTTAAGAAATGTTGATTCTTGTCAGAGAATAACAACTCTACAAATCTTGCAGTACTTTTTTCATATCCACTGCTAATGTTATAAGGGGAAGCAACTGCTATACTTGAGAGGGGTGCATCAGTTAATATGCCATATTCTCTGTCTTTATATGTTCCTTTTTTATTTAATCTAATTATACTGATACTCCAAGTGTTATTATCGTTTATGGTTGTTTCCATTCCTAATTTTGCACTTTCCAGATTGCCCAATAAATTTTCGTCTTTAACCATGTGAACAGTTAGGCGGAGATTTTCTTTAGTGCTGCCATTCATACCATAAACACCTAAATCCATATCTGAAGGAATTGCTTCGTCCGTAAGATTTAGAACTTGAACTCCATATTGTTCATCCATTGGAATTTTACTTGGATTTAGAATTCTTGAATTCATTATAATGTTAGTTTTTGAATATAGTCTATTATATGAGATATCAACATTTTCTAATTTTTTATTGTATGCTGCCTCGTAATTTTCAGGTGTTCTATTTTGAGGATCAATACCTAAAACTCTATAATTAAATTCATCATTAATGCTTGCTAAATCTGCCTTTGACATTATTTTTGCTATTTTATAATCATCTGGCGAACGGAATAAGGCTGCTACATAATTTGCGTTCCATTCATTTCTGTTATATCGAGCGAACCAATCGTGATTTTTAATTATATTTAAGATCCGTTCTTTCATTGCTTCCGGCATTTTATATTGTGCCAAAATTCCTGCGGCTATTTCAGCACTTCCAATTTCATGCCCTGTATCTGGAGTGTCTGGATTTATATATTTCTTACCAAAATCATGCAGTAAAATTACAAATTTCAAAATAGTTCTATCTTTGTCAGAAAGTGTTTTATATTCAGGATCACTTATTGCTTTTTTCAGAACTTCCATTGTGTGAACATCAACAGAATAATTGTGAGTTTTATGCTGCTTTTTACCAACTGTCAACATTACATCCGGTAAGCCACGCATAATACCATTCATTATTTCGTCAATTTCAGCATTACCCGTTTTGAATTCATTTTCATATACAAATTTGTTGTATTCTTCTTCTATTCTTGTAGATGCTTCTTTCATCTCGGTAGTAAAGCTGCTATAACTATCTATTTCATCATTTGCAGTTTTTACAACAAGTGGTGTTGGTAATTTTGCAACATCATTATTAGCAACTAATTCTCCAAATGTAATTGCTTGTTGTTGAATAGCTTTCAAATCTTCAAATTTTAATTCCGGATATTCTTTTGCAATAGCACTTAGTTGAGTATCTGTTAGTGATGCAAGTTGGCTACATTTTTGCAGTATAGCATCTGTGCTTGTTTCTTTGTAAAGTTGAATATTATTTTCATTAATACCTTTAAGTAATGTATTTAACTCTTCAAACATCTGCTTGTATTGAGCATTTGTTAATTTCTCAGTTGATACGGGCAATCGTCTAATCCTAGGATTAGAGTTAAATCCATTATCCCCTAAATCTATGTTATGGAATTTCAAAACTTGTGCTTGCTGTTCTGGAGTTAAGTTTTCTAAGATACTATGAAGATTTGCTACAAATTCGTCTCGGCTATACTTTAATGGCAAACCATCCTTTCCATATTGTGTGAAATCAAAATTAACGATGGCAGTTTCAATATCATTCAGTCCTGTTTCTGGATTTCTGCCTTTATTTGAAATGAAATTTCGTAAGAATTCAGCTCGTTGTTGTTGTGTTGTTCTGATGTTTCTGGATGCGATATTAATATTTGCTAATAGTGTATTAACTAAGACTTCAGTATCGCCAAATACGACATTGTCGTTGTCATCTTTTGTATCAATAACCTTTTCTCTGATTAATTTTAATGCTTCTGGTGATGCATACGAAAGTTTGTTCAGAATATTAACTTTGACTCCAGTGCTTAAACGATCAATAGAAAGTTTTCCTTTATATAATTTAGCCATTATTGCTAATTCTTGTATTGAGAATCCATGGTCAGCTTTTAGTATAAATAATTGTGCATTTTTATGGAACATTTCTAGATCAAATTTCCCTGTTTCTTTATTTTTTGATGCACCAATAAACATACCTAGTGATTCGGCATCCATTTGATATTCTTTTCCATTTTCAAGTGTAATTGGATTTGAAAGATATTGTTTAGCAGTATTAATTGCATTTTCATCATAATCTTGAAGTTTAAATGCTTTAATAACCATTGCTAAATTTGCAGGTGATTCAGGAGTAATAACCTTTTCTTCAATTAATTGATTAATTATTTCAACAACTTTTTCGTCAAAATTATATGTCTTAACTGGGAATACATTTGTCTTGAATGCTGCAATATCCATAAAAGTTTGAACAGTTTTTGGTGGTAATTTATCTTCAAATAGCAATTTATCTGCCCAATTTAACATCATTTCCATTTTTGCATTCATATCTTCTGTGGTTAAATTTTGAGCATTTTGTTCGATTTTTGCTTTTAATTCAATGAAACGAGTATCTGTTGCAGGAATTTTATTATCAGCACATTTTTTAGCAAAATTAAAGATTTTCTCATTTAATCCTGTAATCGTATAGTTCCTAGAAAGAGGAATTGTTTTTATATTTAATGCCGGTGTAATCATAGCGGTTGCTTCCTGACCTGTGTAGCCGTTTTGGAACATTTCTATCATTACATCTGCAATCATTGTTCGTTGTCGATTTACTTCCTCAATTGGAATGTTTTTATCCTCTGGAACGATTTTAGAACAACTTATAAGATCTACTAAATCTCTTGCAGGCATTGTTTCGCCATATTTTCTTATTAAATTATCAAGCACAAATTCATCTACAACACCATTGGTAGTTGCTTTGGCAAAAATTGCATTCACTTCATCAAGCGTTTTTCCACGTTCAAACAACAATTGTGCTTCTGCTTGTAATGTAAAAGTTTGTTTTTCTGCTTGTTCTGGAGAAAGAAAATTAGTTTTTGTTGCTAAAACAGTTGTATTTGAAATTAAGTTATTCAAACCTTTTGTTGGTGCTCCGTCTTCTAACATTTCAATTAAAAAATAGTAACTATTTCTATTAAAACTAATTGGTTTAAAACAAGCTTGTAATGCAGCATTTAGATTTATAACATCAATATTGTCCGGGGTTTTGCTAATAGCATTTCTTAACTCAACAGTCATACTTTCTGGAAACATTGCCAAGGTCTTTGTTAAATTTGCAATATTTTGAGGGTGTTCGCCTTTTTTTGCAATTTTTAAAATGGTATCCAAAACAGAAGTTCTTTGTTCAATTTGTCCTCTTTGATTACGAACACGTATCATCAAAAATAAGTTAGCAATATAGTCTTTTGGTATTCCTAAGTTTTGGAACATTTCAACATAATTGGACATACTTGGATTAATCCCATCTGGTGTAACCATTGCATTGAAGTGTACAGGAATATTATCACCTTCGATACCTTTGCTTACTAAATCATCAACAATTTTTAATAAATCTCTGTTATATTTACCATCAGCACCTCTGAGTTTTGAAAGCATTAATAGCATATATTTATTAGGAATATTTTTATTTTGTAATTCTTGAATTATTGATAGTGCCTCGTGGTCAAGTTTTCCATCAGGCATTATAAAGCCATACAATTTCAAATCAGCAAAATTGCCTAATACAGAGCTAACTTCTTTAATTGAATCTATAACATTGGTGTCCATTTCAGAACCAAGTTTTCTGAGTTGTGCAAAGTTATAAATTAAATAATAACCATCTCTAAAACTAATATTACTTGTTTTCTTAAAATCTATTAAAATATCAAATATTTTATTTTGGTTTTCTGGAGTTTCTCTCCAAAAATCTGTCATTTTCATTGTATCTCTTAGTTCGTTTAAATCTTCAATAGTTAGACTTCGATCTTCAATTTTAGATTTTAAATAATTCGCAAATTCTGGTTTCTCTGTTAGTTGTTTGTATAATATAAGATTTTGTTTTGGAACATCAAATTTTTCAGAAATATAATCAGTTAATGTTGTATTTAGTTTTTCATCATTTTGTAGTTTTTCATATTGAACCTCTCCAAAAGTTTTAGTTAAAACATTTGCAACATATTCTTCAATCGGTAAACCATCTTGTTCAGTAGTTTTCATATTTTCTAGGAATCTGGCAATAAAATTTTTACGTTCGATTAATAAATTTGCCATAGCATCTGGATTTTCAATTCCATGTTTGTTTACAAGTTCTCTAATTTGAGAATCTGAAATATTAACTACACTTTCTAATGATTTCATTAGTTCTTCTTTTGATGCTCGTTTTAAAACTTCTGCATTTTTCCCTGTTTTAAATAATGTTGACAGTTCTCTAACAACCGAGCTTGATGGTTTAGCTGCTCCGGATGGGTGATGGAATAAATTTATTTGAGGCAAATTTGCAATTGGAGTATGGTCATCATTTTTGAATGCAGCCAATACATTGTCCATATTGCCTAATAATACATCTATTCCGAATGTCTGAACGGCAGCCTCTTTACATTTAAAATCAAATCCATTCAAGAACATTATATTTTTTGTAATTATAGCAGATGTACCATCATCATTTGTAACAATATGTTTTTCTTTTGGGAAACATCCAACCATTTGATAAAATTCATCTGCTAATAATTCTTCTCTTGCGATTTGTTCTGTTTTTTTAGGAATATATTGGAATAGTTCATTACCGTCTACAAGTTGGAAACCGCCAGCCTTACCCATAACACCTTTAAATGCTTGGAATGTTCTAGGTTGACCATCAATCATTAATGTTACATCTTCACTTGCTGTTGTTTTTCTTAATGCTTCAATTTGTTTTGCTCTAGCTTGATCTATTTTTTCCCCTTGAGTCAATTCTTCTAATGCACTTCTTTGTAATTCAGATAAAGGTTCGCCTGCTTGGAATTTAATTCCTATTTTTGTAATAGTTCCATCGTCATTTATTTGGAATATTAAACCATCAGAGCTTTCTTGAATATTTGGATTTTCTTGTTTTAATCTTTCAAATTGTTCACTTGTAATTTCCCCTGTAATTCCTAATGAACGACCATTTTTAGAACCGATGAAATATGCCTCGCCTTCAGTTATTTGACCTAAATATCCTTGACCATTTTTATCAATAACATTTGTCATTTCATTTTTATAAATTCTTCTTAAATAATCATTTAACGATCCTTCTTCGGCACGTTTACCTTTTACACTTTCGACAAGTTTTTGGTTATATTCGCTATTTACGCATAAATCAATAAATTCGGTTTTTTGTTCTGGTGTCAAGGCATCACTTGCCATAAATGCCTTGTTTTGTGTTAGTAATTCAGCAATACCATCTTTACCATATTGAGCAACGATATCCGCAAATTGCAATGCGTGATTAAATTCGTGCGAAACCAATTCTACAATTTGATTAAAGTCTGTAATTTTATCACTAATTTCAATTCTACCATCTATCCAATCGAAGCCACCACTACCAGATATTTCCGAATCAGCAACAATTCTTACTTCTGGTTCTAACCCTTCCATTCCCAGTTCTTTACCAAGAATATTTGCAACACTTTGTGCAAATGCTTGTGGATTATTTTTATTTTCAATTGCAAGTCGTTGAATCTCTGATTTATGTTTTTGCAATGCATTACTAAATAAATCACTTGCAGCTTCATATCGTCTCGTCAATTCTTGACCTAATTTTCCTCTGAAAATTAATGAAGTTACTTCATCTGAAATCTGAGGCAACGGTTCGCTTAATTGTCGTGTTGTCAAATCTTCATTAATGACGAATTTACCATCTTTAAATATAATTGCAGGTTCTTCAGTTTCCGGAGTTTTTGTTCCTAAATCGTGTTGTTGCCATTCTTCTCTGATTCTTGATTCTGCTATTTGTGCAGGATTCCTTAAGCTTGCATCCATTAAATCGTTAGAAGTATTTACAACTTCAGATTCTACAGTCTCGCCGGCTGCCATTCTTATTTCTGGTTCTGGTTTCGCAGTTTCATCGGTTGCAGCTTCTTGGCGAGGAGCCGGAGTTGTACTATAAACAGCAGAAACTCGTTCCATCATTGCAGTTGCTAAAACATTTAAATCTTCAAATCTACCTATCGGAATGCCATCAATATCAACATAATATGTTGTTTTTAATCCTTTTCCATCAGTAGAAGGAGCTTTGATTTCTTTAATATTCCAATTCTTGACTCCTGCTCTTTCTACCGCAACATCCCATCTTGCTCTATTGACAGCAGTATGAGTTTTTGCACCGAGCATATATTCTAAGAAGTGGTTCATTATTTTTAATTTACCGAGCATTTCGCCCTGTTCTGCACCTGCTGTAAGAGGATCAACACCTTCAGTTGCAATTTCTAATCCCGTAAACATTCCCACATCGGCTGCGAAACCACCCGTTTTAGCAGGAAGTGCTTTTAAAAATGCTTTACCTTTTGCTAATATACCCTCTGCCTCTCCACTTATATTTGCCAAAAGTTTATCGCCACTAATAGTCGTTGTTTGTATTGCTCCTTTAGTAGATTTCATACCACCACTCATTAATTTACCTGCAACACCAATTTGGCTAATACGTTGCGAAACAGCTTGAGCAACAGGCGAACCTATATATGCACCGAAATATATATATTTAGCAGAACCTTTAGCACTTTCCCATAATTCTTGACCATTTACTCCACGTTCACTTGTAACTTGATTTAATAAAGTTAAACCTACATCAGTTGCCAAAGTTCCCGTAGTCATAGCAAATTTAATTCCTTGTTGAACAGCGGTTTGACCATATTTTGTAACTAGTGTTCTGATAAGATTTGCAGAAGCTCCTTCAATAGCAGCACCGCCAGCTGCACCTAAAATTTCTGCCATTATAGGACTGCGTGTAATAATTATTGAAATAATTGTAATAGCAGCAATTTTTACCATACCACCAGTTGCTTTTGCACCCATAACCTTTTCTGTTAATTCATCAGGAACAAAATCAACACCATACATTTCTTTATATTCTGATTGATATTTTGCTTGTAGTTCGTCATATGAATATTGTTCGAAACCTTTTGATGAAATGCTCATTGTCATAGAACCAGTTTCATCAGATTCTAATGTTGTAGTTCTTTTTAATAGAGCATTTTCTAGTGCATCTTGTGCATCTTGCATTAATTCTTTTATTTTTTTCATTGTTGCATCAGGATTGCCAATAGTGCCGTTTAAAACCATATCGGCAGCTTCTTGGTCATTCCCGAAAAATGCTAATAAATAATTATTTGCACTAACAATATGAGTATATGGATTTAAACCGTCGCTTTGTACCGGATTATTCGTTAATGCAGTTTGTTCAGCCCAATACATATCAACTTCAGATAGAGCTTTTTTTAGTAAATCAATTCTTTGTTTATAAATTGTTGCAGTTTGGTATTGTTGCGTTAAGTTTTGGAATTGAACAGTTTTTTCAAGCTCGAATTGATGTCCTGTATTTTCAACCATATCGGTTTCAAAACTACCAAAGAATGCATCCGGGTGATTTGTCATAAATTCCAAGTCCCCTTTTGCAAGTAAAGATTTGTCGTAATGTGGATTAAATTTATTTACTAATTCATAGAAATTTTGATAATCTTCTTGTGTACCATCGCCAAACCATTTATTATAAACATTTACAATAGAATTCCATAATTCTCCTGCTCCTGTATTAATAGCAGCTCCGATATCATCAAGAATTCCCATTGTATCTAATGCATCTTTTGCACCTTGATGAGTTTCAACAAAATGTTCAATTAAAAATTTTCTAACTTCAACATCAAATTTTGCTCTATCTGATAATTCTAAATCGTGTATTTCATATTTATCGTTTGAAGTATTTTGACAAATATTTTTTCGTTCCATATATAAAGATTTGTAGTCTTTATATTTAGGAGGTGCGAGAGGAGGTATTTTGCCAAGCTCTCTATTTGTAAGTTCATTTTTTTTGTATTCCGCAAGAGCTTTTTTATTTTCTTGTAATAATTTTTGGTAATCTTTTCTTATAATGCCATCTATTTGTGACTCTGTATAACGAGTATTTGGGTCTCCATTTATTGTGTACCAAACTGAATTTTGCGTATATTCGTGGTCAAATTTTTTAAATTTGTATGAACCATCGGGATAATACGAAATTGTTTCAAAAGAGCCATCTTTATATTCGGTTGTGATTTCTTTTCCACCATCTGGGGTTGGTTTTTCAGAAGTGGATACAATATCCTCACTTGCAGTAGATATAGATTGAACAAATCCTTGAAAATCGGCATCTTCAATATTGGCTTGTTGTGCAAATATACTTTTGGCTTGTATATTTTCACTTGAGTTTAAAATCTTATCAGCTCCAGCAAACTTTTTTATACCCTTAAAAATCCCCTCTAATTCATTTGTTTCTAGAGTTCCATCTCCATTTTCATCATATATATCAAACAAATTATGAAACTTTGAATCGACCTGCTCTTTACGCACGCCATGTTGAGCATCATTTAATTGCTGCTTTTTACCCTTATTAAATTGTAACCAGAAGTCGCCTAGTCCCATAGACTAATATCCATTCCTATTATCTTACTAATCGTGCTTAAGTTGTGACGTCAAAATATAAAACTTTCGCACACCATGTATAACGGCACTTTCGGACAAAAACTTTAATGATTTTGGCAAAATTGTTACAAAAGAAATAAAATTGTTACATTGTATATATTGCGCTATATAATTCGTTAAAGTCTTTCAATACACCAAGCAGAATTCCCAAAGTGATTAAAGTTCCATTGTAAGTCAAAATAAAAGTCCGATTCTGGGGTTTTATTGGCTTTGAAAGATGGTTTTGCGTTTTCGGTTCTGATATAACTTTCAAGTGCTGTTTGAATGTTTTGTGCAAATCTTGCCTGAAACTCAGTATAAGATAATTGTATACGTTCTTGGGTTCTTTTATTTTTCAAAATCATCTTCAAACCCTCTGATATTATCAAGTTCAATGTTATATCGCTTGCCGGTTTTATCAACGCAAGTTGCAAAATCTACAGTTTTATCAGCATATTTGTTTTCCCATAAGCAAATCAACAATCCGATTTCTTGAGTTTTAAGATTCAAAATCTTTGTCCCATATAGCTTATAATCTTTTTCAACCATAATGTGTTCCTTTCGCTATGAACATTAATCGATTACGTAGGAGAAAATCTAAAGTGTAATACCTGTTTTTTGTATCATTCAGACATATTTATTTTGTAAACATCGGTTGAACAGTTCTTAAACGGGACTTAAACGCACCTTAAAAATCAACATCTTTTTCGTGATCGATAAAAAATGCATTCAATAAATCTGCTTCTCGGTGCAAATATTTTACAACCGGAGCCAAATTGTAACACTCTTCTTTATCTGGCTGCGTTTCACAAAAATAATCTACAACTACAGCAATGTTATAAACTTCTTCCGCCCATTTGCTTAATTGCTTAAACTCTTTTGGGGTAATATTTAATCCTACCTTTTCCATGCAAAAACCTCCTTTAACACACAACATTAGCGTGAAAGAAGAATAAAAGCAGTAAAGTTTTACAAAACAACACATATAGTATTATACAAAAACTTTATTCTTTAATCAAAGCTTCTATTGTTGCAATAGGGATATAATATAATTTTTCATCGATTTTTTGTAAAAATTCGATTTTATCGTAAAATTTTGTAGCAACAGTGCTATTGATTGGAGTTAAAAATAATCCCTTTATTCCAGCAATTAGTGATGCTTTATAAGTCTTTTTTATTGCTTCATTTAATAAAAAATTACCATAATCTTGTCCTTTGAGACTCTTATCGCGTGCAATCATCCCCAGCAATACACAAGGTATTTTATCTTTTCTACTCTGTCTTAAGTCAGATGGAATTTCGTTTCTAATATTTTTTAATTCTATATTTTCGTAAACAAGTGTATAATATGCAATGACATCATTATCGTTAAGAACAACATACGTTTTAGATATATTATTTGAATGGTTCTGTCTCGCGTATAGTTTTATAAATTCATTTAACACTGGTTCTTCACAACAGAAATTATCTCTATTATGGCGCTTTTCAATATATACAGGATTAATCATAGAAATGCTTTATACTATTTTTAAATTTTCTTATACTTTCGTAATTAATAGGTTTATTATCTGCTTCAAACACCTTATCCCAATCAGCTTTGTTTAACTCAATCTTATAGGAGGTATTTTTATGATTGATTTCAATATTAGAAGGTTCTTCTAGCAAATAAAGGTTTTTTGTCTTAAAATCTGACAAAATATCATTTTTGGCAGTTTTTGCTTCTTCTTCTGTAACAGTGTCAAGATATGAATAAAAACCAGTATTATTAACAGAAATTGATAAATCCTCTTCTGTAATCTTGTTTATACTCGGTTGAAATATTTTGTGTTTGGCACTTAACATATTAAATCACCTCGTTCATTATATTTTTCATTTTATCTGAAGTAAACCAACAAAACGTATCAAAATGCAATTGGTTCATTTCTTTTATAATATCAATAGCTTTTGTGTTATCAAAACTATCTTGAATAATATCGGTATCAATAACGACTTCATAAGAACTTTCAATATTTTTAATTTTTGCACAAGAAGTATTTACAATAATTTTTGAACTATTTTTAGATAATATAAAATTGTCTCTATAATTTTCTAAGTCATTAATGTCAAACAAATCACACTTCATAAAATTAAACAAATTATTATTAAATAAATCTGTTATATCATTGTAATTCGCAACTTCTCGCACAACAATTGCATTTATTTTTCTAAAGCCAATTTGTTGAATGTTAACGTTGATATTTGCAAATATTTTCTCATTAAAAACTTCTACTTCTTTATTCAAATTTTCATAATTACTATAAGTATTATGTACAAATATAAATCTATTATTAATTATTTGAATCTGATTATTGTTTTGAGGATTTGTGTATGTATATCCAATCACCGCATTTGTTTGTTCAGCAATAGGAACATCCTCATCAATCGTGATTTTAAAATTAGCATTTTTAATCTCTGTTAAATTCGAAAACCCATTTTCATTAAAGAATTCGGTAAAATTATTGTTTGCAAAAAATTCTTTAATGTCTTGTGCAAATGTAATTGCAAGAATAACACCCTTTAAAAAGTGTTGCTTAAAAGGTTTTCTAACATTATTTTGTATTTTAAATATTTTTTCTATCATAGAATTAATGCCCAATATTTAACTTATTTACACACTATCAATTACAACAAGCACTATATTGGTTTAATTTATTGTACTCTCTTTCCTCTCCCATAAATTATAGTATATTTTGGAAAGATATACAACATTGTACCATCAAAAACTATTTATATATCAAATGCTTAAACTGTGATAGTGACTATTATTTATATATCACAAATTGCAGTATATTTACAATCACTCTATGGTGTAATTGATTTTGATATTTATCCCTATAAACACAGGTGTTGTTGCGTAGTATTAAGCTAATAAAATGTTACAATTTGATAAAATTGTTACAAAATTTTTACTAAAACGAATATCTTGTTGCATAAATGTATTGATGAAATTAGTACCATCTCCATCTTATAGTTAATTTAATCTTGTTCTGTATGTTAAATTACAACATTCTTTATGTTTTTATTTCGACAGACATTGCCTGACCTACAAACTACCCTTTACATTGCACCAATACCACGAAGAATACCTATCATACCATCTGCTGCAATGTCATTTGTAACTTTGCCGTCATTATTAAAGTAATAAAAGTTCATTACACAAACAGAAATCTTTTTGTTTGTAGGCTTTATTCCCATAAAATCACCGTCATGAGTTGCTGTTAAATCCCACTTTACAGCAACTTTGTCTTCATCTGCTACCATATCAGTAATGTGCCATTGAACATCCGAAAAACCTTTTCTCATCCAATGAACAACTGATAAATACCCCTTACCTCCATACAAAGGTTCAGGACTTGCAGGTGTATAAAATGGTGCATTACTATCAACAAGTTCTTCTGCAAGTACCTCATCAGCAGTATTAATCATTGTTTCAAATTTTTTCATTAGTTCTTTGTTGCGTTCAATTAAATTCATATAAGCACTCCTATATAAAACTATATTATTACAAACAAACTGTTTAAGCACACTTCACCCCTAACATCATTCTAATATTGTGATACGTTTGCGTGTCCAGCTTCATAAGCAATATCAACCGGTGCAAAATATTGCAATTCTTGCCTAATTTTGCTAATATTTTCTTGTCGTATGGTTCCAAAATAGTAACCTCATCGACATTATTTATAAATTTGTAAAAAATTACATGCAAGAACTATTTTTTATTAATGCTAATGTAAATATTATTTACCTCAAATTGCTCTAAAAACATTTTTATACTATGATGTAATAAAGAGGTGTAGTATGGAATTTTTTAGAGAACATAAAAAAATCATTATCGGTATTATTGCTGTATCATTTATTGTATGGACCGCAGGTCTAAGCTTATTAATGTTAATGGCAGGATAAATACGGGAGATAGATTTTGAGTTTCAAAAAAGTATTAAAACTTTTTATATTCTTGTGTTTTGTACTGAATATTGCAGTACAGACTCCTGTTTCTGCTACCGATATTGAAACTCAAAAAAAACAAACGAGAGCTAAAATTAATAAACTTAAATGGCTTGAAAATGTAGAACAGAATAAGCTCTACAAAAATCAGCAAAAACTGGAAGACGCCCAATCAACACTTAAAGACTCAGAAACAAAAATCAACTCCGCACAAAGAGAATTAAATGATATGCAGTCACAACTGAGTCAAGCAACTTATGAATACAATTCTCTTAACAGACTTCTTGCAAGCCACATAAGAAAGGTTTTCAAATCTCAAAGGAAAGCATTTTTTGAATTGTTAATCTCTTCTGAAGATATCAATATGCTTGTAGACAGAGTTTACTTCCAAAAAATAATATTAAAAGATGATTATGACAGAATGTTTTTCGCAAAAAGAAAAGCACAGGAAATTGCACTTCTTAAATATAATATTGAAGCAAGAAAGCGTAACTACGAGCAATCAATTGCACTTGCTAATACTCAAAAAGCATACATTCAAAGAGCAATTGCCCGAAATGAAAGTATGATAAACAAGCTTAAAACAGACCGTATAGCGTATGAGAAAGCTGAACGCGAACTTAGGAATCAATCCAACAGCATTCAGCACTACATAAGCAGAAATGCTAAGGACAACAAAACCGATGTCGTAGCATCAGGTTTTATGAAACCAATACAAGGTCGTATAACTTCGCCATTCGGCTGGAGAACTCATCCTATATTTAACAGTAGAACCTTCCACTCAGGAGTTGATATAGGCGGACCTAATTATGGAGCAATAAAAGCTTCTAATTCAGGTAAGGTTATATACACTGGCTGGTACGGCGGTTACGGTAAAGTTGTAATTATTGAGCACGGAATTGTAGGGGGAAAACCTGTTTCTACTCTTTACGCACACATGAGTTCGGTTAAAGCGGTAAATGGACAAAATGTAAAAAAAGGTGATATCATAGGTTATGAGGGAACTACCGGATACAGCACAGGACCTCACTGCCATTTCGAAGTCCGTGAAAACGGAAAACCCAGTAACCCTAGCGGGTATGTACAATTATAGAATTCTATCGGGACAAAAAATTGAAAAATAAATTTATAACAGCAATAGCATTAACATTACTTTTATCAAACACAGCTTTCGCAGAAGAAAGCCTTATGCACAACTCGTCTTATTATACAGGCGATTCTTTCTTTAAAGCGCCCGCATACATAGAAAAAAACGATGTGGAAAATACTGATTTAACTTCTGACGGATATGAAAAACAAGATTCAAGGAATAACGAAACAAGAGGAACTACTCCGCCGGTAAAACAACTCCGTCAAGCAATTCAAAATAAATATGCAGAAAGAAAAGCCCGTCAGAGCCAGCTTGCTCCTACCGACCCTGCTGCAAATATTTATAACTCAGACACGGAAACTTCCAAATACGCTTCAAAAAATGAGAAAGAAGAATTTGACGAAAATATGCTTCCTGACGGATTTGAAGCAGATGAACTTGCGGTTGAAGAAAATAAAAAATCAAAACATTTTTGGAACAAGGATAAATCTTCCGCTAAAGCTGAGGCTAAAGAAAACACTGAAAACATAGTTCTTGATTGCGACAATATGGACTATGACACAGACAATTATTGTTTATACGCAACGGGTAATGTTAACGTTGAATTTGTTAAACAAGAAACAACAGTTAAAGCTGATAAAATAACTTATGACAGAATGAACAACACTATTAAAGCAGAAGGGAATGTTCATATTATCAAAAACGGTCAAGTAATAGACGGCGACTATATTTTTGTTGATATGAATGAAGAAAACGCTTTAATAGAAAATCCTATGACAAAAACTCCGACAATAGAGATAAAATCAAAAAAAGGATACGTATACGGAGATAAAATTGTTCAAGAAAACGGTACAATTGATATAACCGACTCTTACCCGATAAAATTCAAGCCATCGGGATACACTCCGATTGTTTCTCAGATGATTGTACCTAAAAACCAAACCTTAACCGAAGATATGGAAAAAGGTCTGGTAAAGGTTAATGCGCGGGAAATAATAATTACACAAAAGGGCGATTTAGAAACTATCGCAATAAAAAAAGCTAATGTAAAAAAAGGCAAATATACAATACTTAAGATTCCTGCAATAAAGATTTATACAAACAAAAATCACGATTATGCAGAAACAAACATTTGGGAAATCGGAAGTTACCGCGACTTAGGAATGTATATTGGTCCGGGATTTGTATTTGAGCTTCCTAAAGGAAGTGTACTAAAAGCAATCCCGATGGTTAATTACAGTCACGGTATCGGAGTTGGAGGTCTCGGTCGTTTTAACAGCGGAACAAATCAAACCGAAATCGCATACGGTACTGCCGGAAGCAAGCTTATGGCTCACGGTTATCAAAAGCTTGATGATAATCTGTTCCTGCAATACGGAATGAACGAATACCTGAATGACTGGTGGCTCGGACGACGTCGTCCTAAATACGGTGCAGAGTTGGCTTACAGAAAAATGTATGCAAGCGACAACTTTTTATTAAAAGGACATCGTTCTTCTTATGAACACATGTTAGGCTTTGGTTACTACCATGATATGGACAAAGAAAAGCATTTTGGAGAAGGAAGAAATTATACTATCGGTACAACAAGATTAAGGTATATGGCTCAAGCTTTACAAAACTTATACAGCTACAAAAACATCCCGAACCAAACTGCTTTCAATTTTGACATAGTATCGGAATTATCCGCTTCTGTATACGGAACGGGTGATACACAAGTTATAGGAAGATTAGGACCGAGAGTTCACACCCAATGGAAACGCTGGATGCAAGATGTCGGATACTATCAATCAGCATACAGAGATGAATCTCCGATTTACATTTATGATTCATACAGATACGGTAAATCAAACTTCTATTTACGTGAATACTTCAGAATTAACAAATACCTGACACTTTGCTGGTTCGGTTCTTTAAACCTTTCTAATGATGCTCCGAACGGTGACCGTATGCAGGAAAGTTCTTTCTGGGTATCCTTAGGACCGGATGATATCAAGTTTAATCTCGGATATGACGTTATTAGAGAAAGCACTTTCTTCTCAGTAGAAATGATGATGGATGCAAAAGGTACTCATATTGATTATGACAAATTGGTTATAAAACGAGACAAAAAACCTTCTGATGAAGTAAAAGAAAATAATAACACAAAGACGGAACCGAAAACTGAGTTCAAAAATTCTGAAAAAGCTCCGGTATTAGATTATGCACGTGTTGAAAACATTAAAAATGAAGAAGATGTACTCTAAAAAAGATTTATCAAGGTTAATTATACAAACCGGAAAATTATGCGGTGAAAAAAACTTCACCCCAGGATATTCAGGCAATATTTCCGCAAGATATAAAGATGGGATGCTCATCACTACCTCAGGCTCAGCTAACGGGTATCTTAGAGATAGTGATATTGTATTTACTGATTTTTGCGGTAAATCTTTAGAAAAAGGAAAGAAACCATCCAGCGAAAAGTTTTTGCATATAGAGCTGTATAAAAAACGTCCTGATTTTAATTTTATAATTCACGTTCACGCTCCGCACTTAAGTAGTTTTGCTTGCGCAGGTAAAGACTTATTGGAACCGGTTATGGCTGAAAATGTATTCTACTTCGGCGGAATACCTTTAGCTGAATATGCACTCCCTTCTTCAATGGAACTTGTTGAAAATACTGCAAAATTTTTTGATAAATATGACGCGGTACTGATGGCTAACCACGGTTTTATAGTCGGCTCAAAAACAATGGAAGATGCGTATTTAAAGCTTGAACTTGCAGAATCATATGCACAGGTTGTTTTAAATACTAAGATTTTAGGTGGAGCAAAACAACTAAATTCTCAGCAAACTAATGCAATTCTAAACCTAAGATCGTAATTGAACTTCTTTCTCAAAAGAATAGATTACATTAATAATCTCATCATCAGATTTATTGTACAAGAATATTGAATTTGGATAAATTTCTTGTGAAGGTTGGAATACGTTATAATCATCTTCATAAAAAATTCCGACCAAATTTTTATTAAAAGCGGTTGATACATGAAGCATTCCTGTATTTACTGTCACACAAGTTTTTGCATTTTTAATTATATAAAAAGATTCTAAAATTGTAGTTTTATTTGTTAAATCTATAACATTTAAACAATTCTTTTCTTTTAAAAAATCCGAAAGTTCCTTGGAACTTTGTCCGTTTCCGATTAGAACAATTTTTCCCTTATATTTCTCGATAATGTTCAAGGCTTGCTCGTTAGCCATATCACGCTGTATATTTGAACTTTTCGGACAGAAAACTATATAATCTCCATTTAAGTCATTAATTTTGTTTATAATCTCAGATTCAATATTAGGAAGGTTATATTTTATAGGAAAATTTATTAAAGACTCTTTTGTAAGTCCGCTTAATAAATATACGTTTCCAAGCTGAATGTTTTCACCATATTTATTAGTAATATCGTATTTGCTTTTCATAAATATGCGCATAATATTATTCTTAAAACCAAGAATATATTTTGCACCGAGCAATTTCGAAAGCACTATCGCTCTGTCGCCGGAGTATATTGGAAAAGATGCAAAAATATTTTTGTACGGAAAAGACAATATAAACTTCATCATATTAAGAAATCCAAGGTGTTTGTTATGTCTGTCCCAAACCACTACATCGTCAACACCCTCCTGATATTTTGCAACATCAACCAAATGCGGAGGGGTAAGCATAACTACAATTGAATCCTTATATACTCTTTTTATGTTTTGAGCCAAAGGATTAGTTAATAGAATATCCCCAATATAATATGAGTTAATAATTAAAAAAACTTTCTTATCTTTCATTGCCTTATCGTATAATAATATATTTCAACATGCAAGCGGGGTAAATAATAGGGGGGGGGTAAATAAAATTGGGGAAATAAGATGGTAAATATTATAAATTCAGGGTGACAGCACGCTTATTTCTTTCCAACCAAATGTCCTGTTAAAAGGTAGGAGTAAAATGTAGATTATATAAGACTATTGGGAATTTTTCGCAAACTATCCATACGGTGCAAACTGTATAAGAACAATTGCTTTGAGAAGAAAGAACAGAGATTTTGAGAATTTCAAAAGTAGGGTAGACTTTAGTCTACCAATACTTTATTATAGTTCTATGTCAAAATTTAAACGATATTATCAAGATAAAAATGTTGTGTTTATTACGATTGTTACATATAATCGTCAACAAATTTTGGTTAAAAATATCGAATTATTAAGACAATCATTCAAAAATGTTAAATATAATTATGAAATTATAGCAGGTATTGTTTTACCAGACCATTTACATATTTTAATTCAAACCGATAAAGCTTCTGACTATTCTAAAATAATATCATCTTTCAAATCAAATTTTTCAAGATTATTGCCAAAGAACATGAATCAAACAGAAGCTCAATTAGACAGACGTGAAAAGGGAATTTGGCAAAGAAAATACTATGACCATATTATTAGAAATGATATGGATTTTAATAAACATTTGGATTATATTCATTACAATTCCGTGAAACATCTGAATATTGCACCAATAGTTTGGAAATTTTCTTCTTTTAAAAAATTTGTAAAACAAGGTTTTTATCAAGAAGATTGGTGTAATTTTAATGATAAGAATGGTGTTTTAAATATGGATTTAGAATGAAAATTGTAGTATTGGTAGACTAAAGTCTACCCTACGGGCTTAAATCCTTCTTGGTCAACAATTTTGCCTATATACTTAATACAAAAATTAAATCTGAGGTCAACAGCAGGGGCTACAACTCTTAGCAAATGCAATATAACAGTCGGTTTGAGAAGAAAGAACAGAGAAGCTTGAGGAATTAATTGTAACAATTTTGTAATATTTACAAAAAAACAAGCAATTTTTGAGTGGTAAATGACTTTATATATATAACGAGGGAAATGCAAGAAAAGGAGAATTATCATGTCTACAAATGGAATACAACAATCTACAAATCCGTATAGAACATCAACTAATACATATACAAATGACGATGGTTTAATGGAAAAAGAACAAATTGTAAAAGATAGAGCTACTGGAAGAATAATAAAGAAATCAGTATGGGTAGATAAGAATAATAATGGAACATTTGATACAGGAGAGTTGACAAGTGTGACAATATTTGGATATACCCAAGACAGAAGATACGCTACTTCAAGAACTTTTAAAGATGCTAATGGTGATGGGTATTATGACCCTAGTGTGCAAATAAAATATTATAAAAAGCTTGATACAGGTATATATGCAATTGATTATAAAACATCAATGAGTGATACTTCAGTTGAAGAAATTGAAACTATGTATTCAATTAAAAGCGAGTATTCAACTGAATTTAGAGATAAAATACTAAAAGATAAAGAAAAGGAATTGAAGAGAATAAATATACAGAATAAAAATGATAATTATAAAAAAGAAAGTGATTTTCTTTCAAATATAATGGATACAGAAGCATATTATTATGATACAAATGGTCATTGGTAGCTATGTAGTTTGTAGGTTGGGCATACTTGCCCAACAATAACTTTTGTGTGCAATTATGTGCAAAATGGTGCAAAAATGAGTAAAAAAGTGCAAAGAAAGTCACTTTTGGAGCAGTTTGATTTTTTTATTTCCTATAAATAGTAGATTGTGTCAAAATAATCACACTAACTGAAATAATCAAACTACTCAAAAAAATACAACAACATTATATATGTATAAAATGTTTAGTAGTATTGGTAGACTAAAGTCTACCCTACGGGCTGAGAAACGATTTTAAATCAATTTCTGTGATATTCTGCATTTTTACATGTAAATATTTGTAAAATCTAATTATTTAAATAAGCAATTTTTTTGCTTTAAAATACTTTATATAGTTAGTAGAAGAATATAGGAAAACTATGTCTGTAGGTACAAATATTCAAACAGTAAATTTTAATAACATTCAGCCTAAAATGCAAACTAATTTTAGGTCACAATCTTCATCTATCAAAGATTATCCTCCTGATACTGTAGAAATAAACGGTAAAAAGAAAACAGGAATGTCTAATGGTGCAAAAGTTGGAATAGGATTAGGAATTCTTGGTACTGCTGCTCTTGCAATTGGACTAATTGCAAAAGGCAGAGGTTCTCAAGCTAAAGAAGTTGTAAAACATATTGATTTCAAACCTGCTAAAACAATTGAAGAAGCTAAACAGTTTGCCAAAGATAAACTAGATGTTATATATTTTGATGAGTTTGGTAAGTTTGAAGATGTAGAAATGGTTAATTTTATTAACGAATGGATAGTTAAAACTCATAATAATCCTAAATTTGGTAGAAATTCGTATCCTAAAATAGTATATAATGCAGACCTTGATGGTGCAATAATGAGTATGACAACTAAAAATGCTGTTATAGATGGAGTTGATTATGGCTATGGATTAGGTGTTAATTTAAAGAAGTTCAAAGAATTTGAACCACAAGCATTAAAAAAATATAATTTTAATTTTAGTGTTGTAAAGAAGGGTGCAGACGGAAAATACTTTATAACTGATAAAAAATTTGATAATGAATATACAAGACGTTTAGTAAAAAATTTGAACTCTGATTCTTTAACATTTGAAGATAAAATGCAGTTAATGTTAGACATGTTAGCTTATAAAGAGCGAAAAGTCATAAATGGCGTAATGCAAATAAGAGGAAGAAAAGTTTATAATTATCTTAATCATGAACAAGGGCATTTATTGCATAGCAAAAATTGTAATAATTATGAACAAATGAGAAAAGTAGAAGAATATATTAATAATGGACAGGAAGTCTCAGAAATAACCAAAGAATTTGTTAACAACAAAGATATACAAGCAATAGCAGGTAAAGTATCTAATTATGCAAAAGAATCACCTTTAGAATTTGTTGCTGAAACTTTTGCAGGATTGCGTGACGGAATAAAATTTGATGACGATGTTATGGCATTGTACAAAAAGTATAATGGACCAATTGTATAACAATTTTCAAAAGTGACTTTGCCGAAATAATCAAACTAACCGGAATAATCAAATTAATTGCATGATTGAGGCTATTATTGAATTTGAGGTCTAAACCTATAAATAGTAGATTGTGTCAAAATAATCACACTAACTGAAATAATCAAACTACTCAAAAAAATACAACAACATTATATATGTATAAAATGTTTAGTTAAGTGTACAATAACAGTCGGTTTGAGAAATTTTGGCAGAGAGTTTGATGCAGAGCCCATGGGATTCAAACCCACAAATATTACAAAATGTAACAATTATACACAAAATATTAAAGTTTTTTCAAAAAAATACCGATATACATGAGGAGATTATCTATGAAAGAAATGTTATGAACATAAGTGAGTTTTTAAAAAATCTAAAAGCAGGTATTGAAGTTCCACAAAATTTGTTATTCTTAAAAGTTTACGATAAAAACAATGATTCTGTTTTTGATGAAAAAGAAATTAAAAAATTAAAAAAAGATATAAGCGTATTTGCGGCAAAAGATGGCAATAAAGAGGATTTGTCTGATGATGAAGCTTTGGCATTTTTTAATAAAAAAATGATAGAATATAACCCCGAATTTAAAGAAATAAAAGGCTCTACTGATATATGGGAAGGGGGCTCACATATTGCAAGTCAAGCTGTTGGTCTGGTTAAAGGTTGGTTTAACCAATTTAAAGATAAACATATTAATGCATATGACAGATTAGAAAATAACACAAGGTACCAAAATCTTTCAGAATCAAAAAAGAATATCGCAAAAAGTATGCTTGAAATATCAATACGATACATGCTTGATGTTGAAGAAGACGCTGACATAGACGATTTTGCAGGTAAATTTGAAGGCGGAGGATTGGTTGCTACTATTCATAAAGAAATTGAAGTAATTTTGGATGCTTGTGAAGATAAAAATCTGAGCGAAGAAGATGCAAAAACAATATCGGAGAATCTTCCTAAATTGCTCCAATTACCAAATTTTCAAATTTTGCCAAATATTTACCAATTAAAAAGGTATGGTACTCTTCCAACCGATAATATTGAGTTTATTGTAAATAACAATATGTATTTTAAAGAAGATTGGGATTCTGAAATAAAAGATGAGTTGGAGATTTTGTTAAAAGCAGACAAACAAAGTTTGGAAAGATATGTAGAATTAAAAAAGATTAATGAAAAAAACCTTCCAACCGAATCAAGAAAACTTGTTCAACTTGATGATAAATCTTTTCAGAAAGCATTAAGTCTAAAAGAAAATCCTATATTAAACAAATTTTTTAATCAAGAAGACGATATTATTAATCTTGTGCAATTTGGCGATAATGCAATACAAACAGTTATTGAAATATTATCAGCTCAAGATTTGAAAGATATAAAATTTGAAACACATGAATTGATATCTTTTGCAAATGAACCTGAGAAAATAGAGTATTTACATAGTTTAAAAAATACAAGACTAGCACTATTTGTTGAATCAAAAGAGCACGCAGAAAAAATTAAATATGTAAATGATATGATAAATCAAAGTTTGCAAAAAGTAAATTTTGATAAGGAACAAGAACTGAAACGACAACGCTTAGCTGATTATGATATTAGCAATGAAGATATTGAAGATAAAAAATTTTTTGATGAAGAATATATATTAGAATTAGCTAATTGTAGTACCGAACAATTAAATATGCTATATAAATTGCTTAATACAGAATTTAAATCTAAGGATGGAAAATTTGTGCCAATGCAAGTCAATTACAATTTTACTGATTCTGCAAAGAATTATTCTGATGAAAATTTGAAAAATTTCTCGCAAATTCTTGGAGCCTTAGATTTTGATACGATAGAACATATAGACAATAACGAACCGGGATGTTTATATAATATTGCCAGATATCCGGAATCTGATGTTTATAAATTTATGATTGAACATCCGAAATTTGAATTTGAGTATCAAGGTAGTGTTGCAAGAGCAGAGCAAATAATTAAAACACCAGATAATCCGAACATGAAATATATTTTCGATTTCTCTTGGAAAAAAGATGATAATCATTATAATTTGATAGAAACTCAAGAAAAAATTCCGGATTCAAATGATAAAAACAAATATACAGTAAAAACCATAAACAAGAAAAATAATATAGAACAATTAACTGAATTTACAAATACTCCTCAAGGGGAACTTGTGACAAAAGATGTTGTCAAATATTATAATAAAGACGGAACTCTTAACAGAACTGTAACATCTGCTCCAAGTAGTATAGAAGGAATAATGAATCAATCCGTAACATATCCTGATGGAAGCGTTAAACCACTGCAATTTGTTTCGCAGCAAGATGGTAATACGATAATAGAAAAGCATTTTACTTCACCACTTGGTACAACTACTGACTATCATAACGAAGAAACTGCTGATGGTATAAGAATAATTGATTATACAATCAAAAAAGGCGATGAAGTGTTATTGGATAAACATTATACTTTCCAACAAATAGATGAAAATCATATTTTATCGTCAGTTAATGGTGTTCCTTATGATGTAATTTTCGAGGGAGAAAAAATTACTATTACTAATAAAAATGATAATACTAAAAATGTTATTGATTTAACAGGAAAAATTGGAGAGAATAATAGAGATTTGATATTTGCAATATTAAAGAAAATACCTCCTGATAGGCTATTGATAATAAGTAAAAGAGAATTAAATAAAATACAATATGACGAAAAACTTAAATACAATGCAAATTGGCATGTTGATAAACATACAATTAATATTGGGAATTTTAAAGAAGCAGATGATTCAGAAGTGAATTTGAATAAAATTTTTGCAGTATTTATGCATGAGTTTGGACATTTTGCAGATTTGCCACAAAAATACGTAACAGCGATATCAAAAGGCAAAGGTATGGGTGAAACTTTTGATAAAGAACTTGCAGCATATAAAGATAATTCAACTCAAATTCAGCAAGATTATGTAGATTATTTAATACACTATAATTATGGCTGGGATGGTGAATCAGAACCATTAAAGGAAAGCCTTGGTGATGCTGAGATGGGTGTTTTTGCAACTGATTTACCATTGCAGTTAAGAATGAGATTGTTAGAATTTCAAGCAAATTTCCCTGAATTAATTGCAAAGTTTATTAATGCTTATGATAAACAAGCAAAATAAAATTTATTTTTCAATCAATCAATCAATTAATTAATTAACTAAAATCAAATTTTAAATATTTACTGAAGAATTGCAAAATATTGCTTATTTACCCCCTTCTTGGTATAATACTGCTGTATTGGGTAGAGTATGAGAGAAAGATTACTTTTATTTTTCATATTATTTGGGTTGGGGGTGTTCTTATACATTTTCCAAAACCACGTTGATACAACAAAAGGTTTTGTTATTCTTTGTGCTTGTATGGTTGTATATGGGCTTTATTCGATTGCAGCTACAAAGTATCAGGCACGTAAACAGAAAAAGCAGCCTCCTGTTATTAATGAAAATTACAAACCGTTTGTTTCTATAATGATACCGGCACATAATGAAGAAAGTGTTATCACAAACACTGTTGAAAACATTTTAAAAATAGATTACCCTAACTATGAAGTAATAGTGATAGATGACAGAAGTTCCGATAACACTCCAAATGTTTTAAGAGAACTTTCAGACAAATATGAAAAAGTTATTGCACTTATTAGAGAACCTGATGCTTTCCCGGGAAAATCAGCTGTTCTGAATGATGCTTTTCAAATCTCAAAAGGGGAAGCTATTCTTGTGTTTGATGCTGATGCAACAGTAGAACCGGATTTTTTAAATAAGCTTGTACCTAAGCTGGAACCGGCTGATGTTGGTGCGGTACAGGCAAGAAAAATAATCCGAAACAAAGATGTAAACTTTTTAACAAGATGTCAAAACAACGAATATACAATGGATACTCAACTCCAAGTCGGACGTGATGCGGTTAAGGGTGCGGTTGAGCTAAGAGGGAACGGTGAACTTATTAAAAGAGAAGCTCTTGTAGATATAGGCGGTTGGAATAATTACACAATTACAGATGATTTGGATATGTCAACAAGGCTTCATATAAAAGGTTGGGACGTTCGTTTCTGTCCTGATGCCTGCGTGTATGAGGAAGGAATTGTGTATCTTTTTCCTTTATTCAGACAGAGAAGAAGATGGCTGGAAGGTACTATAAGAAGGTATCTTGAGTATTCTTGGCAGGCTATGTGTTCAAAAAAAATGTCACTTCGAGCACAATTTGATATGGCGATGTATATTACTGAATTCATAATGCCAATTTGGTTTATGATGGAGCTTGCCTTTAGAATAATTAAAGTATTCACGGATAAAATTGACCCGTTCAGTTTGCATAACATTCTTTGGTCATCTCTAATAGTTTCAGCTGTTGTGGGATTGGGATTCTTTATGACAATCAGATACAGTTTGCGGAAATATGATAATCAACCGAGAATTAAATCAATGATTGAAGCCGGTGAAACAACAATTTATATGCTGACAATATGGTTCCCCATGGAACTTTTTATCTTCTGCAAAATACTGTTCTGCAAAAAGGATATGAATTGGGGTAAAACAGCACACGGATTGGTATTAGAAGAAAAGAAAAAAATTAAAGAAAGAATAACTAAAGAATTACAAAGTTTACAAACTAAAATTCAAGAAGTACAGACAAAATTACAAGAGGTATTAAAATGACAACACTTACAGAAAATTATGAATACGTTAGAGAACACGTCAGAATAGTTCCTGATTTTCCGAAAAAAGGAATTATGTTCTTAGATATAACAACTGCTATTAAAGATGCTAAAGCAATGCAAATGATGACGGATTTTCTTTATGAAAAATTTAAAGATGAAAAAGTTGATTATGTAGCAGGAATTGAATCAAGAGGGTTTATATTCGGAGCAGCTCTTGCATATAAATTAGGTTGCGGGTTTATTACAATAAGAAAACCAAACAAACTCCCTGCAAAAACAATCAGAGAAGATTACACCTTAGAATACGGTACAAATACAATAGAAATTCATGAGGATGCTCTTAAAGCAGGAGACAGAGTTGTAGTAATAGATGACCTGCTTGCAACAGGAGGAACAGCAATTGCGGCGTGCAACCTTATAAAAAGAGTCGGCGCGGAAGTCGTTTCAACTGCGTTTATAATTGAGCTTGATCCGCTCAAGGGCAGACAAAAAATCGAAGAAAAAGGATATAAAGTCCTATCTATGCTGAATTACAATTTGGATTAATTCTTTATTAAACAAAAAAGGTGCGAGGTTAAAAATTAACCTCGCACCTTTTTGTTTGAAAAATTAAACTATACACTTACTTTCATTGTATTAGCGATAATTTCGTTAAAGCTGTCAGCTTTCAAGCTTGCTCCGCCAACTAAAGCTCCGTCAATATCTGATTGAGACATTTGTTCTTCAATAGTTGAAGGTTTAACTGAACCGCCGTAAAGAATTCTAATAGAATCAGCAGCAGAAGCTCCTGCTACTTCGGATACAACGCTTCTAATCATCTTGATAACTCTGTTAGCTTCAACGCTGTCGCAAGTCTTACCTGTTCCGATTGCCCAGATAGGTTCGTAAGCAATTACTGACTTTGCAACATCTTCAGATGAAATACCTGCTAATGCAGCTCTAATTTGTGATGCGATATGAACATCAGTAGAACCTGCTTCTCTTTGTTCAAGAGTTTCACCGCAGCAAATAATCGGAATCAAACCACCTGCAAGAATAGCTTTTGCTTTTTTGTTAATCATCTCATCTGTTTCTGAGAAGTATTGTCTTCTTTCAGAGTGGCCGATAATTACATAATCACAACCTGCATCTTTTAACATCTCAACTGAGATTTCACCGGTATAAGCACCTGAAGTTTCCCAATGACAGTTTTGACCTGCAACAGAAAGTTTGTTTCCGTTACACCCGCAATCACAAGCGATTGAGTGAACTTGGTTTATTGATGTGAATACAGGAGCAATTACAACAGTCGGTAATTGTACTGCTGTATAATTTGCTAAATATGAACTAATTCCTTCAAATAATGCTTTTGCATCTGATTGAAGTAAGTTCATTTTCCAGTTTCCTGCAATAATAGGTTTTCTTGACATAATTTTTCTCCCTTTTTTGTTAATACACTTGAATATTAGTACAAAAACGCAGTAAATACAAGTAAAATCACAGAAAAAAATTAAAACCTATAAACTTTAATTTTTTTAAAACACAAAAGGTGTGATAAATCACACCTTTTGCTTTGATTATTTTTGTGTTGTGTTCATTTTTATAAGATATTTATACCTATATTCGGAGCTTGACCTGCCATACCATCAAGCGTAATTGATGCCTGTTGAACCATGTGTCCTTTTAACGTATTTGAAGAATCCGGTTGTATTTCTACACCTTCAGGCATATTTTCTCCGTTTCCTTCCATAGCATTAAATATCTGTTCAATAATAGCATCAAGGAAGTTTTGAGCGTTACCTAAATCACCCTGCTGTACTCCGAGCATATTTATAAAATTGTTAATAAGCTCAAACGCACCATCAGATGTTACACCGCCTTTACCGACTAAGCCTGATAAATCGTAATCCATGCTTGCATCTACATTAATTTGTAATGCACCGTCTTCTGTATAACCGATTTCAATTTTTGCTGAACCACCGATAGAGAATCCGTCGCCTTCAATTTTCATATCAATATCAAAAGAAGCAAGCATATCAGAAATTTCAGTATTAACTTCTTCTTTGTTTTGAGCATTCATCAGCCCCAAAATATCAGGTATATCAAGTGTGAAACTTCCGTTAAAAGGATTAATGCCGTTGAAGTCTGCCCCTTCTCTGATTCGGTTAATTTCTGCAACCCTTGAATCCACTTCCGCCTGAATTTTGTCCATAAGTTCAGGAGTGACACCTTCTCTTCGAGCTTGAGCAACAAGATCTCTGATACTTTCGCCCTGCTCTTTCATTTGAGAAACTCCGCTCTGTGCAACAGATATAATATCCTTAAATGCAGCGAAATTATTCATTACCATATCAAACCCTGAGCCTGCGCCTGACATATTAGGCATAAAAGCTGCTATATCGTTTACAAATTTTTGTGCGCCAGTTCCGTTCATAACATGTGGGTTAAAATTTATTGCAGGTGCAATTGACTGCATTTTTTGCACTTCTGAAGCCATGTGGTTGTTAATAGAATCCATTCTAGTTTCCTTTCATATTAGTAATATATATCGGACAAATATGAAACATATTTTTATACATATAACTCTTGGATAACTTTTGTAATCCTTTACTTATAGTATCCGACATGTTATTAATTCCACATTTCTAAAACAAAATAACAGCTTTTTTGATTTTTGTTACAAAAAGTTATAATTAGTTCATGATTAGTCATTCTGTGTCTATTTTTCAATCGATAAATTCATAAATTCGATATCATCATAATCAATATACGATGTCTGCATCAAATTACGTCCTGTTTTTATTGTTACTTCATTCATGCCCCTCTTTATAAGATTCGGCGGAAGTTTTATTTTTTGCCCGTCTCCATTAATCTGTATTTCTGCTATCTTATTCCCGTTAAAATAAACTTCAGGAGCGGAAGCATAAGCGTTAGGACGTCTATTTTGCCCCATTGAGCGAGCCGTAAGTGTATCTATACCGATAATTGAACCTATTATCAAATAAACAGGAGAATGACGGTTTATATTTTTTAAATCAAACCGTTTTGTAAAAAACGGCCCGAGCGCATCTGTTTGAAACTCTCCTGCGTTTGCGGAATTATTGGAAAAGCTGTTATCGCCCAAATGGTGCATCTCGGAATCTATCGTTATATTATGAGCATCAGATTTTTCTATGCATAACTCCAAAGGTTTTTCAAAAGTCTTTTGGTTAACTGTCATCGAAAACGGTTTGTATTTATCTTTTTGAACAGATAAAATACCTGTTCCGTCAATTGAAGTATCCAGCTCAAAATAACCGTCTCTATCTGTTTTTGTATGATAATTTTGTTTAGGCAGAATTATCTTAGCTCCACCTACACCCTCGCCTGTTTTTTTATCCGTAATTCTGCTCTGAGCTCTAAGTCCGCGCTCAGATATCCCGCCTTGAATAGTATCTCCATAACACGGCAAAAAGGAAGAAAATTTAGCAGGGGTAAATAAAGGGGTAAATAAAAAGTTCGATATTAATAATAAGCATAACAATTTTTTCATAAATGTATTATGCAAAGAAAGCAAAAATATTTAATTACCTTAGTGATTAGTTAGGTTATTAAACATTATAGATTATTTTAAGATTGCTCCGAAAATTACACTTGGTTCCTGCGGAAGTTCTTTCCCGAAAGATTTAGTTTTAGCTGAAGCTGTTATATAAAGTTTTCGTTGGGCACGTGTAATTGCGACATAAAGAAGTCGCAGCGTTTCTTCCGAATTAAACTCTTTTAGTTCAAGTTCCGATTTTTGTTTGTAATTTGGGTTAAACGATTTAACTTCTTCCATAAATGTTGAAGAGGATTTGAGTTTAGCCTTTGTTACGTCAATTGATAAAGATTTTTCACTCATCTCCGGCAGGAATACGTAATCAAATTCATCTCCCTTTGATTTGTGGAGAGTCATAATTTGAACTTTTCCCTTTGCAGAATCTTTATCCTCTTCTTCCGAGAAAAACTTGAATCCGCTGAGAGACGGACGTTTTGATAATTCTTCCAGTCTTTGGAGAGTCAAATCAAATTTGCCCGAAGTGTTTAAACGCTGAACGAGAATTGCAATCAAATACACATTAGATTTTTCGATATCGCTTGTGTAATAGAAAAGTCCTATTCTTATTACAAGCTCTTCAAGCGGAAGCGTAGAAGAATTCAGCCAATACTGCATGTCCCATAAAAACTGTGCAAGTGAATTATTTTCTATCTCGTCTCCGTTTTTTTGAATAAACGGTTCCGTTGAATTTTTTATCTCCAACTGTAATCTCTGTTTATAAAACCCAAGTTCCGAAAGTTTTTCGTAAGTAGAAGCCAAAACCTCGTTGTCAAAAGGTGTTTGAATAAATTTAAGAATTGAAAATATTGTATTAAATACTCCTTTTTGTCCCAATGATTCGCTTCTTGTAATAGTTTTCAATCCTGCATCGTTTATAAATGATGCCCAAGATGCAACCTGATAATTGTTTCTTAGAAGCAACCCTATGGTTGCGTCTTTTTCACGCGTCAAAATATTTTTTATCTCCTTCAAAACATAGTTTCTTTCGGCAAAAGTATTTTCAAATACGTGGGAATAAACAGCATTTTTTGATATCGGGTTTTTCCCCTTTACTCCTTGCATATAATTCTTAAAGAATGCCTTTGGTAAAATCGCAGAGCCCCAATTTACCAGATTATTAGCAAGAGTCATAACATCTTGGGTGCATCTTTGGGAGTGGTTCATCTCTACGGTATTATCCGAAGTTTGTATAAATTTTCTGAATCCCTCTACATCAGCATTAGAAAAAGTTGTAGTAATAGCCTGATTAATATCACCGCATCTTATAAGATTTTTATATTTTCCGCTCAAAAGTCCGATTAACCTCTGCTGAACCCTCGAAGAATCCTGAGCTTCATCTTCTATAATATATTCACAAATATCCTGATAGTATTCCAATATGTCGGGATTATTCTCTAAAAGTTTCACGGACAAAATAAGAATATCATCATAGTCAATCATATTGGCTTCTTTAAGCCGGTTTTGATATTCCTTAAAAAACAGTTTAAATTTTTCAATCTTCTTATCTGTAGAAGGAGTATCTATGTTTCCTTCCTGAAGTTTGAATATGGAAGCTGCTCTGTCGAAATCTTCGAGCTCAGTCTTTGTTAATTTACTTCCTATAGTCCTAATTATTCTCATTCTCTGAGTATCATCGCATATTTCAAAATCATCTGTCAGATTTAATCTTTCAAAGTTTGAATTTTCTTTAAGTATTCTAAGAGCAAGACCATGAATAGTACTTATATTCGGCAGTAAGACAGATTCTGGACACATGTTTTTTATTCTTTCACGGAAGTTTCTTGCGGCAGAATCCATATAAGTCAGAACATAAATGTTGTTAGGGTTAACCCCGCTTGACATAAGTTTTATTACAAGTGCCAAAAGAATTGTTGTTTTACCTGCTCCCGGAACGGCTGAGATTGCCATAGAACCTTTTTTGTATTCCAAAACAGGTTTTTGGTCATCTCTCGGAGTTATCTTAAAAGCAGGTCGAGATTCGTAAACTTTTGAACTTGATGCTTCAATATACGGTTGTATCCCGCCTAAATTTTCAACTCCTGACGGGTCAAAAAGACTTGAAAGCGCAAAAATATGCTCTTTTGAGAGCAAAAGCAATTTCCTTAAAATTCTGGCGGTTTTTTGCTTAGATAAAAACACATCATCTTCAACCGTGTATTCGTCTTTTGTCCAATCCTTCTGCATAACCCAAGCATTATACAAAGGTCCCGTATCAGTTTTTACCCAGTCAGAATGAGATACGTCAAGCCAGAACTGGTATTTTGAGGATATTTTGTTGTCGATAATCTTCTGAGGTGTTGCAATGATTAAATCATCATCTTGTATCTCTAATGTAGAATTAGGATTTTCCGCAATGATTGAATTTTCAAAATGAATAATTATATCTTCTATTCTTTCATTTACACCCTTTACTCCGAGCACATTTTCAAAATCTCTCAGCTCTTTTATAAAAAAGTTAAATTTGTTTATTTTTGTTTTATCAGTATATTTTACAACTCTTTGAAACATCTCCAATACTTTTAGAGAAAGCTTTTCGTCTTTTTCTTTTATCTCACTAAAGGCTTCATAAAAAATTTGATAAACGTCATTATATTTTTCAATCTCCGCAGGAAGTGTTTTTGCACTATCATAAGTTTCGAAAATTGTTTTTGAATAAATAAGCGGAATCCCTATGTAATCTGATATTATGCTCCTTAAGTCAATCTCGCTCACTTCCAGCCCGCACATTAACCTCAAAATGTTTAAGCTTGCTCTTACAAGAGGATTTGATACAAGCTTTTCACTTCCGCTCAAAAATACGGGTTTGCAGATTTTTGAAAGATTTTCTTCTAAAGTAAACCTCAGCATGTTATCTTGAAGCGGAGTAATTATTGTAATATCTTTGGGACAAATATCTTTTCTTTTTAATAATTCTTTGATTTTTGTGATTGCAAAATCCAATATTTCCGCACGTTTGGAAAGTGAGGTTAGTGAAAAGTTTTCTAAAGCTTCCTGTTTATCTTCCAATATATTTGAAAAAATAATTTCACCGTTTTTGAAAACATCTTCTTTATTTGTGTTTACTTCTTCTTTAAATAATTTTGTCAGTTTGTATTCAATAGAAGTATCCGCACTCAAATATCCGCACCTTGAAGAACCAAGAGAGTCAAAACAAATTAACCAATCTTTCAACTGCGGTTTCAAAAACTCTATAAAATCAAAACAAACAGGAGTCATTTCATCTGCGTCATCAACAAGAAGATATTTAATATCTTTAAAATAATCAGTATGTCTGTATACAAAATTAAAAATAAGAGTTTGTCTCAAGTAATCCAAACTTCTTTTCTCGAGGGTAGTTTTGAGCAGTTTTTTTATGATGAGTTCCGCATCCTCAGCAAAAGATTCTTTTAATATTTTAGCTCTTTCTTTGACATCGTCTGATGATAAATCATTTTGGACTATAAGAGCATATCTTCTGAAAATTTGGTGAAGAAGTGATTTTTTCGAATTATATCCTCTGACAACTATATTTTTCAAAAGATCCTTCAGAAGGAAGTTCGAAACCTCCAACCCGACAAGATTTGGGAGAATAAAAGATTTCTCTCCTTTTACGGAATTTTCTATAAAACACCAGTTTTCTTGCAAAGTATTATATACAAGAGAGAAAAAAGAATGAATATTTATTTTTTCGGTTGATTTTATCGGAAAATTTTCTAAAACTTTATTCAAAAGCTTTTTTTTTGAATTTGAATTTTGGGTAAGAACCAATATCTCAGAAGGTTTTACCCCTTTTGAGATTAGCTCAAAATATTTTTCAATTATCACATGCTCCCGATAATCGGCTTTAATAAAATTTAATAACATACTCCGTATGTATTATTTTATCATAAAATGTTCTAAAAACGCTTGAAAAAATAAAAGCTTTTTTATAAAATAAATTGGTAAGCAGAGATGCTTACGAAACACACACATAGAAGGAGATTTAGAAAATGGCAAGAACTATCAAAGAAGTAAAAGGTATCCAAGAACAAATTATCGAATCAGCTGGTACTATCTACAACTACCTTAACACTAAAGGTGAAGTTTCAATCAACAAAATGAAAAAAGATTTAAGTTTAGCTGACAACTTTGCTGAAATGGGTTTAGGCTGGTTATCAAGAGAAGATAAACTTGAATACACTCAAAAAGCAAAATCAGTTACAGTTAAATTAAGATAGTTTGATTGATTAATTGATTATAAGTTTTAATAAAAACTCTCAAGGGACGCCTTGAGAGTTTTTTTGTAGTATAATAAAGCCATTGAAATATAATTAGTGGAGAAAAAGATGAGTAAATATTTATTTGAAGTAGGTGTAGAAGAATTACCGTATAAATTTATACCTATGGCAATTGAACAATTAAAACAAGGGTTTGAAAAGTTTTTAAGTGATAATAATGTTGCTTTTTCCGACATAAAAGTTATGGCAACCCCGAGAAGATTAGCTGTTATTGTTGACGGCTTGGCATCATCTCAGCCGGACGTAGAAAAAGTCGTAAAGGGTCCTATTGCTAAAGTTGCGTTTGACGAAAACGGAAACCTGTCTAAAGCAGGTGAAGGTTTTGCAAACAAAAACGGTGTTTCAAAAAATGACTTATACATAGAAGATAATTACGTATATGCAAAAATCTCTATTAAGGGTAAAAATACAAAAGACCTTTTGATGGAAAATGTACCGGCCATTTTCTCTAAACTTCAAGGCCCGCACTTTATGAGATGGGGGACAAATGATGTTAAATTTTCTCGTCCTATAAGATGGGTTTTATCAATCTTAGATAATGAACAAGTTCCCGTAAAAATCATTGACAAAGATTCTTCTAACATTACTAACGGACACAGATTTTCAACTCAAAATATCGTAATTAATAATCCTGATGAATACGTTGATAAATTGCGCGAAGCAAAAGTTATTGTTGACCAAAATGAACGTCAGGCTAAAATATTGGAATTAACAAAGATTGAAGCAGATAAGCTTAATGCGGTTACAAAAATTTCTGATGATTTGTTGGAAGAAGTTACCTTTATTGTAGAATATCCTGTTGCGGTTACATGTGATTTTGATACGGCATACCTGACAATCCCTCAGGAAGTTGCAGTTACCGTAATGGAAACTCATCAAAGATATTTCGCTTTGTACGAAAAGAACGGTAAATTAATTAATAAATTTGTAACAATAACAAATTATATCGGTAATGAGTTTGAAAATATTAAAGCCGGTAACTTGAGAGTAATCAAAGCCCGTCTTGATGACGCAGTATTCTTCTTTAACGAAGATACAAAAAAACCGCTTGAAAACTATGTGGAAAACTTGAAAGGCATGACTTTCCAAAAAGGCATGGGTTCTGTTTATGATAAAACTCAAAGAATTATTAAACTATCGGAAAAAATTTCAAATGCTTTAGGTGTTAATAAACCTTCTATAAAAAGAACCGCAGAGCTTTGCAAGGCGGATTTGGCTACAAATCTGGTATTTGAATTCACAGAGCTTCAAGGATTCATCGGTGCGGATTACGCTAGAGTCAGCGGTGAAGAGCAAGGGGTTCAAGATGGTATAAAAGAACACTATTTCCCGTTAAATGCAGATAGTGAAACGGCTAAAAGTATTGAGGGACAAATTGTTGGTATCGCAGATAAAATTGATACAATTTGCGCGGTATTTGCAGCAGGTAAAAAACCCACAGGCTCTTCTGACCCTCTTGGTGTAAGACGTGCAGCATTGGGGATTATTAAAACAATTCTTGAACACAATTTAAAATTAGACTTATCAAAAATTATTGATGAGGCAATTGCTTTATTACCTGTTCAAGCAGACATAAAAACTGATGTAGAAGAATTTTTTGTTCAAAGGTTAATCATTTTCTTAAATTCGGATTATTCTAAGAATGTATTGGAAGCATGCGCAAGCATAAATCCTTGCAAAGATTTGTGTGATTATCTGTTGAGAGTTAAAGCAGTAGGGGAAAATGAAATTGATACCAAGCTGTTGGAAAACGCTAATCGTGTTCTTAGAATACTTAAAGATAATGTAAACAACAAGGTTAATGAAACTTTATTTACAGAACAAGCTGAAAGAGACTTATACAAAGCTGTTCAGGGAGTGAATTTCGAAGGAGATTATTCAAAATATTTAAGCAGTTTAATCTCCATAAATCCTGTTGTTACAAAATTCTTTGATGATGTCCTTGTCATGGATAAGGACGAAAATATTAAAAATAACAGATTAACATTGTTAACAGATTTGAAAAATAAATATACAATTTTAACAGACTTTAGCAAAATATAATTCATTTTTGTCGGACAAGTATAATTCGTTTTTTGGGGGATACCTGCCCAAAAAAAATCTTTTTTATTGTATAATACCTCTATGACTAGCTTGGATTATATAAATAACAAATTTGACGTGATTGTTGTAGGTGCGGGACACGCAGGATGTGAAGCCGCAATCTCTGCAGCACGTTTGGGCTGTAATGTTTTATTGTGTACTTTAAATGTCGATAATATTGCACTTCAGCCTTGTAATCCTGCCATCGGAGGTCCTGCCAAATCGACTCTTGTGAGAGAAATAGATGCTCTTGGCGGGGTTATGGGAGAAGTAGCCGATGCTACTTATATTCAAATGAAAACCCTTAATTCTTCCAAAGGTCCTGCGGTTAGGGCGCTTAGAGCTCAATCCGATAAAAAAGAATATACGCGCTATATGAGAAATATTATCGAAAATACTGATAATATTTGGGTTAAGCAGACTTGTATTACTGATATAAAGGTTAAGGATGGTCAAATAATCGGGGCGGTTGACGAGTACGGCTTGGAATACATCTGTCGCGCAATTATATTAACAACAGGAACTTCGCTTGAAGGTAAAATGTATGTAGGTTTGCAGGCTTATTCGGGCGGAAGGCTTGGTGAAAGAGCTGCAATCGGGCTGTCTCAGTCACTCAGAGAACACGGGATTGTTACTAAAAAGCTAAAAACAGGTACTCCTGCAAGAGTTGATAAACGTACAATCGATTATTCAAAAATGACTGTTCAACCGGGAGATGATAAGCTTAGTTTTTACTCATTCAAGCCAAATCGTCCTGTAAGACAGCAATACCCCTGTTATCTTACAAGAACAAATGAAGAAACTCATTCAATAATCAGGGCAAACCTTGATAAATCACCGATGTATCAAGGGTTAATTCACGGTGTAGGGCCTCGCTACTGTCCTTCTATTGAAGACAAGATTGTAAGATTTGCGTCTAATCCTTCACACCATATTTTTATTGAGCCTGAAGGTTTGAATACTTATGAAGTTTATATTCAAGGGTTTTCAACAAGTCTGCCGGCATGTGTTCAGGTGGAAATGCTCCGCTCGCTTCCTGGGTTAGAAAAAGCACATATAATTAAGCCTGCTTATGCGGTTGAATACGATTATGTTCCTGCTGTTCAAACGTTGCACTCGCTTATGTCCAAGGATATTAAAGGGCTTTTCTTTGCTGGACAAATAAACGGTACAAGCGGTTATGAAGAAGCTGCCGCACAAGGGCTTGTTGCGGGGATCAATTCGGTTAATTATATTAACGGTTCTGAGCCTTTGGAACTTTCAAGAGCTTCATCTTATACGGGTACTCTTATTGATGATTTAGTGACAAAAGATATCCAAGAACCTTACAGAATGCTGACTTCGCGTTCAGAATACAGACTTCTTTTGAGACAGGATAACGCAGACGAAAGATTGACTGAAATAGGGCATAAAATCGGATTGATTGATGATGCTCAATATCAAAGATTTTTAGATAAGCAGGAAAATATTCAAAAAGAGATAGTTCGACTTCAAGAAACAAAACTTCCTGCAACCGGGGGTGTAAATGAAGTTTTGGCAAAATATGGGGAGCATATAGAAAACGGTATCCGACTAGGGGAGTTTCTGAAACGTCCAAATATAACTTATGATGTGTTTAAAGAGGTAGATGAGAGGGTAAGTCTTGAAGAAAAAATGTCAGAAAACTTATCTCAGGATATAATTGATGAGGTAGAAGTCAAGGTTAAGTACAACGGGTATATCAAACGTCAGCTTGAACAGGTTGAGACGAGTGAAAAGCTCGAAAAATACAGAATTCCTGCAAATATTGATTATTCTAAGATTAAACATATATCAACCGAGACAAAAGAAAAACTTGAAAAAATCCGCCCGACAAATTTAGCTCAAGCTTCACGCATAGGCGGTGTTAAACCTGCTGATATTTCTGTTCTTATGGTAATGTTAGGTAAATAATCTTGTCATTCTGATGGTAATAAAAATTTTAGCCCGAAGAATCTCATGCAAGTTTCGAAAGAAATTCTTAGCTAACGCTTCTGTATGACATTTGTTATTTGTATGAGATACTATACCCATAAATGTCAGTTTAGCTCAGTAAGGCAGAATGTTTTTTTAAGTTATATGTTTACAAAATTATGCTTCTGACCCACTGTCTTAGTTCTTCGATTGAAGGATTGTTGTTCAGAATTTTGCCTTCAATTATGACCGTTGACGGTGCAACACTTGGTCTTAAATTTTCAACGGCTTTGCCAAATTTGCTTCCTCCTGAAGTTGCAAACAGAATAATTTTTTTATAAGCAAGGTTATGTTTTTCTAAAAAAGTGTTTATAATGGTCGGTGCAACGTACCACCAAATAGGAAACCCTAAGAAAATTACATCGTAATCCGAAGCAGAAAAGTTATCTTCAGCCATTTTGGGGCGGAATGTTCTATCTTTCATTTCAACAGAGCTTCTTGAACTTTTGTCCATCCAATTCAAATCTGCTTCTGTATACGGAGTTTCTGGTTTGATTTCATAAGTATCACAGCCTAAGACTTGAGATAACTCTTCTCCGACTTTTTTCGTAATTCCTGTCGCTGAAAAATAGGCAACTAAACATTTTGTCATATTTTTAACTCTCCTGTATTACTGTTTTCTAATTCTACCATTTTTTTTATTAACAGTAAATGAGTAGCTCTCCTCCAAAAAGTTTAAAATTTCTTTATCGGATAATGTTTCATCAAGCGTAATTGTTATCCAATATTTTTTGTTCATATGCCAGGCTGGATAAAATCCTTCTTTTTTGAGCAATTTTTGAATTTTTTCGGAATCAAGTTTTATGTTTAGAATCTCAACTATGGATTTATCATCTTCCCCTAGCTTAGTTCGCGGAATATTCATTATAATTCCATACCATTTTTTTGAAACAGAGTTTCTAAAAACGCCGAATAATGGAGCATCTTTCCACATGTATTCAGGCTTATCGCCATATTTGGATATTAAAAGTTTAGCAATCCTGTTTGCTTGTGTTGATAAGAAATGTTTTTCTAAAAAGCAGTTGTCCCTTATGTCAATTAAGATTTTTTTAAATTCTTCTTTTACTTCTCCGACAAAAGAACCTTCTTGGGATACAATTTTTAGGGGTAAGAATTCGTCGTTGTTTTCAATGTCATACACAATACCGGTAACATTTCCATTGTTTGTAATATTTATAACAGCTTTGAATTCATTATTTCTAAACAGCTTCTCATAAGAATATGAATTTTTTTCTTTTAGAAATCCATATTCAATAAGTTTATCAAAATCCGCGCTATATTTTTTAAAAATTTCAGATTCAATATTCATAGGCTAGTTTTATATATAACACATAAAGAATATTATTAACAGATTAAAAAATAATTGTTTGGCGGCTATACAAACTAAAATTTAAAATCATTGCCCACATTCAGTTTTGTTGTAGTTTTTGTGTCTAAAATTTTAGCATTTTTATTTCCGTCGGCAAAAGAAGCAGCTTCTTCAAGCATATCGAGTTCAATCTCTTTGCTTTTTATGCTTTCAATTGGTGTCAAATTAAAACCTTTTCGTCTTACTTCTTCAATGTTTTTCAGATACTTATTATAAACCGTAGTCGCTCTGTAATCTGATTTGTATTTTAGAGTTTCAACAGTATTTTGCGAAATATTTTCAGAACCGTAAACTATTGAGTATACATTGATAGCATTACCTTCTTTTCGATACGGGAAAATTCCGTCAGTAATAACTCCGTGCTTTTTTTTCTTATCTATAAACTCAAATTTGATTCCATTTAATTTGTCACCAATACTTGATATTTTCATATCCCAAAACTTAGTTTTTGATAACCTTTTTTCTATCTTTCTAAACTCATAAGAATCTCTTTTTGACATGTTTTTGATAATATTCATAACACTTTTATCTTTAATCAAACCTTTAAACTGCTGATGCGTAGTTTTTTTGTTTGAAAAATCGCAGCTGTTAATTGCACTAATATGCATCACAATATTCTCCTCTATATGTGTCTGAGTTTCGGCTAATCGCTATTGGAATATCTAAAAAATAAAAAAGGGTATTTTTCTAACAATTAGTTCTACAAGACTATTGTATAACAAGCAAAATGTTATATCAAGAATCAGTTAGGTAACATGCAAAATAACATTTTATTTCACTCACTGTTTAAAACTCTCAAGTCTGCTTCTAATTCACAATCACAATCTTACTAACGCATTTAAAAATAATCAACAAAAAAGGCTCCGTTTGGAGCCTTTCACAATTTTAATACTCTGGTGCAAATCCTTTCACGAGCATCGTTAAGATTTTTTCCAATAACTCTGCACTTTTTTTGCACTCATGCAAATCTTTTTCCAGTTTTTCATCCAATTTTAGATCTTGTTCCATAATATACCTCACAATAACGACTTTTTCTTATATATTATTTATCGGCATATTTTTGAAAAACTTTAGAGATTTTAATTTAATATTTACAAAAATTTACAATAACTGGATCAAATAGGCTTAACTAATTCATTTTTGTAACATTAGATTTACCTGTTACAAAATACGAATATCTTAAGCCACATATATTAAAAGAAAATTGGAGAGAATTGAAAATATAGAAAACATTAAAGATTTAATATTTGAATAACAATGCTAAATCAATGTAAGTCGAGCATTCAGCCCGTTATCGGCTTGAAAAATCTCATAAAATATGCTAATATTCATAATGCAAATAGAGAGAATTGTAAATATTTGTAACAGTTTATCAATAAATAGGCAATTTCTGAACTTGATAAACTTTATATAGATACAAAGTGAAGGTAGACAAAAGTGAGGTCAGTATGACAAACTTAAAAAAATTTATCAACTCAGTAAAAGAAGCGCTCGATCCTAGAGCAAATTTGAATGCTTTTTCACAAAAGCAGGCTCTTGAACGAGAAAACATGATACAATCACTATCAAGTAATGAATTAAAAATAAAAGCTGACGAACAAAGGCTGGAAGCAATGGTCAGGCAACAATTGAAAGAAGAATTCCCGAATATCGAGAAAAGTTCTTCATATGACTTATTGGTTGATGCGGTCATCCATAACTACAAGTCAAAACAGCTTCAAGCCACTGATGATATTCAAATTAAATAATAATTTGAAGAGAAAGAGAAAATCATCAACATTACTAAAAGCAGCGAGCAAAGGTCAATTCCTGAGGCTCGTTTTGTTTGCGTTTTTTTTTCAGAGTGCGAAGGATTTTTGTGAATATTTGAATTATTTTCTGATTTTTACCTTCGGCACAACTGACATTCCCGGAATTATTGCATACTCATCAGGATCAATCTTTTCAGTAAACACAATCTTAACAGGAATTCTTTGAACTATTTTTACAAAAGAACCAACAGCATTTTCCGGCGGAAATAGGCTTGATTTTGCGCCTGATGACCTTTGAATGCTTTCTACTTCTCCTTTGAATATTTTATGAGGATATGTATCAATCTTGATATCTACCTCCTGACCTTTTTGCATTTTTTCCAGTTGAGTTTCTTTGAAGTTTGCAACAATCCAAACTTGGTTTGGAACAATTACAAAAAGCGGAGTTCCTGGCTGTACCATCATTCCTCTTTCAACCTTTTTATTTGAAACAGTTCCGTCAATCGGCGCAACAATTTCAGTATATTTTAAAGCTAATTGCGCGGCATCAAGCTGTGCTTTGAGTACATTCAAATCCGCATCAGCAACTTTTGCATTTTGTGCAGGATCTGATGATAATATTGCCTGCTCTGCAATTGTATGCTTAGCTTTTATTGAGTCTAAGCTGGTTCTTGCTTTATCTAAAGTCTGTTTTGATACAGCACCTGCTTTGTATAAGTTTTCATATCTCTCAACATCCTTTTTAGCAAGTTCTATTTCAGAATTAGCTGCGTTTAAATTTGCTTGAGCATTGTTTTGATTTAAAAGAGCTCTATCATAAGCTGCCTGAGCTTGGGCAACTTTGACCTTGTAATCTTCTTGATCAATTACTGCAACAATGTCGCCTTTTTTTACAGATTGATTATCAACAATTAAAACTTTATCTATCTGACCCGAAACTTTCGGAGAAACAGTAACTGTTGTTGTCTCTACATAAGCATCATCCGTTGACTGATATCCGAGCATGCCATATATAAAATATGCGCCTGCCAAAATAGCTATTACAGTCAAAAATGAAAAAATATATCTTTTCTTTACTGGTAGTTTTCTTTCTTTCATAGTATTTTCATCACTCATATTCATATCCTTTTATATTTGTATTTTCAATGATTCGTTAAGAATCTGCCTTAGTTCAGCTAACAATTCACCTACTCTTGCTATTTCGCTGTTATTAATTTTTTCTTTCATTGCCATATAATGCGGGCGGATTCTTTTTGCGGCAGTTTCTGCCTGTCTTATACCTGCATCTGTAATTTCGATTAGTTTTACAGGTCTATTATTTTTTACGGATAATTTTCTGGTCAAAAACCCTTTCTTTTCCAAATTATCAAGTAATTTTCCTGTATTTGCTCTATCCTTCAGAATTAGCTTTGCGAGGTCTCTTTGGCACAATTCTTTTTGAGTAAGCAGAGTATCCAATATTGTATATTCTTCAACGGTTAATCCGATATTAAACTGTTCAAAAACCTGTGCTCCCAGCAGTTTACAATATTTTGCAGTAAGCTCTATTTGATAAAAAATTGTATCCCTAAAATGTTCTTTCAAAACTTAATCCTCCGAGAGAGAATATTGTGTTGCAAATGCAACACATTTATGTTATCATTCATATTGTAAAAAATCAAGGGGGGTATTTAATACCAATCTTATTTAATCAGGTATTAAAAGGGACATTAATGAAAAAGAAACTTTTATCACTTACTGTATTATTATCAATGTTATGTTCAAGTTCGGTTTATGCCGTTGACGATAATATTACATATAAATATGAACCAATAAACGAACCTTCGGACTATGTTCAGGAAAATATATATTCATATATAAAAAAATATAAGTTTGAAGAAATTAAACCTGTCGTTAAAAAATATGAATATGTTAATTTGGCATGGTGGGCTAAGTTCAATGACGAATATTTGAATGATTATATTATTCGTGCGATTGAAAATAACAAAGACCTTAAAATGGCATCATTGACAATCGATGAATATTATCAGAATGTAATTATGCAAAGGTCACAGGAAATGCCGAGTCTGTCCGCAGGATTCTTGCCCGGTTACGGACATTTCATGGGTAAAACACAGGGAAATTTCGGAGTTCCGATTATAGCAAGCTATGAACTCGATATTTTTGGTAAAAATCATAACAAAACAACCGGTGTAAGAAATTTATATGAAGCATCTATTCTAGATGAACAAACCGCTTATATATCAATTGCTTCTGCTGTCGGAAGTGTTTATATAAACATCGTTAAATTAGATGCAATGATTGATATGCAGGAAAAAATCGTAAAACTGCGTAAAGAAATCTCTGAAATAATGAATATTTCAAATAAAGAAGGCATAGTATCAACCTCAGACCTTGTGAAAGCAAATAAAGCCTACATAGCGGGAACTTCTGATTTAATTGAATTAAAAAAAGAAAGAACAAAGCTTCTTCATCAGCTTGCTGTTTTAGTCGGTGACAGCCCTAATAATATCAATGAATACAAAAGAGCTGATTATAAGATTTTAAGTTTTTCGGGAGATATACCAAAAGAAATAAGCTCAGAAGTTATTATGCAAAGACCTGATTATAAAAAAGCAGAAATACTACTTGAAAAAGCAGGAATAGATGTTCGTGTAGCAAGGAAAGAGATGCTTCCGCGTTTGAATCTGGGTGGTCTTATTTTCTTTAACAACAAATATTTTGAAAGCTTGTTTACAACTAACAACATGGTTTGGGGAGTCGGCGGAGGAATTTTCCAACCTCTATTCCAAGGCTTTGCTCTTACTGCTAATCTTAAAGCAAAAAAAATTGCCTTTGAAAGAAGCCTGAGAAATTATGAAAAAGTGAACCTGACCTCTATGCAGGAAGTTAATGATACTCTTGTTTCTGTAAATATGGACAGAGAAAAACTTGAAAAACAAAAAAATATTCAAGCATTAGAACAAAAAGATTTTGCGCTTACACAGCAAAAATTTGAAGAAGGCGTAATTGCAAAATTGGATTTGGACCAACAGCAGGAAAATCTGTTAAACGTACAAAAAATGGTATACAACACAGAATTTGACTGTATGATAGATTATATAAACTTCTACAAAGCAATTGCAGGAAACTTTTCATAGTGATTAAAAAATTTATCGTTTTTGTTATAAATTTATACCAAAAGCTAACCGCTTTTCTTCCTCACAGATGCAGATTTTATCCGTCTTGCTCAGAATATATGAAGGAAGCTGTTGTACGCTTTGGCGTGTTTAAAGGCGGCTGGCTCGGCATAAAAAGGATTTGCAGATGTCACCCTCTTAATGAAGGCGGATATGACCCCGTACCTGAAAAATAACTCACAGACAATAAGTTCTTGGACAACTATACCCAAATTGCAGGCTTAATATGATATAATATTTTTATGGCAAACAGAATAATTATTTTTTCAGGGAAACAATATTCTGGAAAAGACACAGCAGCAAAAATTTTAATGGATGGGATGCCGTCATTCAAGCGTTGCGCTATGGGTGATGTTATTAAATTGGAATACGGAAAACTTAATAACGTAACTTATGAAGAAATTGAAGCAAACAAGCCTAAATATCGTCAGGGTTTAATTGACCTTGGCAATTGGGGACGTGCGCAAGACAAAGATTATTGGCTTAAGAAAATTATTGCCCAAGAAGGGAATATTGTCGTAACAGATGTAAGAATCAAGCATGAATACGAGCTCTTCAAATCAGCCGGAGCAATCTCAATCAGAATAGAAGCTGATAGAAAACTTCGAGAATCCCGCGGCGGAAAACTCATTGGAGAAAATGACGTCACGGAAGTTGATCTTGATGATATTCAGGATTGGGATTATATAATTGACAATAACAAGGATTACAAAACATTAAAGAAAAATGTTTTAAAAATAGTTCAAGAAATACGCTAAGCATTTTTTACCTCACCATTTGCGGATTGATTTTCTGCTATATATACATCTCCTTCAGTGTTAGTTTTCGGGAAAAGTTTATGACTGGCAGCACTGCCCAAAGCACTTAAAACCATACCTGAGCCTGTACCTAATGCCATACCTTTACCTCCTGAGAAAAGCATCGCAGTTAGTGCTGTCGAAACTCCTAGACCTGCAAACACAGGCAGAGCACCGGAGATAAATCGGGATATCCTATCCTCCTTGCTGTCTGCGACTCCGATTGCAATACCGCTTGCTGTCAAACTTGCAAGAGCAGTTAATACATCCGTCGGAGCCCCGCCGAGCAATAAATCGCGTTTTTTATCAAAATATTCTACACATTCCGTTTTATTTGCTTTTCTCAGTGATTTATCCAGATGCTTAAGGCTTTCGTCCAATGCATTTTTCTCACTCTCACTCAATTTAGAAGACAACAGTTCTACCACATCTCTGTATGCACCTGTCTTTGTCTTTCCGTCTCCAACAAGAGAATTAATTATGCTAACTCCATTTTCTTCTAACCTGCTTCGTTCTGACATAAGCGCATCTTCTGCCCAAAAACTGCAAGTATCCTTAAGCTTCATTTCGTTTTCAAGCTTATTACCTTTTACTTTGCTCCAAACAGTATCTTTCGCAAGCTTAATCTTATCCGAAACCTCTTTTTCAAGATTTTGCATTACACATTCCTGCTTAGCAAGTCTTTCTTTAGTTTTATCAGAACTAAAATATTCTTGCATTCTTTTTATCTCTGCGATTTTTTCGTCTAAAATCTTTTTATCAGCTTCCGATAACCTGCCCTTGTATTGATTTATAATATCATCCAGCATTTTCATCTGTTTTGAAGCATTCTTATGTTTTCTAAAAACTGTTTGTCTGCTTATTTTATCAAATCCTTTTGTTATAGATTGATGTATTTTTTTTGTTACGGAAGTTTTATTACACAATTTTTGAAATAATTCATCTTTTATAGAGTTCAGGTTATTCAAAACTTGAATAACGTTTGTTAATCCGTTCAAACTCTTTTCTTTAACTTTGTTCCAAGCACCAACAATAGAATTATCTATCCTTGCCTTATTCCCTGCTTTAGTAGATTTTGTTTTCAACTTGTTAACTAAATTTGAAGAAAATTTTGGGTTTAATAACGCCACAATAGCGCTTAATACTAAGACCGTACTGCCTACACGAATCGCAGTCTTATGTGATTTTTTCTTCTCTTCATCTTGAGACTCTGGCACAAATGTATCAACCGTACTGTTAACAATATTTTCAACCTTATCAATTGGTTTTGTGATAATATTCAATCCGCTCTGTTCGTTCGCCTTAAATGCGGGACGAATATAAGAATTCAGACTATTCGAATTATTATTTACAATTGACACAATATTACCTGTTATTTTAACCTTCATATATATAAAGTATTATAACTTACGTAAATTGCGTTTTTTATTAAGAATTGTTAAATGTAATATATTTATACAAAGAAAAATCGCCGATGGGATTATTTCATCGGCGAATTTTGATATCTCATATTAAATTTTTATATATAAAGACTAGCTTTCTACTACCTCAGGAGTCTCTGTGTTTCTGATAGAAGACTTGTCTGAAGAAAGTGATTTGTCTTTGAATTTTTTAACCTGTCTGTCGAGCTTGTCTGCCAAAAGGTCTATACTTGCGTACATAGATTCTGCAGATTCTTCGCAATGAATCACCCCGGTGTTCATTTTGCAAGAAACTTCAGCAACGTGTTTTCCTGATGCAGAAGGGTTTTTGATTACAGACAAAACAACATCAATCGCTGTAATTTGATCGTAGTGATTAACAACTTTACCTACTTTTTCCTTTACATAAGCTTTGATTGCGTCTGTAATTTCAATGTTTTTACCGTTTACGTGTATATGCATGTACACCTCCTAATAACTACTTTTCTATTGTACTATATTTCAACATCTTTTTAAAGTGGGGGAAGGGTAAATATATGTGGGAAGTAAAAATATGAAACGTATTTAACCTCCAAAGATAGTAATGCCAAATAACATACTACAATTGCTTTTATCTCATAACTATTCCATGCAGATAGCATAAAAAAGCATTATAAAAGCACCTCCCGCTAACAGAAGATTATGAAGCTATTCCTCCTGTAAATTTAGAGTAATTTTGCTGCATTTGAGCAATCATGTTTTCCATTGCTTGGAATTTCTTCTCTAATTGTGCTTTATATGTTGCAATACTTTTATTTTTCTTTGTTATTTTTTCTTCTGTTTTTTTAATGTCAGCATCAAGAGTAGATGTCTTTATATCAAAGAATCCGCTTGCCGCTTTCAAACTTTGTTCAACAGTATCTTCCATCATTGAGAAAATACCATTTTCGCCTGATAATAATGCCTTTACTGATTCCGGATTTTCCTCTAATGCCTTAATGAATTTTTCTTCATCAAAAGCAAGTGCATTAGTATCTGCTGATAAATTATTAGAATCTGCTTGGGCAGTGGAAATTCCTATTTCCGACAACAATTTATACACACCGCCGTTCATATCATTTGAACCGTTTGCATAACTTCTGATTGTATTTTTGAGGCTTGTTAAAGAAGATTCCCCGTGAAGTTCCGCCCCATTTGCAGTAACTTTATCAATCTGAGAAAACATATCATTGTATGCTGTTACAAAGCTGTTGATTGCTTCTTTTAGTCCGCTTGTATCCTGAGTAACATTTAAAGTTGTTTTTCCGTCATCTTCAGTATTTGCTCTTTTCAAATTAAGAGTAACACCTTCCATTCTTGTAACATCTTCAGTTACAGTATTTGAAGTAGATGTCATAACTGTTCCGTTGACTGAGAATATAGCATTTTGACCGAGTTCCTGAGCATCAGTATACATTTTTGTTGAAACTAAATTGCCATCTTCATCCCATTCTGATTCAGTCAAACCCATCACATCGGTGAAGTTGCTCGTACCTGCTTCTATATTAATAAAAGAAGCGCCTTCTTTAGTAGATGTAATTGATAATTTGCCCGTTGCGTCATCCCAAAATGCATAAGCCTGAGCATCTTCATTTTCATTTATTGCTGATATTAAAGATGACAAAGTCGTTTCACCATTAATATTAAATTCTGCATTACCGATTGTAAATGTACCTGCTGTTATTGTTTGATTAAAACCTGAGTCTTCAGATGTCAATTTCGTAGCAGTTGTTGCTTTGTATACAGAATTTGTTGAAGCATAACTGCCATCTTCCTGTCTTTCTAAACCGACAAGCGATACTAAATTTGAAGTATCAGTTGTTGTACCTATATGAATAGTATCTTCGGGATTTACTGCTGAAAATGTCATTACTCCGTCTTCTTCAACATTTAAAGCAATACCGGCGTCAGCTAAAACAGTTTTTAAATCACCGATAGTATCACTTTCACCAATACTGAAAGTATTTTTAACACCGTTTACATAAGCAGTTAAAGTACCTTTAGTAATTCCTAAGCTCTTTAAAGAAGTTGAATCATCTGCAACAGAACTTGCGGAATTACGTGAAGTTGCCTTTGTATATGTTGCCAATTGTTTAACATTTATATCATAACTTTGTCTTCTTGCGTTAGTCCCGACAGTAGCAGTAAATACCTCATCATTAGAAGATACTGCATTACTCTTACCAAACAAATCGAAAACACCGCCGAATTTAGCATCAGTTAATTTTTCTATGGCGCTTCTTAAATTTGATACAGCACTTCTTGTAGTAGTAAGCGCAGCTTTAGTAGATTGACTTTTAGTCAATTGTTTTTGGAATTTAGTAATATCCTGCTGTTTTACAGATACAAAAGCATCTACCCATGAAGATGTGTCTAAGCCTGAACCCAGTCCGCTAAATGAAATTGCCATAATTCAAAATCCTTTTTGTTTACGATTGGTATATACTTCGATATATATAATATATATAATTATATACCATGTTTCACAACATTTCAACCCTTTAAATAGATGAAATTTATTTTTATATTATATATATCGGCACTTTTTTCAAAAACTTTAGGGATAAATGGAAAAATTTTACAAAAATTTACAAAACTCTTGCAGACTTAATAAATTTATAAAAAATAACCAAGTAAAACAAAAGATTTGTTCACTTGGTTACTTAAATTAATATTTAATTTTTATACTACGTATCAATATTTGTAGCATATACAGCGTTTGCTTCAATAAATTCTCTTCTCGGCTCAACTTTGTCACCCATTAAGACATCGAACAACTGGTCACACATCATTGCATCTTCAAGATTAACTTTTAGAAGAGTTCTTGTTTCAGGGTCCATAGTTGTTTCCCAAAGCTGTTGAGGCATCATTTCACCCAAACCTTTAAATCGCTGAATTTGCAAGCCCTTTTGACCTCTGTCATCAACTATCTTTTGAAGCTGTTCAAAAGATGTAATCTCAGTTTCTCCGTTTTCACTTTCAAGGATAAGTTTTTCTTCTTCCTCTATTAAGAAATCACGGATTAGAGGATATGCTGATTTCAAACGCTTAAATTCATTTGATTTAATAATATTAGCTGTAATCATTTCGTGTTCGTTTTCAAAAAGCTCAAGCTGAATTGCATATCTTGCAACTTCAGGATTATATTTTAGCTCTACTTTATAATTTTTAGCTTCAGTTACATTGTAGTTTTCAGCATGGTCTTTTAAGTAGTGACTTAAATAATCAACAACTTCTGTCATCTTAGCTTGATCCGTAAAATCTTCAGGCTTAACATCCGATCTGATTAAACCTCTGAGAACTACTGAAGGAATTATATTTAAAATCGGGTTGTTATAAGCTTTGTAGAACGTTGACATGTTTGAAAGCAATTCTGCCAGCTCATCACCTGTTTTAACTTTAGATTTTGTCTTATCCGATAAGCTTAAAGACTTGATACCGCGTTCTTTTAGCATTTTATCAAGAGCATGCTCATCATATAAATACTCGGAGACTTTGCCTTGAGTAACCTTAAATAGCGGAGGCTGTGCAATATATACATAACCGTTTTCAATAAGCGGTTTTGCGTAACGGAAGAAGAATGTTAATAACAATGTTCTAATGTGTGCACCATCAACATCAGCATCGGTCATGATTATGATTTTGTGATAACGAAGTTTTTCAAGGTTAAACTCTTCTTCGTTTTTGCTTATTGTGATACCAAAAGCTTGAACCATTGATTGAATTTCGTTGTTTGCATAAATCTTATCCAAACGAGCTTTTTCTACATTCAAGATTTTACCTCTCAGCGGTAAGATTGCTTGGAACATTCTGTTTCTTCCCTGCTTAGCGGAACCGCCTGCTGAATCACCCTCAACGATAAAGATTTCACATTTTTCCGGTTCTCTGTTTGAACAGTCTGCCAATTTACCAGGGAGAGTAGAGTTTTCAAGAACAGATTTTCTTCTTGTAAGTTCTCTTGCTTTTCTTGCCGCTTCTCTTGCACGTTGAGCTTGAAGTGTTTTTTCAATAATCAAACGAGCGAGTTTCGGGTTAAACTCAAGCCATTCCTGCAATTTTTCTTTAACAACATCCTGCACACAACCCATAACTTCTGAGTTACCGAGTTTTTCTTTTGTTTGACCTTCAAATTCTGGGTTTTCAATTTTGACAGAAACAATCGCTGTCAAACCTTCTCTGACATCATCACCCGAAAGGTTCTGTTCCGAATCTTTTAGGATTTTATTTGTCCTTGCATAATCATTTAAAACACGCGTTATTGCATTACGGAAACCTGTTAAGTGAGTTCCGCCTTGGTGTGTATTAATATTGTTTGCAAAAGATAAAATAGATTCGTTATAAGAATCTGTATATTGCATTGCGACTTCAACACGAACCTTATCAACCATTTTATCCATATAAATAGGTTCTTCAAACATTACTGTTTTATTCTGGTTCAAGAAAGCAACATAAGAACCGATACCGCCTTCATAGTGGAAAGTCTCATCTTTGTTCCCTTTAAGGTCATGAAGAATTATTTTCAAGCCCTTATTTAAAAATGCCATTTCTCTTAGTCTTGTCGCAACTACGTCAACGTCGATTTCCGTAGTTTCGGTGAATATTTCAGGATCAAGCCAGAAAGTTGATTTTGTACCTGTTTTTGTAGTAGGCATGGTTTTTTCTACTTGAGAAGTAGGTTCACCTCTCAAGTATGATTGTTTCCAAACATACCCGTCACGTGAAACTTCTACAACCATTTTTTCGGAAAGCGCGTTTACAACGGAAGCACCTACACCGTGAAGTCCGCCTGACACCTTGTATCCGCCGTCACCGAATTTTCCGCCGGCGTGAAGCACTGTGTGAACGATTTCTAACGCAGACTTTCCTGAATCTTCTTTTATATCAACAGGGATGCCTCGTCCGTTATCTTCAACGGTTACTGAATTATCCTTGTTTATTGTTACGTGAATTTCTGTACAATAGCCGGCAAGTGATTCATCAATAGAGTTATCTACAATCTCGTATATACAGTGGTGCAAACCTCTTTGAGAAGTTGAACCGATGTACATGCCGGGACGTAGTCTAACTGCCTCTAAACCTTCTAATACACGTATATTACTAGCGTCATAACTTTGTGTCATTTATCCCCCTCGTTATTATTGAAATCTGACAAATCAGATATCCCTTTTATTCAATCATATATTATTATTGTACCATAAACAGAGGTAAATATAACAACAAAAAAATATTTTTACAAAATTTGACATAATAAAAAAAAGTATTAATAAAAAAATATGCTAAAGAGGTTCAGAAATTTATTACAAAGGAATTCTCAAATTGTCAGAGAATCAGTATACAAAAAGATTGATAACTTATTTGATAGTTTATCGGAAGATATTATCAAAATAGAAATAGGAAGTGATTTATACTCGTTTACGTCCGGCATAGTAGAAACCATAGGTGCTATTCGATGCGAAATAAAAGAAGAATGCGGTTTTATCATGCCCGCCGTAAATATAAAAGACAATTGCTGTATACAGGAAAATGAATTTGTCATACTTATTCGCGGTAAAAAAGTGTTTGACGGGTTTGTTATCCCAAGAGAAGAAGAAACGCGAGAAGAGATTTATGAGGCACTGAAAACAGTAATTTATGACAACTTAGAAAAAATATTCACAAACGAACTTACAGAAAAATATATTGATAAAGTTCAGAAGAAAAACGGACGTCTGATTTGGGATATAAGCAGTGTACTTTCAGTCGTAGATATAAATACAATACTGTCTGACTTAATTTTAAAAGGCAAGTCAATAAATAATATTGATTACATTTTTGAAAAAATCGGCGAAAACATATTATCAAACGGCGAGTGCAGGAATTATCTAAACAAAATCAATCCTCACACAATCGCAAAACAAATCGCTAAAAACATATAATATGATATATTGTTGGGATAGAAACCGCTACTTACAAGCTCATGCCAATTGTTATTTTACAATAGGGTTGATTTTTAACTTTTTAGTTGATATTATTAGAAGGTCGCCACGGGCCTGTGACAATCGACGAGAAAGGTGACTAAACGTCACGTTTCGAAGGAGATTAGGTAGCGCAGAGCTAACGCGGCGAAAATAAAAATTAAATAATTAAGTCGTCACGGGCCTGTGGCACTCTGCCGAAGAAAAGTTGACTAAACGTCAAGTTTTCTGAGAGGTAGGTAGCACAAACGATAGTTTGGCTAGCGCAAGACCAGGTCAAGAAAAAAGTTTACAATTGAATATCTAAGTCGTCACGGGCCTGTGGCGCAGCGGTAGCGCAGAGGACTCATAATCCTTTGGTCGTGGGTTCGAATCCCTCCGGGCCCAAATTTAATAAAAGAGAGCATTTCAGCTCTCTTTTTTAATGAAAAAATTTGGGAGGGCTTCTCACCCAGTGGGTTCTTCCCCTCCTTCCCTCGAAGATACTTAATCTTCTCGGGCGGAGTCCTTCTCCGGTACCTTTTAACAGGACATTTGGTCGGAAGGGACAAATATCATTACGAGGGCATAAGCCCGAAGCAATCCAGCTTTTGCCGATTCATAAAGGTCGGAAATTATTTGATTCAAAATGTCCGAAATGTCCGATTTTGGTAACAAAAATGTCCTCAAAAAGACTCTTGAAGGAGTAAATATTTGCCTCAAATATAGCTTATAGGTCGGGTTTTAACCCGACAAATACTTATTGTATAATATTAGAATGAATTATAAACGTTACTTTATACCAAATTCTATGGTTTTTATAACGATT
>CACZCH010000014.1 GCA_902779645.1 uncultured bacterium | reverse complement strand
ACAGAACAACCTGATACAAAACAACAATGCAACGAAACTGTTTCTTTCTTGTTCACAGGATTTGAACTTGCGACCTTGTTTAGGAGATTGGAACTCCTAACCGGATGATTTAGTTGTCATACACAATTTAACTCTGTTTTAAGCACCTTTCAAGTGTTTAACGTAATAAATTAGAACTTTTGTATCATTTCAACACAATTTATTTATCAAGCAACCAATCCAGTGCATACAACTGTTTGATTCCGTTATGAGATACATTAGGTACATTATCCATTGTCAGCAAATATTTTGGATTATGATCTCTTATGCTGTTTAATGATTTCAATTCTCTGTCTAAAGTATCTGCTCCCATCACAGTATCGGCAACTTGATAGTATTCAGTATATCCGTCTTTAATTGCAACAAAATCAACTTCTTTATTATCAACTTTACCTATATAAACTTCATATCCGCGTCTTAAAAGTTCCAAATATACAATGTTTTCCAAAATATGACCAAAATCCACATATTTTGTACCAAGCAAATAATATCTTAATCCGATATCAACAAGGTAATACTTCCCATTTGTTTCAAGATATTGTTTACCTTTTACATCATATCTGTTTACTTTATACAAAATATAGCTCTTACACAATGCTTCTAAATAGTTTTCAACCGTGTGATTGGAAATCTTTTTACCTCTAGATGTCATTGTGTCACTGATTTTTTTTGCGGAAGTCGAATTTCCAATATTATCAAACATAAATTTAACAATATTTTCTAACCCTGTAACATCAGAGATTTTATTTCTCTGAACAACATCTTTAAGAATAACCGTATTATAAATTCCGCTTAAATAAGTTCTTATTTGTTCTTTTTCATCATTTAACTGTAATACATAAGGAAAAGAACTGTTTTCCAAATATTTACGATACCTGGTTTGAATATCAGTATTATCATTAAAGAATGATATATACTCTTTGAATGATAATGGCAGCATTTCAATTTCAACATATCTGCCGGATAAAAGTGTTGCAAGTTCTCCGGACATAAAATAAGCATTAGAACCTGTTATATAAATATCTGTATTATCTTTTATATATAAACCATCTATTGCTTTTTGATAATCTTTTACATTCTGAATCTCATCTAAAAAAATGTAATTTTGCCTCTCCGGCTGGAGCTTTGCTTTTATATACTCATAAAGTTTTTTATAATCAGTTAATTCTTCATTATCCGGATCTTCAAAGTTAAGTGATATTATTTGAGATTTTTTAACTCCGTTTTTCAGCAAAAAATCTTTAAAAAGTTCTAATAGTGTTGATTTACCGCATCTTCTTATCCCGGATATAACTTTAATCAGGTTTTTATCCTTAAAGCTTATTAGTTTTTTCAAATATTCGCTACGTTCTATCATACAAACATTTTAAATCATTTTACCAAAAAGTCAAGTTTTGGAAGTTTATTTCTAAAAATATATCCAGATTAAATCTTTTGGAATTGGTTTTGTAATTTTTAACATATAACTTTACAAAAAGATATCTGTTCCTTTGAGAATGAATTATCAGAGAGTTTTGAAAGATTTCCCTCAAAATGCCTGTAAATTGAGAATTCTCTCAAACTTCCGGGGGTACTTTTCTCAATATCTCTGATAATTTACATCCACAAGCCCGGCTAATGTAAGGTATAAATTGGATGATTTATATAAGGCTTGGCATAAAGCTATTAATTTGCCGAACACTTCCGACTAAATATGTAAAACTCTCGATACTTTATCTCAAAATCCATGATACAGTGCACTTGTCGGCAGAGTCAAACTGCGCTACATCCCATAATAGACCGTATCGGGATGACAAGATTCGAACTTGCGACCCCCGCGACCCGAACACGGTGCGCTACCAAGCTGCGCTACATCCCGATACGGTCTATTAAATTTTAATTTAGGGCAAAATACATTTCAAATATATAACACACATCGAACAAAATCAATCAATTTTAACAAAAAAATAACAATTAGCCCGATTTGTTAATTTTTAGTTAAAGAATCTTAAGTTATACTGAATCAGAGTAATAATAAAAGTGTTGAAAGAAAGTATTTAGTAAGGGCAGGGGTAAATGAAAATAATGCCCCCTCTCCCCAACCCTCTCCCGTAGGGCGAGGGAGAAGGAAAAAATTTACCCGGCTCTAAGGAGGCAATTATGAAATTCTTAATTAAAAAAACACCTGACAGATTTATTCGTTCAGTAAACGATGAAATTTCATCAATCTTAAACAGAAATTTTGACAGCTTCTTCCCTGAATATATCTACAACGAAGATGCTGATTGCGACACTCTTGCAATGCCGGTTGAACTCCACGAAAAAGATAATGAGTATTGTGTAAAAGCTGAACTTCCGGGAGTTAAAAAAGAAGATTTAGATATTGATATTGATAAAAACCATATTACAATCAAAGCTAAGAAAGAAGAAGAGGAAAAGGAAGATACTAAGAGTTACAGAAAATCAGAATTCCGTTATGGCGAATTTTCAAGAACAATTTACTTCCCTGCTGATATCGATATTGAAAAAACTGACGCTCATCTTGAACACGGCATTTTGAAAATTGTTGCTCCAAAGCTTGAACGTGAAGATGATAAAGTTAAAAAACTGACTATTAAATAATTTTAGTAATCACTCTTATAGCTATTTAAAGGGGCGGTGCATTGCACCGCCCCTTCTGTTTATGTTAAAACATAATTATGGCTAAATTTGATTTACACTTGCACAGTAATAATTCTGACGGGAGCGCAACGGTTAAAGAACTTGTTGAAGCTGTTCTAAATTCAGGTATAAAAATTTTTGCTCTGACTGATCATGATACAGTTAACGGGGTTAACGAAGCTGTAAAATATGTTCCTGACGGGATTAAGTTTATCAAAGGGGTTGAACTTACCTGTAAAGCTCGCAGTATCAAGTGTCATATATTAGGATACAATATTAATCCTGATAATAAAGAATTAACCGCGCTTATTGAACTTGGGAAAAAGCTCCGCAGACAAAAACTTGAAACCAGAATAAAATACCTTAAAGATGTTTGGGATATAGAGCTTACAAAAGAAGAACTCGATTGGCTTTATTCAAGAAAAAGCGTAGTAAAAACACATATAGCAAATATCCTTGTAAAACGCGGACTTTCAGACAACAATGTTGATGCTATGAAAAAATACCTTGACGGTTGTAAAACAGGGAATACAAAATTTGACGGTGAAATTGCAATCCAAACAATAATAAAAGCAGGCGGAATCCCTGTTTGGGCGCATCCGTTAGGTGGAGAAGGCGAAGAACATCTCTCAGAAGAAGAATTTATACCTAAGCTAAAAACCATGATTGAATGCGGAATTCAAGGCTTAGAATGCTATTATTCAAGATATTCTATGTTAGAGATAGAATTTTTAATAAAATGTGCAAAAGAAAACAATCTTTTAATTTCAGGCGGAAGCGACTGGCATGGGACAAACAAAACTGTACCGATTGGCAGATTGAATACAGAAGATATAGACATTGATTCGGAAAAAATTAGGCAACTATATAAAATGTTACAGTAAAAATCTGTCATTCTGAACCCAATTGCAATTTAGGGGTGAAGAATCGCCATAATTTATAATTTTGTCATTCTGAGGCAATAATAATTTGTAAGCCGAAGAATCTTGTGTAGGAATTTTTGAGATACTTCGCCACAAATGGATATATGGCTCAGTATGACAATATTTTATCCCTCAATCGGCAAGTAAACTTTTACGCAAAAACCGCATTCTTCGTTTGAATAGAGTCTGATTTCTCCATTCATTGCTTCAATCAGTCCTTTGACTATATAAAGTCCTAATCCTGTACCTCTTGTTGTTCTTGTGGTTGAATCATCAAGGCGGGTGAATTTATCAAACAATGTTTTAAGTTTTTCTCTTGGGATAATGTCGTACTCATTTTGAACACTTACGATTAATCTATTTTCTTCTATTGCATAATCCAATGTTATCGGAGTGTTTTCTTTTGCATATTTAATTGCATTTTCAATCAAGTTAACAAAGACTTGTTCTATTCGGTCATTGTCTGCAAGAATTTCTGTTGTGCAGTCTTGAATATTATTTATTATTTCCTTTCCTGAGTCGTTTTTAACGAGCAGAATAGAATTTTCAATAACGGTATTAATTGGAAGATTAACCATATTAAAATTCAACTTTGCTCCTTCAATATCAGGTATTACGAGCAAATCCTCAATCATGCGTTTAAGTCTTTCGGATTGTCGTTTAATAATTTTAAGCGACTTTTGTCTGGTTTCTTCGTTTATTTCAATATCCTGTCTTAAAAGTCTTGAAGTATATCCTTGAATACTCGTTAGCGGAGTTCTGAATTCATGGCTTACTGTATCAATCATGTTTGAGCGAAATTCATCAAGTTGTTTTAGCTCTTTGTTCTTCTTCTTTATTTGAACATAGGACTTGTGAATCTGGTTAACCATTCTGTTGAACTCAGTTCCAAGGAAAACAATCTCGAAAGGCGTGAAAATATTGGTTAATAGCCTTATTCGTCTTTCGTAGTTTCCTTTTGATATCGCTATGATAGCCTTGAAAAGCTGACGAATATTGATATATAGGTATGAAGTGTATAAACCTACAACAAAGAAAACAGATAGTATTGTGATAAGGATTGAAAGTATGATTTTATCACGATTGTAGTCTATTGTATCTTTTTTCATATCCTCTGTTGTGTTAACAATTATTATTGCGTCCGGATTTGTTTTTTTGAGATAAACCAAAGGCTGATTTTTAACATTACCGAAAATAACCGGTTCGTTTTCTTTAAGATTTTTAGGAAGCTGAGCCAAGCATTGCTCAAAGTCGTTTTGATTATATTTGCTTGATGCAAACAGTTCTTTTGTTACGCCGTCTAAAATATATATTTGGCGTTCATCTTCCGTAAGAGTTTTGAACCAATCCTGTTTTAATGTTTCCATATCCAGTATTGCTACAAGAGTTCTCCCGTCTTTAAGTTCACGGGTAAATACCCCATAATTGTCTTGTTTATTGTATGCTTTGTATTGTTCGAGCTTTTCCATTGAATTAACAATTGTAAGTTCTTTATAGAATGGCATACTTTTCAAAATATCATCTAAGTATTTTTGTTCCTGAGCAGGATTTTTATAGAAATCCAATGTAGATATAACTTGATTTAGTTCGTTATTTATAGATTGTTCAAAAACATCAATTTCCTGCGAAACAATTTTGGATATCATAACAGCAGCAGAACGAAGCTGTGCTCGTGTTGATTGTTGGTTAACGTTGTTGATGATAATACCGCTTATAGTCATCGGAATTAGTATTGCAAAAAACATTACAATAATAATTTGCTCTGCGATTTTTAAGCGGCGTTTTGAAAAGAATTGAACCAAATTTATACCTCCCCGAACGGAGTAAGTTTGTATCCTACATTTGTTACGGTATGGAGATATTTGGGATTCTTAGAATCCGGTTCTATTTTATTACGCAAAGCACCTACGTGAACTCGAAGCATTCTTACATCTTCATCACTTGAATATCCCCATACTTCTTCAAGCAGAGTGGCAAGAGTTACGGATTTATTAAAATGCTGCATTAGGCAGTAAAGTATTTCAAATTCAGTAGGTGTAAGTTTTATTTTTTTATTTAGAATAATGGTTTCCAACGTATCAGGTAAAATCTCAATCTCTCCCGCTTCAAGAATTTCGGAAGACATTGTATTTTCTGCTTGTGGTTGGTTGCGTCTAAGAAGAACTCTTATTCTCAGAAGAACTTCCTGAATATCAAAAGGTTTAACAAGATAATCATCGACACCGCTGTCAAAACCGCTGGTTTTATCACCTATTGTTCCTTTTGCTGTAAGCATCAAAATCGGGACATTGATTTTTGCCTGACGAATATTTTTACAAACGTCAAATCCGTTCATTTTAGGCATCATAACATCAAGCAGAATTAAATCATATTTATTATTTAAGGCTTTGTTTAAGCCTTCCATTCCGTCCGATGCGGTATCTGTATAATATCCGCTCGATGAAATATCAAATTCTAATAAATCCCTAATTTCTGTATCGTCGTCAACAATTAATATTCTTTTTTTCTCTGTCATAAAAATCACCTTTTTTATAATTTTAAAAGAATTGTTCGAGGGATGCAATAAAAATTTTTAAGAAATATTAAGAAAAATTGATATATGTAAAATATACTTGATTGTAAAATATTCTTGCTGAGACGAAAATAAAAGTATGTTAGATAATAAACGTTTAAAAAATCTAGGTATTAACATAAAAAGTGAACGTTTGAGAAAGAATATCTCACAAGAAAGACTCGCTGAGTTAACGAACATTTCAAGAAACTCTGTAAGTTTAATTGAAACAGGAAAAATTAACCCTACTGTTTTAAAAGTTCTTGATATTGCAAGTGCACTTGGTACAGATTTAAATGTGTTAACAAAAAATATCTAATAAAAAGTCGTTAGGAGATTTACAAACGCATCCTTTATTGCAAGTTTAAAGCTTCTCGAAAACAGAGAGGTTATTTTATGTTGTTTAAAAGTTAAAAAAAAGAGGTTTTATAACCTCTTTTTTTGTTCTAAACTTTCATTTCTTTTTCAAACCCGAATAATGAACTTACGGATTCATCGTCGTGAATTCTTGAGATTGCTGCTCCCAAAAGCGGTGCTACCGACAATTGTTTTACGTTGCTCGGCAAATCTTCTTTCTTCCAAGGAATTGTATTAGTAATGATACATTCTTCAATCGGAGAATTTTGAAGTCTTTCTCTTGCAGGGCCGGAGAATACTGCGTGAGTTGCACTAACATAAATTTTCTTAGCGCCCTTTGCTTTTAGAAGCTTAGCAGCTTCACATATTGTACCTGCTGTATCAATAATGTCGTCGAACATTAAACAAACTTTACCTTCAACATCACCGATAATGTGTGCTGCAATTGCTTCATTATGTTTGTCACGGCGTTTATCAATAATTGCCATAGGACAATCAAGTTTTTTAGCAAAAGCTCTTGTTCTGTTTGCTCCGCCCATATCAGGCGAAACCGCAACCATTTCATCAGGGTCGATATTTAAGTTTTTAATATAATCTACTATAATCGGATTTGCAAAAATGTGATCAACAAGAATATTGAAGAAACCTTGGATTTGACCGGTGTGTAAATCCATCGCAAGAACTCTGTTTGCACCTGCCGTTGTTAATAAATCAGCTACAAGCTTTGCCGTAATAGCTTCCCTGCCTGATGTTTTTCTGTCTTGACGAGCATAACCATAATAAGGAATAACTGCTGTAATTGATTTTGCACTTGCACGTTTAAATGCATCAATTATAATCAACAATTCCATTAAGTTTTCGTTAACCGGATTGCAAACAGGCTGCACGATAAAAACATCATCGCCTCTTATGCTTTCCTTAATCTGAACGTATATTTCACCGTCTGCAAAGTTTTTTATAACCATCGGTCCGACTGTTGTTCCTAAATAATCAGCAATTTCTTGAGCAAGCTGGGGGTTAGAACGACCCGAAAATAATCTGATATCATGAGTCGGGTTTACTGCTCTTTCGAGCTGAGAATAAGGCATTTCAAGAACCATATTGGCAATCCTTTCATACTTTTTGTGACAGAAGAGTGATTTTATTCTACACTAAATATCTGTTTTTATAAAGATTATTTTACAAAATATTAAGTTATATTCATGTAAAAACGCATAAAAAAATTTTTTGCCGTTTTATTAAAATTATACAATTTGATATACTAAACCTTATTGATTTATGCTAAAATTCATTTGTTGAGGGGGATTTTTACATGAACATCAAACTTTTAACTAAAATAGGAATAATCTTAGGTTCAATATTAATAGGTGCTTTTATTTTAATTCTTTTGCTTCCTTTTATATTGAATATATTTATAGATAAATATACACCTCAAATTGTCGGAGAAATTAACAAAGCAACAGGTTTAAGCGCAGGACTTGAGGAAGTTAGAATAGTAGGTACTCCAAAATTTACGGCAGGGTTAAAAGTTAAAAAGTTTGAATTGTACACTCCGAATAAAGAACCTATTTTTATTGCAGATAATTTTCAAGTAAAAATGTCGCTTATTCCTCTTTTCGCAAAAAATTTAAGAATAGATGTTGTCAGTTTGGATAACGCTGATGTTACATTAAAGTTTAATAAAAAAGGTGAATTAGATTTGCTGCAATATCTGCCTAAACAAGAAGAAAATATTTCCCCCTCACCCCAACCCTCTCCCGCAGGGAGAGGGAGTGTTACCGCTCTTCCTTTTGGCTTAAAGCTTTCTAACCATCTTCCTGACATTCACATAGGAGGGTACAAGGTTAATATTACTGACGGGAAAGATAATTATATTGTAAACGGTAACAAAACCGATATTACCGATTTTATAATCAACAAGCACGTAAAAATTAAAGGTTCGGGAAAGGTAATATTAAAAAACAGAGAACAATTTAACTACAATGTTAATATTTTTAACAAGATAATGCCGGAAGCTGATTTAAATGATTTGGTATTTAATCCTAAAGAAGAGGAAAAAACAGAACCTCAGAAAGTTGATTTTATAGGAATTTTAAACGGACTTTATGAATATAATGTTACGGCTGATGCAGATATAAATTTAAAAACATCAAAAGAATCAATTGAAGGCGGAATAAATATAAAAAATGTATCTATTATTGATTTGCCGAAATCTAACGTGAATTTGATTTTTAAGGGTAATACGATAAACATAGATTCAAATATTTATACTGCAAAAAAAGAAGTTTCAACTATTAAGGGCAAAGTTACAACAGGAAAGAAACCCTATGCTGATTTAAATGTAAAATCTGATTTGGATTTAAAAAATGCTCTTAATATAGTTCAAAAAATTGCCCTTATATTTAATATTAAAGATTTGCAAACTCTTAGTGCAAGCGGGGGGGTAAATATACATTGCAATATTAAATCTGATTTAAAAACAGTTCAGTCAAGCGGATATATAAAAATCCCGACTGCAAAACTATATTATGGAGCTTATAAAATAGGTATTGATAATATTAACGCAGATGTTGCATTGGATAACAATAACGTAAATATTAAAAATTTAAGTTTTTCTATTTTAGGTCAACCGCTTAAAGTATACGGTACGCTAAGTTCAGATGCCGTTGCTGATATTCATGCAATTGCGGATAAATTAAGTATAAAGGGTTTGCTTATTGCTCTCGGTCAAGCATCTTTGATGAAAGAAAATCCGATTTACTCAGGTGTAATTTCAATGGATGCAATAATCAAAGGTAAATTGGATAAAATTAATCCTGTAATAAAATTAAGCATTGATAATCTTGATTTGAAAAATATTCCGTCTGATTTAAGACTTAAAGCTCCGTTAACTAATGTTAACATAACTTCTGACGGTAAAAGTTTCGGAGGGGATGCAATTAGCTCTAATGTAAAATTAATCAATCCTGCTCTAACTGCTTCCGCTTCTGTCATAAAGGCAAATATTACACCGGAGGTTATTGAAATTACCCCAACGTCGGTTAACATTGAAAAAATAAGGACAAATATTTCAGGCAAAATTACAAATTATTTAACTGAAAAAATCGGTTTGGATTTTGTTTCAACAGGGGATATAAAATCTACTCTTAAAGGCGATATGAATATTGCTAAACAAACGCTTAACCTTGTTTATTCAACTACTGATTTATCTGAGATTATTATTCCGCTTTTTGATAAATCGAAGATGTCATTCAAGGGTAAGTTGAATATAACCGGAAGCATGATGAATCCGATTGTGAGCGGTTCTGCAACGGTTCCTTCCATCTCAATTCCTGAAATACCCGTTACGATGTCTAATATGGATTTGAAATTCCACGGCACAATTATTCACGGCTCAGGTACGGTTAAAGAGTTTGCATCAGGTGGAATCAAAGCTCAAAATCTTTCAAGCGATTTCGAACTAAAAGGCATGGATTTTTACTTAAGAAATCTAAAAGGAGAATCTTTTAAGGGTAAAGTAAGCGGAAATATTATTTATAATCTTTCAAATGCAAAAACAAAAATCAGCTTTAAAGGTTCGGGCATGGACGCAGAATCTGCAATTGAAGGAGCTTCAGGTATAAAAAAAGCACTAACAGGTACGCTTGGTTTTGATACAAATCTCACATTAGTTGTACAAGAATATAACGCAATGATAAAATCCATGAAAGGTGATTTGAGTTTTGATATTAAAAAAGGTGCATTCGGTTCAATCGGGCGTTTTGAAGGATTTCTAGGGGCAGCAAATATTACACAAAATTATTTCCTGAAGAATACAGTGAACGCTCTATCAAATGCTGCAGGACTTGCAACAACAGCTCAATTTGATGTTTTAGAAGGGAAAATGTCATTCTCTGACGGCTGGGCAAACTTGAATCCGGTTAAGAGTGCAGGCCCGAGTCTTTGTTACTATATTACCGGTAAATATAATCTGGTTAACGGTACGACAAATGTTAATATCTTAGGCAGATTAGATGCACCTATGGTTGCAAAACTAGGTGTTTTAGGTTCATTAAATATGTCTGATATTTTGGGCACAAAAGCTGCCAATGTTCTTAAAATTCTTACATCAAATCCGCAAGGTGAGAAAACGGAATTAATACCTAATTTGACTAATAAAAGTACAAATTATCAGGATTTTAAGGTTGTATTTAACGGCGGTGTTGATTCAAAAAGCTCGATTAAGACTTTCAAATGGCTTAAAAATGCAGATATGACGAATTTAAAACCTCAAACAGTTAAAGATGTTGTAGATAGTGTAAAAGATGCATATAAAACGGATATCAATCAAACAAAAGAGGAATTTAATAATAGGGTCGAAGCTGAAAAGAAAAAAATAGAAGATGCTAAAAACCAAATAAATACAACAAAAGAAGATTTTAAAAATCTTTGGAACAGTGTAAAAAATTCAACAAAGAATACAAAAGCACCGACTCAAGAAACAGCTCCTGCTCAGACAACAGAAACAGTTACACCATCAGAACCTCTTAAAACTGTGGAAACAGAGGTTAAAACAGAAACAAACACAACAGAAACAAAAACAGCTGAAACTCCTGCACAAAGTGAATCAGAATAAAACAATTTGAAACATTACAAATATAAGCAAATAAAAACTGACCCGTTTTTATTTTTTTATCCCTTCGAGTCAGTATAAGTATTTTCTCTAATAATTTTGGGAGGAGATTTGGGGATAGTTGATAAGTGCATGCTACACTAAATCAAAAAAGCATGAAATATCATGTCAAGAAAAATTTACAAATCGTAACAAAAATTTACAAAAACATGCCAAAACACATGTGAATATTGAGTTTAAAAATTCCGACACAGGCGAAATTTTTGTAAAGATTTTTAATTTAATCTCCCAACAATATCATTGGAATATCGTGGTCATGGTTAAAGCGAATAAGATAATTTAGTCTGTATTCATTTTTATTAACAAATTCAATAGGATTATCAATAGTTAAATCAACATTTTCTTCATAAGCAAAAGTTGCTTCAACTTCATCAGGATTTGATGCATAGAATTCATCGTAGGCTCTGTCGTGACGTCTGCCTGTTGATATAATTCCATCCCCAAGGCCTTTTATCATCTTATTTCCGATTGCAGGGTCTATTTCTGTCCATTCTTTATTTTGATTTTCTTCAATAAATCTGACATATTCTTCATCGCTCATGCCGGTTGATTTTTTGTGAAGCTCTGATACCATAGTTCTGTCTTTTTCTCTTGAACCGCCAAAGCAATAGTCCCTTACAAAATCGTCTACTGATTTACCGCACCCTGAGCCGGCATCTGTTTCACCGCCTCCGTATACGTATTTCTCACGGAAATGCAGGAATACACCTTGCGGTCTGAATCCTCTCGGTTTTGATTCAGGTCGTTCAAGATATGTTACGGAAAGCATTGCTCTGGAATCAGGTTGAGTAAATGCTTCAAATTTCATCAACTGGTTAGGATAATCCAAACCGTGCATAAAGTAGTGTACATTTCCTGTTTCATAAGGAGCTTCGTCTATAATAGCCTCCGGACCGCGTGTGTCTCTTATTTTACCTACACCGGTAATACCTTTTGAAGTTGTACCTTTTGAAAATCCGATTGCTTCCCAGTCGGTAACTTCGTTATGCTTGATTATAATAAGTCCGTCGGATTCTCTTAAATAAAGACCGTTTATAATATTACCGGCTTTGTCCCTTACGTTTCCGTCAGAGTCAACACTTCCGATTCTTGATTTTATATCTGACATTTTTGGAACTCTTGTAGTTGGAGTAAAAGGTTTGTTTGCTTTCAGCTCTTTTACGTATTCTCTTATTCTTTGAGCGTGAATATCAGCAGCTTCACCAAAGCTGTGAACCTCTCCGCGGAAGTTTATTCTGCTCGGGCCTTCTGTTTTGTCATGGAAAGAGTTATCTTTTCTTACTGCCTTCAAGTCAGCGTGAGTAAACATAAGTGCAAGTTCAAAAAGATTATCATTTTGCAGATTAAATGCCGTTCTTTGCAGAGCTTTGGTTAAAGTTTCTTCGCTGCGTTTTGTATTAACATCTCCAAGCCATTCGTGCTGTTCTATCAGAGTATACAATTTTAAAACATCATCTCTTGAAAGATTGAACTTTTGTGCAATATAGAATCCGTCAAAAGAACTTTCTGTTGCGTGGGTTCTGTCAGAATAACCTTCACCTTTGGTTATATCGTGAAGAAGTGAAGCTAAAAGCATAATCTTTTTATCGCTTTCTGAAAGTTTTTCAAATTTCGGGTCTTGGACAAGCTTTTGCATAACTTTAAGAGAGTGCTGCATAACATCAAAATCATGCGAACCGTGCTGACTTTTTCCTATCATGGTACGAATTTCAGGAAGGCCATCCAAAACATCATTCAGAAGTTGTTCTATCTGCGAATTAGAACATTTTATTCTGTTTTGTTTTGAGAATTTTATTACGTCAGGTCTTAAAGCTTCTACAACTGCTTTTGTCTTTGGATTTTCAATAAGTGCAAGCTTCTGACCGTTGTTTAAGTGAACCGGATAGCCTGTAATTGTATATCCTGTTGAATTATTTTTATTTCTGTGGAGTTCAAAACCATAGTAATCAAATACTTTGCGTTTTTCTAAATCGCTTAAGCCCTTGATTTTTTCTTTTACTATTCCTATAAATTCTTCTCTCGGTTCTTCAAGCGTAATTGATAAATCTGCAAAGTCTTTGTCTGAAAGCTCGGCAAGTGATTTTGATAAATCCTTCATTGAGGAATTAAACATTTGTAATCTCTGTTCAGGAGTCAATGCTTCTGTTTCAATACCGATTGCACGGACTATTGAACGAAGAAGCGGACAGTATTCATCAACATTTTTCGGTACAATCGGGAGTCTTTCTCTAAGTTTTTCAGAGATTTGGAAAGAACCGTCTTTGTTATCAACTAATGCTCTCAGCAGTTTCTTTTTACCGCCGATTGTAATTTCATTAATATTTTGAACATCTATTACATCAACAAATCTGACTGCGGTATTTCTGTCTGTCGGGTTCATTTCTGTTACTGTTTTTCTGCCCATAAGTTTGTTAAGCTTGCTAAGGTCTCTTGCAGATATTTCACCTTTTGATTCTATTACTTGAATTGCCTGCTCTTGTGTAAGTTCATATTTTTCATAGTTTTTGCATAAATCCAATACTTCGTGAGCATCTTTGGTATATGACAAAACATTTATAATTTTCCGAGTCCTGTCACTCCACTCAGGCGTATCAAGTAAATATTCAGCTAATTCTGCTCTATCTGCAGAAATATAACGTACAAGCATTTCTCCTTCACGTTCATAACGTGAAATATCAGTAGCTCTTGATTTATGGTTTGGCAACAGAGAACTTAATGATTTTGATTCTTCTATCTCATCTCTTACTTGTTTTAAAACTTTTTTTGCCATACGTTCCGTAATAGAGAACGGATTAAGCATCATTAAATAAGCAACACTTTTATCAATACCTTTTTGTTTATAGGTTTTGGCTATTTCCATTATCTGAGGTACGGCAGAAAATGAATTATATCCGTCATTCTTGTAGTTAATAATATTTTGTACATTGTCTAAAGTAAGATTTGCATCCTCCAACAGGACTTCCGCAAGTTCTGTTGTCTCAGGCTGTACAGCTCTTGCATTTTCTGTAAGTTTTTTATCTATATTCTCTTCACTAATACTTCTGTTCTCTTTTTGTGCAATATCAGCTTCTTCTGCTCTAACTCTTGTAATAATTCTCTGTGCAAGAGTTTTTGTCATAGCAGGAATATTAAGAAGCATTACATAAGCTTCTTCTGGCGTCATACCTTTTTGCTTATAATTCTTAGCAACATCGAGTGCTTTTTCCATGTCTTTTTCGGGAGACCAGCGGTCTAATTCGTCAAAGACAAATCGCTTCTTGCAAATGGTTTCTATCTTTTCAACGGTAAAATAATCCTCGCCTAAAAGAGTGTTGATTAATTCTTTATTTGATTCATTTATCAATTTAGAAAGAGTTCTTGCATAAGAGAGCATATGCATTTCACTGGGCTGATAATCTTTTTGAGGATTGATTATACGATTAATTTCAGCATGCTCTATCTCTGATTTTTCTGCTTTTGCAAGCATTTTTTGAGCCATATCTTGTGTTATTTCTTTTATATTCCGCATCATTAAGTATGCTTCATTTCTTGATATATTTTTTTCTTTATAAGTTTTTGCAAGATGTTTAACTTGTTCTATTGTATTATCTTGTCTGTCAAAATGGTTGATATCTTGCTGAACCACATCTTTAATCATATCTAATTCAAAATCCGTATCAAATAACAAAGTTTTAACTAATTCATGATCACAACAATCAAGAGCATATATAGCATTATCTACTTCACCAGCCTCTGAAGAGCCCTCAACTACTTTCTTTAATATATCAATATCATAATCTTTGGTGAATAACTTTCCATATTTATTTTTGTCATAACCATATAAGTCACCTTTTGCTTTTTCTCGTAAATACAACGGTTTTAAGATATCAAATTTTTCTATTGAAAAATCACAATCCGTGATTAAACCTGAAAAGCTTGTTTGGTCAGACCAATTAAGTTCATCTGCAAGGATTTCCTTTAAAATCTCAATATCTTCAGGACTCATGTTGTCAATTTTGTATAAATTCTTTTCAATTTGTTCAACAGTTTTTTGTGATTTTATTTTTGTTAAAGTGCATTCATAGTCACCGGAGCTTGTTTTCATGAAAGATTTAATTTTGTCCGACATTTCAGGATGAACTTCGACAAATTTATCCAATAAGAGCATAGCCTGTTCCCCAAATTCATTCATTTTTCTGTATAAATCTTCCGGTCTCATGTAGTTAGAGTTTAAATCCGAAATAATTCTTGTAAGATTAGGCGTTTTTTCCATCAATTCTACTTTTTTGCCAAAACCTGTTCCAAACATTGCTGAATACATATTTACTTGTTTTTTGGTGAGAGGTTCTCCGCTAAATACTTTGCAAAATGCGTCTATATCTTCTTTTGTTTTCATAGATTTATTAACGTCATAACCAAATTTTACAGGTTCACCGTCTTTTACAGGGAATCCTTCTTTGTATTTCCACAATATCTCAGTAATTCTCAGCTGTTCAGGAACTTCAACATTACAATTAACATCTTGGCATAATCTGCTTATATCAAACTCTCTCATGCCTTCTTTAAGATGTTTGATAACAAAATCTTTTTTCCAATCTTCTCTAATATAGGATACATCCTGAGCTTCTTCCATTGTGAATCTTCTGCCTAGAGTTTTTTCTTCTGCTCCGTTAGTAAGTGCTTCATACCATCTGTCAAGATACGCGTTATCATAAGCATAATGAAACGTTCCGTCCTCATTTTTGTATCCTTCTGTAAGGTTTTCAAATCTATATTGGTCGTATTCAACTCCTGCGTTAGCGAATCTTGCAATCCTTCTGAAATGTTCAATATTGAATACGGGTTTTTCACCGGTGCAGTCTATTGCTCTCATAATCTTGAAAGTCATCATATCATCAGGATTCTTTTTCAAAAACTCTCTGATTTCTTCTTTGTATCCGCTTTTAATATTAGGATCAAGTAAGAGTTTCATAACGTCGATAAGTCTGCCAAAACCGCTATCCCACTGATTTTCATAATCAAACTGTTCTTTTGTAAACAGTTTTCTGTCCTCGGGAGAAAGCTTAATGTATGTTTGTCTTAATTCTTCTCTGTGATAAGAACGCTTATAATCTTTGATTTCAAGCCAAGCCTGCATTTCGTCTACATTATTTATATAGCGCATATTTGGCTGAATGGCGCTGTGGTCAGAGATTTCTTCCAAGCGCACGGATTTTAAATACAGAAGGTATGCGTCTTTTTGCCCTTCGGTTTTTATATCTTTTAAGATATAATTCCAATAAGCCTCTTCGGCAACAATATTGCTTTGATATTGATATGCACTATGTTGTTTTACCTGCTTGAATTGAGAATGTAGTTTTAGCAGTTCAAAAGCAACTTCTCTTCTTGCAGAATTGTTGTCTATGACATCTGCTAAACCATGATAAAAGTTTAAATGAAATCCGTTTTTCAGGCATTCTTTTGCAAGTTCAAGATCCGCATCGCCGGAGTTTTTAGCAATACGTACATAATCCTTTAAATCGTAATATCTTCCCAATCTGTCTTTTAAGTATTTATCGGAAGCCAATAGCTCGGACAGCTTTTGTACTTCTTCTTTTGTAAGTGATTTTAATTCTTCTTTTGCCTCTTTTAAATTGTAATATTTGAATTTATTTTTTATTTGTTCCAACAGTGATGACTTATTGTCTGTAACAGTTATTTTTGTTTCAGGTTCATTTACTTTTATTTTGCCTTCGGCTATTCTTTGCGATTCTTGTTCGATATATGTGTTAAACTCTTGTTCGGAGGATTCCATCATTTGAACTATATTAAACCCTTGTTCTTCTGCAACTTTTGCATATTCATCAATTTTAAAAAGCTCGTCTTGCGGGATTTTTTCTGATTTAATAAGTTTAATAATTTCATCAGGAGTTAATGATTTTGTGTTCAACATTTTTTCTATAATAGTCATGTGTTCGGGGATAATTTCTTCAAAATCATTCAAAAGGTATTCATTTATTATCTTCATTTGAACAGCAGAAAAATCTTTGCCTAAATTATTTTTATTTTGTTCAATATCTTCCCAAGATTTAAACTCGGTTTTTTGTACAGGCTTGACCTCAGAAGTATTAGAATGAATTCTTCCTCTGTTTTTGTTTGCAACGTATGCAATAGTTCTTGGTAAAACTTTTTGTGCAAACATCGAACGAGAACCAATAGATTTGCGGCTATTTGGAATATTTGTAATTTGATTTGCTTCTGCACCGGTTTCTCCCATTGGTTCAGATAAATGTTTTACCATGAAATAATCAAGCTGTTCAAGTTCTATTTCCGGCATATATTTTTGGCATAATGCTTTTTCTTCGTTATAAATTCTTACGAATTCTTCATCTTCTGACCATTTACTCAGATTATCCTTTTCATGACCGGACTCATGTTCTAATAATGAAGCATCTTTTCTCCTATCTTTTCCTATTCCTATTGTTCCATGAGTACTATGTCCATTATCTTTAACATTTGCTAATGTAATAGCTTCTGTTCCTGATATTTCATATTGGAACCATTCTTCACCTGAAAGTTGTTTTAATGCTGGCAGCAGTTTTCTATCTATCGTATGAGGTTCATAAATACCTGCTTCTACCATCAACTCACCAAGTGTTTTTTCACCATTTTCTAATTGTGCTCTTTTTTCAGAATCACTGTAAACTTTATCTTCAAAGTTTTCTATTTTACTATAATCTGCTTGTGTATAATCTTTTATTTTATATACAACTTTTTCTTGTGTTTTCTTTCCGTTTTTATCAAGTTTAGTTATAGTAACATTTTCATTTGTATATTGAATGTCATAAGAAATACCGTCATCAGTTGAAACAAAATGATTTTTATCAATTACTTTAAAAATTTTAGTACTTTCATATAAAACTTTACCTGATGAATCAGTAGTTTTATAGTACATATATCTGTTACCAAGTTTATCATCTGCATAAACTTGTTCGGTTACAGTTCCGTCTAAAGAAGTTGTTCTTTTTTCAATATGTTTTCCGCCTTGTTTATCAAATTCTACAAGTCCTGATTTGTATCTTTTGCCGTTTGTATCATATTCATAAATCTCAAATTCACCGTCAATTTTACTTTTTACAAATTCAACCGAGCCAAGCCAATTACCTCTTAAATCAGTAGTTTCTGTAATAGCTCCTAATAATTTATTATTATTGCCTAAACTTTTTTTGTCATACCAAATTTCGGTTGGAAATGTTTTAATTATCTTGCCTGCATTTAAATTGTATACAATATTATTTTTATCATCTTTGAAAGCAACTAATTCTCCTGAATTTTTATCAAAATAGAATGTTAAGTTCTCTTTAGGATATGTGGATTTTGCTGTTATATAATCACCTTCATAACTGAAATTTTTTGCTTGTTCTTCACTTAAATCACCTGTATTTTTAATATGCTCACCAAAGCAAATCAAGTTATCGACATTTAAGCCGAATTCTTCTTTGGCTTTTGTAAAATCATTAATCATTTTGTCAGCTTTTTCTTCGCCAAACTGTTTTGATAAGTCAGCTCTTGCCTTCTCTGTAACACCATATTTTTCTGTATACTCAAAGGTATTTATAGCGTCTTCTATGCTTTTAGCATTTAAAACGATATTTTTTAAATGGCTGCTATTTCTAAATTGTTGATTTGTAAGTGCCATTTTCATCAATTCAATTCTTAATTGCAGCTGTTCCGGTGTTTTAGTTGTTTCAATTATTCTTGATGTAGATAATGTACTAAATTCTGCATAATTATCCATAACAAATTCAAACATTTTTGCTTGATTAATATTTTTTAAGTCATTCAAAGCATCAAAAAATAATCCGACTTTGTCGTATACATCTTTTGTTGAAACAAATCTTTCAACAATTTGAATATTTTCTTTTGTAATAGTTTTAACATAACTCATTAAAAACTCTTTTGTATTTTTTGGAAGTTTATTGATTTTTTGTTCAACTCTAACTTTTAATTCTTTAAACTCCGTATCAGATAATTCTTTTACTCTTGAACCATCAGCAAAAGGAACCGTTTTTTCTTTCCCAGAATATATTAAATCTTTGGCTGTTACACTTTCATTTAGTCTATTGGCAAATGGAGCAACTTCTGTTAATTCAGTATCTTTTACACCACCTTCAAGTGTTTTACCGTCAGAGGTTTTTCTGTTTTTCACATCAAACTTTTCACTAAATGCAGTTTCGCCTCTTACCATCAGATGTAATGCTGAAATGTATTCGGTAGTATTTTTGCATTTTATTTTTCTGCCGTCGGGCAGATTAATCTTGTAACCGTCTTTACCTTCATTTACCCATTCGACAGTTGCACCCTTTAATTGAGGCATAGCATCTTTCATATATCGTGTTGCCTGCATTCTCGCACTTCTGCTGCTTAATAACCATGCGACTATCTTTATTTGAAATAAATTGTAACCCTGATTTTTTAATTCTTCCCAAATAATATTCGTCAAATCTTCTACCGAATAACCGTCAGGGAAATTATCAAGATTTTTTACTATTGCAAGTACGGATTCAAATGCAGTAAACCCTAAAACATCAGTAGCAAGTGCAGCAACTTCTGCGATTTTTGTAGGTGCTGATTTTTCTAAGATTGTTGTAAATACTTCATTTGCATCAACAGCACCTTTTGCAAATTTATCACTCAATGCAGTTCCGACTTTAGTTGAAACTCTTGAAGCTCTCTGCATAACCTTTTGTGTAACTGTTGAACCAAAGACACCGGCAAACGCACCAAACCCAAACGAGCCTGTTGCATTATCTAATACCATAGCCTCTGTTTGTAAAAATTTATCTAAAGTATTTTCTTCACTATCAAATTTAATTGCTCTATTTGCGATATTAGTAGCCGTACCCATTACAGCAGTATAAGCATACATTTTTGTACCTTCATTAAGAGCCGGTCCGATTAGTTTAATACCTTTTCCACTGATTCTTAATGCACCTTGCAATAACCTGTTGTTGACTTGCTTTGATGCAACCGCAACTCCTGCTTTACTGAATGTTGCCATAGTGCTTGTTGCAAGCATTTGTCCGGCTTTTGTTTCAGCACCCCAACCAAGTGTTGCAATCATAGCAAGTGCCTCACCAAAGCCACTTATTATGTTGTCAGGATGATACCAAGCTCTTGCATTAATATTTGTTACATCAAAATTAGAAAATTCTTTTACGGCTTGTTTATACTCATCAGTATAATCACCGTATTCGTCTTGTGCTTTACCGTCTTTTGCTAACTCTACCATTTTCTGCAAAGCTTCAACATTAAATTTTTCTTTTCCGGTTAATTCTTTAAATTCTTCATTAAATTTTGCAGAATTTAGAACTTTAAATTCGTTTATTTTTTGAATAAATTCTCTGCATGAATCAGCCCATTGGTAATGGTTTTCGCCCTGAATACCTATCTTATTTAAAATCCAACCAATACCTTCAGAGCCTAAACCAAATACACCTTGATTATCAGTATAAGTATCATAATACTCTGCTACTCTAGCATATAGTTCTGACATTATACCGACTGTTTGAATTTGACTGAGCAATTGTTTTCTTTGTTCTTCAGATTCTTCCAGCTCAACATCATTTCTAATGGTTACACCGTATAATATCTCTAAAATATTTGATATATTATTAAAATCAGCAGATAAATCATTTTGAACTAAAATATCTTTTAATTCTGCACCATCTTTTATTCCTTCCAGTGCCTCTTTAGGTAAATAGGACAATCTTTCTAATATCTTTTTGCCTTCTTCCGTATTAATATCTACACCTAAATTTTCAGCAATGAATCGAGGAGAAAATTCCTGAGTTTTTTCTTCCCATTTTTTTGTCGTTGAATATCCTTGAATATCAGGAGCCGGAGCAGATACAGATAGGCTTTTTTGTTTTTCTTTTCCTTTTTGTACAGTTATTTTATCAGACTGTTTTTTTGTTTCTTCGACTTTCTTTTGAGCTTGTTTAAACTGTTCTTCTGTTACTTCTCTGCGTTCACCGTTAAGTACAATCTCGTATACTGTTTTTTTGTACTTCTTTTCTGTTTTCTTCCACTTAAAATCTCCGTTTTGATAATATGCAATAGTTTGTTTAGTTCCGTCTTTGTATTCAGTTGTTATCTCCTTACCACCGTCATCAGTCACATTTTCTTTAAAAGAGATAATGTTTGCGGCTGCATCTGAGATGGACTTAATAAAACCCTGATAATCCACATTCTCTATGTTTGCTTGTTCTGCAAAAAGGCTCATTGTTTTCAAATTCTCTTCCGAATCAAAAACATTATCACCTGCAAACTCTTTTAACTGAGCATAAATTATTTTTGCTTCATTCTCCTCTAATACTTCGTCATTGTTGGTATCATAGGCATCAAAAAGATTATGGAACTTTTTATCAACTTGCTCTTTACGAACACCGTGTTTAGTGTCGTTTAGTTGTTCCTTCTTACCGTTATTAAATTGCAACCAGAATTCGTTAAATCCCATTTTCTGAAAAACAATCCTATATCTTACTTATTGCCTATTATCTCCATGTATATCGGCAATTTTTTCAAAAACTTTAGGATATAAACAGAAAAATTTGCAAATCTTTACAAATGTTTACAATGTATTCAAACGCATGATACAATTGATTTATGTTCACAGGTATCGTAGAAGAACTTGGTAAAGTTCAAACTATCACAGAAAATAAAATTAACATAGAGGCAAAAACCGTATTAGATGACGCAAAACTCGGAGACAGTATCGCTGTAAACGGAGTTTGTTTAACTGTTACAAACCTGAGCTCAAAAGGATTTGAAGCAGATATTTCGCCCGAAACCAAAAGAGTTACAGCTCTAAAATATTTAAAATCAGGTTCTTTAGTAAACTTGGAACGCGCAATGCCTGCAAACGGACGTTTTGGCGGGCATATGGTTTTAGGTCACGTAGATGGATTGGGCAAGGGCAAATATATAAAAAAAGAAGGTGAGTTTTACAGTTTGACCATAGAAGTTCCTTCTGAGATATCCAAATATGTTGTAAAAAAGGGTTCAATTGCAATAAACGGAATCAGTTTAACTGTTGCAGATGCTGCTTCAAATATGATTACAATTGCTGTAATTCCGCATACGTATGAAAATACTAATTTGAAAACTTTACAAATCGGTGATTTTGTAAACATTGAAACGGATATTACAGCCAAATATATTGAAAAATTTTTATCAACGAGTGATAATAAGTCAGGTATAAGCATGGATTTTCTGCTGGAAAACGGATTTTAAGGTATTATGTTAAACACAAATCAATTCAATACAATAGAAGAAGCTTTAGAGGATTTTAAACAAGGAAAACCTCTTATTGTTGCTGACGATGAAGACAGAGAAAACGAAGGCGACTTGATTTGTTCGGCAGAATTTGTAACTCCAGAGCTTATAAACTTTATAACAAAAGAATGTCGGGGAATTGTATGTTTGGCGATTTCAGACGAGATTGCCAAAAAACTTGAATTGCCTCAGATGGTTGAACGTAACACAGAATCAATGCAGACAGCTTTTTCATTAAGTATTGATGCAAGCCCTAAATACGGTGTCACAACAGGCGTTTCAGCTTTTGACAGAGCAAAAACCATTGAGGTTGCAATAGCTCCTGATGCTCAGCCTTCCGACCTTCGGAGACCCGGACACTTATTCCCATGTGTTGCAAGAAAGGGCGGAGTTCTAAAAAGATGCGGACATACAGAAGCTGTTGTTGATTTAGCAAAGCTTTGCGGTCACAGACCTGCGGGAGTTATGTGCGAGATTATGAAAGATGACGGCACAATGATGCGCCGTGATGATTTGTTTGAATTTGCACATAAACATGGATTCAAAATAATTACGGTTTCTGATTTGATTGCGTACAGACTCAAAAGTGAAAGGTTTGTAAAAAGGGAAGTTGAAGTATTCCTTCCGACAAAATTCGGTGATTTTAATATAATCGGCTATACCGATACAATTACCGGTTGTGAACACGTTGCTATGGTGAAAGATGACGGTTCGGATAAAATACCTTTAATCAGAGTTCACAGCGAATGTCTAACAGGTGATGTATTCCACAGTCTAAAATGTGATTGCAATTGGCAATTGCATTCAGCACTCAAAATGATTTCAGAATACGGCAAAGGAGCTGTGATATACATTCGTGACCATGAAGGCAGAGGAATTGGTTTAATAAACAAATTAAAAGCATACAAGCTTCAAGAGCAAGGTCAAGATACTGTTGAAGCGAATGTATCTTTAGGTTTTGCGCCTGATTTGAGAAATTATGGAGTCGGTGCACAAATAATATTGGATTTAGGATTCAATAATTTTAATCTGATTACAAATAATCCGAAAAAAATTATCGGTCTTAAAGGGTATGGACTTACAATGCATGAAAATATTAATCTCCAGTCTGAGATTACTGAATACAATGCACGGTATATGAAAACAAAACGAGAGAAAATGCATCATATACTTTAAAGTCACTAAAAAACAAGAGGTATTAAATGTCAGAAAACAATTACATAGCAGAATTTTTAGAAAGCGACAGCTACAAAATATTTAAGGGCGTTTATAACGATTTTAAATCAAAAGCTATTGAAGAATACAAGTTTGAACTTCCGCCTTTAGAGTACGAAGAGTTTATAGAAGCTGTTCAAGCAGGCTATCTTAAATGTATTGTTCTTAAGGAAAATGAAATTCCTACTGCGTTTCTCGTTTATACAACTTCAATCTCAGAATCAATAGAACTAAATATTATTCACTGCCTTGGGACGGAAGATGAGATTGTAAAAATAAAGTTATTGATTGAAAAATTCTTGGAATATACGGAATCAGAGAGAACAACAAAAGTTGTTACATATCCGATGCTTAGCCATCAATCAGTATTTACGGCAGATATCTCAAAATACGGGTTCAAATTTGTAGGTTTGGCAGTCTTGAGATTTTTTACTGATAATGCTTCTTCTGAGCGAATTTTAGAAAGTATGAAGCTTTCCGAGCTTCAAGAAGGGTATAAAGTAGTAGGTTACAATAATTCATACAAACAAGACCTTATAAGAATTATTCACGAATCTTTTAGAGATACTCAGGATGCGCTGTTTGATTCAAGATTCAAATCAATTGAAGGTACAACGGACATTATTAACAAAATAGTAGAAAATATTTACGGAGAATTCTTACCGGAGGTTACATCTGTCCTTTTATATAATGATTCTCCAGTCGGTTTTGCGCTTTCTAATGTAACAGGTGGTACAATAGGAAATATTCCTCTTGTTGCAATAGATAAAAATCACAGAGGAAAAGGATATTCTGAACATTTATTAAACCGTTCTATAAAAACTATTTTAGATTGGACAAAACTTGACAAAAGATATTTTTCGGAAGTAAATGTTACAACCGAAACAAATAACTATAAAGCTTTAAAGCTATACAGAAAAGTTGGATTCAAAGAGGATTATTGTTATCCTCAGGCGTATCTGCTTCCTAAAAAATAATACTAAAGTTGGAAATATTATTAAGCATGGTTACAATTTTTCAAATTTGTAGTAGAATAGATGTGGAAATTATACGAAAGGAGAAGTATGAGACTATCTAAAGAAATTTTAGCAACACTTGGTGTTGTATGCTTATCTTCAGGTATTGCATTTGCAAGCGCTCCAACCGGAGATGTTCAAGCTTATGCACATCCTACATTATTCAGTGCACAAGGTCATTCACTTTTAACAGGTGATACTGACTCTGTTACTACCGGTGCAAAAGTATTCAAACCGGCAACAGCAAAAACAATTACAGGTAAAGAAAACGTTATTATCGGAAGAGCAGCTAAACAAGCTATTTCTGATATGAAGAGCTCAATGGATTCAGCTAGAGCAGCATCTTTCGATGCTAAATCAGCTATCCTTCGTTCTGAACTTGCTTGGCAAATCGTTACAGGTTTAGGATTTTCTCAAGAAGCAGCTAATAAATATACTGACTTAGCTGATACTTACTGGGCAAAATCTGAAATCGACAAAGCTTTAGCAGCTGACGTTATGATTGGTTACCCTGATAACACATTCAAGCCTGACCAAGCTATTACAAAGGCAGAAGTATTTGCTACTTTCGCTAAATTGATGGTTGTAAACCACGATGCAGCAGCAACTCCTGTTTATAACGGTCAAACAGTTAAATATATTCCTAACTGGGCAATCGGTTGTACAAACGAAGTTATTGCTTCAGGTATCTTAGAAGCACTTCCTGAACAAGACAAAATTGTTTCAGCAGAATACTTAACAAGAGAACAAGTTGCTTATATGATTGCAGCTATGAAAGCTAAATTCCACATTGATACATCTAAGGGTGCATCAGGTTGTGCAACAGCTTATGTTCCGACTCAAGTTACTATCAAATTGAGCGAAAGACTTTCTGCTAGAACTTCTAACGTAGGCGATACATTCACAGCTAAGACAACTGAGTCTGCAACTGTTGAAGGCGTTACATTCCCTGCTGGTTCAACTGTTAAGGGTGTTGTAACAGGTGTTGTAAGACCAGGCGTTAAGAACCCGGGTTATATTGAAGTATCATTCAAAGAAATCAAGAGCGGTGATTTGAAAGCTGGCTTCCCAACTCATGCAACAAGTGCATCAGTTGATGTTAAGAAAAATCCAAACATCGTTGCAAGACTTCTTTCTGCTCCTGTTGAATTCATCGGCAGAACAGCAGGCGTTTCTGGCAGAACAGTTTCTACTGTTGGTAACGTAATCTCTAATGGTACAGAAGAAGTTGTAGACAATGTAGGTGATGCAGTTTCTGATACATTCTGCTTACATCCGCTAAAAGGTCTTAAAGACATCGGCAGCGGTGTAATTGCAGTAGGTAAAGGTACTACAAATATCGTTAAAACAACTACAACAGGTGTATTCGGTGTATGCTATGAATTAGTTGACGAAGTTAAGTACATTATCGTACCTAACACAACTAACGATTCTGCATTGAATCCTGATGAAGTATTAACTATCCAATTCTAATAGTTAACTTCAATACTTAGAAATGAAACGGGCTAAGGATTTATCCTTAGCCTGTTTTTTTATTAAAGTTTTTGTTGGGTTAAAACCCAACCTATATTTCTGTTTTTAAAGTTATTGTTGGGCAACGCTTGAACTTCAAACTTGAAGTTTGCAAATTTGTGTCATTGCTAGGGCGGTAGCCCGTGGCAATCTAGCTTTTTATAAACTATTATTATTTAGTCAATTATTAATTATACACATTCATTTAAATATGATTACGAAAAAACATATATATTCAACAAACAAACCACAAGGCGCAGGCAATTTTGCCTGCGCCGTATAAATATTGATTATTTTAAACTTATTACCAACCATCTTCGATAGTGTTCAAGAGGCGGGGTAATCAAGTCTTGTGATTGTTATTCTCATTCTCTTCCCGCCGACGTAATACCAAAAGGTTTTCGCTTCCTGCTTGGTTGTTGGCATTAAACGTGCCTACGTTCTTTGCTCACGCAAAGCAACTTCGCACTCTGCCAACAATCCGCTTTTGCCCAAAAGGAAGAACACCCTCCTCATTCCTTCCTCCTATATATCCCCATATTTATTTTTTTCAAAGCACAGGATATTGATTAGGGAAAATATCATTACGATAATCAGCAGTACGACGGCGAGGGCTGATGCGTAGCCCAAATCGAGGTTTTCGAATGCTCGTTCATAGATATAATAAACGATTGTTTTAGTTGAATTTAGAGGTCCGCCTTTTGTCATAACATATATTTCAGCGAAAACTTTCATTGCGGATATTGTGCTGATTGTTGAAACTAGTGCAATTGTGGGCATAATATGCGGGATTGTAACGGTCAGGTGTTTGGTTATGAAGTTTGCACCATCTATATCGCAGGCTTCGTAGAGTTCTTGGGGAACGCTCATTAGCGATGCAAGATAAATCATCATATAATATCCGATACCTTTCCAAATGGTTACGACTGCAACTGAAAATAGCGCCCAATGCGTATCAACGAGCCAATTTATCGGGGGTATGTTGATTAAGGAAAGAGCGTAATTAAGAATCCCCTGCCCTGCGTAGAGCCATTTGAATGCGATAGCAGCAACTACTATTGAAACGATTACAGGAAGGTAGAGGAGGATTTTATATAGCGTTATTCCTCTGATTTTTTGGTTAATAAGTATTGCCAAAAATAGAGGGAAAGTAACCAAAAACGGAACTGCTATTACAAGGTACATAAAAGTGTTAAACATAACCTTGTAAAAAATCGGTTCTTTAAAAAGTTTAGCGTAGTTATCTAGTCCGTTGAAAGTCGGATGATATATGCTTGAAGAATAATCAAAAAAACTCAACCCGAAAGTTTGAAAAAATGGTATAAAAAAGAACACAATCAACACTGCTGCGGCAGGGAGCAAAAACAAATATGGCGTGTATTTTTTATAGTAATTCATAATTAATACATTATCCTTTTACTAACATTTTTGCAAATTTGATAGATTCCTCATTTACTCCCCCGCTTGCAAGCTCTGCGATTGCTTTGAGCTTTGTATCACCTTCAAGTATAGAGATATCTACATTTGTCGTGTCGTCTTGGGTCTTTCTTACATAGATATGCCTGTCGGATTTTGAGGCTATGATTGCTTGGTGGGTAATCATAATAATCTGCATAAATTTTGAAAGCTCTTTGACTTCATCTGCGACGGATTGAGAGGTTTTACCCGATATACCGGTGTCGATTTCGTCAAAAATAATAGTGTCAATGTTATCGCTTTCGGCAAAAATTGTTTTTATTGCGAGCATCACTCTTGAAATTTCACCGCCTGAAGCAACTTTAGCGAGCGGTTTAAGCCCTTCGGATATATTTGTTGAGATTAAGAATTCAACTTTATCACACCCGTTTTGATTAAGTTCACAGGGTTCAAAACTAATCTCAAATTTAACTTTCGGGAGTTCAAGTTTTTCAAGTTTTTCAACTATCAAAGAGGAAAGAACTTGAGCATATTTTTTGCGTTCTTCCGAGAGTTTTTCTGCTTGTTTTATAAGCAAGCTATGTTGTTCTTCTATTTTACTCTCGAGTTCTTCAATGTTTTGAGTTGAGAACTCTATGCTGTCGAGTTCTTTTTTGAGTTTTTCGCCTTCATTGATAACGTTTTCGAGTGTACCGCCGTATTTTCGTTTAAGCTTATCGAGCAGGAATAATCTTTCTTGGATTGTGTTAATCCGCTCTTCATCGTTTTCGAGCGAAGAAGAATAATCACGCAAGAAAGATGAAACTCCTTTGAGCGCGTCAATTGCGCCTATTAGTTCGCTTTCAATCTCTTCCAATGAATTATCCATACCGGAGGCTTTAGCGATGTTTTGTTTAATCTGCAGTAATCCTTCAATAATTGAGCCGTCATCACCTGAAATTGACCAATATGAAGTGCCTGTTAATTCTTTAAGTTTTTCTACGTTTTCAAGAACGGCAAACTCGTTGTTTAGTTTTTCATCTTCTTGAATGTCATTAAGTTCAGCGTTTTCAATCTCTTCTGTTTGAAATTTTAAAAATTCTATCTGATCTTCTGTCTTGTTTGCAGAGTTTTTGAGTTCTTCAAGCTCTGCGAGCATAAGCTTGTATTTGTTGTAATTTGTTTGGTATGTTTCAAGCAATTCTCCGCAAGTATTTTTTGTATAAGAATCCAAAAGGATTATGTGGTATTTTGGCTGTAAGAACGAATATGTCTGATGTTGAGAATGAATATCAAGAAACATTTCTCTAAAAATTTTCATAAACTCTTGATTAACCAGAGAACCGTTAACCCTTGCTCTGCTTGATGTCGGAGTAATTTCTCTTGAGAGGATTATTTCTTCTCCGTAGTTTTCAATTCCGTATTCATCAAAAAGTGAAGTTATGTCTTGTTTTTTATTCAGGATGGTAATTTCAATAAGAGCCTTTTCCTTACCTGTTTTTATAACTTCTTTATTTCCATATTTACCCCCGCCGAATGCGATATCGATGGCGTTAATCAGGATACTTTTACCTGCGCCTGTTTCACCTGTAATGATGTTTAATCCTTCAGCGAGGTCAAGTTCAAGCTCGTCTATCAGTATATAATTTTTAATAAGAATCTTTGATAACATTTTTACCCTTAATACACTCATCTCCTTGAGTGTTCAAACGACCTATATACATTTACCCCTCATCATAATCAGCTTCGGAGTCGTTATCTTCTTCGTACTCTTCGTCACTGTCGTACTCATCGTCTTCATAATCATATTCGTCTTCGTCGGATTCGTACGATTCATCAGAATCATCATGTTCTTCGTATTCTTCATCCTCATCATATTCTTCTTCCTCATCTTCATTATACTCTGAATCATCTTCGAGTTCGTTTTCTTCTGATTCGTTCTCTTCCGTTTCCTCGTATTCTTCCACGGTTCTTTCGGGTTTAATTTCTTCGTGTTTGCCGATTTTTTCTCCGGCGAATTCAAGTTCACGCTTTACTATATCTTGCGGAAAAGTAAGCGTGTAAGGGTTTTGAAGAGCTGATTTTAGTGCATTATAGTATTCATCTAAATCGCCAATAAATTTGTATACCCGAGCAAGACAATAGAACAAGTCTCCGTTTTCTTCTTTTTCTAATGCTGATAAAAGAAGTTCAAGGACTTCTTCGGCTTCATTATTTTTTATACAGATTTTAACAAGCAGTTTATATGCTTCCATATCAGCCGGATTGTATTGAATAGTTTTTCTTAAGTATTCTTTTGCTTCTTCATCATTTCCGTTTTTAAAAGCAATTGAGCCGAGGTTAAAATATGCCCAGCTGTAATCCGGTGAAACTTCAAGAACTTTTTTGTAACTCTCTATTGCAAAGTTTGTGAGTCCGTCATTTTGATAAATGTATCCGAGGTAAAAATAAGCATAAACATCTTTCGGGTTGATTGAAACAGCTTTTTGGAAGTTATCCAGTGCCTTATTTTTTTCTCCGCGGTTATAATCGCATAAACCTAGATTAAAATAGCAATTTGAATCATTCGGGTCTGTTTTTAATACTTCTTTAAAGCACCTTTCTGCATCATCCCATTGTTTTAAATCGACAAGAACCTCGCCTAAATTATAATAAAAATCTTCTTGAGGCGAAATTGACAGGGCTTTTTCGTATGCATCTTTAGCTTTATCAAATTTTTTTAGCTTTTCGTAAACAATCCCGAGATTGTAATGGAGTTCTGCATCTTCTGGAAAATATTTGCAAAGATACTCTAAATTTCCTTCAGCTTCTTCATTAAATCCGTTGTTTACCAGCAGGATAGAAAGCTCTCTTCTTGCCTGAAAATTTGAAGGGTCCTCTTTTAACAAAGCTTGCAGTGTCTGAAAATCATTCTCCATAGTCTGATTATAGCAGGGTGAGTTGTTTAAGTAAACTAAATTAATTTATAACGAAGTTCTGTTTCTGTACAAAGTGGAAAATATATTGTAAAATAACATTGCATGGTTAAGTGAAAACCACTACTTACTTCGTCAGCTACAATCTACAATTGGACTAAAACTGATGAAAGGAGGTAGCTATGATTGAGAAAATAATAATGCTACTAATCGTAGCGACGCTATTCATAGTAGCATTTAAATTAATCCAATTGTAGGGGTTTAACGGCACCTTAAGCAAGTGCCACCCTGCACTTATATTATTTACTATTTTAGTATGTTTGTCAATCTGTGTTGTCAAACATTTGAGTAAAATAGGTGCGGTGTATCGCACAAAAATGAATATTAAAATATTACTCTTTTAATTTTTCTTCTTCTTCACACAACACCCAAATAATGGTATAATAACCTTATGGACTACAAAGACCTTTCATCAAATCCGGTTGCGGTTGTTTTACAGCTGGTGGGAGCAAAATGGAAAATGCTTATTATTAAAAATCTCTTAAAAAAAGAGATGAGGTTTTGTGAGCTTAAAAAATCACTGGGTTGTACTGCAAAAGTTCTCACTGCCTGTTTAAAAGAAATGGAAGAAGATGGGCTTATCATAAGAGAAGTTGATGAAAGAGAAGTTAACAGAGTCGAATACTACCTTTCGGATATCGGCTATACTTTAAAACCCGTAATAGAATCTATGCAAAAATGGGGCAAAGAGTATAGAAGGTTAAGAAAACTTATGGATAAATATAATAAGGAGAATTAAATTATGGATATACATTATTTAGGTCATAGTGCATTTGAGATAATAACAAACGGGAAAAAGATTCTTATTGACCCGTTTTTGGCTTTTATGCCGGATTATAAGCCTGAAAATATTTATAATATATTTGTAACTCACGGTCATGGCGATCATTTGGGAAGTGCAATTGATATTTCATCCAAAACAGGCGCGCCGATTACTGCGGTATTTGAACTTGCAAATTATTGCGCCAAAAAAGGTGCTAAAACAATTGATATGGGATTAGGCTCTTGGAGAAATTACTCTTGGGGACGTGTCATTCTTGTACCCGCGTTTCACTCAAGTTCAACTCCTGAAGGAAGTTATGCCGGCTGTCCGTGCGGATTTGTTTTCGAGATAGAAGGCAAAACTATTTACCACGCAGGGGATACTTGTTTAAATTCAGAGATGAAGGTTATAGGTGAATTATATCAGCCTGATATTGCTATGCTTCCGATTGGGGGTAAGTATACAATGGATATAGAGCATGCTGTCAAAGCATCTGAGTGGCTCGGAGCAAGTACAATTATACCTATGCATTATAATACGTTCGATGCAATCTCTGTCGATATAGATGATTTTAAACGTCAAATAAGAGAAGTCGGTAAGATTCCTGTAGTAATGGAAGTCGATGGGAAAATTCAAGTGTAAATATAAGTTTGGATTTTGTTAAATAAAACTCTTCAACAAATTTTAAGTATTTGAATTATAATATATCTATGGATAAAAAGGTCGTTTCTACAAACAGAAAAGCGTTTCACGATTTTTTGATTTTTGACAAATTTATTGCAGGCATGGTTTTGACGGGTACTGAAATAAAATCAATTCGTAAAGGTACAGTTAATCTAAAAGATTCTTTTGCAAAGATTGAAGATAATGAAATGTTTTTATACGGAATGCATATCTCACCATACGAACAAGGAAATAGGTTTAATCACAAACCTGACAGGGTGAGAAAGTTACTTCTGCAAAAAAGAGAAATACTAAAAATCCAAGATAAAGTAAAAAAAGATGGTGTAACAATTGTACCTTTAGAATTGTTTTTAACGCATGGTTTTGCTAAAATAGAAATCGGATTAGCAAAGGGTAAAAAGATTTACGATAAGCGCGAGGCAATTGCCAAAAAATCACAGGAACGTGATATTCAACGGCTTGTAAAAAGATAAGGATTAGCGGATATGTTTAACAGGGAATCTATTTTAAAAAGTTTAAATACCGAAAATTATTATATAGATAAACATTCTTTGGATTTGTTTTTGGAAGATTGGAAAATTGAATCAATATATGAAGACGAAGATGGTCTTGAATTTTATGATGAACTCGCTTTAGAAAAAATTAAACGCGGGATTTCTTTAAAGGCTCAGGGATTTACTGATGAGCAAATTATTACAAAACTTGCAAAAATAGAGGCTCGTGTAGAAAAATATGAAGAACCTCCAAAACCGGTTCAACCTGTTATTCTTGATGAAAAAGGCGAAGAAATAGAAGGCAGATTGGAAGAAGTTGCAAACAATTTAGCCGTTCAAGATGCTAAACAAACACTCGAAACAGAAGCTCAACAAACTCCGCAAGTTCAAGGTAAAAGCTTTACTCTTGATGTTTCAAGCCAAACACTCCAAATGCTTGCCGAAGCCGTTGCTAAAAAAATCAGTGACGATATCACAAATTCTAACTTAACCGAAAAGCTTATAGAAGCAGGCGGTTACAAACGTGATAACGAGATTTTGGCTCAGCAGGTAAAAGAGCTTTTAGAACATAATAAAGAACTTTCTAAACGAATTGAACAACTCGAAAGTAAAGAATCAAAAAGTTTTTGGGCACGTTTCCGCAAGGGCAAATAGTGGTGCAATTATGCACCAAAATATGTATTTTGATGCATTAAATTAAAAATGATAATTTAATACAAATATTTATTTATATATTTTTGTATGTACTCTTTCTTTGGTATCAAAGAAAGAGTACGAGAAAGAAACTACCGACCTGCACTACATTCGCTCAT
>CACZCH010000013.1 GCA_902779645.1 uncultured bacterium | reverse complement strand
TGCCAACATATCAGCGCCGGTAGCTGCGTTATCTGCTGCTACGTCTAAAGATCCTAATCTTGCTTCCCAATTTCTTGCAATTGAATATCCTGCTGCGTTGTCTGATGCGTGGTTAATCTTGTAACCGGTTGTCATTCTTTCAATTGCTTGATTCAACTGATTAGTTGACTTTGATAAGTTCTTTTGAACGATCATTGACGATAAGTTTGTGTTAATTGTTAGTGCCATTTCGATACTCCTTTCTGGCTGTTAATTTTTGGGTATGCATCCTTACATACCGTCTACATTTTGTTTAATGCCACATATCAAAAAATCAATAACACATACAATTTATTTTTGTTACAAATCTTAACACTTAAGGTCTAAAAACATTATTTTTGCTATACTTTTAATGTTAGGAGTTGAGAATGGGAAAAATTGTTATAGACAATAACAGGTGCAAATCATGTTACATTTGCACAGAAACATGTCCAAAAAAATTAATAAAAAAAAGTAATAAAACAAACCGATTGGGAGATTATATGGTTGAATTTGATGACCCGAAAGGTGAATGTATAGGGTGCGCAATGTGTGCAAAAAGATGCCCAGATATGGCAATAACAGAAGTTTGGAGATAAAAGATAAAATGTCAGAAACAGACAAAGTTTTAATAAAAGGAAATTATGCGATTGCTCAAGCTGCGGTTAATGCAGGATGTCAGTGTTATTTTGGATATCCTATAACACCACAGACAGAGATTGGCGAATATTTAAGCGGGAAAATGCAAGAGCTGAGGCGCGGATATGTATGTGCAGAAAGCGAACTTGCTGCAATAAATATGGTTATTGGTGCTGTATCGACAGGTGTTAAAGCTATGACCTCATCATCCTCCTGCGCAGTTGCCCTTATGCAGGAAGCTCTTTCTTATGCTGCAAGCGACGAATTACCTGTTGTATTAGTTAATGTTATGAGAGCCGGTCCGGGATTGGGTTACATTTATCCTGCGCAAGGAGATTATAACCAGTCCGTATACGGCGGTGGGAATGGCGACTATAAAATTATTGTTCTTGCTCCTTCAACCGTACAAGAATGTATAGATTTAACTTATAAATCTTTCTATTTGGCTCATAAATACAAAAATCCCGTAATACTTTTAGCCGACGGATTGTTAGGTCAGATGATGGAGCCTGCAAGTTTTGGAGAGTATCCGTACCCAGAAATTGACAATTCTTCGTGGGCACTTACCGGAGCAAAAGGAAGAAACTCAAGAGCTATATATTCTTGCGCAAGAGATGAGAAAAAACAAATAGAACATATAAATCATCTTTTTGAGAAGTTTGAACTTATCTCTAAGAATGAAACGTCTTGGGAAGAATTTGAAACCGACGATGCTGATATTATTTTAACGGCATTTGGTTCTATGACAAGAAATATCAAGGCTGCAATGAAAGTCTTGAGGGAAAAAGGGATAAAAGCGGGATGCTTTAGACCGATTACTCTCAGTCCTTTTCCGCACAAAAGAATAAATGAACTTGGAAAACAAGGTAAAGATTTCATTGTTGTTGAAATGAATATGGGACAAATGTTCAAAGATGTAAAATACGCAGTCAATGGAGAATCAAAAACAGAGCTTGTTAATCGTCCTGTTGGTGAATGGTTGAAAGTAGAAGAGATTGTTTCTGCTGTTGAAAAAATTACGGAGAAGAGTTATGCAGCAAGTATTTAGTATACCAAAATCTATGAAAGAGAATTTTAAATACACCTTCTGCCCCGGGTGCGACCACGGAATTGCAATAAGACTTTTAGCAGAAGTTCTTGATGAACTAGGTATTCAAGATAAAACTATATGCGCAGCTTCTATCGGCTGTTCGGTATTTATATATGATTTTATTAATGTAGACTGCATAGAAGCTCCTCACGGAAGAGCTTTAGCAGAAGCTACGGGAGTAAAGAGAGCGAGACCTGACAAAGTTGTATTCACTTATCAAGGTGACGGAGACTTTGCATCAATCGGGCTGGCTGAATCTATGCATGCGGCGTTTAGGGGCGAAAGAATAACAGCTTTAATGTTAAACAACACAACTTATGGTATGACAGGCGGTCAGCACGGGCCTACAACTATGATGGGACAAGTTACAACAACTTCTCCTACGGGAAGAAACAGAGAATACTATGGTTATCCTGCAAGAATGGCAGAACAAATTGCACTCGCTGACGGTTGTGCTTTTTCTGCTCGTGTGGCTTTAGATTCTATACAGCATATTAACGAAGCTAAAAAAGCTATCAAAAATGCTTTTCAAGTTCAGCTTGACGGAATTGGTTTAGGGTTTGTCGAAATTCTTTCTACTTGTCCTACCAACTGGCACATGACGCCAGAACAAGCGCACGAAAGAGTAAGAAATGACATGGTTAAAACTTTCCCGCTTGGAGTATTTAAAAACTTTGAATAAAGGAATATTTATATGGAAAAGAATTTTATATTAGCAGGATTTGGCGGACAGGGAATACTTTTGGCAGGTACAATACTCGCTAACGCATTTATGTTAGACGATAAAAACGTAACCTGGTATCCATGTTACGGAGCTGAGATGAGAGGCGGAACGGTTAATTGCGAAGTCGTTGTTTCTGATACGGAAGTCAGCTCTGTTCATAAGCAAAACTGTGATTACGCACTGGTTCTTAACCAACAATCTTTTGACAGATTTATTAATAACGTTAAAACAGGCGGTACGATTGTTGCAAATTCGACCCTTGTCTCAGAAGCAAAACCCAGAAATGATATTCAATACGTATTTGCTCCAATGGGTGATTTAGCAAACAGTCTCGGCACGAGCAAGGTTACGAACGTTGTATCATTGGGAGTTTTGTCATCCGTAATTGATATTATATCAAAAGACGCACTAAAATTAGGCATAGAAAAAGTCTTAGGCGAAAAAAAGAAAGACCTTTTACCTCTGAATATAAAAGCTCTTGAAGCAGGCGCAGAACTTGTAAGTTGTGCAAAATTATAAGATATTTATACTCCCTCTTTCCAAGTAGTACCGCAATTAATATCTACATCAAGAGGTACTCTTAAAGGCTGTCCGAGTTCCATTGCTTTTAAAACTAAGGATTTTACTCCATCAAGTTCTTCTTTTGGAACCTCAAATATAAGTTCATCGTGGACCTGCATAATCATCTTAGTTTTATAATTGCCTTCTTTAAGTAATTTATCTACTTCAATCATAGCCATTTTAATTAAATCAGCGGCCGTTCCTTGCAGAGGTTGATTTATTGCTGCACGCTGCGCAAACTCTCTGATTTGATAATTCGGACTTGCAAGTTCAGTTGCCAAATAGCGTTTTCTTCCGAATATTGTTTCAACATACCCGTGCTCGTTTACAAATTCAACTTCTTTTATCATATAATCTCTGACTTTAGGGTATGTTGCAAAGTATTTGTCAATAAAATCTTGAGCCTCATCATTTGAAATACCGATACTTTTTGCCAGACCGTATTTTGATTGACCGTATACTATACCGAAATTAACAGCTTTTGCTTTTCTCCGCATATCTTTTGTAACTTCATTAACGCCGACACCGAACACTTTTGAAGCTGTCATTGTATGAACATCTTCTCCCGATGTGAATGCTTGAATCAAATGCTCGTCTCCGGATACGTGAGCCAATAATCTTAACTCAATTTGCGAATAATCAGCACTTAAAATTAAGTTATTTTCTTTATCTTCTGCGCAAAACGCAGAGCGGATTTTATTTCCTTCTTCGGAACGTATCGGAATATTTTGCAGGTTCGGATTAGACGATGATAAACGTCCCGTCACAGTTAACGCTTGGTTATAAGTCGTATGAATTCTGCCGTCACGCTTACTTATAAGTGTTGGCAAAACATCCGTATATGTTGATTTTAGTTTTGAGAATTTTCTGTGTTCAAGAATATATTCACAAATCTCATATTCTTGAGCAAGCTCTTCCAATATTTCTGCACTTGTAGAGCGGGATTTTTTCTTCTTTGATTTTAGTTCCAGCTTGTCAAACAATATTTCTGCAACCTGTTTCGGAGAGTTAATATTAAAACTTTCCCCGGCAAGCTGGTATATTAAATCTTCAAGTTCTGCAAGTTTTTCCGTCATATAATCAGAAAGCTCTTTTAAGTAATTAACATCGATTGCAACACCTGTATGCTCCATTTTTGCCAATACAACAGTAAGCGGCATCTCTATATCTTTTACGAGTTTTTGTTCAGCTTCGTCAAGATTGGTTTGCAAATATTCATAGAGTTTATATATTGTGTAAGCTTCATCACAAGCAAATTTTTCTTCGTCATAAGGCTGACACATTATATGATTGAGAAAATCCAATGCCTGCGCATCAAGAGTATGCTTTCTGTTCGGATCTTTAACATAACTTGCCAGCAAAACATCATATTCAAGACCTTTGGGAGAAAAACCGTTATTTAACAGCAAATGATAATCCGATTTTGTATCATAACCGAGCTTTTTAATATCCGGATTTTCTATTATCGGTTTTAAATTTGGTAAATATTTACCATCAAAATAATATGATTTATCTCCGTCAGAGATTGCAGCTGAGGTTATTTGCCCATCTTTTTCGTAATATCTTAACGAGATACAGGAAATTAAAGAGAGAGCATCAATTATTGATTTTAGATTTCCATCATTCACCACTTCATAATCGAATGAGCTGTCATCAATATTATCTTTGATTGCCTGACTAAACAAACCTTGCTGGATAGGTTCGGAAGAATTTTTACTTACGGGCTGTTGTGCAAATATGCTTAAATTCTCCGGTTCAACATTTTCTCCGCTAAAATTAGCCAGAATTTTATCAATATTTTTGATGAATGTATAAAACTGCATTCTTCGTAAAAATTCAGAGACTTTGTCAAGACGGGGAAGAGTTACGGAGGCAGTGTTGATATCAAAATTAACATCAACATCACGAACAATCGTAGCCAAATCCTTTGATAAGATTGCTATCTCCTTTCCGTCACAAATTTTTTGTCTTACAGCATTTTCAGGGATATTTTCACAATCAGCTAAAACAGCTTCCAAATTAGGGTAGCGATTAAGTAGTTTTTGAGCAGTTTTTTCCCCGATACCTTTTACACCTGGAATGTTATCGGAGGTATCTCCTCTTAAGCCTTTGTAGTCAGTAATTTGGTTAGGATAAACTCCTAGTTTTTCATACACCTTATCCCAATCATACTCAATCAGCTCACCTTTAGACGGAATAAGCACTTTAACTGTTCCCTCTTTGTCTATGAGCTGAAAACTATCTTGGTCACCTGTTAATATAAGCGTATTATGCCCGTTTTCTGATGCAGTTTTGGAGATTGTACCGATAACATCATCAGCTTCAAACCCTTCTTTTGTATATATAGGAATATCAAACGCCTGCAAGCCTTCGCAGATTACACCGATTTGAGAGCGAAGAGTATCAGGCATGGCTTCACGCTGCGCTTTATATTCTTCGTACTTTTCGACTCTGAAGGTTTGACGCCCTACATCAAAAGCTACCGCAATAAAATCGGGATGAATTTTTTCAAGCAGGTCAAATATCGCTTTAAAAAATCCATAAACAGCCCAAGTCGGCTGATTTTCAGAGTTTTTCATGTTAGTTCTTTCAAGCGCAAAAAACTGCCTGAAAGCTAATGCGTGACCGTCTATTAGTATTAAAGTTTTTCTCTCTGACATAAACACTCCCAAATCATTTAACAAAATTCTTTAGTCTTATTTATTTATAAATAATGAATCACAGATGTTTGTTTGAGGAATATAGTCATATTCTTTCATCTCAACATCTGCCATAATTTTGGAGCGTTTTTTACGGAAAAGCATATCAATAAATGCCTCAAGACGCGTAATAAAGCCTGCTTCACCTGTTTGTTCATCAATAGTTAGAACTAAAAGCGGTTTTCCGCATTCTTTTGCTTTTCGTGTAATCCTGTCAACCATCAAAGAATCAGGACCACAGCCAAAAGCGTTAATAGATATTATACCGTCAATTTTGTTATCTTTCAAATAGTGACCGGCAGTGCCAATCATCTCATGTTCATTTGCCCAATATTTTTTCTGACCGAAAGATGCAATACCTTCCGCCATCTGTTCATCAGTAAGTTGAAGGGAAGTAAAAACTTTTACATCCATACCTTCCAACTTATCAAAAATCTTCATAGTCGCACGTTCGTCGTACATATTATATCCGTGAGATATAAGCGCAACATTAATCGGAGCTTCTTTTTTATTTTCTTGAGCTTCAATAAATACCTTACCGCTTAACGCATAATGCATTGCCTTTTTATAACTCATACCCGAACGAGCCATAACAAGAAAGTTATTGTAAACCTTCCAGCCCTGTTTTGAAGCTTTCTTTATCTCGTTTAAATCAGTTATACCAAACGGTTTGACTGATTCTTTTAAGAACTCATACAATCCTTGGTTCTTAGCTGACTTATCCAATGTAGGCTCAATAATATTAATATCAGCCTTAATTACATTTCTCACCAAATCCGGCAGTCCTCTAATTTTTGAGCAATTATAGATCTTCGGAGCTATTGACTGCAAAGACGGAACATAAATATTCTTAACACCTTTAGATATAAGGTTTAAAATGTGTCCCAAATATATTTTGATAGGCAAGCAAGTTTCAGTAACAACAAGCCCTGCTCCATCTGTCATAGTTTGTTTTGTTGTAGGATCTGAAAGTACAATCTTTATCCCTAATGCAGTAAAAAACCCGTACCAGAACGGATAATTATTATAAAATGACATTCCTCGCGGAATACCTATGATTTTTTCATTTTCCATATATGATAGTCCCTTTCAAATTCATGCTAGCTTAAACAACAAGAAATGTCACTAATTGTTGTAATAATATTAAGTAATTGATATAATCAAGCTATGAAGATATTAGGTATCGACCCCGGCATGGCAATTGTGGGATACGGATTAATAGAATCTGAAAAAGATAAACCAAAACTTTTAGCCTCCGGTTCTATTCAAACTAACAAAAATTTATCGGATTCAAAAAGGCTGTTAGAAATCTACAATGATTTATCAGTTATTATAGAAAAATACGAGCCTGACTGCGCCTCGGTTGAGAACCTGTTTTTCTTCAAAAATCAAAAAACCGTTATCCCTGTTGCAGAAGCAAGAGGAGTTATTCTTACAGTACTTGAAAAATACAGCATACCTTCATTCAGCTATACACCGATGGAGGTTAAACAAGTTCTGACAGGATACGGACGAGCAGAAAAAAAAGAAGTTGAGCAAATGGTGAAAATTGCACTCGAGACAGATAATCTGCCCAAGCTTGACGATACAGTTGACGCTATTGCAATCGCTATTTGCCACTCAAGAAGTTTGATATAAAGGAAAATTATGAAAAAAAAGATTTTAATTATAGGTAACACTCCTAAGGGATATGCACTTGCTAAAAAACTTTCGGACAAACATGATATATTTATTACACCTGCAAGTGATACATTAAAAGAATTTGTAACCTGTCTTGACATAAGAGAAGACAGCATAAAAGAACTTCTTGAATTTGTTATGGAAAACGAGATTGATATAACGATTGCCGTTTCCGATAAAGCAATAAATGCAGGTATTGCTGATGTTTTCAGCAGTAATAATCAGCCGATTTTTGCACCATCTGCAAAAGCTTCAGAACTTTTATACAATAAAACTTTTGCTAAAAAGGTACTATATAAACTAAGAATTCCAACCCCTAAATTCGGAATATTTGAAAAACTGAATTTAGCAAATGACTACATAAAAAATCAAAAAATTCCGTTTGTTATAAAAACAAATAGTTCAAATAGTGCAACAGTAATAACAACAGCTTCCGTCGGGAAAAACATAGCTGAATCAATCCTTACTGAAAAAAATCAAAAAATTATCATAGAAGATTATATATATGGGACACCGTTTTCTTTTTATGCAATAACTGACGGATATAAAGCTCTTCCTATCGGAAGTTCTTTAAGCTACAAACACTCACTTGAAGGAAACGGCGGTCAACTTACCGGTGGAATGGGAGCTTGCGTCCCGAACTACAAATTTTCGATAGATAACGAATATTACCTGATGGACAGCGTTATTTATCCGACATTGGAATATCTTGAAAGATCCGGAAGTCCTTATTTGGGCATACTTGGTGTAAACGGAATTCTTACAGAAGAAGGAGATATCTCAATATTAGGCTGGCAAGCTTTTACTCAAGATTTTGACACAGACAGCATCCTTTGCTCAATCGATGACGACTTATGTTCATTATTTGAAGCTTGTGTTATAGGTTCTTTTTCAGACGAAGTAAATAACATTAGAATTAATGACAATCAGGCTGTTTCAGTAGTACTAACCTGCAAAATTTCTAAAAATGAAAACATAATTAAAGGACTAGACAACTTAAACGAAGATACTCTTACAAGCTTTTACCCTTCTGTTAACAAAAACAAATACCTTGAATTTGAAGCTAAAAACGGAAGCGTAATGGTTATGACTTCTTTTTCATCATCACTTTCTAAAGCAAAAGAAAAAGTATATTTGGAGCTCTCTGATATAAGTTATGACGGCATTTCATACCGCAAAGATATCTGTGGAATTAATAATTAATCTTTACAAAACTTAACAATTTGATTAAAAAAAGGCAATTTCTGAAAAGATAAATACTTTATATATATATCAGAAAGAAAATAGTACACACAGATATTATAGAAAAGGAGTATTACATTATGGCAAGAGTTTTAATTTCAATGCCCGAAAGTTTTTTAGGCAGAATCGATGAAGTAGCAGAGAATGAAAGTCGTTCTCGTTCAGAGTTAATTAGAGAAGCTTTAAGAAGCTACATCACACGTTCTCAAGTCAGACAAAACACTTTGGCTGACAAAAATGCAAGAATTTTAGAGGCGCTACTGGATTAAAAAAAGTCTTGTATAACAGAACTCTTCGGTTCTGTTAAACGATACAGGCGAAAAAGGGAAAAGAGAAATACCACAGTTAGGTATTCGCGAGGAGAAAAAAGGTAATTACACGAGAAAAAAAAAGAGAAACAGTTTAAAAAGAAAACAACCATAGGAGTTCTGCGAAGAATTCCTTTTTTTTATTTCTTTCCGTATTTTGACAAACCGCTTATTTCACGATAAATTAGCTTTGGGATGGAAAATAAAAGCAGAAATATAAATATAAGTATAGTATTGGTTTTCATAGGAACTTTGTTCTATTTTTTTGCAAACTTCCACAGAATAGCAATCCCGGGAGCTATATTTGACGTACTTGAGCAGGAATTAAAAGTTACAGCACCATACATAACGATATTTGGTGCTATCTACATGTATATATATGCATTCACTCAACTTATTAACGGAATCCTTGTAGACAGGTTCGGCGGATTTAGAATAATACTGACGGGAGCTTCAATTTTGAGCATTGGCGCACTGTTGTTTCCATTAAGTCATAATCTTTTTATCATGTACTTATCAAGAGGTCTAGTCGGAATGGGAAGCAGTATGTTTTATTTAAGTCTGATTAGAGAACTTCGTGAGATTGTATCCGAAAAGAATTTTGGAATGGCAATTTCCATAATGCTTTTTATTGGTTACACAGGCGGAATATTTGCAAACGCTCCTTTTGTTTATGCAATGAGACACGCAAGCTGGAGAGAAATATTACTTGTCTTAGCGATTATCACAATAATTGCTCTTTTTATATTTTTAATACTGGTATCAAAAATCAAACTCCCTAAAATCAACAAACAAATAAAAATGAGGGCACTTCCGTTCAAACTTGTGCTTCATAAAAGACACAACAGGAATTTGTTCAGTTTTGCTTGCTGTAATTTTGCCATATTTTATACTATACAAACAGTTATCGGGAAAAAGTTCTTGGAAGATTTTTGTCTTATGTCTACATATAAAGCAGCTTCTTTTTTATCTTTTATGGCAATAATTGCTGCATTGTTTAACATAATAAACGCTTACGTGTGCAAACTTACTCATAATCACAGGGTTAAATTCCTAAAACACGCATCAGTAATAACTTTTTGCTCGCTTTTACTAATTTGCTCAGCATTATTGTTTAATATAAGAACAGAATTAATTGCTTGTATATTTTGTATACTGGCTGCAAATGCAAGTTTATCCGCTATTCTCGTTCCGGTTCTTCATCTTACGAACAGAAAAATGATTTCGGGTACAGCCGTCAGTATTATGAATTTCTGCTTTTTTATTACAGTAGGAATTTTAGGGACTGCAACAGGATTATTATTAAACATTTTTGAACCGATTAAACGAGGGAATGTAACAGTATACACAAACGATTCTTATCTGCTGGTATTTGGTATGTTCTTAGCTTTAAGTGTTTTTGAAATGTACAAAGCTATGAAACTTTCTAATAAGTACTAAACAAAATCTCTTGCACAAAATTTTTGATTACCTATAATCGTCATATAATGTCTATTATCCAAAAATCACAAAAAGCTCTTGAATTTGATAAAATTTTACTTGAACTTGCAGGTTTTGCAAAAACCGAACAGTCCAAGAAACTTTGTATTGACCTAACACCTTTTGTTACAAGCGAAGATATACATAGAGAACTTACTTATACAAGAGAAGCCAAAGAGCTTTTAGACAGAGCAAGAGATATTCCGATAGACAGAATTGAAAACTTCTCAAAGCTAAGAGAAAAAAGTGAATACTTTGTGGAAGAAGAACTTGTTGATATCTCAAAATCATTGAGAACAGCTAGAATTGTAAGGAATTTTCTTAAGGAAAATCTTGAATATGATACAAAATTAAGTGCTTTAGCTGATAATATTTATACAAACAAAGAGCTTGAAGATAAAATCTCAGATACTTTTGATGAAAATTTAATGGTTAAACAGAATGCTAATCCTGAGCTAAAAGGGCTTTATTCATCGCTTAAAGATACGGAGAATAACCTTAAAAAAACAGTTCAAGGATTAATGAATTCTCCTGATTTTCAAAAGCATTTACAAGAAAATATATATACATTCCGTGATGACAGAATCGTATTTCAGGTAAAAGCTTCATCAAAAAGCAAAGTCGGCGGTATTGTTCACGATGTTTCCGCAACAAACAGGACTTTTTATATTGAGCCGGCTTCAATTGTTCCTTTAAACAATAAAATAAGAGAACTAAAATCCAAAATTTATGCTGAAATAATAAGAATTCTTACAGAATTAAGCAATCAAGTAAGAGCTGAGATTGATAACTTAATTAAAATGGAAAATCTGATTTCAGAGATTGATTTTCACTTTGCAAAAGCGCGTTATGCAGTTAAAATTCAAGCTGTACAGCCAAATATTAATATGGATAAGTACATAAAAATTGATTTAATGCGTCATCCGCTTTTAATAGGCAGAATAAATAATATAGTAGAAAACGATTTTGAAATAGGAAAAGGATATAAGTCTATTATTATAACAGGCTCAAACACAGGCGGGAAAACAGTTACGCTTAAAACCGTAGGTTTATTTATTTTAATGATGAAATCCGGTTTATTTCTTCCTTGCGCAGAAGCTAATATTTACCCCTTTGAAAAAGTGTTGGCAGATATTGGTGATGAGCAAAGTATTCTGCAAAACTTATCTACATTTTCTTCTCATATGAAAAATGTAATAGAGATTTTAAATCTGGCTGATTCGGAAACATTTGCGCTTATAGACGAACTTTGTGCAGGGACAGACCCTCAGGAGGGTGCAACATTAGCAGAAGTGATACTAAAAGAACTTGTAAAAAAACGGGCGCAATCAATTATTACAACCCACTACGGCGAATTGAAAACTTTAGAGTACACCGATTCATATTTCAAAAATGCTTCGGTTGAATTTGACTCAGAATCTCTTCGTCCTACTTATAAACTTATTATAGGTATTCCCGGATTAAGTAATGCAATTTCTATCGCTTCAAATTTAGGGCTAGACCAAGAGCTTGTTTGGAAGGCTAAAGAACTTCTTATAACACAAAGAGATAATTCAAGCGTAGTTGTCGAAAAGCTGCAAGATACACAGCAAAAACTGAATTCAAACTTAAAAGAAGCGGAAGCATTGAATGAAGAAGCTAATGAGCTTAAAAAACACTATGAAAAAGAACTTAACGAACATAAAAAAGAAAAGAAAAAATCTCTTAAAGTCATCAAAGATAGATTTGAAGGTCAGCTGGCTTCCGCGAAAGATACTATTAAAGATATTTTAGATGAACTTCGTCAAGAAAAATCCGAAAAAATTGCAAGAAGGTCTTATGCAAGACTTGCAAAGCTTGAACAAGGTTTTCGCGAGGATATGCACACGCTTGAAGACAGCGAACAATATCTGGAACTTGACTGGGAAAAAGTAAAACCAACTGACAGAGTAATGGTAAAAGACTTAAACCAGCCTGTAATTGTATTAACACTTCCTGATAAAAGCGGATCATTATTTATTCAAATGGGTATGATAAAAACTAAAATTCACAAAGACAAACTTGCTGTCTACGACCCGCAGTTGACAAAAAAGGTTAACCTTCCGCTTGGTGCGGCAAAAAAAGATTATTCTTTTTCGCTAAAAAAAATAAATCTATCAAATAAACTTGATTTAAGAGGAGAAAGAGTGGAAGAGGCTTTAGATGCCCTTGAATCTTATTTGGACAAAGCAAGCCTTGCGAATTTAAGCCCTGTATACATAATTCACGGTCATGGAACAGGGGCTCTAAAATCAGCCGTACGGAATTTCATTTCAACTTCTCCTTACGTTGCAAAATACAGAGTCGGTGAAGATGCAGAAGGCGGAGACGGAGTAAGTGTTGTAGATATAAAATAACAAAAAACTGTAAGAAATAATAATCTCTTACAGCTTTTTATTAATACTTTAAAATTAATTTATTCTTCAGGAACTTCTATTTCAACGTCATCAACGTCATCTTGATCTTCTTTTTTGATTGTCTCAATAACATTCTTAGCCATTTCTTTTGCAATAACTTTTCTGGTTGATTCAGGGCAATTTTGGAGTAAACTTATAGCTGTTCTTAAAGTACCGTCTAAATCGTACCAGCGTCCGTGTTTTGAATCATCAAGAACATCTTCTGTCGCAGATACTATATCTTCGACTGACTCATATTCAGTACTTGAAAGATGATGTTCTGTAATAATTTTAATTAAGTTTAAAGCAACTTTGATTTGAGTTTCGTCATCAGATTCTTCCAAGGTTTTCATTGCGGAAGATAAGACAGGGTCTTTGTCATACCAACGTCTTGCATTTGTACTAAATTCTTCTTTCATAATAAACCTCCCGATAACTAATCACAGGTCTATTATACTATATATTTACTCCTTTAGACAAGAGGGGGGGGGAGTAAATATATATAAACCAAAGTAATATATATCAGAACATGTATATACAAAAAGGTGAGGGGAAGGTATTAGGACGTTATTATAATATTTAATACCATATACTAATTTTAACCCGTTTGATTTATCAGCTGCATTTTTCTGACTGTTATGGGTAAAGCATGCTGTTTCAATTTTTGTTGAATTAGCTCCTCTAAAACATCATTGTCATGTTCTTTCTTTATAGGCGTAACATTATTTTGATTTAAAATAGCAGACATTGCTAAATCCATATCATCTTCCGATGGATAAGGTTTTTTGAGCATGACATTGTCTAAATATATTCTATCTTCAACGGTTGTTTTATGACCGTTTAAATCTATATCTGTACCCAGATATTCCGAACAGAAAAATTTATTAGTAATTTCAATATTGTTACCGATTTTATCTGTTATTGTATAACTGATAAGTTCATTATCGGTATTAATTTTATATACCTTAATTGTTTGATTACTATCTGAATATTCGACAATTCTATCAAGAATATCATAACGGAATTTTTGAGTTTCCAATATTATTTCGTTCAGTTTAAGAGTTCTTGAATTCGCTCGACCAAGCTCATCATATCCATATATAACTGCATATTGTCGATTTTTGACAGACTTTTTTATTGCGGAAATAATATTCTTTTTATTATACTCATAAGATATAATGCTTACCTGCTCACCGGCTCTGTTATATATTGTTTTTTTATGAATTTTACCGGCAGAATATATTTCTTCCGAACGAATTTTCTTGTATCGATAGTATTCAATCCGACTAACTGACGAACCTTTATAAAATATTTTCTTTAACAAATCGCCCGTATCAGAATAATAATGAGCTTCAGAGACATTACCTTCTGAATTTGTAACTATCTTAACGCCAAAATCGGCACTAGATACTTTATTTTCTGTTACTGCTTCAATAGTTTCGACAGTTTTTTGATATTGTCGTAATTCTATCGGGATAGAAGTACTTATATAGTTTTGCTCCATGCTTAATGTTATACTCCATCTTATATCTTAAAATTAAACTTCTTCTCCTGTTTTTATAAAGTTTTTTTTAAAGTTTAAATTTCAGATTAAGATAAAATTGTTACAAAACTACACATTTAATTTATACCCGCCGCCATAAATCGTTTCAATATACTGTTTTCCATCTGAGATTTTGTCTATTTTAGAACGTAAATGTCTTATATGCACTCTTATTGTTTCCACATTGTCGTCAGGCTCATACCCCCAAACATCTTTGAGAAGTTTCGCGCCTGAAACCATATTGCCATGATTTTGGAAAAGTATATTAAATATATCATATTCAATTGGTGTAAGCTTTTGAACTTTATCATTTATTTGAACACTATATGTTTCAGGTATTAAAGTAATTTCTTTATATGAAAGAAGTTCTCTTACAGCGATCGATTTTGGGATTTGGCTTGTGCGTTTTAAAAGTGCACGCACTCTAACTATCAGTTCATCTATTTCAAATGGTTTGGTTAAATAATCATCAACACCTATATTAAAACCGTTTACTTTGTCATTAAGCTGAGAAAGAGCTGTCAGCATTATAATAGGGGTTTCCGATATTTCCGAACACTGACGAATTCTTTGAGCAACGGTATATCCATCAACTTCAGGCATCATAACATCAAGAACAATAAGTGAAGGTTCTTCTTGTTTAGCTTTTGCAAATCCTTCAACTCCGTTAAATGCTTGTACAACCTCATATCCTTGAAGTTCTAAATTTATTTTTATAAGTTCGTTTATTGCACTGTCATCATCAATTACCAGAATCTTAGTCATTTTTTATAACCTCTTTCTCTATTTTTGACATTTCTTTTATCAAATCACGCGGAATCTCTTTTGTTGTATTTATACCGAAATTTTTTAACTCTTCTACTTGAGAAAATAAACTTGGTTTGTTTTTGTTTGATCTTTGGAAACGATTTATTGCTGTTGTAAATTGATCCCGCAAGTTATCTAAATTTTGCTGTATGCAAATAAGCTCATTACAGAGTTGTACGAAAGTTTCATACAAATTTGTCCCTGCCTCAGCTATCTTCTGTACATTTTCATTTTGTTTCTGTTCTTGAAAAAGCTGGTTTACAAGTCTTATGACTGCAAGAAGTGATGCGGTTCCTGTTATAATTATATTTGACTTGTACGCAAGATTTATAATCTCCGAATCTTCATATAAAAGCGTAACAGAAGAATCTATCGGCATATACATTAATATAAAATCGGGCTGGTTAATATTATCAGCATTTTGATAATTTTTATTAGCTAAATCAACAATACGTTTCTTAACCTCAGATTTAAACTCATTCAGTTTAGAATTGTCACTTATGTAATCCAAATAGCTTGTAAGCGTTACTTTAGAATCTACAATCAAATGTCTGCCGGATGGTAAGTTTATAATTATATCAGGTCTGATTTTGTGAATGTTTTCATCTTTTAGACTTTCAGCGGTTGTTGAGTATTGCTTAATGTAGTGTATACTTTCCGTCATGCCGGAGTTTTGCAAAATGGTATCTAATATATCTTCTCCGTATGCACCCTTAATATTTTGATTTTTAGTAAGAGCTTCCGTCAGATTTTTTGCTTCTTGTGCAATAGAATTATTGTTTCTTTCTAAAATCAAAAATTGTTCTAAAATTTTTGTTGTATTTTCGACTCCTGAAATATTAAGTTTTTCAACCTTATCTTTAAACTCTGTCAAATCCTTAGAAAACGGAAGGAGCTTTTCTTCCAGCACTTCGCGGTTTTGTTTTCGCAAGTCTTCTTGTTCATTTTTTATAGTTTCATTTGCAATATGAGTAAAATCACTTGTAATAAGACTTTTTAGTTTCGAAAACATGAATACAAAAACCAGTGCAGAAAGCCCCGCACCTAAAAAGAAAAATCCAGCATATAAAACAAATGAATTCATACCACCCTCAAATCTGACATGGGCCGGTGATTAAACCGACCCACATAAAACTTATTTTCTGTTCATTTTTGCAAGTAATCTTAAGATTTCCAAATACAGCCATACGAGTGTCAGCATTAAACCGAATGCTCCATACCATTCATAATCTTTAGGGAGCATCATTTTTTCACCTTTTTCGATAAAATCAAAGTCAAGGATTAAATTTAATGCTGCAACTGCGACAATTACAATACTAATTAAGATACCAGCAGGAGACGCTGAGTTAATAAGCGGAACGCTCATGTGCAATAACCATCTGCCTATTAGGTCAACCAAGTATATACCTGCAATTGATGCGGTCGTAATAAAAATTACGCTTCTGAATTTGTCTGTTGCTTGAATTAATCTCATTTTATACAAAGCAAGCATTGCAAATAGTGCAGCGAAAGTACCGGCAACAGCCTGCGTAACAATACCTGGGAATTGCTGTTCAAAAATAGCTGAGATACCGCCTAATGCACAACCTTCACAAACTGCGTAAACCGGCACCAAATACTTATTTCTCGTAAAGCTTATTATAAGTGCAAGAATAAACCCTACAATTGTACCGCCTCCTGTGAGCATCATAGCTAAATCTGTATATCCGGCATTCATTCTTGACCACACAAAAGTTGCCGCACAAACAAGCAATAATCCTAAAAATGCAGTTATCTGAATTGTGCCGTTTATTGTCATCGGCATACCTTCAAGTATTCTTTCCTGCTCATTAAATCTGTTTTCGTTCAAAATCGGGTTAGCCATATAACCTCCTCCTTATACTGTCTTATAACATTATATCACACTGATTGCCCATATCGGTATATATTACCAATTAACCGACTCAATAATTTCTATTTCATATCCGTCCGGATCTTGTACAAATGCTATTTTTGAACCTTTTCCGTTTAAATCGAACGGTTCATATAGATATTTATATCCTAAGGCATTTAATTTTTCTGTAAAACCCTCAAAAGATTCCGTTTGAAATGCAAAATGACCGAATCCGTTCCCCAAATCATATCCGTTCTGAGGTGTATCATCATTATATGTTAATTCTATTTGACATACATTGTCCTTATCGGTTAAAAAATACAACCAGCAATCTTCAAGCCTGTGTTTCTCTGATAAGGTCATGTCAAAAAGCTCTGTATAAAATCTTAAAGATTCATCTATATTACGCACTCTAATCATTGAATGTAAAAATTTCATATAAACCTCCACTCTTGTGATATAATTATACCATTATGAAACATATTTTTGAACAAACAGTTTATTATGGTGATACAGATGCGTATGGCGTAGCATGGCACGGAAGTTACTTAAGATGGATGGAACAGGCGAGAGTCGAATTTTGTCGAGCAATAGGAATAGACTTAGTCGAGCTGAAGAAAAATGATGTTGCAATTCCTGTAACTAATCTTAATATCAGATACAAAGCTTCTGCCCTTCTCGATGAAAGAATTATTGTGGAAACCGAGATTTCTGAAATGACTCCGCTCATAGTAAAATTTTCACAAAATATTAAGAATAAAGAAACAGGAAAAATTTACACAATAGGTACTGTTGAAGTAGTTGCAGTAAATAATCAAGGCAGAATCTACCGCAGAATACCTGATAACTTAAGAATTCCCTGCGAAAAATCTATGGAGTAAATATGCCGAGACTGAATAAGTATATAGCTTCAACGGGGTTATGCTCACGAAGAAAAGCCGACGAACTAATCGAAAGCGGAAAAGTCGGTATTAACGGGAAAATCATAACCGAACTTGGCTTTTATGTAAGAGAAAAAGACAAAGTTACGGTAGAAGGTAAAATCGTTCGACCTCAGGAACTTGAGTACTACCGTTTTTACAAGCCGGCAGGGTATATAACAACTTTAGAGGATGAAAAAGGCAGAAAAACAATATATGATATTATTCCGCCTGAACTCAAGCATCTTAAACCGGTTGGCAGACTTGATAAAGATTCTACTGGACTTTTAATTATGACAAATGACGGAGAACTTATTAACCAAATGACTCACCCGTCAATTAAAGTCCCGAAGGTTTATATGGTTACAATTAACGGCAGATTTACAGAAGCTCACGCGAAAGAGATGCTGGAAGGAATTGAGATTGTAACAGATTCTAATGAGAAGAAAACTGCATATGCTGAAACTCTCCCGATTGAAGTTACAAACAAATCATCAATTGTTCAGGTTGTTTTATATCAAGGCATAAACAGACAAATCAGAAAAATGTTTGCCAAGCTCGGTTTTGAAGTGCAGGTTTTGAAAAGAATTCAACACGCGATAATCAATCTTGACGGACTAAAAAAAGGTCAGATTAAGCCAATGAAGCCAAAAACAATCAAACAACTTCAAAGCTATCTGGCAAAAATAACAAAAGAAGTAACAAATGCTTAAAATAGGTATTACCGGAAATATTGCATCAGGAAAATCTCAGGTTGAAAAAATATTAGATAATCTGGGATACAAAGTATTTGATTCAGATAAAATTGCACATGAAGTTTTAGATGAAATTACCGATTTATGGGGATACGATGTTTTTTCAGAAGGAAAGATTGATCGAAAAAAACTCGGTGCTTTAGTTTTTTCTGACAAAAGCATAAAAGAAAAGTTAGAAAATCTTACTCACCCGAAAATCAAATCTAAAATTTTGGAGATTTTTGAAAACAACAGGAATGAAGATTTTGTTTTTGTTTCTGTACCGTTACTATACGAAGCTCATTTTGAAGATTTATTTGATAGAATCTTGATTATTTATACTGATTCTGAGACACAGCTAAAAAGACTAATAAAAAGAAACAATTTATCTCAAGAAGATGCTCAAAAAAGAATTAACTCACAACTTCCTTATGAAGAAAAAATCAAAAAAGCTGATTACGTAATAAATAATAATTCTGATTTAGAAAGTTTAAATAAAGAAGTTATACAATTTATTAAAAAATTACAAAATTATCCCCTCTAACACACTTGAACATCCATACCCTCACTGTATAGGGAGGGAAAGATAAAAAAAAAGCATTTATATTTGCCATTATAAATATTTACACATTTAACTGCGCTTGCAATTATTTTTTGTTTGTTTTAAAATTTTATTGTCAGAAAAAGCCCACAATTGAATATAGTTGAAGTACCGAAGAATCGGCACTTTTGTATTGATATTTTGTATTCAGTTGTCAGATTTATATATAAAAAGCCGAAAATAGTGTTACGCACAAAGAAATTTAGAAAGGTATAACATGTCAGAAGAAGAAAAAATTGAAAGTGTTGCGGAAGAAACAGTAGAAGAAAAAACTGAAGCTGAAGCAACAGAAACAGAAGAAGATGTAACAGAAGAAGTTGTTACAAAACTTCCTGCAAAGAAACAAAGAAACAGAAAGAAAAACGTAGAAACACAAGAAGCTAAACCTGAATCAGAATGGAAAGAACAAGTTGTTCAAATCAGCCGTGTTACTAAGGTTGTAAAGGGCGGTAAAAAATTAAGCTTCCGTGCAGTTGTAATCGTTGGTAACCAAAAAGGCCAAGTAGGTGTTGGCTGTGCTAAGGCTGCTGAAGTTATTATAGCTATCCAAAAAGCTATTGCAGACGGCAGAAAGAACTTAATCAACGTACCTATTTTCAAAACAACTATTCCTCACCCAATCGTTGGTCGTTCAGGTGCAGGTAAGGTTATGTTAAGACCTGCTTCTCAAGGTACCGGTATTATTGCAGGCGGTGCAGTTCGTCCTGTACTTGAACTTGCAGGTATCGAAAACATCTTAACAAAATCTCAAGGTTCTAAATCACCTCTTAACGCAGCATACGCTACAATCGACGCTCTTAAATCTTTAAGAATGTTCTCAGATGTTGCTAAAAAACGTGGTTTAACAATGGCTGAATTATTAAACTAATAGGCTATTTAAAGTAATAAAAGTAATTAATATTATAAGGAAAATAACAATGGCAAAAACAGCAAATAAGAAAATACAAATTAAGCTTGTTAAAAGTTTAATCGGTTGTTCTGAAGCACAAAAGAAAGTTGCTAAAGCTTTAGGTTTTTCTAAAAAAGACCAAGTTGTAGAACACGAAGAAAGCCCGATTATTATGGGTATGGTTAACAAGATTTCACACTTGTTAGAAGTTATAAAGTAGAACTAATGCCGTGAGTCGTGACTCGTGAGTCGTGATTCGCATGTTATAAACCTCGATTCACGACTTACAATTCACGATTCACGAAAAATAATAGTAAAGGATTATAAAAATGGCAGATAAAATAGAATTAACAGATTTAAAACCTGCTGAAGGTGCAACAAAGAAAACTGTAAGAGTCGGCCGCGGACGTTCATCAGGATGCGGTAAAACTTCAAGCAGAGGTCACAACGGTGAAGGCCAAAGATCAGGCAGAACTTCTAAAAGAGGTTTCGAAGGCGGACAAATGCCTGCTTACAGAAGACTTCCTAAATTGAAAGGCTTCCAAATTATCAATAAAATCAACTACGCAGCAGTTAACGTAGGCAGATTGGAAGGTTTCGGTTTGAAGGAAATCTCTCTTGAAACATTAAAAGAAGCTAAAAGAATTCACCCGTCAAGTGAAGGTTTGAGAATCCTCGGCAACGGTGAAATCAAAAAAGCTTTAACTATTAAAGCTAACTACGTAACTCCTTCTGCTAAAGAAAAAATCGAAGCAGCAGGCGGTAAGATTGAATTAGTTTAGTATAAGATTACAAGGCACTAAGTTAGTTAAAAAACTTGGTGCCTTAGTAATTTTTATGAATTTATAATAAAGGGGATTTTTATAAATGACCGGAATGAGAATGCCGACCACGGCAGATTTGATGTCAATGTGGAATGCTTCCGGCTTAAAAGAGAAGCTTATATTTACGTTTGGAATGCTTATTTTATTCCGTTTTGGTATTCACTTACCAGTATATGGGATAAACAATACAGCATTTGCAAACCTTGCAGCACAAAATAACCTGCTAGGATTCTTAGATTTATTTACAGGCGGTGCATTGGGTAAAGTTTCAATTTTTGCTTTGGGTATCGGACCATATATTACATCATCAATTATTATCCAATTAATGGCAGTTATTGTACCGTCATTAGAAAAACTACAAAAAGAAGAAGGTGAAGCAGGCAGACGTAAACTTTCGCAATACACAAGATTGTTCACAGTTGTACTTGCTATCTTCCAAGGTTTAATCTTTATGAGCTACCTTGTACACCTTCCGAATTCTATAATGCCGGGTGTAAACCATACAATGTTTTTCATCTCGGCAATAGTTTCACTAACAGCAGGTTCTGTTCTTGTAATGTGGATGTCTGAATTAATTACTGAAAAAGGTATTGGTAATGGTGGTTCGCTTATCATCTTTGTCGGTATTATATCAGGGATACCGCTTTATATGTCAAGAACGTTCCTTATGGTTCAGCAGGAATCAGCTTTGATGTTCGGATTTATACTTTTAATGCTTATTTTCTTTGCAACAATGATTTTCATTGTAATCATGCAGGAAGCAGTAAGAAAAGTTATTATCGTTAACCCCAAAAGACAAGTAGGTAACAAGGTATACGGCGGTGTTAACACATTTATACCGTTCAAATTAAATCCGGGCGGTGTTATGCCAATTATCTTTGCAATCGCAATTCTGCTCTTCCCGTCAACTGTATTGAGCCTTGTCGGACAGGCACATTTAACGGGCGCTGCTGAAACAATCTTTATGTATTTGAACAAAATATTCAATCCGAGCGGATTGACATATTATGCTATATATTTCTTGATGATTGTCGCATTGACTTTCTTCTACGCTTCAATTATGCCTAATATGCAGCCAAAAGAAATCGCAGACAATCTTAAGAAGTACGGTTCTTCTATCCCCGGAGTTAAACCCGGAAGACCTACCGCGGAAGCTTTGGATAAAATTTTAACAAAAACAACATTCATCGGTGCTATGGGATTAGGTTTTATAGCTCTTGTACCAGCGTTTGCAAGTTATGCAACAAAGATTACAACCTTCCAAGGTATCGGTGCTACATCACTAATCATCATGGTTGGTGTTGCACTGGATTTGATTAACCAAATCAGAACCCATCTTCTTGCAAGAAATTATGAAACATTCTTGAAAGAGTAAAACCATAAATCATAAAGAAACGAAAATCGGGATTTTTCAATCCCGATTTTTATTATACATATATTCTACATTAAAATGCATGCCACAAAAATTTATAATTATATTAAAACAATTATGTTTCAGTATTTAAATATTCACCTAATGTTGTTTGTTGCATTGTCTCTGTAATAATTATGGTATCGTCTTTATCAACTTTACCATTTTTATTTGTATCATATACTACATAATTATCTGTTCGTATTTCTACAAAAGGAGTATTCGTTGTCGAATATCCATTTGTATATGGTTTTGTCAAATAATTTCTTTTCTGAATATTATCATATATTGATAAAGTAACACTTCCATCTTTATTTTTATGCTTATCAACATTTGCGACTAAGTTTCCATTTTCATCTTTATAATCAAAGCCATTAACAGCTTTTGAACTTTCTTCATGATATTTTGAACTTAATGAATTAAATGATGGATAAAATTGTCCAAATTTCATACCAAGCATTTTAGAAAGTTCATTTTTGTAATTTAACATATTATTCTCCTCTTCTTTTTAAATGTATTTTCATTATCCATATATATAAAGTATTTAAAGAAGAAATAATTGCGCACAATATTTCTATTCTATTCTATTCTATTCTATTAGGCATTATAACTGGATTTGAGTCATAAAAAATTTGTATTTACAATTTGTTACAATTGGATACTTTGTGAAGATATATTAAGAAAACTGGTCATTCTGAGGCTGTAACTATTTCTGCCGAAGAATCTCATGCAAATCACTGCGAGATACTTCGCTTACGCTCAGAATGACGTGCTCTGTCGTCATACTGAAAAGAAAGTCAATTTAGCCCAGAGAATCATACGCAAATTCTAATGAGATTCTTCGCTTACGCTCAGAATGACGGATGTTGTATTTTAGAGATACTTCGCCTTGAATTGATGTTTGGCTCAATATGACATGGGTTGTTAAAATAGGATTCGTGATTTGCCCCTTAATTTTACCCCTTATCCTTGTATATCCATCAACCCAGGTTCGGCGTCTGAGCCTGTAACCTTTTTCCGAAGGAAGAATATCAGTTCCGGTAGTGCACAAGCAAGTAAAAAGCTTGATATACCAACATTTGCTACTATGTTTGCGGATTTAATTTTTATTGCTTTTTTTGCGTATTTATTAATGTCACCGCTTTTGAGTGCTTGGTTAGAGAATTTTTCTATCTCGGTTCTGAATTCAAGTATTTTTTTTGTATCAACAAACTCTCTCGGGTCACGGACTCTATTTTTTAAATACTTAACTCCGCAGTATTCTTCGCAGAGTTTTGAGAATCTTGAATCAGGATTTTTGTCAAGAAATTCAATTATTTCTTCTCGTTTTTTGGGCATAACAATTGTTTTATCTTTTATTGAGTTCAAAAATTCTTGGTTACACATAAGTTTTGGGTCAAGATTGACATTTGTATTAAAGAATTTCATAGATATCTTGTCTAACCCTTTAGCTAAATAAATAGGGAAAACAAAGTTTAGGAACATCATCATACCGTTTTTAAATCCGAGTTCCATTTGTTCGTACCTGTTTCTTCCTGTCCAGACTCTCCCGATTGTGAGTCCGCCATCTGTTACAGCCATTTTGTTAACATTAGACATATTAGCCATGGTTGACCCCAGACCTTTAAAAGATATATTTTCTTGCAGCTGTTTTTTAGATTTTTCTTGATTCTCTTTTATTCTTTCTGTAAGTTTAAAATTCAATTTAGGGAGAATAAATCCCATAAGCAAAATCGGAATTGCTGTTGTAACAGCAAATTTTCCTGCTTGAAGATTTTGATATTTCTTTTTATTAGCAAGAGCTTTTTCCAAATCCTTAACTGCTTCCGGGGCTTTATTTTTAAATTTTTCTATATTAAGTTTTATCCCTTGGTCAGTTCTTTCTTTAAACAGGCTCATATTTACGCCTGAATTATATCCGAGTTTTTTAATCGCCCAATTACAGAATTTGCCTAATAAAACGGGGCCGCCCATCCAAATAGCAGAAGTACCATATTCGTCTATAAAACGTTCTCGTGTAGCATTATTTGCCATTTGTTTGGAATCTTTGAGGTTTTGATTATATGTTAGTCCCAGTTTTGTCGGGATTTCGATACAGCAGTCACGTACAAACAGCGGGGCAATTCCTCTGTTATTTCCGACTGCTGATATTATATTTACTAATGACATTTAAATTATTCTCCTTTTAATCGTACTCACCTTCTCACTTAATATCCCGAAAGAGCCGATTAAAAGAGTTTTTAGAGAAGACGCAAAACTCTAAGCCCTTTCGGGTTCAGATGGTAAGTATGATGATGTTTTGCGTACATATATGCCATAAATATTCCTTAATCTTTAATTATATTCTAACATGAACCAAATCATTGTAAATATTGACAAAGTATATAAAAATCTTAGTCTATATATTTTCCGTCAAACAAATCAAGAATCATTTTTTCTTGGTCTGATTCATATCTTCTCTCTGTTTCTGAATCTTTTTTTATATCAACATCGGAAACCTGATTCTCCATTTCATTCTCAACTTCAATATGTTCTTCAGGCTCTTCAATTATTTTTTCAATTATCTTTTTTTTTTCTGCTGTATTTTGAGCCTTAGTTACAATCGGTTTTTCTGCCTGCAAGTTTTCATCTCCGGAGTGCGGAAGTCTTACGAAAATCTTTGTATCAGAGTTGTTAAACATAACCTTTGCAGCATCAGAAAGAACATCTTTTTTAGCACCGCTTGAAAATTGGTTAACAAAATTTTCGCTTTTGAACGTTATAATAATTTCATCAGATGAAATTTTTACCGGTGTTCCGAGCTGATTAAGCATAGCCTTAGTCGGTACACTTTTAATATTAGATAAAAATGCTTCCCACATAGATTGAATATCATTACCGTCAGGTTTCTTGGATATTGGCGGAGGAGTAAATATATCATTCTCAGCTTTCACAGCCGTTTTTTGAGTTTTTACTTCCTGTTCTTGAACAGGTTGAACCGGTGCTGGACGAGTTACCGGCGCTTGAGGTTCTGTTATTTTAGAAACAGGAATATTTGTCAGACTAACTCCGCCTGATTCAAGAGCCTTAACTCTGTTTTGTAAATCCAACAGTGTCGAATTTTCTGTCATATTAGCCAAATCAATCATTCCTACTTCAAGCCATAAATGCTGATTTGCCGCCATTTTGACTTCTTTTATGTAATATGTTATTCGCTCTAATAAAAATACAATCTGTTGAGTTTCCAGCTTTTCTTTTTGTTTCAAAAGTTCTTCTATCTGAGGTTCATTTAATCCTGTAAGTTCAGGGAGCAAGTCCTTTTTGCAGTTTTTTACTATTAAAAGATTTTTAAAATACTCAGATAAATTTGTCAAAATTTGGAGGGGTTCATTACCTGAATTATAAATCTCGTTTATAACCTCAATAGCTTCATTTGGAGAAGATGAGATTATTTTTTCACTAAGTTTGTTAAGAACATCAAAAGATATTCTGCCTAAAATCGAATTAACATCATCAGAAGTTATCTCTTTAGAAACTCCGAGCAAGCTTAATTGGTCAAGTAGAGAAATACTGTCTCTCATCCCGCCGGCAGAATTTTTAGCAATGGTAAACAGAGCGTCATCAGAGATATTAATTTTTTCCTCATCAGAGATAAATCTAAGATGTTTAACTATATCCTCTGTTGTAATTCTTCTAAAGTCAAATCTTTGACATCTGCTCTTTATTGTATCAAGAACCTTATGAACTTCAGTTGTCGCAAGTATAAAAATTACATTTTCAGGCGGTTCTTCTAATGTCTTTAAAAGAGCATTGAATGCGTGATTAGTCAGCATATGAACTTCGTCTATAATATAGATTTTATATTTCCCGTGAACAGGAACGTATTGAATTTTTTCTAATATATTTTGTGTATCTTCTACTTTACGGTTAGATGCCGCGTCAATTTCAATTACGTCAATAGGGACGGAATTTGTAATATCTTTGCAGCTTTCGCATACTCCGCAAGGGTGAAGAGTAGGCCCGTTAACGCAATTTAAAGACTTTGCAAGAATTCTTGCAGTTGAAGTTTTACCCGTGCCTCTCGGTCCTGTAAACAAAAACGCATGAGCAATTTTCCCAAGCTCTATTGCGCTTGTAAGAGTTTTTTTAATATGTTCCTGCCCCACAAGCGTATCAAGTGTCTGAGGACGATATTTCCTATATAACGGTACGTAATTCTCACTCATAGTTTTAGTTTATCACAAAATTGATTTGAGTAAAATTTTATATTAATATACATTCTATGAGAAGAGTATTTTTATGTTTAATATCGTTGTTTTTTATGATGTCTCAAGTTATGGCATTTGAACTTATTCAGCCGACAGAAAAAAAAATTTACACAACAAACAACTACGCATTTATCTTCGGAAAAGCAAAGTCCGCAGAATCACTAACAATAAACGGACATCACATATATACCGCTCCAAACGGAGCTTTCGCGCATACTGTTGAACTACATGAGGGAGAAAACAGAGTTGTTTTAAAAACCTTATACGGGGTAACTCTTTATAAATACTACAAAACAACTCCTGCAAAACAAGATATACAAGCTGAAGATTTTGAAAAAACAAAAGCTTACGTAAACCATGATAATACTCCGCTTAGAAGCAGCCCCGTTGACGGCGGATTAAACAGAATCGGGCATTTATTCGGCGGGACTCATATTATCGTAAACGGTTCAATGGGAACATTTTACAGAGTTTTATTATCTAAAGATAAGGAAGCCTGGATTGCAAAATCTGATGTCACTTTGACAGATGAAGAATTCTGTCCGGCAGAATTCATAAATATGGATTCAAAACGGTATAAAAATGCAATTATACAAAGCATAGCTTTCTCTAAAAAACTTCCTTATACAATTGAAGATAGCGAAAAAGAGATTATATTAAGAATATACAATCCTGAATTATCAGATGAATCTGTGTACAATTTGAACATACCGAAACCGGAAAAATACGCATACAAAGTTTCATTAGATGAAGGAGAATACACTTTAAAAGTACGGAAACTTCCTGAAAAGAAAAATGAAATAACTGTTATAATTGATGCAGGTCATGGAGGGTCAGAAAAAGGTGCAATAGGCTGTCTTGGAGATGAAGAAAAAAATATAAATCTGCAAATAGCACTCCAAGCATCAGAAATACTAAAAAAACACAACATAAATGTTATTTTGACAAGGGAATGCGACGGAAATCTCTCACTTAAAGACAGAATTAAAATAGCAGAAGAAAATGATGCGGATATTTTTGTAAGTATCCACTTGAATTCTATCGGCGATGTACCTATGAATATACACAAAACAAGAGGGACAAGTGTTTATTACTTTAACAAAAATTCAGAAAAACTTGCAAAAATAATGGAAAAAGAATTTGTTCACCAAGCAGGAACAAACAATGACGGAGTAAAAACAGCCAGTTTTGCAGTCATAAGACCGACAAATTATAACGGCATACTTGTTGAAGCCGCATACATGACAAACCCGCATGACAGTATGCTTTATACAGATAAAAAATGGATTAAAAAAGCTGCAAAAGGAATTGCAGAAGGAATTATAAAATTCATCAATTTATAAGATATGACGGTGCTACAAATTGCGCCCTGCAACTTTACATTTGCCCCCATTTACATTTACCCCTTTACCCCTGTTTACATTTACCCCTGTTTGTTGTATTTTTCTATGTATGAGGTAATTGCCTCGTTGTAATTAAAAGAAGGAGACACTTAACATGAGTGAAAGAAAATTAGTTGGAACAGGAGAAATGTTCCGTAAAGCATTAGCAGGCGGATACGCTATCGGTGCTTACAATGTTAACAACATGGAAATTTTACAAGGTATTGCAGAAGCAGCTGAAGAAACAAGATCACCAATTATTCTTCAAGTATCAGCAGGTGCAAGAAAATATGCAAACCAAACTTATCTTATTAAATTAGTAGAAGCAGCTTTGGCTACAACAACTGTACCTATCGCTCTTCACTTAGACCACGGTGCAGACTTTGAAATTTGTAAAGCTTGTATAGACGGCGGTTTCTCTTCTGTTATGATTGACGGAAGCAGATTCCCATTTGAAGAAAACGTAGCAGTAACTAAGAAAGTTGTTGAATACGCTCACGAAAGAGGAGTTTCAGTAGAAGCTGAATTAGGTAAATTAGCAGGTGTTGAAGATGACGTTAAAGTTTCTGACAAGGATGCTAAATACACTAACGTAAGAGAAGCAGTTGAATTTGTTAAACAAACAGGCTGTGATTCTTTAGCAATTGCTATCGGTACTTCACACGGTGCTTATAAGTTCAAAGGTGAAGCAAAATTAGACTTTGAAAGACTTAAAGAAATTAAAGATGCACTTAAAGAAGCAGGTTTCGGTGATTACCCAATCGTTCTTCACGGTTCATCTTCTGTTCCGGCTGAATTCGTTGCTAAATGTAATAAATTTGGCGGTAACTTGCCTGATGCACAAGGTGTTCCGGAAGATATGCTTAATTATGCATCTAAACACGGTGTTGCTAAAATTAACATCGATACAGACTTAAGATTAGCAATGACTTCAACAATCAGAGAATTCTTTGTTGAACACCCTGAAAAATTCGACCCTCGTGAATATATGGGTCCTGGCAGAACTGCTGTTAAAGAAATGGTTATGCACAAAATGCGCGACGTTTTAGGCACAGCAGGCCACGCTGATGACTAGGGGATAAACCTTAAATATATAAATAAAAAGACCTTGATACATTTGTATTAGGGTCTTTTATTTATAATAAAAAATATTATGCTAAAATTATATTAGGGAGAGATTTTTATGAAAACGGTTTTAGTTACTGGAGCAGGCGGATTTATCGGATTGAATGTAGTCAAGATGTATTCCAAATACGGTTGGAGAGTTTTGGCTCTCGTTCACAATAGAATTCCGAATGAATTATACAATATTAATAATGTTGAGGTTATAAAAGGTGACGTTACTAATGAAGAATTCATGTCTCAATTCAAGAGCAAAGTTAATGTTGTTGCTCACGTTGCAGGACTGGCTAAAGATATCGGAAAAGACTCAACTTTCAGAAAACTGAATTTTGAACCTATAAAGTATTTGTCTGAGCTTCCGACTGACAAAATTGTTTACGTTTCTTCAAGTGACGTGTACGGAATCAAAGATTTTATTAATGCGGATGAAAGCACTCCATTAATTGAATATCCCAAAAATCCATATCCTAAATATAAAATTATATCAGAAATTTGGTTACGAGAAAACTGTTCTAATTACGTAATTATACGTCCTGCAGCTGTTTGGGGAGAAGGAGACTTGACATTAGAGAGCCGAGTTATTGATTTTCTAAAATCTTCGCCGTTTATTGTCCACTTTGGAAAATGGAAAGGTAAATGCAGGTGGCCGCTCGCTAACGTCAAAAATGTTGCAAAAACTATTGTTGCAGTTAGTGAAACGGATAAATTTAACGGAGAAGCAATAACAATCATTGACCCCGAGAAAACTACAATTGATGAATATTACAGAAAAATAGCCCGCGAGAATTTTCCGACAAAAACATTCAAAAATTTGTACCTGCCTCTTTGGATAGGAAAACTTATCGGTCTGATTTCTACTACGCTTTCAAACATACTTAAGCTAAGAGACCCGATTTTTGACCCGACATTTTATGCAGTTCATCACGTAAGCTCAAATCTTGATTTTTCCTCCAATAAAATGCTTGAAGCAATAAAAACATTAGAAGAAAAAGAATTAGTAAAGAATTAGCACTCAAGAAATTCAGGTAGAATCTCATTACTTAGCATTGTGCCTTTTAGGTTAAATGCAAATCCTTCTTGTGTTTTTATTATGTAATCAGAATATTTTTCTAAGATTGAATTATATTTACCCTCAAAATCAACTCCGAATTTGTCTAAAATTTTCTTTGTATTAATCCCTTCTGATTTCCTAAAACCAAGAAAAATCTCTTCTTCGAGCTTTTCCTGTTCGCTCAGTATTCTGCCATATTCGTGTTTTGTCGGATTATTCATATAATCCTCTATTGTACAATAGTTGGAATATCTTACTCCATCAACATAACCATGTGCAGAGACTCCAAAACCATAATATTCTTCATTATTCCAGTATGTTAAATTATGCCTTGATTCAAACCCCTGTTTTGCAAAATTACTAACTTCATATCTTGCAAAACCTGCGTTTTTCAAAATCTCATTTATCCTCTCGTACATATCGGCTTGAACGTCATCATTAGGAACATTTTTAGGATTATGCTCGCCCCAGTATGAACCTCCTTCAATCTTTAAACCATAGGTTGATATATGCTGAATATCCAGCTCTAAGAATTTACACAAATCCGTTTTTATACCATCAACAGTCTGAGTCGGTAGTCCGTAAATTAAATCCAAACTTATATTATCAAAACCGGCTTTTTTAGCATTTTGGACGGTTTCAAGTATTTGATTTGAATTATGTCTCCGACCAGTTAACTTCAAAAGTTCATCATCAAAGGTCTGTGAACCTATACTAAGTCTGTTAAAACCAATATCTCTAAGTCCTTTTATATAATCAAGCGCCCCGTCATCAGGATTTAACTCGATTGTCACTTCTGCATTTTGGGCTAGGCCAAATTTATTAACTATTTTCTTTAATAACTCTATCGGAATAAGTGAAGGTGTTCCTCCGCCGAAATAAAGCGTATCAAGCATTTCACCTTTATAGTTTTCATTTATTTCTTTTAAAAGAGAATAAACATAGCCAGTTATTAGTTCAAGTTTATTAAAAGAAACAAAAGAACAATACTTACACTTTGATACACAAAACGGTATATGGATATAACAAGCTTTTGGCATACAAATACATTTACCCCTACTCATCCAGTTTAATAAAATTAGAATCCCATCTCAAATCTAAATACTTAATCTTTTTATTAAGCATTTTTACTTGCGGAACGAGTGTTCTCAGTCTGCCAATTTTATCATAAACACCTGCATTATAACTGCCAAGGCGAATATTCACGGTAGGAATTTTAACATAAACGTCTTTAGGGTCTCTATAATCTATGTACTCTACCTGTTCACCGGACGCATCTTCCACCATAAGTGCAAGTTTACGGAAATTGTTTACTTTTGTCTTATCCCAGTTTCTGTAATCATCTCCGACTCCGTATGTTATGACTCGAACAGTCTTAAACTGGTCTGATAAAGGCATATAGTCTCTTCCTATCAAAACCCCGTCAGTAGAAAAGAACGCAATCGGTTCAACCCCTACATCAGGTGAAATTGTTAAAGCCGGTGTTCTTTCAACAACTATAATTTTTAATCTTGCCGGATACCAAAAACGTCTGATATAAACTTCCTGAACCGGTTCCAGCTGTTTTATGCTTTCTTTTAAATTATCAGTTTTTACCAAAAATATAGGTTTTGTAGAAACTTGGTTTCGTCTTAGTGCCATAAGTATTTTTTGAGACGGAACAATTTTATTGTTTATAATCTCCAACGCCGGGCTGTTAAGACTGTCAAAAGCATAAGTATGCAGTCGCCACTCAGGAAGCTTTAACACCATATAACTCAATACAATAAGAGATATTAGAATAAACAATTTCCAAAGAGCACGCAAACGGTTAAGACGTCTGCGGGATTTACGCACTTGACGTTCCAATTTTCTTTTTTTAAACCTGCGCTTTTGGTAGGCTCTTGGAGTTCTTATATATTCCTCATCTGACATTATTTATTAAGTCCTGCACTGTTTAGTATCATTAAAACTAAATGGTCGTAATCTATTCCCATAACATTTGCTTGGGCCGGCAAATCACTTGTATCTGTCATTCCAGGATTTGTGTTAATTTCCAAAAAGTACGGTTTATCGTCTTTTATCATAAAATCAACTCTTGAAACACCTGAACAACCTGCTGTTTGATGAGCTTTAACGGCAATATCTTTTACTTTTTCTGTTGCTGTTTTGCTTAATCCTGTTGCAGGGACAATAAACTCGGATAAACCTTTTGTATACTTCGCATCAAAATCGTACCATTCGGTTTTTGTTCGGATTTCCAATATCTCAGTCGCGAATTCTTCACCTTGTTTCCCTAAAACACCGACTGTAACAAAGAAACCATCAATAAATTCTTCTATTAAAACATCATCATTGAATTTAACAGCTTCCTCATAAGCTTTTTGCAGGTCTTCCGGTTTATTAACCTTGGTCATCCCAAAGCTTGAACCTTCAGAAACTGGCTTTGTAATAAGCGGATAAGATAATCCTTTTACGGCTTGATGAACATCTTCTCCTTTTCTTACAAAAACGGATTTGATAAGCGGGATATCCTTACAGGTAGAAAGAATACGTTTTGTATATTCTTTATTCATACAGATTGCACTCGACATAACTCCGCACCCTGTATACGGAATCTGTAAAATTTCTAAAATACCCTGTATACAGCCGTCCTCACCGTATTTTCCGTGCAGGGTATTATATGCGTACTCTACCCCTTTCAAATCATTCATTATATTTGGTGAAACATCAACAAGCTTAGCGTTCTCATACCCTAAGCGCTTTAAAGCGCCCAAAACATTTTTACCGGAACGAAGAGACACTTCTCTTTCAGATGACATTCCTCCGCAAAGAACTGCTATTCTTGCACCTAATGGGACATTATATTCCATAATTCTTCCTCTTTTTTTGTCTTATTACCAATAAATATAATTTCCGGTTTCAATTCAATAGTATATTGATTTTTAACCGCATTATACATCATAACCATCAAAGTTAAAATATCCTCTGATGTAGCATCGCCTTTATTTACAATAAAGTTAGCGTGATTTTTCCAAACTCTTGCCCGCGGTAAATCAAAAGACTTAACCCCTGCTTTGTCTAAAAGTCTCCCCGCCGAGTCATTTTCAGGATTTTTAAAAACGCTTCCCGCATTCGGATTTGCCAGCGACGGCTGAATATTTTTTCTGAATTCTTTGTTTCTTTCTATTAAAGCATTTATATCTTGCGCTTGAGCCTTCTCAAGCTCAAACTCCGCATGAATAAGTATATATCTTCCTCCCTGCAAAAGAGAATGTCTGTATGAAAAATCAAGTTCTTCTTTCTTCTTATACACGACTTCCTTCGATTCTTTATCAAACAAACAAACTTGAATAAGTTTATCAGAAATTGTTTGGCCGTGAGCTCCAGCATTCATGCATATATCACCACCGACAGAACCGGGGAAGCCTATCATAAACTCAAACCCGCTCAGACCTGCTTCTGCTGTTTTTTGAGCAAGCAAAGGACCTTTTACACCAGCAGAAGCATAAACATGAGTCCCGCGAATTTCATACTGCTTAAGCTCAGTTGTAAGAATAACATCTCCATCATATCCATCAGACGAAAACAGAATATTAGAGCAACTGCCTAAAACTATTGCATCCGTTTTCTCTCTTAAAAGTTCGGTAAATTCACTCTGAGTTTCAGGAAAATAAACACGTTTTACCTTCCCGCCAATCTTATACGTTGTATAATTTTTTATTTCGAACTCTTCTTTTATTATCATTTTTTACATTATACTCTTTTTGCCAGTTCTTTTCCCAAAACAGTTATAGTTCCCGCACCTAATCCTATAACTACATTTCCTTCGTGCAATGTCGGAAGAAGTTTTTCTGCGACATCACCGATGCTCCCTGATATATACTCCGAACCTTTAAGTTCTGAAGAAAATTTACAAGCATTAACACCTTCAATTGGGTCTTCTGAAGCCGAGTATACATCAGTTACAATAACCCTTCCGGCTTCATCAAAAGCTTTTTTAAATTCTTCCCAAAGAGCTTTCAGTCTTGTATATCTGTGAGGCTGAAATACTGCTACAACATTTTCTTTTCCGAATTTTAACGATGCCGCATCAAGCGTTGCCTTAATCTCTGTCGGATGATGAGCATAATCATCATAAACTTCTACGCCGTTTACTTCACATACCTTTTGGAAGCGTCTGCCCATGCCGGAAAATCCGTAAAAATAATCTTTTACTAAATTTATATCAACACCCGCCTCTGATATTGCTGAAACAACAGCAAGCGTATTATATACGTTATGAACACCTGAAAGCTGAATTTTTATTGATGCCAACAAGTTACTTTTGCGGTAAATATCAAAAGCTGTTCCTTCTTTTTGATAATGAATGTTTCTTGCTTCATAGTCCGCTCCGCTTAACCCGAAAGTAACAAAATCTCCCTTAAGCATCTTTACACCTGGGTTATCAATATTAACGATTACTTTTTTAGAATTGGATATTGCAGTTTCGAATGTCTTAACTAAATCAGGCATACCGTTTTTGTAATAATCAAGGTGGTCTTCTTCCAAGTTATTTATAACCAAAATATCGGGTGAATATTTAACAATCGTTCCGTCACTCTCATCAAGTTCTGCAGTAAAATGCCTGCCATTTTTATGCTGAGCATTTGTATCAAGCTCAGGTACAATTCCCCCAACCACGAATGAAGGTTCAATACCGGCTTTTTCAAGGACATAAGAGCAAAGCCCGCTCGTAGTTGTCTTGCCATGTGTACCTGAAAAACCAATAAAACACTTATCTCTATCTTGTGCTTGTTCAGCAATTTCTTTAAGCAAATCAGAACGATGATATATTTTTAAACCAAGTTCTTTTGCACGTACTAGTTCAGGGTTATTTTCTCTTATGGCAGAACTCACAATAACCGTTGAACCATTCGGTACATTATCGGAATTGTGTCCGATAAATACTTTTGCACCTAATTTTCTCAATTTTTCAACATATTTTGATTCGGAAATATCAGAACCAGAAACAGTGTGACCGTCTTCCAAAAGATATTTTGCCAGCCCGCTCATTCCGACACCGCCAATTGCTATAAAATGATAAATTCCCATTATTCTTTTCTCCAAGTCTCTCAGCTTTATTATATTACAAACAGAAACTTCGGTAAATGGGTTTTCCTTAATTATTTATCTTTAAAAATCATCTTCTGAGCCTGCTCAAGTTCTGCTGTCAAACGATTAAAATATCTTTCCTTCAGAATGTCTAATTTTGCTTCCGCCTTTTCTATCTCTGATTTAAGATCATCTAAATACGAAGGGCCTATATTTTCTAATTTTGAAGCATAGCGTTTTGTACCTTCCGCAACAAGATAGCCGTCCTGCATATTAGTCTGAAATTCGTTTCCGCCCCCGCTTACACGTCTGCCGTTAATTCTCGTATATGTATGATTTTCTCGTCTCCTGTCTATATCGATTTTAAATTCGGGAGACTTCTTAGACTCGCTGATTCTAACAACGCTGTCTATAAAATCTTTGGCATAATTCATATTTTTCATAGTTCCTGAATTTGCGTTATTTTTAGCTAATTCAAAAGCCTTTTTCAGAGAAGGTGTTGGTTTAATATCTGCTCTAAAATTTATAGTATTGATTGTGTTGACTGGGTTTACTAACATACATCATATCCTTTCTTATAAATAAAATATCAAATTAATTACAAAATCCGCTATCAGCATAAATACAGTAGAAAGCACCGCCGCTTTGGTTGTCGAGACTCCGACATCTTTTGCACCTCCTTTAGTTTCATATCCTTGAGTTGCACAAACAAGGGCAATTAATATTCCGAAAATAAATCCTTTAAACAAACTTATATAAATATCCCTTGTGTTTAACCAAAGCCAAACAGAATTTATATATCTGGCGGGATGAAGCCCGATTGTAGCATGTGAAACAAGAAGTCCGCCAAAGATTCCTACAAGTTCAGCTATCATTACTACCATCGGAACCGTAACAGCAGCTGCCAATATTCTTGGTGAAAAATAATACCCGACAGGGTCTACTTTAAGAGTTTTTATTGCATCAACCTGTGAAGTAACCTGCATATTAGCTATCTCAGCAGAAATTGCAGTACCTGCTCTTGCACCTATTGCAAGAGCCACAAACCCCGGAGCAATCTCTCTAATCATAACTATTGCAATAGACCCTCCAATATATGCTTCCGCACCGGACATCAAGAATTGTTTTGAAACCTGTATTGCAATAACCGCTGCTGAAACAAATGCTATAACCAGAGATATTATAAGTGAATCATAACTGATTGCGGCGGCTTGAGACAAAGAATGGGAAAAACGAGAACCTCCGCTAATAATATAGCGAATACATATCCACAAGTTAATCATACATTTCCCAAAAAATTTAATCATATATTGGAGTACACCACCCTTTGAATTTCTCTGCTTTTCCTCTTACCACATCAAAATACAAATCTTGAATTTGTTTTGTAATTTTACCTGTTTTACCATCACCAATAATGCGATGGTCAATGCTTTCGACAGGAACTATTTGCGCTCCCGTACCGCAGCAGAAACATTCTTCTGCGTTATATATTTCCGTTCTGTCTATCTGTCTTTCCGCAACAGGAATACCCAGTTCTTGAGCAAGCTCAATTACCGTATTTCTTGTCACACCAATTAGTATATCATCCGTAATACTTGTCGTTGTTAGGACTCCGTTAAACACAAAGAATATGTTCATCGCAGAACCTTCCGTAACCTGACCTGATTCGGAAAGAACAACAGCGTCATCAAAACCCATTTCATGAGCATCGGTTTTTATAAGAGCAGAGTTCGCATAAGCACCGCTGACTTTTGCCCTCGGAGGAATCGCATTATCAGAAGTTCTCCTCCAGCTTGACACGCATAGTTTTAAACCTCGTTCTGCCTCAAAATAATTTCCGAACGGAGTAGTGAAGATAAGGAACGAATCTTCGTTATCAGTAAGTGTCGGTCCGACTTTAATTGCTGATTTATAAAGTGTGGGACGGATGTAGGCATCTGTTTTATAATCATTTTTCTTTAATAGTTCTTTTGTAATTTGTTCATACTCATCAAGAGTATATGGAGAATTCATCCACATAACTTTTGCACTTGCCAAAAGTCTTTTATAGTGGTCTTTTACGCGAAAGGCATACATCTGTCCTTCTTCTTGGTTATAATACGCTCTAATACCTTCAAAAACGGAAGTCCCGTACAAAAAAGCATGCGTCCTAACCGGCAGAACAGCCTTATCGGCCTCTATATATTCACGTTTTTGATTTGTAAACTAATGTAACAATATTTTATTTTTCTCTAAAGATTTTTTAATTTTTACTGATAACACTATTGTGAGTAAGTTTAGTTAAAAGAGTTACTATGTCAAATTTAATTGAATCAGAGATCAATAAATATCAAACGAGATTTCCTTTGCTCAATCGAGAAGCAATTATCGATGAAATGTTTAAGGATGGTATTTTTGATAAAATGTTAAAAACCGGAGAAATTAAGCAATCAGACATAGAGATGCTAAAAACAGGAGATGTTACTATAACTTTAAAGGGTGCAAAAAAAACATATAAAATTTCTTATGATGAGATTAAACGATCTAACCACTTATCTGGTGGCGACGGTGATATGAGAGCATTAGAGCTTGATTTAGACAAATACATACGAGAACTTGCCTACGATAAAAAAGTTATGGCAAGTCAAGTTGATATTCAAGGCAATACAACTTATTATTTGTATCAGGTACTATTTGGCAACGGAAAGGATTTTGGCAAATACAAACCGGATATGAACAAAGATTTTAATGACCCCAATAAATCTTTTTGTATCGGTGCCGGAATGTTTGATGCCCCATACAGTGAAACAATAGATGCAATACTGGATTCGAAAGGAAAACCTGTTGATTTTGTGACTGGACACGCTTATGCAGTAGTAAAAGCCGACGAAAAATATGTTTACCTTATAAATCCATGGGATTCAAAAGAAACACTAAAAATAGAACACGCTCGACTTGAAAGATTAAGACCAAATGTCGGTGTTTGTAATTACTAATAAAAAAACAGGCAGATAATTGCTATCTGTCTGCTTTTATTTAGTATTCAAATTACTTAATAATACCGTATTCTTTTCCAAGTTCTGTTATGATTTCAACTGCTTTGTCAATTTGCTCAAATGTTAAATTCTTCATTGTACAAAGTCTTAAACGGCATTCTTTTCTTCTTACTGCAGGATAAGTTACGATGTTTACATAAACACCTCTATGTCTCAGTTTTTCATACATTTCAAACAAGATTTGTTCGTTATAAATCATAACAGGAACGATTGCAGATTGAGAATGACCGATATCAAAACCTGCATCAACAAGTTTTTGTTTTAAATAATTAGTCTTTTCCCAAAGTTCTTTTCTTCCTGCTGTATCAGTTTCAAGAAGTTTATATACTTCATTCAAACCACCAGCAACAGAAGCCGGCATAGCTGTTGAGAAGAAGTAGCTTCTTGCATACAATCTCAAATATTGAACAACCTGTCTTGATGCTGCACAATATCCGCCAAGACCTCCTTGACCTTTTGACAACATACTTACATGCAAATCAATTTTATCCATTACGCCGTAATGTTCTGCGGTTCCGCGTCCTGTTGGGCCAACAATACCTACACCGTGAGCATCATCTACCATAATTCTGCAATGATATTTTTCAGCAAGTTCAACAATTTTGTCCAAGTATGCCATATCACCATCCATAGAGAACACACCGTCAGTAATAATCAATCTTCCTGTTTTTTCTTCCGGCAATCTTGATAAGATTCTTTCAAGACCTTTCATATCTCTGTGAGGGAAAACTTTAATTTCAGCACCTGATAGAACATTGCCGTCGAATATTGAAGCATGGTTTGCCGCATCATTTATAATAACGTCATTTTTACCGCATAAAGCAGAAACTATACCAATATTTGCACCATAACCTGACGGAAATACTATACAATCTTCCGTTCCATGGAATTTAGCAATTCTTGCTTCAAGTTCTTTATGTATTTCTGTAATACCTGCGTAATTGGAAACAGCGCCCATACCGTATCCGAATTTTTCAAGAGCTTCACGTGCACCCTGCATAACTTGAGGGTGTGTAGAAAGATTCAAATATGAGTTTGAACCCAACATAATTACATCGTGTATTGAACCGTCTTTTTCCTTAATTTTGGAGTCAGGCTGAACTTTATTCATTGTTACCATACCCAAACCTTCGTTACCGGTTAGAACACCACTGTGTAAAACCTCATCTACGCGTTCACATTTTCCGAATAAATCTTCTCCTTCGAGAGTATCAATGAAATTTTCAAATTTTATATTCATTGATTCTTTTTCTTTTAATTCCAACACTATCCTTTCCTCTCCTAATATAAATACTAAAATATTAGCAATTAAGTTATATAATCAACACTAAACATTCTAATACAATATTAAAAAAAAATGAACTGATTTCGGACTAAAATATTACAAAATCTTTACAATACTTGCTATTAGACGTTTTTTGTCAGGTATGTAACTGTACTGTTCCCATATTTTTTCTGTTTAATGATATCAAAATCTCCAAAATTCACCTCTGTGACATGCTCTACGATGATTATATTTCCTTTTATTTTTGATAAAACATCTTCGTACACTCCGCTATAATATGGAGGGTCTATGTATATAACATCAAATATTTCATTAAGTTTAGGAAGAAGTTTCAGGCTGTCACCGATTGTTATATCGGGTTTTAAACCCAATTGAGCATAATTTTTTTTTATAATCTCAGCTGATTTTTTATTGAGTTCAAAAACTTTGACTTTATCAAATCCTCTGGATAAAGCTTCAAGTCCCATAATTCCCGAACCGCCGAATACATCCAAAAATGATTTACCCTCAAAATCGCCAATTATTGAATAAAGTGTATTAAAGATTCCCATCCTCGTTTTTGAAAGTGTAGGACGTGTAATCTTTTCATCGGGCGCAATAATTTTTCTTCCCTTATAAACTCCTGAGGTTATTATCATTAGTCCATATCCAATTTTTCAATTTTTACATCAAAAATACTTTCTATATCAATGCCGTTTAGAATTGCAGTAATCAAATCGTTTGGAGTGTATTTATCGCCTAAATCAGGGACAAGTCCCAATACTTTTACATTTGTAAATTCTTCAATAATTCTCGGAATTGAAGTCAAAAGTTCTTTCGAGCAATCTTCTTTAATATTGTTTATTACAACCCCTCTGACATCTATTTCTTTTGCAACTGCAGAGGCAATTGTCATTAGAGTATTATTAACAGAATTTTCATTCGGCTCTGTTACAATAAGCAAAGGTATTCCAAGCCTTCTAATAATATCAGCAGTGAGGGTATTTGGAGCTATCGGGCTTAAAATTCCGCTATCCCCGTCTAAAATTGTACAATCAGAAACCGATATTATTCTTTTGTACTCTTTATAAATATATTCAACATCAATTGTTTCATTATCAGCTTCAGAAGCAATCATCGGTTCAATATTGTCCTTATATAAATAAGAAAAATGAGAATTTATATAAGGCTCAATTGTCTTTATAAAAGTTAAATCAGGGGACTGCATAAACCCGTTAATTTCTTTGCCGGATGTCTGAATAGGCTTATACACACTCGTTGTATACCCTAAAGACTGCATTGTAGAGGCAATCCCGGCTGTCAAAAAAGTTTTTCCCTGTCTTTTTTCTGTTGATGTGATGTATAGATTTAACATGACATAATTATAAAACAAATTTATTAATTTGGGATATAATTGATGTTATGGTTCAGGTAAGTTCGTTTGAAGAATTAATATCACTTATCAAGGATAGATTGGATATAGTAGACGTTGTATCACAGTTTGTTGCACTAAAAAAAAGCGGTGCTAACTACTGGGGAATTTGCCCTTTTCACAACGACAAACGACCTTCTATGTCGGTTAGCCCGTCTAAAGGTATTTACAAATGCTTCTCTTGCGGAGCAGGCGGAGATGCTCTAAACTTCTTGGTCAAAATTCAAAACAGGGAATACAAAGACGTAATTTTTGAACTTGCCGACAAATTCGGGTTTGAACTTCCGAAAAAATTCCATGCTCATAATGAAAACAAGAGTATAAAAAAAGAGATGCTTTCAGCTTGTAAAAAAGCTGCTGATTTTTATCACGGATATTTATTCAAATCCTCATCCGATTCTAAAGTCGGGATGGAGTTACTCAAAAAAAGAGATATAACAGAAGAGATTATTAATACTTATAACTTGGGTTTTGCGCCAAATAAGTATGATTCCTTATACAAAGAATTAAAAAAAGAATTCTCTGATGACATCTTAGAAAAAGCAGGATTAATTTTAAAATCAAACAATGGCGGATATATAGATAGGTTCAGAAATAGAGTAATTATACCAATCCGAAACGAAAACGGAGAGACCGTAGCATTCGGTGCACGTGCAGTAAAGGACGGAGAAGCTGCAAAATACCTTAACTCTTCTGAAACGCTAATTTATAACAAAAGTAAAATTTTATTCGGCATGGATACCGCCCTTGAATCAATTAAGGAGCAGGATGGTGTAATAATCATGGAAGGATATTTTGATGTAATATCCGCTCAGGCTCACGGAGTCAAAAATGCAGTAGGTTCTTGCGGAACAGCTCTAACGCCCGAGCATGTAAAACTCATATCACGATATACAAAATCAAGAAGAATTTACCTCTCTTTTGATACGGATAAAGCAGGAATTAACGCAACAAAAAGAGGAAGTGAAGTTATTAAAGAGACGCTTTCTTCCATAGGAAACGTAAAACAATTTGATGAAAGCCACATATCATCTGTTTCTGATAACAAATACGCATGCGAGATTAGAGTAGTATCTCCTCCGCAAGGAAAAGACCCTGACGAATTTATACGAACAATGGGAGGTGAAGCTTACTTAGAGCATGCCAAAAATGCACCGCTTTTAATAGATTTTCTCTTAAATAACACTCTTAAAAACAAAAACGAAGCAAAAACACCGCAAGAAAAAGCTGAACTTGTAACACAAATCATTGAAATTCTAAAAGATATCAACAATAAAATTATTCAATCCGAATATGTAAAAATGGTATCCGGAATTATTAACGTAGACGAAAAATCTTTATTAAAAGAGCTTTCAAAAGCCAAAACACATGAAGATTATCATTTTGCAGTTCAAGATAATAAAAGAAATGTAACAAAATCTTCACAATTGGAGATAAAAGCGCAAAAAAATTTATTGAGCGTTTTTCTATCTACTGAAAGCCCATTAAGCTATATGAGACTTAATGAGTTACTACCCGAAAATATAATCCAAGATGAAACGTTAATAATTGTAAAAAATACAATTGACAAATTGTCGTGTACAGTAAATAATGTTAGCGAATTGACAAAAGAATTGTTCACACAGTTCATTGAGGATGACAATTTAACCCAAATCCTGACGGATTTAATCGGTTATTCTGAAGCGTTCAACGGTTTGGATGCGGAAGAATTCGAAAAGGCGGTAAGGGAAAATATTTCAAGACTTAACAGGTTATACAAAGAAAAAGAAAAAAAAGAAATTCAAGCCAAATATAAACAAGTTAATGATGATGAAATAGAAGCCCTTAAAATGCAAATTCAGCTCAGAGATAAATTAAAATTAAGGACTGGAGATTAAATAATGACCCAAAGAAAAAACTCACATTCATCAGTAATCAGTGTAGAAGATGAAAATCTTGATATGCTCGATTTTGACTCGGAAAAAGACGTAGACGAAACTGATGACTACATTGAAACAGATTTAGAAACCGATAATATTGAAGATATTATCAGCACTACAAAACTTAGCGGTGTAAAAAGCGACGATTTTTATATGATGGATTCCGATTCACCAAGCCAAACAGTTGAGGCTGAACAGCAAAAAGTCGGCACTGTTGAAGACCCCGTAAGACTTTACTTGAGAGAAATCGGCAGAATAAAATTGTTATCAACAGCAGAAGAAATTGAATTAGCTAAGAAAATTGTAGAAGGCGAATCTAAAGCTGCCGCTATCGCAAAAAGAAAACTTGTACAAGCAAACTTAAGACTTGTTGTAAGTATTGCTAAAAAATATGTAGGCAGAGGAATGTTATTCTTAGACCTTATTCAAGAAGGCAATTTGGGTTTAATCCGTGCTGCTGAAAAATTTGACCACGAAAGAGGTTTCAAATTCTCAACTTATGCAACATGGTGGATTAGACAAGCTATTACAAGAGCTATTGCAGATCAAGCAAGAACAATAAGAATTCCTGTTCACATGGTTGAAACCATTAACAAGCTTAAAAAAGTTACCCGCCGTTTGGCTCAAGAGCTTTCAAGAAAACCAACCGAAGAAGAACTTGCAGTTGAAATGGGTGTTTCAATTCCTAAATTAAGAGAAATAGTCAAAATTGCTCAAGAACCTTTATCTCTTGAAACTCCAATCGGTAAAGAAGAAGATTCAAGACTGGGTGATTTTATTGAAGATACAGCAGCAGATGCTCCGATTAAAACAGTTGCATCAGAACTTTTAAGAGAAGACCTTGCTGAAGTTCTATGTACGCTTTCCGCTCGTGAAAGAGATGTTTTAAGACTCCGTTTCGGCATGGACGACGGACGTCAAAGAACATTGGAAGAAGTAGGACAACTCTTCGGTGTTACCCGTGAACGTATCAGACAAATTGAAGCTAAGGCGCTTAGAAAACTCAGACACCCGAACAGAAGCAAACGATTAAGAGAATATGTAGAAAACTAAATATAAAAAAGAACCGTTTTAATGCGGTTCTTTTTATTAGCAAATTCTTTTTTTATAGTTTTTAGTAATAATATGAATATAATTAGCAAGTACAATACAAATTTAACGTTTAAATCGAAAATTAATCCGATAAAACCGTATAAGTTACAGACAAGAATCGGAGAAATAAGTATTTCGGAGGTTAATTTCGACAAAGAGCTAACCTGCAAATTTATTCGAAGGTTGAATAAGTTCTTCTGCAAAAACTTTGCTCAAGATACAAAAGATACAAATTATTCTATATATAGCAAAGGAAGTCTTGAACAAAGATTGGAATGTGAAAAAGATTTTTATACCAGATATTTAAAAATTTTTAAAAATCCTAAATTAAGAGACAAAAGTACAATTCTTATTGCAAAGGATTCTAATAATAATCTGCAGGGAGCTTGCATCTCGACTCCATATTTTGAAGTTCCTGAGTGCCTAAATACAACTTTATGGATTGATTCGCTTGCAGTAAATAAAAAATACCGGAACGCCAGAATCGCATCAGAACTATTAAATAAGACTATTGAATCAAATAAAGAAACTTTTACAGATGTTTTTTTAACAGGTACTATCAGTGCTAAAAAATTCTATGAAAAAATGGGATTCAAAATTTTGAATAAAGCTCATTCCGCACAAAAAACAGTTTATGATTTTTTGAGGAATAAGCGATATGATATCCCCAAATACGTTCTTCCATTCACAAAACCGATTCAGAATAAAAAAACAAGATGGTATGAAAACAGCGCTAAAGCAATCCGAAATCAGTTCTAATAATTTTTAATTATTAATTCCGGAAATTCTTCACCTAATATTTTTGCATCATCCATAGACAGGACTTCTTCATCATGTAATTTAAAATAAAATTCCGGCTTAAAAATTTCTTTGCGTTTTTGATTAAATTCTTTAATAGTTTTACTTTCTAATGCCAATATTTTCATTTTATTTGAATAATCTGAAAGCTGACCCGGAAACATTTTAAAATATAGTGTTCTCAATTTGTTAATATATTCTCCTGCGAACTCCGTTACACCGAGCCAGGGATCAACAATTATTGCATCTTTATTTTTAAACTGATATTTATAATCTTTTTCAAAGGCCTTATCAGTTATAACGGCAACTGCGTGATCAAATTGCATATTCTTTCCTGAAGAATTTTTTGTAAAATAAATTTGAGCAGGATAAATATTTTTTTGACCGTTTATTTTACCTATTATCTGGGCAAGAATTGCAGACTCGTAACAATTACCTAAATGATAATTTTTCAAATTATCAATAATAATTTTGAATTGTTCAATTCCCAATCCGCTTCTGTAACGAAGGTTATTCATTTTAGACATTAATCTGAGTTTTAAATTAGCCAGTCCATAAGTTTTAGTTTGTTTACCGGCATATTTATTCATCCCATGATTTATTGATAATATTGACTTGCTTTCTGATAAATGTGGATAAGCAGAATTAACGTGTCTGGTTATTCTGTCAGCATTAATTATAGAAATGTTTCTGCCTTTAAAACTTATCATACCTAAATCAAAACCAATAAAATTATATTTTGCTATACAGATTAACAATCTGTTACAATAGTTTGTATAAAATATATAAGCATGATATTATTTTTATACAAATCCAACTAAAAATTTTTATTAGATAAGGAGAATCCCGATGTTAGCATTTTTATTTAAGAAAGAAACTGAGAATGCTTGTGAAAAGTTAAACTCGTTTTATTCAGCTTTAAAGGAAATGTTTCCTTCTGATTCAATACCGGAAGATAGAAAAGAGTACTTAAAATCACAAATGGAAAATTTCGGATATCTGCCTTATCCGCAAATTAAAGCACTTGAAGAATTATCAGATGCGGAAGTTTTATTTGCTCTTGAATACAAATGGGTGGTAAATAATGTATTTAAAGATGGCAAGTTCAACTTTGATAAGGCAAGTGTACTTGCAAGAAATAATGTAAAAAATTCATCTTGGCTTCAAAAAGAAGGACACGATATTAAATTAACAAACCTTGCAGGTTTAGGAAACGGGAACGACAGCGAACAATGCGGAAAATTTATGGATTGGCTTCGTCAATTGTTGATTCTGCCGACCGGAAATTTGGAAAACAAAATTTTTAATACAACTATGTATCTGATTCCGTTTCACCCGCGTGAATTCGGTTGTGCATATCTTCCGACTGCAAGTTGTGTAAGTCCGAATTTGGAAGATAAAAATATTTTAGAAAAAACAGGATTAAACGCTGATGAACAGGTAAAAATGTTTATTGAAATGACTCAGCTTGCAGGACACCCTGTAATCTATGATATTCTTCCTCAAACCGGAAGATTTTCGAAACTTGTTCTTTCAAACCCTGATTGCGCAAGGTGGTTTGATATAAATGCACTTATTGAAGAATTATCTAAAAATGTCGATAAAGTTGCTAACAGTTTAAAAGAAAAATATTCATCAGATGATTTAGCTATTGTAAGCGGAATTTATAAAAAAGATATTAAAGGCGAAAGCTACGGTGATTTGACAGAACATTATAAAAACATTTTTAACGAACTAAATGAAAGTTTAAAAGAAACAAAAATTTTCTTGTCCAACTCTATGCTGGAAAGAAGTATTCAAATAAGACTTCACAAAAAAGCAAGGAATATTATAAACAGAGTTGCAGGAAATTCTAAAAATAAAAAATTAACCGAAGCTGATATTACAAATCAAGGTGAAATAATAGGTGCTTTGATTAACGAAGGTATGTGGCCTGCTCCCGGAGGGGCTTGGTGCTCCGCAGGCGTACCGGTATTTGACAAAATGAGCGAAGGTGCTTCCTATCCGACATTTAAGCACTACAAATTTGACGGAGAAGATGTTACACATTATGCAAATCTTGATTGCCAAACACCATTCTATTTTGTAAATCTTGAGAGCGGTAAATATAACAAAGATGTAATTAACTTCTTTATAGATTATATGAAAAATCTGCAATTAGAATTTAACTTTGACGGTTTCAGAGTCGACCACATTGACCATATCGTTGATGAAGTTTCGGAAAAAGACGGTACACCAATAAGTTACCGCGCTCCGAGAAAAGTTTTGGGTGCACTTAATACAGCGATGAAAGAAAAAATCCCGTATTTTGCAGTTCTGGGTGAATATATGCTCTGGGATAATTATTACAAAGAATATCACGAAGATATGAACTTTGACCTTCTTTGGGGTAACGATATTGTTGCTCAATCAGGTAAAAATCCAGAAGCTATATCAGAGGACAATTTATACTTGTCTAACTATAATTCTTCAACTAAAAAATCAACTCCGCTTTCAATAATGAAAACCTATAATAACCAAGACGGAGAGTTTGAAGCAATAAACAGATATCCCGGACAATTGGGAGAACAAGGTGCATTATTCAAATGGTTTAAGTATAAGTTTTTACCCGGCGGAAGATTTGCTGAGCGTCCTATGATGTACATTGACGGAGACGAATCATTTACAAAAACCGGAATGGAATATGTTATCGGAAATGAAGTTTCTATGAAAAGAGAAAAGAATTACGATTTCTATTCAAAATTTGATGCAATAGATAGATTTGTAAAAAATAATCCTGTTATAACCGAAGGTGAAGCCCATATTATAAGACAGGATGATGACGGATTTGTAGCTTGGCAGATACAAAAAGAAGGACTTAAGAACTCCATTCTTGTAATTGCTAACTATCAAGCACCGACAGAAAAAGTTCAAAGAGATGACGGGAACGGAAATTCTTGGACAGAAGATGTTGAAGGAAGAGAAGTATTTGATAAAACGATTGAACTTTCATGCGACTATTCAATAGTTTCAGAATACAGATTTGACGGAACGGATTATATAGAAGAAAAATTTGTAACATCAACAAATAGTATGACATTCGGAAAACTAATGCCGTCAGAATTCAAATTCTTTACAGTTATAAAATAGGGGCTTTGCCCCATCACCCCTGCCCTCTCCCACAGGGCGAGGGAGTGTTCTAAGGAGTATATTTTACGATTAAGTAAACTACGATTAAATAATATAGGGATACGCCGGATATTCTATCCGGCTTTTTCTTTTTATAAATTCTTGCTATTTTTTCCACCCCGTAGTATGATTGTTTTAATTATTTAAAGGGATTATGCATGTCACAAATTGAAATTAGCCGAAGAATTACTGTTGCTGAAATGGCACCGCATGTTCACAGTTTTCTTCCAAATGAAAACAAAGTTAATAAAATATCTAAGTGGCTTATTAATTGGATAAAAAAGTCATTGAAAGAAGGAAATATTAAGCCTTACGATTATTTACCATCTAAGGGTGACTTAGCTTTCCACACAGGAGTGAGTCTCGGTACTATGCAAAATGTATTTAGAATCGTTGAAGACTCCGGTCTTATTGAATCCCGCCAAAAAGTCGGCTCATACATAAAAAACCCCGACGACAAAAGTTTAGAAAAATTGACTTCAAAACGAGATGTAGCTTCTGAAAACATTAAAAAATATATTCTTGAAAATAACATCAAAGAAGGAGATTCTCTGATTTCTGTCAGGAAATTATCAAAAGTTCTTGCAATACCTTTTGCAACAACAAGAATTGCAATAAACGCACTTATGAGTGAAAATATACTCGAAAAACAAGGAAATACATTTATTGTCAAAACAACGGAGTTTGATATTAATACAAAAGAGCAAGAAACACTTGTTGAAAAAATCGCCGAGCATATAAACAAACTAATAAAAACCAAACTTAAACACGGTGAAAAACTTCCATCTAATTCAACTCTGGCTGACATGTATAATGTAAGCATAAAAACAATTCACGATGCTATTAAAATTTTATCAGTGGCAGGAATCGTTAAAACGAAAAGAGGATACTACGGAACAGTAGTTTCAAGCCAAGATGACGAAAATGATTTATATTTCTATGAACAAGTTGAACATTACATAAAAAAATATATAGCAGAAAATTGCAAAATCGGCGATAAACTTCCTTCAATAAAAAATTTTGCGGAAGTTTTTTCCGTAAGCGCAAAAACAATTAAAAATGCTCTTGATAACCTTGCTGCTGATGGGTATATTAATTTTGTAAGAGGAAGATACGGCGGAACATTTGTACTTGAACTTCCTACTTCGTACGAACAGGGATATACTTGGCTAGCTCTGAGCCCTGATTTTGAACAAATTAACTAAAAGAGTATGCCATACTACTTGAAAATTGCAAAGAGCATGGTATTATAAAAATGTTAAGTACTATAAATAAAAGGAGAAACACTATTTCAAACGAAGAAAGAAACTCAAATAGAGGCAAAGACAAACCTCTTATTAATGAAAGAATTAGAGTAAAGGAAGTTAGATTAATTGACGCAGAAGGAAATAATGTAGGTGTTGTACCGACATCAAAAGCGCTCCAAATGGCAGAAGAATCTGATTTAGACTTAGTTGTTATTAGTGCTAATCAGGCTCCGCCGGTAGCTAAAATATTAAATTACGGAAAATATAAATACGAACTTGAAAAGAAAGCTAAAGAAGCAAAGAAAAAACAACATACAGTTGACATAAAAGAAGTTAAAGTTCGATACAAAATCGATACTCATGACTACGAAGTCAGACTAAAAAATATCAGAAAATTTATCTCACAAGGCAATAAAGTAAAACTTGTGGTCATGCTAAGAGGAAGAGAAATGCAGCACTCAAGCTTGGCAGTTGATTTAGCTAACAGGTTTATAACAGACTTAGCTAACGACCCGCTTGTCGTTGAGAAAAAGCCTATGATTGAAGGCCGAAACGTTACAGCTTGGTTTGCACCACAGGGATAGGGATAAATATTTAATAAATGCACATTTTATATAAGAGCTCTGAGTTATCAGAGCTTTTTTAAAATCTACTTGATTAATAATATTTAGCAAATAGAATATTAGTATAGATAAAATTAATAAGGTATGCCGCAATAGCTCAGTTGGTAGAGCAAGGGACTGAAAATCCCTGTGTCCTTGGTTCAATTCCGAGTTGCGGCATATTTTTTTGTTTAATAATAACGGACATTACAGGCTTATTGATATAAATTTTAAAATCATAACTTTTTTGTTTTTGTGGTTGATTTGTGGTTAAAAAATAAAAAAGTTAGAATAAAAATAAAAAAATATAAAAATTTTGCGTAGGTACTTCCGGGCGGGGGTGGTCTTTTGCGGGTTAGTAAATGCGCATTGGTTTGCTAGATATATATTAAAAGTTTTGTTTCGTTTTTCGCTTACTTTATAAGGGTATATTAATACGCAAAGTCTTTTTATATTCATTATTAAAATTTGTTTCGTTTTTCGTTTTATACCTATAACATCTGTAATTATTAGTTTTTAACAATTTAATATATAAAATATTTGTTTCGTTTTGTAGCTAAAAGTCTTGTAAAATAAAGCTAAAATCATTTCGCATATAGTAAAATGTCTAATTTATGAACATTTACGTTTTAAAATCGTTAAAATAATATGCTATAATGGAGTTATGATAACATTGATTAAAAGGTTTATATTAAGTCTGTTAATAATGTTTAGCATATATTTGCCGGGTTATTCTTTAACCCTAGAAGCAAGCGTAGAATATACGGTTGATTCTGCGCGTGAATTAGCATTTAAAGATGTTGATTTAACAATTCCAACTGAAGATTTTATAAAAGATAGATACGATTTATTCTATTACTCTAATATCGCCGCATTAAAAGAGGGTAAATATAATGTAGGTATTGGTTTTTCTCGTTCTTTAATACCTTTTTATGTGTATAAATTCTTACTTGCTTATGGTGTTCGGTATGATAATAAGCCAAATAGAATACTTTATTATGACCGTAAAGGCCATTTTATTAAAATAGAATACAAAATATCAGAATCAGAAAATTACCCTAAAAAAACGGTAGATTATGACATTAATGGTAATTTAATATCGGTTTCCTTTTATGTTTCAAAAGAGGAAGTGTACATATATAAAGCAAATGGCGATTTAATCGGGCATTGGGTCGGCAATACTTTGTATAATAAAAAGGGTAAAGAAATGAAGATTAAACGAAAATTACCGACTAATATGGCTAGTTGTTTGTAATAATTACCTTAATATGCTATAAATATTGTATTACAGATTTTATAAACTTTACAGTAGCACGCATTTGCGTGCTTTTTCTTTTGAAATCTGATATAATAAAAACGCTTGATAAATCTATCAAGCGTAAAAAGTAGGGTTTCGCAAAAACTTTTAGTATTTAATAAATTTGCCTATCACATTCCCCGTTTAGTATGCTACTCCAGCCGCCATTTAAAAGTAACCATTTTAACGTAATGTGTCCCTTGTCAAAATGTATTCTACTGTACTTTTCTAATAATAATGGTATATCATTTAATACGCTTGGCTCTGTTTTAATTATAGATATAAGGGCGCATTGTTCTTGTTTGCCCAGATAACACTTTTTATTAAAAACTTTTTCATAATAATTGCAAAAGACATTTATATATTCCTTTTCTTTTTCTGAAAAATTAATAATATCTATATTAGTTTCCATATCCATATATTTATCTATATCCTTTTCTTTATCTTTATCCTTAACCCTTGTATAAGGGTTAGTATAGGGTAAAGAAAGAGTATCAATATCTTTAATATTATTTTTTTCTAATTCTCTTATAACGCTTGCGTGTACCTTGTGGTTTGGGTTTAAATTGCCATATTGAAAAGTAATAAATTTAGGGATATATAAAATTGTTTCAGATAGAAATATTATCCGGCCGTCTTTTTTAAAAAGTTCTAAATCTTCTTGTTTAATTGTACTTCCAATTTTAAAACTCATTAATTCTAAATCTAAATCTTTAAGAATTCCGGCATGATTACATTCCGATAATATATATTCCCAAATAACTTTATGTAACGGGCTTAGTCTTCTATACCAACTATCGTTAAATTTGTTAGAATCAGTAAATCGTTTTGCCATAGTTTTATTCCTTTATTGTCTACATGGTTTTACCGTTGTTAGTATCTTCAACCCATTTAAAAAATTCGGATACTTTAATATAAAGACGCTTGCCGACTGTTCTAACAACTTTATTAAATCCGTTTTTATCTTTATAAAATATAAGTTGCCTTAAAGCGCCTACCGTTGGATAATCATAATACACGTTCCACTTTGAAACGGGTATTAATTCTTGCATTACATTATTTGTAGTTTTTTGTTCTAAAATTTCCATAATAAATTCCCCCCTATTTTTTATTTACTCTGCTTTACAGTAATTATTTACAGATTTTTTCGTCTGCTTGTATTTTATATATAAAGGGAAATATTAAAATCTGTTAATACTTAAAAAATAAGTATTTTTATAACGAAATCATTTTTTTAATAGTTTTTAGAGGGTTTTTTAATTTTTCTTCGTCATTTTTATCGCATTCATAATTTATATTCTGTATCTTTATAAGCATATTTTGTAAATGTTTATTAATTGTTAATTCGCTACAATCTAATATATTAGCAATTTCTTTTAATGGTATGTTGTAACTAATTAATTTTAAAACTTCTGATTCTCTTGAAGTAAAATTGTATTTTTGTATTATTTCTTTTACTGCAGTCATTTGTTCAAGGCTATATGTTATATAATGCGCCGGAATATTTAAGAAATTAAAAATATGCCTTAAAATAAAACGTTTAATATCTAAGTTATTAGTATCAATTATGCTACTTGTCTTATTAAGTTCTGTTAAACCTTGTATAAATTCATCAATTATAATATCTAATTTTTGGGTGTCATAAATTATCTTATCAACACTGCTGATATCATTTAATAACTCAAATTGCATATATTCTTGTAGTTCTTCTAATAAAATTTCCTTATCAAAAGGAAATTTAATAAAATCGTTTTCGCTATTCATTTTATAAACCCTACAGTGCCCCATGCCGGGCTTCGCCCAATTTATATTATACCTCATAGTTTTTGTAATAATACCAAGCCCCTACCCCCCCCCTAGGGGCTTGGTATATGTTGCTTATGCAACATATTGCACCTTTTTGTAATACAAAACATATAATTTGTTGGTTTTCCGGCATGGAATATTTAAACATATTCTTCTTTTAATGAAGTAATTTTGGAATCAAAATTATCTGTTAAAACCTTTAAAACTTTTGAAAGTTTTGACAATTCTATTAATGTACTTTCGTGGTCTGTGCTTGTCTTTGTTCTATCCCCTAAATTTTCAATATTGCAAGTATTGTTAATACATTCTAATATTTTTTCTATCTGTACCTGAAGCTCTATGATTTCGTCTTCTCTGTTATAAAATTCAGAATTAAATGTATAATTACCATTTTGTAAAGTGTTTAAATTCATTTTTTATTACTCCTTAATTTAATTTTTTCTAAATAGTTTCATATATTGTGGTTATGTCTTTTTCTATTTTTATGATTTTTTCTTTTATAATGTGCGATAAATTGTCTAAAATTCTTAAGGAATCAGCACAAAAATTTTTATTTGTTATTTTGGTCGTGTATTCAGCCGCACATTCCCCCAAGACGCTTATATGATTAAATTCTGTGTCTAAAGTGTTTTGATATACATTTAAATCGCATTCTTGTATGTCTTTTGTGTTGTATTTGTCATTTTATTATACTCCTTAGTTCAATTTAATTAACTTGGCGTCAAATTCTATTGTTAAATAGTCCGGCATGGCTTATTTTATGTATTATTTGCACTTGATAACATTATATCTACTGTATTTTGTAATAATTGGGCGGTGTGTTTTTGCGTTAAATGGGAATACCTTTTGACCATTTGCATTGTTTTATGTCCTGTTACTTGCGCTATATCTAATAAGCTACCGCCATTCATAGCAATATGGCTCGCTACTGTATGCCGTAAATCATGGAATCTGCAATTTTCTATCTTTGCAAGTTCTAAAACCTTGTAAAAGCGTGTTCTAAAGTCTATAAGTTTGCGCCCGTCTTTTGTCGTCCATAAGAAATTATTTTTTATATTCCTTACCTTTTTAAACTCTTTTAATTCTTTATAAACTTCGTCTGTTATCGGTACACCCCTATTTTCTTTGTTTTTTGTATTTAAAAAATAAAATTGTTTGTGTTGTAAGTCTACATTGCCCCAAGTAAGATTATGTATTTCTGAATAACGTGCGCCCGAAGAAAGAGCTATAAGAACAAATAAATATGTTTCCTTATTATAATTATCCCCTTTTATATTAAACTCCTTACAAGCCCTTAGAAGCCGGTCTATTTCTTCTGTGGTTAAATATCTGTCTTTATTTGCTTGTTCTTTATTTTTTCTTACCTTTTTCATAGGGTTTTCATCAAGCCATCCATATTCATTACAAGCATAACCCAATACAATAGATAAAGTTGCTAAATATCGGTTTACCGTTGCCGGTGTCCTTGTTTTTCTTCCTTGGCGCGGATATTTAAAAACTTCTTTTTCTAACATTTCTTTACATTCTGTCAGTAAGGCCGGGGTTATAAATACTAAACAATATTCCCCAATAGCTTTACTCCACCATTTAAGGTGCATTTTAAACTTTTCTTGGTCTGAATGTCTTTTAGGTAATTCGTTTTGTTCATAGCGTAGTATAAGGTCGTTTAAGGTATGTTTTTTTGCTTCAGATGTTTGTATATGCTTGCCTGTTTTTATAGCACTTTCATTTTCCTGTATCCATATCTGCGCAAGTGTTTTTTTTGAAAAAGTAGCCGTCATTGGCGGGTGCCCATCTATTCTGATACGTGCCGTATAACTTGGTTTACCGTCTTTTTTTAAATACTTCCTTATATCGTGCATAATTACCCCCTATTATCTGTTTTAAAACCGATTTGTGCGGGTTTAGTTCTATCCATTAATAAATCTATTGCCTGTTTAATCTCTGTTATATCAGAATTATAATCTTTGCAATGTTGTATAAAATATGTTTCAAGTTCTGACAATCTTTGTGCAAGTTCTGAATATTCTAGTGCATATTGTCTAAGCCTTATAAAAGCGCGCATAATTTGTACATTTATTTCTATTGCTTTATCACTTTTTAATATGCTTGATAACATAGCTACCCCATGTTCTGTAAATACATAAGGCGGGTTTGTTGAATGTTTAAGGGTTTTAAACCTATCGCAATTTGCGATGAGTTCTTGAAGTTCATTATTATTGAGTTTAAACATGAAATCATCGGGAAATCGTTTTATATTGCGTTTCACTGCTTCATTAAGCCTATATGTAGGTACACCGTATAATTCCGCTAAATCTTTATCTATCATTACTTTTTTACCGCGAAAAGTGAATATTCTGCGTTGCAATGTATCAGGCGCTAAAATATCATTCATATTAACAATTCCTTTACAGTTTAGTAGTTACAGATTATATTTTTGTGGTTATTTTGTGGTTAAAATTCTAAAAAACTACAAAAATTTATAAAACAATTTTATAATAAAAATCGGTATAAGTCAATAATAACAAGAAAATATTTTTTGCAATTTTTTATAATTTTTATACTTACAGGGACTGAAAATCCCTGTGTCCTTGGTTCAATTCCGAGTTGCGGCATATTTTTTTTTGAATTTTGTAGAAAAAAGAACTCGGAATTTCACGCATATTTCTTACGAAATATGGGTTCGCCCCTCTCAGCAAACGTGACATTTAGTCACCTTTGCTTCGGCAGAGTGAGTTGCGGCATATTTTTTTGTCCTTATTTAGCAAGGATTTTAGCCACTCTGAACTTAAATTAATAAGCACTTTATTATTTTCTATGTGAGTTATATGTGAACCACTTGATATGAAACATATTATTCCGTATTGACATTTATTGTATTTTTTCAGGACAGTGTATCTGTATACCTTTTAACAGGACATTTGGTCGGAAGGGGTAAATAATTTAGTTGGCAAGATAGCTAATTTTAGTAAATTATAGCAATTTTGTAAGGTCGGAAATGAGGTAATTATAAAAGTCCGAAATGTCCGATTTCGGGAACAAGAATGTCCGAATAGGTAATTTAAAAAATTTATTTCTAAAAATAGGTCGGGCTTTAGCCCGACACATATTTTATTCGTTTTTGTCGGGTTGAAACCCGACCTATTCACTCAAATGCCGACAAAATCTAAATCACACACAAAGACAAAAATAGGTAATTAGAAAAATCTTGCAAAATTGGTACACATCAAAACTAACTAATTAGTTAGTTGCTTCTATACAATTCCTAATCTCCTTCAATTTTTCAACAATTCTATCAAAAGCATTTCTTACATCTTCAGAATAATTTTCATCTATTGCATATTTATTAAAAGAATTAATTATTTCTTCGAATTCTTCTGCATTACGGCTTACCCAATTTGTAATTGTTAATTCAGGAGAAAATGCCGCTAAACTTATTATGTTGTTTGATGCTAAAAATTCAACATCTTTTTGAATATCTTGACTCATTTCAGCTACAATATTTTTAATTTTATTATCAGCTCTTTCGCTTCTTGGTCGAGTTCTAACCTCATCAATATCTGATTTTGTCATATGTTGTAATTCTATATATAAGTCATAGCAATGCCTTTTCTGTGGATTATCAGAGTCTTTGAATGGAATTATTATTTTCTCTAAATTTGCAATATGATCACCGGTTTCTGCCTCGCCATCAAAATGCAAATGTGCATATAAAGATGCAAAAAATTCTTTAGAATTCTTTAGAGCATGATTTCTCGCTATTATATTGAACAGTTCACCTTTTATTCCATTTTGATATTCTTCAAATGTAATACCAGCATATAAAGAAGTTTTTGATAATTCTTCGTATTCAAACTGTTCCGCAAGTTGTTGAAACTCTTCAAACTTGGCTACATATTCGGGTGATTCTGATAAATAGCTTCCATCAATATTATCCATTGCATGTCCCAATTCATGTAAAATTGTAATTTTTCTTTTATCATCAGTCTGGACAACGTTAACATCATCATCGTACATATCAACAGCAATAGTATTTGAACCTTTTGAATATAATCCTGCCCCATCTTCTAAGCCCATTGTCATTTTTATTTCATCAATTTCATTTAACAAATCCTGCATACTATCTTGTGGTATATCATTTAAAAGTTTAGATAATCTTGGTAACATTATTTGATGATATACATCCGTATCAAAATCATCATAATTAGATGACACTGCTAAGTTATATTTTTCACCATTCAATGTTTCTAATGTTATATCAGAAGAAGCTTGTGAATTATCAACTGTAGTAATCTTATATCCGTCATCACGTTCAAAATACTGCTCTGTTCGATAATTATGTTGAGGCGGAGCAAATTTAGGAGAAATAATTTCTGCACTTATGTTATCTTCAAATTCATCCAATATGCGCACACATTCACTATTTTCATCCAATTCATACAAGTCGGCAAAATCCTCATCAGGTTCTGTGTCAAAAGTTATATGAGTTACATTTTTATCAATTAATTCTTGAATTTTTGCCTGTGGTAATCTCGCAAAAAATTCTATAATAGCCCTTTCCTGTCTGCGTATATCAATTAAACTTCTGCTTCCGTTTATCATTGTTTTAAATGTATATTCTTTACCGTCAGCCAGAGTAATTGTAAAAGCGGGTTCATCCATACCTTTAGAAAATGGATGTTGCCGCCTTGCATCAATGAATTCTCCGTTATCATCGTCATCTATATCACCGTCATAACAATCTTTCATTCCGATTTTTATCCCATCCGGACGAGTAATACTTATTGATTGTGATAATTTGGGTGGTTCGGGTCTTGTTGAAATATCGTATATGTATGCACTATAATACCTTCCGTCCCAAAAGACTTCTATATCATATTGATTTACCGGAAATTTTTGTCTTATATTGCTTTTTATTTTTAGAATTTTATTTTCGTGAACTTTTTCTCTTTTTTGAGGATCTTTCAAGTCCTCATAATCCTGTTTTGAGAAAAATGGCGAAATTCCAGAATGGCATTCAATGTATTCTCTTCCGTTTGGGTCTGTATTAGGCTTAATGTCTTTGGTATCTTTTATAAAACCATCGCCAATTGGTATATCGGGTAACTCATCTTCCCATACCGTATTTTGGTATTGAGAATTTACTCCATTACCAACAACACCAGATTTATAATTATTATCTAAATGAATCTCTTTGTTACTATTAAAATGAAATAATGCCATAATACATCCTTATCTTACATCATATATAACGGCATATTTAACTAAAAACTTTAATGTTTTCGGCAAAATTGTTACATTTGAATAAAAATTGTTACAATTCGTGGGTTCGGATTTCACATTCTCAAAATGCTTGTTCTTTCTTCTCAAACCGACTGTTCTTTTACAAAGGGGTTCGCCCCTCTCAGCAAACGTGACATTTAGTCACCTTTGCTTCGTCAGAGTGAATTGCAGCATATTTCATTTCTATTTCATTATATTTTTTGATATAATAAAGCTATATATAAAAAGGAGTTCATAAAATGATTCTAGTAACAGGCGGAGCCGGATATATAGGAAGTCACACTGTAATAAACCTAATTAATGCAGGAGAAAAAATTGTTATTTTTGACAGCCTTGAAAACGGGCATATTGAAATTGTACAAGCGCTTCAAAAAATCGGAGATGTTAAATTTGAAAAAGGTGACTTAAGAAACATCGATGATATTGATAAAGTTTTTTCAAAATACGATATTGAAGCGGTTGTCCATTTTGCAGCATTTGCTCTTGTCGGAGAATCAGTAGAAAACCCCGCTAAATACTACAGAAATAATACTTTTGGAACTCTTAACCTTTTGGATACAATGGTTAAATATAACTGCAAGAAAATTGTTTTCTCATCGACTTGTGCAACTTATGGTAACCCTCAATACGTACCTGTTGATGAAAAACACCCTCAAGCTCCGATAAGTCCTTATGGAACATCAAAACTTATGGTTGAGATGATTATGAAAGATTATGATAAAGCATACGGTCTAAAATCAATCAAGCTTAGGTATTTTAACGTTGCAGGCTGTGATAAAAACTGCAGAGTCGGAGAATGGCATGAACCGGAAACTCATTTAATACCAAATATCGTTAAATCAACATTTGGAGAAGGAAAAGTATTCAAAATTTTTGGAGATGACTACAACACCCCTGACGGAACCTGTATTAGAGATTATGTTAACGTTGAAGATTTAGCAGAAGCACATAGGCTTGCTCTTGAATACTTAAGAAAAGAAAATAAGTCTAACGAATTCAATCTGGGAACTGAACAGGGAGATAGTGTTAAAACAATATTTAAAGCTTGCGAAAAAGTGCTGGACAAAAAAATAGAAGTAGAAATTACAGCAAGAAGAGACGGTGATGCGGAAGCATTGTATGCTAATGCAAACAAAGTAAAAACAACTCTCGGCTGGAAACCCTTAAGAACAATTGAAGATAGTATTACTACCGCGTATAAATGGGAAGAAAAGCTACAAACACTTTTATAATTAAACCGTACATAAATGAGATTCGTTCTCTGTTTTTAGAAACAAATACTCTTTCCCAAGGGTTTTATTTATTATGTCGATTATTTTCCGCGCAATCTCAGCATACACTCTTCTTGAAAAATGGTTTATACAATCCGTATAATCATCATCACTCGTTATTAAATCAGTAATTTCAACGATATCAACATTCTCATATTGTTTTGCAAATTCTCTTACATACTTATTCAAAACAAAATGCTGTTCACAAACTCCCTCATAACCGCTAAGCATCTTCTTGGTATCAACTTCGCTTCCTAATATCAAAATTAAGTTTGTATCCTTACTCAAATTTTCTCTTATATATTTTAAATTTTTCATCAAAAGCTCAATCGGCGGATTTCCGGCAAAAACATAATTCTCACTGAATTCTCTTAAAACCTGTCTATTTTGGTCTTTATACTCGTCCGGGATTTCCGCTAAAACTCTATCCCAATTCTTTTCATCGGTAACATCACAACTCGTAAATCCATACTCTGCATAATGTCCGTTTTGTTTGTTTATATATATTCCTCTAAATGTTGCCTGCAAAAGACTTAAAACTACAACTTTATATTTTGGATTAAAAAATTCCGTTTCAAATTCTTCCGGCTGGGGGTTTGGAAATTCTTCAGTCAAACCTATTAGTTCTTCCTTTGATAAACGGTTAGTCTGTTCAATAAAAGCAGGATGAGTATGTGATGATATGTACAAAAGTTTTTTATTCCAATATGGGAACTCTGTATCAATGTTACAATCACCATCAATATAACTTACAGTTGAATATAAATCACATGCACCCTTGAATAATATATTCAAATCAGTTTCATTTTTTGAAGCAGGCTTAATCAATTCCAAATTTTCAACTATCTCTATCCAATCAACTTTATCGCCTAGATTTGAAGACACCGGAGGTATAATTTGAATTTTGGGTGAATTTAGATAATTATACACAAACTGTTCTATGCCCATATTCATTATTCTGCAAGAAAAGAGAAAGTGCTCCAAAGAATTTGCAGTCTTATCAAGAACATAAAATCCGCAAATCCCGTAACTGCCGTACTTGTCCTCTGCAATTATATATGCCGAATCATATTTTTCAGGTTGTGAAAATAATCTTTTTAAAATTTCCTGATTTACTCTTTTTTTTGTAAAATTAAGCTGATTTGTCCTTAAAATAAGACGTTCTATTCTCTCTATATTATCAGCACAATCACGTTTTATACAAATTTTAATTTCACTGTTTTTCAAAAACTCTTCATTAGAAGAATTTGATAAAAGTTTGTCCCTGTTTTTTGCTTCGAGAACTTTGTATTGTCTAAGCCGAACATGTTCCAAATCATATTCATTCAAAAGATACAATTCTTTTGCGATTTTAGGAATTTGATTAGGAGTTGCCGACATAATTTTTGGACAATAATACTTTATCTCCTGAATATTTGTAATATTATCATCTATTACAATAACATTTTCTTCCCTCAACTGCATTGAATCTATAATACTTTTTACCCGTTGTCCCTTTGCGGTCCAATTAATAGAAGGGAAAACAAAAGACTGCCACTGCCTTATATATCCATGAATTATAAATTCTGATTTTACTCTGATAGAATCATTTTTTGAACAAATAGAATTCATAATTCCTTTTGTAATAAGTTCTTCTACAAGACGTAAATTTTCTTCTTTAAACTTAATTCCGCCTTCTGAAAGAGTTCCTTCCCAAAAAGTATCGTCCAAATCCCATATTATAAGTTTTGTTTTTGTTATATCAAAATCTTTATACATCTTATAGTCAAGCGTACCACTTTGTTAAAAATAGAGCAAATTATTAACTATGTAACAATAAGCTTGACTAAAAAAATAATATATAGAATACTAAAATTATGGAAGTTTCTGCAGTTAATTCAGTATCACCGATTACTTTAAATAAAGTTTATGAAGTTTTAACCTCTAATAAGATTTCTCAAGCCCAAAAGACAGAATTTATGCGTCAAAACAAAACTGAAATTCGGCGCGCGCTGGATGTTAAACTATCGGGACTTGATTTTAAAGTTTTAATGGAAAACAGACCACTGCAAAAATTTAAACCGATTAAAAACTCATTTACAAAGCGCGGTGATAAAATTCTGCTTGCTAAAACTTTAGACATAGAACCGTGTGAAGTCGATAATTATATAAAAAATGCGGAAAATTCTATAACCAAAATAAATGGATTAGACTTTCTTCCAAAAGACAAACTTGATGCAATAAAATCTTATGTATACCGTCACGGTTCAATCGACGGTATTACATTTTTTTTAGATTATGAACTGAGAACATCAAAAGATATTATTAAAACTCTATACAGAACTCTAGAATACCATACGGGCGGAATTGCCGATTACTTTATCAGACCGATTCACAGAATGACAAATAAAACGATGATTCATCTGTACAATGTTATTGACAAGAATATTAAAAATGCTTGCAATGCAGGTGACATAAATGAAGAACAAGCTGATAAAACCGCACGCTGGGCTCTAATTAGAATTTATCAGATACAAAACAATTCAAAATTAATAAATGCAATAAAGACTTACAAAGAATTAAAACAATAAATTATCGCTTAGGTTTATAAACTTTGTGCCCGTTCTCTACATAATCTTTGAGTGCTTCTTCGCCAAGTTCCGGTAGGATATTTCCATATACCGTTATACCGCGTTTTCTAAATTCTTCTATCCAATCAGGTTTAAAACCTTCATCAAAACCGGTAATTTTTTCGACTGTTTTTGAAGGTACGCCATAATAAACATTTTTTATCCCTGACCACATAATTGCGCCAATACACATCATGCAAGGTTCCGCAGTTATATAAAGACTCAAATTGTATGATGATAAATCATAAGTACCTAAACGTTTCTCAATCTCTCTTATTGCATTGACTTCTGCATGGTTATGAGAGCAGATTTCTTCTACAACAGAATTACAGGTTTTTACAAGTTCATTGCCTTTATCATCGTATATTGCTGCTACAAAAGGGCCCGCGCCCTTTGATGAAAACAATTTTATATCTTTCTGCAGACCGGATATTATTTCACAGGCTCTTTCTACTTTTACTACATCAATCGGCTCATTAGATATAATTTTTGTTTTTTTATCAAGGATTTCCATAACTTTATATTAATATAAGATTATTTAACTTGCAAATAATTGTCTGTGAATGGTGTATAATTAGGGCCTAAACCATTTTTTATTATTTTTGTTTATATAATTCTTCTTTATTTTATAATACCTATGTTCTATATCCGAACATTTATCGGATTCTGTAAACCTGTTTGGGAATTCAGAAAATGCTTTTGTATCATAGATAACACTTTGAATTTTTCTGTATGCCATTTTTATAAAAGATTTACAAAAAGAAAAAATATCATCTCTATCTGAACAAAATAATTCATCTTCAGCCTTACTAAATTTTTTATAAAACATTCTTGCTTTTGCCTCGTTATGCAAGCTTTTATAATAATGTTCTTTTGCAGAATATCTTGCTTTTTTTGCTTTTTGCAAAAATGTATTTTTTGATTCAAAGTTTATATTTAAATTTCCGATTTTACATTTTTCTATCTGCATATATTCTCCTTTTATTTTTATATATATCATAATATAAAACCCGTAAAATAAAATTTTGCTACTTTAAAAGTAGTTCAACGAATATACAATTTGATTAGATAATACTTATATTAACAATCACAATTAGATATTTGTTAAGAATACATTTTGAGCTATTGATATATCATATTATTTGTAATATATACATGCATGTATCAGTCACGAAAATAAATAGCGTCGTAAATTATTATGTTAAAAATACAGATCCCAAAAAATCCTACAATATTACGTAGAGTAAAAAAAACAGAAATATATAATCAAGCAAAAAAATCTATCAATGAAATACAAGTACCACAGCAAAAAAAATTTTTTAAGATTGCACTTAATAAACCATATTATACGTTAATAGGAAATAATTATAATAAATTAGAAAACTATGTTTCTTATTTGTACGAAGTTATACAAAAACTAAAAATGTGTACTGATAAGACCGCAATCTCAGAACTAAACCGTTGTATAGCCGAGATATTTAAAGATAGAGAAAGTAATGTATCAACAGCGTTTATGATAAACACTGATGTTGAATTTATGGAAAATATTTTGGATAAACCAAATGTAGAAAGTAATAAGTATACAACTTTGTATCCAAATCATTATACCTATTTAAACCAAATAAAAGACATAAAAAATTTAGACTCCTATAAATTATTAAATAAAAATATTTTAGAAATAAAAGATACCGTTCTGAAAAAAATTCTAGTAAAAGTAAGAAATACCTCATATTATACATTTGAAGAAAATGCAAAAGAGATCTTAACTACGCTGAATGATTTCCTTATAAAATATAAAGCCTGTAAAGATTCAACGATTAAAAAACACATCTTTAATTCAATCACGTCTACAATTGATAAATCGCCTCAAGAGACTTATGACAGTATAATAAAAAACAATCTTTTACTTGATGCCGTAAATATAGCTGATTCAAAATATTCTCCTCTATATTCTTATCAACATAATATTGATCAACATTATGATTTATATCACATATTGTTAAAATATTTAAAAAATGACATTTCAAATAAGAATACTGAAGAAATAAAAAATCATAAAGAAGAAATTAGCAGATATTTATCGAAGAAGCGAAAAGGATATAAAATATTTAATGAAAGCAAAAATGAACTCAAGTCTTTCAATGATAAACATTTTGAAAAATATTCAAATTTTGAATACATAAAAAATTTTATAAATAATAATCCTGATGAAAAATCTATTAATCAATATTTATGGAATAAATATTTTATTTCAAAATTAATCAAAAACAATAAAAATAATTCAAAATCAAATGAAATAGTACATTTATTAAATGCAATAGAAAAAGAATATGGAACAAGAATATTTTTTGACAAAAAATATCCGGACATAATAAAGTTATTGAATTGTTTACAAACGGGCTTAGCTAATATGAAACAAAGCGGGAATGAGATTCCTAAAATTATAGATATAACCAGTTATAATAAAGAGATTATAAAAAAACTAGACATATACGGTGATCTTGATGGTAAATATATACAATTTTCATAGCAAACAGGTTGAATAATACCAAAAGATATACACACTTGGCTAACGAGGAAGCTATACTTAAAGGTTTTACAAGTAAATCTGGTAATATTCTTATGCCAAAAGTAGATGAGTTTACTTTTAATAGAAGAGATACTTATTGTGATGGCAGTCATGCTGATGTCTATAATTCTAAATATGGTGAAATAAGTGTTCATACACACCTTGATGGCAGAAAAGATTTTTGCATTTTTCATAGATATAAAAATTCTGATACTATAATACGAAGTGATGTTTTAATTGATTATGATGGTGATGGTTTTGCGGATGCACGTAAAATATGCCTACAAGGTTTTAGTACTTATGGAACTCAAAATTATTATGATAATGACTTAGATGGACATTTTGAAAAATCTGATAGAAAAATTGAACAAAAATATATTGATGAAATGTTATCAGATAATGACAATCAATAAATAGCAAGCAAGTAGATTGAGATTTCTATCCCAACAATAACAAAATATTATAAAAAGTATTGGAATAATGAACCAATCCTTTTTTATTTACATCTGGCGCGATTGTCTTGGTCACTCGTTAAATAAACTGTCACCCTAAACAAGCCGAGCAGAGGAGGAATGCGTAAACGATATCCGTTTAATGCGAGGCGCGTTTCAGTGTCTTGCAAGAATTCAGATTCCGAAACAAGATAACAAAATATAATAACAGTCGGTCTGAACAGGAATTTTGAAAATGCTATTTTATTAATTTAATAAATTCTTTTATTACTATTTTGAAAGTTTTTGTCCACTTTGGTTTATATTTTGCTGCTTCGTTTCTTGCTTCTTTTTCAAGCAAATTGTTTTTGTATTTTATATGCTCCCTCAATTCTTTTATACTTATTCCATAGTACTGACTTGTGTCAGGATAATTTCTTAATGCTTTTAAATATTGTTGTGCTTTAACATATTCTTTTGATGAAGGTAAAATTTTTCCCAGAGTTTTTTCTATTTCTTGAAAATTTTTCAACAAACTGGGTGATACTTCTATATTTAGCCACTTGAGATTTGTACCCAATTCCTCAGCCATATTATCTGCTCCGACAAGTCTGACAATATCCCAAATTTGTTTAACGTGTTCTATTTCATGTCTTAATATTGATTTATTTTTTCCGGATTTATTTCTAAGGTTCATTTTAAAAGGAGATAATCTTTTCTCAACATAAATTTTATAATCTTGAATAGAAAAAGCCATATTTGATAGCATTGCTTTATATTGTATTCTTGGTTTCAGATTTTCAGGTAAACCTATTTCTTTCCACAAATTATTATAAATATTTCTTAATTCAACAAATTCTTCAGCCTTAGTGTCAGAATATATATCTCTTGTTGAAAGTTTTTCAACAAGATTTGCATAAGTGTGTTTTCCGTAAAAATGTGTATTGTAGTTGAATCCAAATTTTATAGTATGATTTATTTTCATAGTTATTACAAAACTTGAAAATAAAAAATTTTGCTATAATGGTATCCTGTAGTTTTTAACCTGTAAGTAGTGTTCAACAATTGTCATTGAACACGACATCAAAAAAAATATTGTCGTGTTGGATTAAACTATCCAACACGACCTACTATCTTTTTTGCGACTGTTTGAATTTTTGGCACAAAAAATACGCCAGAGTTGACGAGTTCAGAACTTGGTTACTAAAAAATGTGGCTTAAGCATTTTTACAGTTTGCAGTGAAAATAAAATGTTGATTTATTAAGTCA
>CACZCH010000012.1 GCA_902779645.1 uncultured bacterium | reverse complement strand
TTCTTCCTGCCATTGTATATGTATGAACACGACTGTCATCTCTTTGTGAATTAACCTTTGCAAAAAGAGTTCCGCCTGAACCCGCACTGTACATATCTACTTTGTACTGCGCTGCTTGAGGAACTTTGAAAGTACACTTGTTAGCATTGGGAGAAAATTTAACTCTTCTTGTACCGGAATATAATTCTTCAACTAATCCGTTATTTGTCTGTATACATCTGTATACACCATGTGATACCTTGTTCTGTATCAAGAAAAGCCTTTTTTCATACTTTCATTATCCTTTCGTTTGGTTGTTTGTTGTTTGGGTTTTAAGCGTTCTCCAATTGTTTGATATGTATTGCGCTTAGACCGGAGCGTCCTCCCCTTGTTAGGGGAGCTAGAGGGGTGTTGACCCTCTTTGGGCTCTCGGCGGGTTCTGCCCTTGCGGGTTGAGACCCACCCTGTCTTGCTCATATTCTCACCATTGCCCGAATTCTCTTCACCGAAAGACTCAGTACAAATTTTACATAAAATCCTCCGATTATATACATTGTAACATATTTGTATATATATTTAAACCCCCAATATAAATTTTTATTACGTGCTAATATAGTAAAAAAGGGGATAAAAATGGATTACGAAAAAATAAACAGAATTCTTCAAGATGACGGAGTAATAGCGTTTGTAACAGATACTGTTTGGGGCTTAGGGTGTCTTCCAAACAGCGAAAAAGCTGTAAAAAAAATATATGAGATTAAACATCGTGAATCAAAAAAACCACTTATTCTTATGAGTTACGATATTTATCCCCTGTTTGATTATGTACGTCAACCGATTGAAAAAGAAGCGCAAAAACTAATAAAAAAGCACTTCCCCGGAGCTTTAACACTGGTATTAGACAAATCTGAAAATACACCTGATTATATGACCTCAAATCTCCCGACTGTCGGAATAAGAGTTCCCGCCAATGAAACCTTCTCAAATATCTGCAAAAATATAGACGGACACGTACTTGCAACCACAAGTGCAAATATTTCAGGTGAACCTCCGGCTCTAACCTATGAAGAAGCCGTAAAATACATCGGAGATAAAGTTGATATGGTAATAGAAGACTATGGAGAGGAAGCTCAAGGCAGAGCCTCAACAGTTGCTGGATTCAAAGACGGCAAGCCGATTGTTTTTCGTCAAGGCGAAATTGAAATAATTTAAATTTGTTATACTGAGCGTTAACGAAGTATCTCTTTCTATACTTGCATGAGATTCTTCACCCCTAAAATTGCTTTTGGGTTCAGAATGACAAATTTAGATTATTCTTTATATTTTTTTTGGTATACAATACTCTTATGGGGCTGAGAAGAGTTTTAATATTATTTTTTGTATACATATTTTTTATCGTGCCTTGTTTTGCAATAAAAATAGGGCTACAAACCCGCGTGAACAAAACTTTTATCGGAGCTTCAACCCCTGCTGAAATAATTGACGTCAAAACAAACAAACTCCTTTTTATTATGGACAAAATGAAGGGGTATGAATTTAAACCATATCATAGTGACATGATTGCGATTAAAATTGACGGTCAGTACAGAAAAATTAAAACAAACCAAATAATAATTAAACCGGAAGAAAACGGATTCATCAGTGTGAAACGTAAATGGTATAGAGGACATTTTAAAGTTATAAACGACGGCGGTTCACTCACAGTTATGAATGACTTGGATTTGGAATCTTATATCCGCGGAGTTGTACCGTCTGAAATGCCGTCCGGTTGGGAAATTGAAGCACACAAAGCTCAGGCAATTGCAGCAAGAAGCTACGCGCTGGCAAATATGGGGAAACGAGGCAAGTATGGTTACGACCTTAAAGACACGCCAGAGGACCAAGCATACGGAGGAGCTTCTGCAGAAACCGTTCAAACCAATAAAGCGGTAGAAGATACAAAAGGTATAGTTTTAATTTATCAAGGTAAAATAGTTCCTGCCTACTACTCAGCCTCAGCAGGAGGCAAAACAAGAAGTGCATCACAAGTTTGGACACAAGATTTGCCATTTCTTAAATCTGTCCCTTCTTTTGACGACGGTATTAAAAAGAACGGACACGGAGTCGGAATGAGCCAATACGGAGCAAATAACTTGGCAAAGCGCGGATATAACGGATATCAGATTCTAAAATATTTCTACGCCAATACAAAATTTGCAAGATTAAAAGAGGGGTAAATAATAGGGGTAAATAATAGAGGTAAAATAAAGGAAATAAAATGAAAACAGCTCAAGTCGAAAATGACAAAATAGTTATTAAAAATGTTGATGATATTAAATTAGATGGACGCAAAGGCGCAATAGTCAAAGTTTTAGGGTGCGGCCTATGCGGTTCTGATATAGTTAAATTCAGAGAAAAAATCGTACATAACGGCGCAGTCTTGGGACATGAAATCGTGGCTGTCATTGATGAAATTGATTCTGAAACAAACTTTAAAAAAGGTGACAGGATTGTTACTTCTCACCACATTCCCTGCGGAGAATGCGTTTATTGCAAACACGGAAATGTCTCTATGTGCGAACATTTTAAATCTACAAACATTCGCCCAGGAGGATTCAGCGAGCTGGTTTATTTGTCAGAAGAACATCTCAAGAATGTTGCTCATATCATCCCTGAAAAAATGACTGACGAAGAGATATCTTTTTACGAACCCCTCGGCTGCTGCGTTAGAGCAATAAAAAGATGTAATTTGATTGAAGGTGATAAAGTCCTTGTTGTAGGATTAGGTTCAATCGGACTTCTTATGGGAGAAGGAATTAAGGCTCTCGGGTACAAAGTTTACGGCTGTGATTTAATTGAAGACAGAATTGCGCTTGCTAACAACATGGGGATTGAATCTTATAACTCTCTAAACTTGGAAGAATTTGATAAAATTTTGCAAAGAAAAAGCGGGGGTATCGATGCCGTATTTATGACTTCAGGCGCAGATAAAGCACTTGATGTTGCACTAAAAGTTGTAAGAAAAGGCGGAAAAATTCTTGTATTTTCAAGCACACCAAAAAATACAGGATATCCGAATAATGAAATTTATTACAAAGAATTGACTGTTCTGGGAAGTTATTCTCCTTCTCCAAAAGATTTAAAAGATTCTTTTGAACTTTTGACTTCACACAAAGTCAATGTCAAAAATTTAACAACCGTATATCCGCTGGATGAAATTCAACAAGCTTTTGAAGATACAGTTTCAAATAAAATTTTCAAAGCGTATATAAAAATTTCTTAAATAAAACCCTATTGACTTTGAAAAGTTATCATGTATCATAATACTATACCCGCGGGGGTAATTCAGTGGTAGAATGCCTCCTTGCCAAGGAGGATGTCGCGAGTTCGAGCCTCGTCTCCCGCTCCATTTAAAACAATAAAGAGATTCAAAATATAAGCTAAGCCCAAGGCTTAGTTTTTTTATTCAGAATATTATGTCAAACCAAACTATCGGAAAAAATGGAGAAGAAATCGCTAAAACCCATTTAGAAAAAATGGGATATAAAATATTGGAAATGAATAAGAAATTCTCCAGATTCTGCGAAATTGACATAATTGCACTCGATAGAAATACTCTCGTTTTTGTGGAAGTTAAAACCAGAAAATCTGATATTTGCGGGCATCCGCTGGAAGCAATTACAAAAACAAAATACAATCATATTAAACAAGGACTATTCATTTATCTCCAAGAAAATCCGAAATACAAAAAATACAGAATTGACGCAATCTCTATTCTGATTAAGCCGCAATTCAAAATCGAACACCTAAAAAATATCAGTTTATAAAAAAGCAAAAAATAATTTTACAAGGTTTTATATAATTGATATAGTTATATATAATAAATTAATCGGAGTAAAATATGATAAAAATAAGTCCTATAAGAACAATTGCTGTTGCAGCAGCTTTAACTGTATCCTCAAGTGCTATCGCACAAAAATACCTGCAAAAACAACAAAACAAATTTTCAACAGAGCAATTGATTAATATTTATCAGGCACCTCAAGATGAATTTGTATCTCAAGCTAAAACTAAAGCGGAAAAAGCACCTGCAATAAATTATACACAATCTCGCACAAACACAAACCTTGATTTTGAAAAAGCCGTCAACTATTACAATTCAGAAATGAATGAATATCAGAGATATGACGTTACTCAAAAAACATACAACAATTTGGAACAAAGATTATACAAAATGGAAAAAGCTATTGACCAAGCTTTCATTGAGTGCGAAGCTTACAAAGATATCAACATTGTACCAAGATGGCATTACAGATATTATCCGAATTTAGATGATAAACTTTTAAATTTTGATATTGAAGAAATCAGAACGAGAACCTCAGCTGACATGGAATCTCTTCATCAGCTGAAAGACAAAATCGAATACATAATGGAAGAAGCTAACGGAGATGAAACTCACACTGAGCCTTCTAAAACAGAATATGATATTGATTTCCTTGCACAAAAACACCTCGGAATGAGTTATGAAGAATTTGCCGAACAATACAAAGATGAATTGGAATTCTGTAAAACTGTAACTTATGCAGACCTGACTTCTATGAACCCGACACAGAGAATGGTTTACTCAAAAGCAAAAGCTTATGCTAAAGAAATGCTTACAACTACCATAAACGAAGCTCATACTGTAAATTGGGATACAGGTGAACGTAAAGTTGAAGAAACAATGAAAGCAACAAGTGACATGTACACAATCTCTGAATTTGAAGATGACGGTATAACCGATGAAGGTCTTAATAAAATCCAAAGCGGTATTATGTACAAAGCTTTTGAAGAAGCTTTAATTAGCAAATATAACGAGCTTAATCCGACAGAAGTCAAAGAAATTTCTGCTGATTCAAAACAAAATAAACCTGTTAAACGTGTCGTAAAAGGTTCTGTTTTAATCTTTAACCCTGACGGCACAATATATGATACAAAAGGGAATCGCATTAAGTAGCTCTTAAATAATCCCACTTTTAGTAATATGTTTTATGTTTGTGCTACCATATTATAAGAAGTGAGGATATTATTATGACAAATTTAAGAGATAAATATGAAGTCGTTATAGGGCTTGAAGTTCATGCTCAGTTAAAAACTAAATCAAAAATATTTGCACCGGATTCAACGGAGTTCGGAAGTGAACAAAACTCTCATACAAGTGCTATTACACTTGGTATGCCCGGGGTTTTGCCTGTTTTGAATAAAGAATGTGTTAATATGGGTATTTTGTTAGGCTTAGCGCTTAACTGCGAAATTCCTAACAGATGCAAATTTGACAGAAAACAATATTTTTACCCTGACCTGCCTAAAGGTTATCAGATTTCACAATATGATGAACCGATTTGTGTAAACGGCTGGTTAAATGTTAAAGGTAAAAGAATCGGTATTACAAGAGCTCACTTGGAAGAAGATGCAGGTAAACTTGTTCACGTCGGTGCAGCAGGTATTAACGGCGCAACTTATTCCCTAGTTGACTTAAATAGAGCCGGTACTCCGCTTCTTGAAATCGTATCAGAACCGGATATGCGCTCTTCTGAAGAAGCTCGTAACTATATGGAAGAACTACGTAACATCGTTCGTTACCTTGGTGTATGCGATGGTAACTTGGAAGAAGGTTCAATGAGATGTGATGCAAACATTTCTATTATGCCGAAAGGCTCAGACAAGTTTGGTACAAGAGCGGAAATTAAGAACGTAAACAGCTTCTCAGCTTTGCAAAGAGCTATTGAATATGAAATTGACAGACAAATTGAAATTGTTGAAGAAGGCGGGAAAGTTGTTCAAGAAACACGTCTTTGGGATGATAACTTAAAAGAAACACGCTCAATGAGAGGTAAAGAAGATGCTCACGATTACAGATACTTCCCTGAACCGGATTTGATGCCTTTAGAAATATCAAGAGAATGGGTTGAAGATATCAGAAAAACAATGCCGGAGCTTCCTGAAGCAAAAAGACAAAGATATATGAGTCTGGGCTTAAGCGAATATGATGCCAGTGTAATCGTTGAACAGATGCCTTTAGCATTGTTCTTTGACAAAACTCTTGAGCTTGGTGCTAATCCTAAGACTGCAGTAAACTTCATTATGGGTGAAATTGCAGCTTACTTGAAGGAAAATAAAGTTGAGATTAATGAAACAAAATTAACGCCTGAGAACTTAGCTGAGTTAATAAGTTTGATAGAAAAAGGAACAATCTCTAACAATATCGGTAAACAAATTCTTGTTGAAGAAATGATAGTTAACGGTGAAAAAGCTTCCGCAATTGTTGAAAAGAAAGGTTTGAGCCAAATCTCTGATGAAGGTGCAATTAAAGAAATTGTTGAAAAAGTTGTTAACTCTCACCCTGCGGAGATTGAAGCATACAGAAATGGTAAAACAAATCTTTTAGGTTTCTTCGTCGGTCAAGTAATGAAAGAAACAAAAGGAAGAGCTAACCCGAAAACTGTTAACGAATTAATAAGAAAGATATTGGAAGGTTAATAGCACACGTCATACTGAGCCAAATTATCTTTCAAGGCGAAGTATCTCGTATAATTTTGATTAAGATTCTTCGGGTGTATTTGTTACTTCCATCAGAATGACAGAGGGACACGTCATACTGAGCCAATAATCTTTTAAGGCGAAGTATCTCGTATAATTTTGATTAAGATTCTTCGGGTATATTTGTTACTTACATCAGAATGACAGAGGGACACGTCATACTGAGCCAAATTATCTTTCAAGGCGAAGTATCTCTTGACTAAGATGCTTAAATGAATATCTCCCACAGAATGACAATAATTATTCGTCCTCAGAATGCGGTTCAATTGCCTGCGGTTTTGTTTTAATGCTTATAAAACTGAGAATTAGCATAATAATAATCAGAACTGCAATATAAAGGAAGTAGTTTTGCAATGTGCCTGTAAAATATGTCGCAATAGCTCCTCCGCAAATTGCGAACAATGTTAAGACAGCGACTGTTTTCTTTTGGGATAAACCCGCTTTTAAAAGCTTGTGGTGGATGTGCTCTGCATCAGCTACAAAAGGAGATTTACCTTTCATAATTCTTCTTATACTTGAAAACGTTATATCTATAATCGGTACTGCAAGAACCAAGAAAGGCAGTAAAACTGCTAAAGCCGCACCCTTCATAACTCCTGCAATTGATAGAGTTGCAAGGAGAAACCCTGAGAACAAAGCTCCGGAGTCACCCATAAATATCTTTGCGGGATTAAAGTTATATGTTAAAAATGCAAGCATTGAACCTGCAAGAATAAACGCAATAAGTGCAGTTACTGAAGGATTTGGACTCATTGCGGCAGCAATCAGAGCAAGCGTAATTGAACTGACTGTAATAACAGAACCTGCAAGCCCGTCAACACCGTCTATAAAATTGACAGCATTAGAAATACCTGTTATCCATAATACTGTTATCGGATAGGAGAAAAGCCCGAGCTTTAAAATTCCTCCGCCAAACGGATTGAATATTGTATCTATTTGAACTCCCAAAAGATACACTATTGTAGCCACAGAGAGCTGTATAAATAATTTAAATTTTGCGTTTAAGTTATAAATATCATCAACTAACCCAAGCAGGAACATTAAAGACCCGCCTAGGAGAATACCGGAAAGCAAACTTCCGTATGGATAATAACTTAACAAAACCAAAACTAAAAAAGTCAGCATAGCGCTTGACCAAATAGCCACCCCTCCCAAACGAGAGATTGGAGTTTTATGAATTTTTCTTTCATTCGGAAGGTCAACAAGCCCCTCTTTTTGAGAAAATTCAATTACCATAGGTACAATAAACACACCTATCAAGTATGAAATAAAAGCTCCAATTATATGTGCATGTGTTAGTTTTATAATCATAAAATTATTGTATAACAAACATGAATTTATATTAAAGCAATCTAAATAAAGCAAGGTGCGTTACATTAACGCACCTTAGACTAAAATAAAATATTTATCTTTTTTCTCTAATACAGTGGATATTTTTTGCAAAGTTTCAAAGAATCTTGTCTTAGATCTTCCAATTTAGCATCATCATCAGAGTTTTTGATAGCTTCAGCAATAATTCTTGCAACTTCTTTCATATCCTCTTCTCTGAATCCTCTTGTTGTCATAGCAGCAGCACCAAGACGGATACCTGATGTAACAAACGGGCTTTGCGGATCGTTTGGAACAGTATTTTTGTTAGCTGTGATACCGACTCTTTCGAGAACATTAGCCATATCCTTGCCTGTTTTACCTGTTTTTCTGAGGTCAAGCGTCATAAGGTGGTTTTCTGTCATACCGCCTACGATATCTAGTCCGTTATCTAACAATCCTTGAGCCAAAGATGCAGCGTTAGCTACAACTTGATGAGCGTATTCTTTGAACTCTGGTTGAAGAGCTTCTTTGAGAGCGACTGCTTTACCTGCAATAATATGTTCTAAAGGTCCGCCTTGGATTCCCGGGAAAACGGCTTTATCTATTGCTGCAGCGTATTCTTCATCACACATAATGATACCGCCGCGAGGACCTCTCAATGTTTTATGTGTAGTTGTAGTAACGATTTGAGCATATCCTGCAGGAGAAGGATGTGCTCCGCCTGCAATAAGTCCTGCGATGTGAGCAATATCAGCCATTAAAATTGCGCCCACTTCATCAGCTATTTCTCTAAAGCGCTTGAAATCAATAATTTTAGAATAGTTGCTTGCTCCGCAGATAATTAGTTTCGGTTTGCAATGAAGCGCAAGTTCTCTAACGTTATCGTAATCAATACAGCCATTTGAATCAATTCCGTATTGAGTTACGTTAAAATACATGCCAGAGAAGTTTACAGGTGAACCGTGGCTAAGGTGGCCGCCGTTTGATAAATCCATACTTAAAACACTGTCACCCGGTTTAAGAAGAGCAAAGAATACCGCCATATTAGCTTGTGCGCCGGAATGAGGTTGTACGTTAGCGTGGTCCATCCCGAATAATTCACAAGCTCTTTTTTGAGCAAGTTCTTCAATCTTATCTATAACGTCGCAGCCGTTATAATAACGTTTGTGCGGTTTACCTTCTGCGTATTTATTTGTCAAAACACTCCCGCATGCTTGCATTACCGCAGGTGAAGTGAAGTTTTCACTTGCAATTAATTCTATTGTACTTTGTTGTCTTTCAAGTTCTTCATCAATATATTTTGCTATATCAGAATCAATCTCTCTTACCTTTGTTAAATCCATAAAATCCTCCCTAAAACCTATTAAAACCATTATATTTTAAATTTAAAATTAAGTAAACTTTTGTTACATATTAGTGTTTTGTTAACAAATTTTATTTTCACAAGCATTAACAATAATAAACAGGAAATAACATGAAAATATTACCAATAAAACAAAATTCAAAGCCTATAAACTATTACGCTAAAAGGAATAGCGTAATAAAAGAATGCCCAAAGCATACAAACTCGCAAGTAATATATCCAGCAAATTATTATATGCTATCTTTTCGCGGAGCCAACATTGCCAAAATGTATGAAGAATACAACTGGTATATCCGTAATGATAGAGTTCCGGCAATAAAATCATTTTTAAAGATGTCTGCTCCAAAAGAAGAAATGGATGAGTTTTTAACCCATATACTCAATACTAAAGACAGAAGTTATGAATTGATAGACAGCATATCGTCAATGCCAAGAGAAGCAGTAAATATTTTAAAAGAATTAACAGAAAAAGTCGGAGCTAACTCAAAAAATATTATGACTTTTTTCCAAGACAGCCCCTACTGTCAAGCTTACAGAAGATATATAGAAGAGAAATTTGAAAACGCACATAACATAACCGAATTATTAAAAATAAGGCCCGATTGGAGCGGGGAAATTTTAATGAAAAAACATTTCAGTAAAGCAAACAATGATGAGCTTACAATAGGAAATTTGCCGAAACGAATCCCGGCTGAACATTGGAAAAAAATTATTCCTTATTTGAGAGAAAAAATGGAAATAGGATTAAAACCTGAAAAGAAAATAGAAAACCTTGTAATAGATAATAGAGTTTATAAATTCAAATATTTTACCGAAGGCAAATCAAGTAAAAATGTTTTTGGCGTTTTTGCACCACAAGTAGCAAAAAATACGTTGTAAAATTAGATTCTCCCTGCAAACGAAGTCTTGATGAGCCTTTTGCACTCGGGACATTAGCAAAAATCGACGGTTACTTAACATTAAACAGCAGTAGAAATAGCGCACCCCTTTGTTATTACAATCATAAGGGTAATTTTTCAATATACAAATATATAGAGCACACCAATATTAAAGAACAGACAAATGATATTAGCATAATAACGAAACATTTACCTGATTTTAAAGCTTTAGGACTTGATTATAATGATACCGTAGGGTATAAGAATTTCTTTATACTGACTGAAAAGTCATCAGATACACATTGGAAAATGGTTGGTTTTCAAGATGCATTGAATAAAAACGAATGGATTTCTGTCGATAATGATCACGTAACTTACAATAACAGACTCCAACCTTTTGTAAACGGGTTTAATAAAACATTACCGAATGCAATGGGAATGTTTTTCTAAGTTTTAATGAAAATTATTCAATTTTTCCATTAATTCTTCTTTCCATTGAATAAACCACTCTATTAAAGGTTTAACTTCCCCGAACTTAAATCCGAACCCTTTAGCTATTTCTTCATTTATTAATGTCGCATAATCAATATTATATGCCATAGGTTCTTTTACAAACTTGCTTTCAGCAAATTTAACATCTGAAATATTGTTTTTGACTTCATCTAATACATTTGAATAATTTAACCCCTCATACGCACAAAATGGTATTTTAGGAGTTTCTTCACTATTCGGGACAAAAGACATCAGCCCGAAAGAACGGCAAATCAATCCTCTATACATATAAACAGAGCAAATATTATCTATCAAAAAGGGGCAGTCATATCTAAATTTTTCATCTGACTTTTCTTCATTATGTTTTTGTTTTTCAATAATAATTCTATCGATATTATCCAAAACTTGTCTTTGAATATCAGAATCCAGTGATTTTAAACCTTCATAAATCATTCTAAATTCGATTTCAGAATATGGAAACTGAGCGTGTTTACAGCATTTAGCACATCCTTTTTTACAGCAGATGTAATCCTTTTGATTTTCAAAAAAATTTTGAAATTTATTTGTCATATATTCAAGATACAAAATATATTTGTCAAGCATAATCCACATTCTACCATAAAAATCGGGCGGTTTGATAAAATCAAACCGCCCGATTTAAATTATATTTTAACCTACTTCAACAGGTTGTTCTTTTGCGTGACCTTCTTTTCTTTCGAAAACAAGTTTCTCTTTGCCTTCACCTTCTGATGTGTCAAGTTTCAAAAGAATTGTATCACCCGGTTGGTATGCATTACCCAAGATTTCTTCAGCAAGCTGATCTTCGATTTTTCTCTGAATAAGTCTGCGAAGCGGTCTTGCACCGTATGCTTCATTATAACCGTCTTTTGCAAGATAGTCTTTAACTTCATCAGTAACTTCGATTGAAAGTTCTCTTTCAGAAAGTCTCTTAAATAAGTCTTTCATCATCAAATCAACGATTTGTCTGATTTCTTCTTTACTTAAGTGAGAGAATACGATAATATCATCAATACGGTTAAGGAATTCAGGTCTGAATGCTTTTTTGAGTTCCTCGTTAACAGTATCTTTAAGTTTTTCGTATTTATCTTTCTTAGCATCATCTGCAGAAGCTGAGAAACCAAGTTTACCTTGAGTTGTAATCATACTTGCACCAACGTTTGATGTCATAATTATGATTGTATTCTTGAAGTTAATGTGTTTACCCTTAGCATCAGTCAAACGTCCGTCATCAAGGATTTGAAGAAGGATGTTAAATACGTCAGGGTGAGCTTTTTCAATTTCGTCAAAAAGAATAACAGAATAAGGTTTCTTTCTAACAAGCTCAGACATATGTCCGCCGTCATCATAACCTACGTATCCCGGAGGCGAACCTATAAGTTTAGCGGTAGAATGTTTTTCCATAAATTCAGACATATCTACACGAATCATATTATCTTCACTGCCAAAAACAGCTTCAGCAAGAGCTTTTGCAAGTTCTGTTTTACCAACACCTGTCGGACCTGAGAAGATAAAACTTCCGATTGGTCTGTTTGGTGATTTTAGACCTACTCTTGCACGTCTTATAGCTTTAGATATTGCAACTACCGCATCAGATTGACCGATTACACGGTTGTGAAGAGTTTCCTCCAGTCTCATAAGTCTTTCGGATTCACCTTCAGTTAACTTAGTAACAGGAACACCTGTCATAGTTGCAATAACTTGTGCAACGTCTTCTTCCGTTACGGTCGGTTTGTTAGCATCGTTTTTGCGTCTCCATTCTTCCGAAACTTCTCTGATTTTATCTTTCATATTAGCTTCGTCGTCACGAAGAGCCGATGCACGTTCAAACTCTTGATTTCTTATAGCATCTTCTTTTTCTTTGATTATTTCTTTCAATTCTTTATCAAGCTCTTTTCCTTCAGGGCAAAGAGTACAGACTTTCAAACGAACTTTTGAAGATGCTTCATCAATTACGTCAATCGCTTTATCGGGTAAGAATCTGTCATTAATATATTTGCTTGAAAGTTTTGCAGCTGCAATAATTGCATCATCAGATATGTTCAAGTTATGGTGTTCTTCATATTTCGGTTTCAAACCTCTGATAATTTCGATTGTGTCCTCAATAGAAGGTTCTTCAATAATTACAGGCTGGAAACGTCTTTCAAGAGCAGAGTCTTTTTCGACGTATTTTCTGTATTCATCCGATGTAGTCGCACCGATTACTTGAAGTTCGCCTCTTGAAAGAGCAGGTTTTAAGATGTTAGCTGCATCAATCGCACCTTCTGCAGCGCCTGCACCAATAAGAGTGTGCATTTCATCAATTACAAGGATAACATTTCCTGCTTGTCTGATTTCGTCCATAATCTTTTTAAGACGTTCTTCAAATTCGCCTCTGTATTTAGTACCTGCAATCAACAAGCCCATATCAAGCTGAATAATCTTCTTATCACCCAAAATATCCGGAACTTCATTATTTACAATTCTTATTGCAAGACCTTCTGCTACTGCGGTTTTACCGACACCGGGTTCACCTAAAAGAACAGGGTTGTTTTTTGTTCTTCTTGCAAGAATTTGTATAACACGTTCAATTTCTTTTTCTCTGCCGACAACAGGATCTAATCTCATTTCTGATGCAGCAAGAGTTAAATCTGTACCGTATTCGTCAAGACTCGGTGTCTTAACCTTGCTTGCAGAAGAACTTGAAGAAGATGATGAAGATCCTGAACCGCTGCCTACGCCTGAGCCGGCAGTAGGTTTGGAATCGCCTAACATCTTAACTACATTGCTTCTGACTTTGTTTAAGTCAACACCTAAGTTTTCAAGTACGCGAGCAGCAACGCCTTCTCCTTCACGGATTAAGCCTAAAAGTAAGTGTTCAGTACCGATGTAGTTGTGACCTAATTGTCTTGCTTCATCCCAAGAAAGCTCTAAAACTCTCTTAGCTCTAGGGGTAAACGGTATTTCTACCGCAACAAAACCTGAACCTCTGCCGATAATCTTTTCGACTTCGACACGGGCATCCTTAAGGTTAACTCCCATAGATTTAAGAGTTTTTGCGGCAATTCCTGTACCTTCACCTATAAGACCAAGCAAAACCTGCTCAGTACCAACGAAATTATGGCCAAGTCTGCGCGCTTCTTCCTGCGCAAGCATAATGACCTTAATCGCCTTTTCTGTAAAACGTTCGAACATTAATAAATTTCCTCTTCTTAAAATACGTATTTTCTAAGACAATTTTACTAAAAATTGCCGAAAAATTCAAGGGGTAAATGTATTTGAGCTTGACATGTACAGCAATGACACAGCATTTGTATATTCGATGATAAACAATTATTTTTTTGGAGGTACAATGTAATAATAAACTGTGTATTCTCTTGGCTGATTGAATGCATTTGTTAAAGTAAATTTGTATTCAACAGGTTCAAAATCAAAACCCTCAGGAAATTCAGGGTAAGCTTTTTTCAAATGAGTTTCCAGTTCTCCTAAGGTTCTATCTATAAAAAATGCGCCTGATTTTTGAAAATCTTCTTCATCTATCCATGGTGAAGGATACCCGAATGTATCCAGCAGACATACTAAATTCTCTCTGTCATATATTACCATCGGTAGTGTCCATTCAATATACCCGCCCATATACTTTAAAGGAGTATGAGTCTTTTCTTCCCAGATTGATTTTACATCACTATATACTTGAGGTACAGGGTATCTGCTCCTGTAATTTTTTTCTACCGCAAGCAAAGTACCGAGCGCAATAAATGTTACAGTCATAGCAAACAATGCCATATATAAAAAGAAGTTAAAATCTTTTTTTTCGATTTTGCATGGAATAAAATAAAAAAGCATAATTCCCAGCATATACCAGAACTCAAAACCCCATCTCGGACGCATCGTCCCGCCTTCACAAAAGCCCATTAACAAGTGGATTAGAAGCGGACCAAATCCTAAAAGAAGGAAAAACCACAAATCTTGCTTATTATCAATTTCTCTAAGTTTAACATGATTTTTTCTTACAAAAAAGAAAAAGAAATACAAAACAACAGAACCGATTATTGCAGCTATCTGCATTACAACAAACATTAAAGGTGCTGTTATATGTACTAGCCAAGACGAAGAAGAAAGCTCTCCGTCAAAATACATAAACGGGAAAAAGTCATATTTTATAAGCCACAAAATATGAGGTAAAAATATTAAAAACGCAATTAAAACAGAAGCATAAAATTTTGGACTTTTATAAACTTCTCTTTTAAACATAAATGCCCAAATAGCCATTGGTATAAGTACTAAAGCTGTTTGATACTTATTTAAAAAGCATAAACCTGTTATAACACCCAAAAGTATCCAATCGCACCACTCGCCGTTATGCATACATTTGTAAAAATAGTATGACATCATAGGAAGTATTCCCAAGAGAATTACATCGGGATTAAACCCGTAATATCCCGTTACGTATGTATAACACCAACAGCCTTCAAGCAATATAACTGACAAAATTGATTTTCTTTCGTCTAAAAAACATCTTGCAAGCTTGTAAATATATACAAAACCTAAGATTATAAAAGCTTGGCTCAAAACATATATTGAAAAATCTGTTTTAAAGATTATGTAAGTTAGATAAGTAAGCCACCCTGCAAGCGGCGGATGCTTAGGAGTTCCAAAATCTTGCAGAGAGCCCCAATAAATACCTTCCAATGAATCCGTCGGAAGTACTGTTCTAATCAAACCTATACAAGACCAAACTAATAAATGTATTACTAAAAAAGCGATAAACCATTTACGCTCATAAGAAAGTTCTTTCCAAAATTTTATCATTTCTATAATCCTAACCAGTGTATTCACTTGTCATTGCGAGACACAACAACTGTTTAAGTGTCGAGGCAATCTCTTTAAACTCTATTACTTTATGTTCGGAAAAGCGTATATAACTCCGTTATCACTTCTCCATCTCATAAATCCCGTTTTTGGAATCTTGTCCAAATCATATACGGAAACAAGCGCCCAGTTCCCGGAAAGTTTTGTAAGTTTAATCATTTTTACATAATTTACTTTTGCAACACTCTGTGCCAAATCATCTGCTTTAGCATGAAGAATGTCCACTTCATCAGGCGCGTCTTTCAGGAGTCTAAGCCCGTATTTTCTACCATACATATTATAAAAATTAATCCAAGGCAGAAACTGGAATCTGTCCTCAGTAGTTACCCAGCCTTTAGCCCCTGTTTTTTTGTCATAAATAACTTCAACCCAGTTATCATCGCCTATATCAGATACATATAAAAACCCAAGCTTCTTTTCATTTAATAGCAGACCAAAAACTCCGTCAGGCATTGTTTCGGGATTATATGTAAAATCGAATTCTTTTAAAACTCTTGAATTAGCCTCAGGATGAGAAAAAACAGTCAGCTTTTCTCCTGTTTGATATACCCCTAAAGTTCCTTTTGGTATTGAGTTTGTGTAATATGGCATAGTATCTGCAAATACAGGAAGCATAAATAACATTGCTAAAATTATTAAAAATTTTTTCATAAAACCACCCTCTCAAAAATATTCTACCTTCTACAAAACGAAAACTCAATACAATTTGTTCAGATATGGTATAATTAAATAAAAAAGGACAAATCATGGCAATTGCATTATATGCGGGAAGTTTCGACCCTATAACACTCGGACATCTTGATATCATTCAACAAGGCTCAAAAATATTTGAGAAAGTTCTGATAGGTGTTGCTTTTAATCCTGAAAAAAAAGGCTTTTTACCAGTAGATAAAAAAGTTGAACTCATAAAAGAATGTACCAAACAATTTTTAAATGTGGAAGTTTATTCTTTTGACGGTTTAACCGTAGATTTTGCAAAAAAACATAATGCAACAGTGTTACTCAGAGGACTCAGAAACGCATCTGATTTTGAATACGAAAATCAGCTCGCAGAGATTAATTCAAAGCTCAATCCAAATATCAAAACCGTGTTCTTAACATCAAACCCCGAAAACAATTTTATATCATCTTCTGCAGTAAGAGAACTCGTATCACACAAACAAACTCTCACAGCTTTTGTCCCGAAACCTGTTGAAGAATATTTGAGAAAAAATTTGGATTAAAAAAGGGGGCATCCTATGGACGCACCCTGCAAAACTAATTATTTTTTATTTTTTTCAAACCCTCTGAAGAACTTAGAACTACAGAATTTTGTTCACTTTGCATTTTATAAGCTTGATTAGCTTCATCCGAAGTTTGTGCTTTTTCTTTTTGTTTCCCAAAACACATGTCCCTCAAAGCTTTTGGAACACTAAACAGTCCTAAGAAAAAGGATGCCACTTCGCTAAAAGTCCTTTTTTAATATTCATTATGTTGTTTTTAAGTTAAAAAACCATCTTCTTTTCCATCAGACAAATCGATTTCTTTAAAAATAGAAGCCTCTATTGAACCTTCTTTAATTTCCATTGCTTCCAGAGTATACTGAGTCTCTATATTTGAATTTACACCTTTTACCATAAAACTCCTTTCTTAGATTAATAATCTTACATGTCCATATAACGGCATTTTTTTTAAAGCTTTATGATTTTTTGAATATTTGTTACAAATGTTTACAAAACTCTTTCAAAACATTTTCTTTTGCTCCATATATTTATTAAGAATTAACACCCTACTAACCTCCCTAATTAGGGAGAAACTCTTTAAGTTTTGCGTAAAACTCTCTCTAAATAGAGAGCGACCTACTAGCAAAGAATGAAAGCCTAAGCGATATTCGTTTAACATAAGCAATTTAAGGGAGAGTTTTGGTGTGTTTTGAATATTTTTTAAATCTGTTAGAGAGGCTTATTTTTTTCGTTTTTTTATTTACCCCTTTACCCCTTTAACCCTATTATTTACCACTATTCATGGTATTTTATTAAAAGCGTATTTACTTGTGCTAAGAATTCATCTTGGTTGAAGTTTTCTTTGCAAATATAGTAATCAACATTTAATGCTGACAATCTTTCCATCGCAAGATTTTTTGATATTGAACTCATAACAATTACAGGGATATCAGCGTACATTTCATCAGTTTTGAGCATTTCGACAAACTGATACCCGTCAATATGAGGCATAGTTAAGTCAGTTATTATTAAATCATAGTGATTTGTTTTCAGCTTAATCAAAGCTTCTTCCGCTTCCGAAACCACATCTATTACATACCCTGCACTTGAAAGAATATTTTTAATCATTGTTCTTGTAGTTATAGAATCATCAAGAATTAATATTTTTTTGTATGGTATTACATCAACAGGAAGCAATTGTTGATTTGCAGCTGCATTAATCGCCTTATTAAAGTCGTAATGCAGAACATCCTGCATGTTTAAAATCAAACATAATTCACCTGATGCCAAGTTCGTTATACCTGAAATGTTTTTAACCTTGTATAACGGCGGTGATAATTTTTTCTGCAAAATATCCTGATCGCCCAAAAGCTTATCTACAACTATGCCGACAGTTTTTTCATCTGATTCGATAATAAGAATTGTTTCTTTTTGTCCTCTTGGTTCGGGCTCCATATCTAATATATCTGACATGTAATAGAGCGGAATAATATTTCCGTTATAAACAATTGACTTTATACCGTTATTTGTCTTAATTTCAGACTGATTTTTTACAATGAATGTTGTAATAAATTGAATCGGTACGGCAAAAACTTGACCTGAGATTTTAACAAGGAATACTCTTAAAGTTGTTAACGTAACCGGAATTTCAATATGAACACAACTTCCTTTGCCGAATTCGGATATTACTTTAACTTTACCGTTAAGCTGAGAGATTTTTGTTTTAACTACATCAAGCCCTATTCCTCTTCCTGAAATACTTGTAATAGAATCTCCCGTAGTAAATCCCGGCCAGAATATGATATTCATAATCGCTTCATCATTCATAGAGGCTATGTCTTCTTTTGTTAAGAACCCCCTCGAAACAGCCCTATCTTTAATTTTTTCCAAATTAAAACCGCGCCCGTCATCAGCAACGTCTATAATAACCTTATTATCATCCTGTTTTGCTGAGAGCATAATCCTTCCGACAGCACTTTTACCTGCGGCTATTCTTTCTTCTTTGGATTCAATCCCGTGATCAATTGCGTTTCTCAAGATATGTATAAGAGGAGTCTTTATCTCTTCAATAATCTTTTTATCTGCGCAAGTATCTTTACCTTCAATTTCAAAATCAATATCTTTTCCTTTTTCAGTTGCAATATCACGCACCATACGGGTAAAAGAATTAAACACGGTAGATATAGGAAGTACACGTATATTTTTAACCATTGACTCCATCTCGTCTATGATTAATCTCATTTTCATATCATCTTCTTTAGAAGAACGATATAGAGAATTTAAGTCATATATGGTTCTTGAAACATTTTGTGCTAAATCAGACAAAAGAGAAAAAACTTGTTTAACAAACGTCGAAGTATACTGCTCCGAATTAGAAGTTTGTAAATACTTGCGGTTATAGTATCTTAAGTAATTTGATGTTTTCAACAAATCCTTTTGACATAATTCATTTGTAATTTTTATAGAATCTATTTTTTCTAAATTCTTTTCTGTTTTAATTTTGGTAATAATAAGTTCGCCAAGCTGATTAACCAATGTATCGAGTTTTTGGGCATTAACGTGAAGGGTTTTTATTTCACTTGATGACGATGACTTATTAGTTTGCGAATTCTGAGTAGAAAGAGTCTTAATTTCACTAACTCCGGAATCCTTTTTATAGCTCAATTCAAGTAGTTGGTTCATAATCTCCAACTGCTGTACGATTAAGTCGCTGTCAATATTTTCATTCGGAGAAGCACAATACTCGATACTGTTTTTAAGGGTTTGAACCATTTGCTCTTCAAGCTGAACAGAATTTTCAGTTAAGAAATCCAAAATGCCTATTATTGCATTCAATATTTCTAATATGTTAGTATCATCAACATTTTCTTTCAGACGTAAAATATCTTCTTTAATTTCGGAAGTATAAATACTGCTGCCCTGAAGCATAGAAACCTTTTCTGCGACATCAAAGAATGTAAACCCTTTGTCTTCGACTTGAATACACGAAGTTGTAAACTTTGCGGCAGCAGAACTTAATTCGTTTCTTAGTTCAAGAATTTCACTTACAGTCAGAGTATTTGTACCATTCATTACAAAATCAATTTTTGTAATTACATTTTCTAAAGAAGATTTAACCTCGTACAAATCAGAATCTTTGAAATGATTGTATATTTTTTGGACTTCTTCTTTTAAAATTACTATTTCTTGAGATTCTTCTTCCGGTACAATACCGTCAATAATTTCAAAGCAGGCATTAAAACCAAGATTAATTTCTTCTTGAGGCAACTCAGGTTTTGGAGTCATAACTTCCATATTAAAACCGGTTTCTTCATGATTGAACTTTGGTAAATCAAAATCTGAGATATCAATTCCGGGAATATCAAGCCCCGGAATGTCTAATCCTGGGATTCCTCCATTCGGAGCTGTCGGAGGTGTGTCATTTTTCGCTTGAAGTTCAACATCTAGAACCCATTCTAAGTTGGAAATTATCGTTTTAAAGTTGTCGTCTATAATTTCGCGTTTATTTTTTATTGATTCCTGAATATATTTAGCAACGGATTCTATTGAAGAAACAAAAAGGTCTATGTGGCGTTTTTCCAAAGATAATTTTGAGTCTTTAAGCGCATCAAAAAAATCTTCAATTTTATGAATAATCATTTGGATATTTGTATAACCTATCATTCTTACTGCACCTTTTAAGCTGTGAAGATTTCGATAGGTATCAGCAATAAGCTCTTTGTTTGCAGGAGTTTTTTCAAGGGCAAAGAAATTGGTATATAGTTTCTCTATAATTTCTTCACTCTCGCCTTGAAAAATTTGCATTAATTCATTGTTGTTATCGTTGTCCAAAAAATCCATTTTTATATATTCATAAACTAATCGTTATCAACGGCAGATATTTTTAAGTTGTTTGAAAGTTCGCTCAACAGAGCAATTTTTTCTGCATGATTATTCAAAAACTGCATAAAATCAGAAGAGATTTCAGCCATTTCTTCATCAATTGAAGTCAATTTTTCAACAATTTCACTCTGTTTTTGAGCATTTTTATTAATCGCTTCAAGAGATTCTAAAACATCTTTTATCAATACAAGCAGAGTTTCTGAATCTGTTGAAAGAGTGTCAATATCTTTTACAACCGATTCTATTTCTTTTGTACCTTCTTCTGTTGCCATTACAGTTGAGTTTGTAGTGTACTGGATGTTGCTTGTGAGTGATGTAATTTTTGTAATTGCCTGTTTTGATTCATCAGCAAGTTTTCTGATTTCACCGGCAACAACCGCAAAACCCTTACCGTGTTCACCTGCTCTTGCCGCTTCAACAGCTGCGTTAAGAGCAAGCATATTTGTTTGTTCAGCTATATCATCTACAACACTAATTGTGCTTCCGATTTGTTGAGAGTGTTCTGAGAGTTCAAGAATCAATTCCGCAATCATTTGAATTTTTTGTCTTAAAACAGACATTTTTTCAGCATTAGCAGAAATAAAATCGTGTTCTTTTTGGGAGAAAGTCATTGATTGACCAATTTGTTTCTCCGTGTTCTTGGACATCAATAAAGAATCTTCAGATATAACTTTTAATTTATCCAATAAGTTTGACAAAGCCTTGTTATTTGCATTAATAGCTTCGTATTTAGCTTTTTGTTTATTTACCGATTCCAAAACATCATCGGCAGTTTCTGATATAGATTTTGACTGCTCGTTTGCCATCCTTTTAATAATTCTTGCAATCCAGCGTTTTGTAATATATTGAGACATACCGTTTATAAACAATGCGAACAAAACAAAAACTAAAGCATCATAAGATGGTACACCTTTAATTTTTGCAAAGAGCAGAAATATTATACAAGTAAAAACAATTACACTGAAATCAATAATACATTTAATATTAAATTTCTGTCTTAGACCATAATTCAAATCTATTCCCACTTCATCTCTCCTATATCTTTTTTCCAACATTTATTATATAATTATATTATACTAAATTTTGTATAAATGGAATATATAAATTACAATGGCATCAAAAATATTACTAGTAGAAGATAGTGATTCTCAATTGGAATTTTTGAGAGAAGGGCTTACAAAAAACGGTTTTGAAGTAGAAACCGCTAAAAATGGTGCTGAAGCATACAAAAAACTTTTTGAATATCTGCCGGATTTAGTTCTCTCGGATATTATGATGCCTGCAATAGACGGATATCAGTTATGCAGACTTATAAAAAATAAAGATGAGACCAAGAAAATACCTGTAATTCTGCTTACAATTCTTGATAAGAAAATAGACAGTTTTTGGGGTAAAAAAGCAGGTGCGCAATTATTTTTATCAAAATCTATTGATATCAGCGAGCTTGTTAGAAACATAAATGCAACTATTAGAAGATATCCTGTTTCAGACGAATACAAAGCCGGAATTGCACAACAGATATCAACAGATAATTCTGCACAATCACAGCTTAATATAATTTTAAATGATTTACTCTTAAAATCTGTTTTTGCAAACGAATTCAGAAACTTAAACGATTTTATGAACTATGAAAGAATTCTGGTTGAAAAACTTTTCTCTCTTCTGAGTTCTTTTGTAGAATACAGCGTGGCGGGTATTTATTTTGCCTCGCCTGATGATTTTTCCGAGAATATTTTATATTTAGATACATTGGGAAGAAATTTATCGAAAAATTTACTTTCTGATATTCAATATGACTTCTTTAGGAAATTGGAAGAGATAAAACTTATAAGAGATAACAAATTTGAAGTTGTCAGAATTCTTTTGGGAAAAGAAATGGATTATACATTTACTGATATGAAATCTAAAATTATAATCCCTCTTGTTTTTGACAAAAAACTAATCGGCGGAATTTGTTTCTATACAAGGTCTGATACTGATTATGCATCATTCAGGTATTTTGATATTATGATTAGCGAACTTCTTGCTATATTCAAAATGAAATATCAGTATACAGAGAAAGAATTTATGTCAGTTCTTGACGGATTAACCGGTTTGTATAACAGACGTCAATTTGAACTCGGATTAGAACAGGAATTTAACCGTACAAAACGCCATCCTGCCGATTTTAGTTTGGCAATTTTGGATATCGATTTCTTCAAGAAAGTTAATGATACTTACGGACACCAATACGGAGATTATGTTCTTAAAACTGTTGCGGAATTAATGAAAAACTCCTTTAGAAAAACCGATTTACTATACAGATACGGCGGTGAAGAACTTATTATGATATTGCCGGAAACAAATATTGAAGGAGCGACGATACCTGTACAAAGACTAAGACGCGCTATTGAAGAATATAATTTTGATTATAACGGAGTCAAAGCTAAGGTTACGGCAAGTATAGGTTTGACTCAAAACTTTGGAGAATTTAAGACTGCGGCAGACCTTTTAAAATCTGCAGATGAAGCTCTGTATAAAGCTAAAGAGAGCGGAAGAAACAGAGTTGTAGTTCATGAAGGAAAAGATGAATGATAAGCGGGAATAGTTATATAGAACAAAAGAAAAATACCCACTTGTATTTTATGCTTGGGGGAAATAAGTATGCTGTTAACACTGCTAATGTTTTAGAGATAATGAAACTTCCCGCTTTGGATTATCCGCAAAAATTACCTAATAATATTATAGGACTTTTAAAATATAATAACTTCGTTATCAATATTGTAGATATCAGATTTTATTTGGATATAGAAGTTACTCCATATACTCCTGATAATGAATTGATTATTGTAAAAACAGATGAAATTATATTTGGGATTATAACAGATAAAGTTGTAGGATTATCTGCTTATGAATCGACAAATGTCGATACAATACCTTTTGTGGATAACAAAACCATCATTGATTCCATTTATAAACAGAATCAGGAAACCATCTTTATCATAAATATATATTCGATAGAAAATCGCTTAAAACAAACAATTAAAGCTGATGATATTGATATTCAGGCACTTTTCCCTAAAGAAGAACATGCCGTTACAATAATGAAAAACCGTACTCAGGCAATCGCTGAAAAAACAAAATTTTCATTAATGAGCGGAGAACTACATTCAAAGAAAAAATTAATATCATTTAATCTGAACAACGACACTTATTGCATAACTTTAGATTATGTAAAAGAAGTTCTAAAAGACACATCTGTAACGAATGTCCCCGGCACACCTGATTTTATTGAAGGGATTATGAACTTACGCGGTGATTATATAACAGTATTGAATCTAAAAAAATTTTTAAATATCCACAAAACTGAACAGAAAAATGAATTTGATAAAACTCCTGTAATCATTGTCAGCTGTAATGATATGGAACTTGCTTTTTTAATTGATAAAATAAATGAGCTGTTTGAAGTTCCGGAAGATAAGCTCCTTGGAGAAGGAGACGGTTATTTTGCGAACGAATTTATATTAAACAACAATCCGTATACAATTCTTAATATTGAGAAAATATTTACAGATAAAAAAATTATTATCACAGATATGTAATTCAAATAAATAATGTATAGTTAGATAGAGCAAAATATGCTAAAATATAGCTTATGAAGAATTATAAAAAACGTACAATTTCATTATGTTTGGCTTCATTATTAACGGTATTAGGTGCTTCTTGTTCTGACTTGTACAATAATCACCTAATGTCTCTTGATATAAAAAATGATACAAAAGAAACAATTACCGTAACAGCATATACACAAAAAGCTTTTCTTTCTCAGTTAAAAACTTTTCAAAGAAATGCAAATACACATGTTATAATAATTCCTGACACTGACAGTAAAATATCAAAGCCTGATATCAAAAATCCGACTATAAAAAGCGTTAATATTGAAACATTTCCATATACATATGACCAAAAAGGATATACTAAAATTACAATAGAAACAGATGGTTCTAAGTATGTAGAAACAAAAACAATGCTTTATGTACCGGCATCAGAACCGACAAAACAAATTGCACAAAAAAGTTATTGGGATACTAACGAAAGTAATGCTAAAACAAATAATGTTTCGAATAATGAAAAAATAACAGAACCTATTGAAAATAAAATAGTTTCTCAGTCAAATGCATCGCAAAATACACCCCCGCTGACCGAAACAGGATTTGAGAAAACAAATAATTATGATAATCCTAAATCATCAGGGAAAAAAGAACCTATTGCAGTCTTTTTGTGCGGTTCTATACTGATGTTAATAGTCGGGTTTATTCTGCTAATAGGTAAAGATAAAGTTGCATCCATTGTAGGAGAACAAAATCAAATTGATTTATCGCCGGACTCGGATAACAAAACTCAAGAGAACAAAAACAAAAAAAATATTCGTAAAACAATAAATTCTTTAGACAAAACATATTCAACCAAAAAGAATTTCACACCAGCCCCAAAACCTATTAAAACTGAGACGGAAGAAATAAAAACGAATATTGTTAACTTAGATGAACTTTATAATGCTAAAAATAACCAAAATACACAAACAGAAACGATTGAAGAATCTTCAAATGACGAAGATGATTTAGCTGACTTTTTGAATGAATTTACTTTTAATGAAGAAGAACCGCAGGAAGAAGAACTTTATAACGAGGAATTATACAACGAAGTTTTGGCTAATGAGGAACTTAAATTTTCTGAAGAAGACATTCACAAGTTAGATAAATTGCTAAAGTTGGAAATAAGTCCTGAAACCCAAGATTCTCTTGCAGAATACTTGGAAAAACAAATAAAAAAACCAAAGCCGTTAACACAAAAACAGATTTTTGAAGATTTGGTAACAACCTATTCCATCAAACAAAATATTACTTTTACAGCTGAAGATATCAAAGCAATCAAAGATATTATGAATGTCGAAATAGACAAAGATTTTATTACGGATTTAAAAACAAACCCAAATCGGGTAAAAGAAGTCGAAAAAGAAATTCAAACCCCCAAAGAACATAAGCAAAAAAAATCTGATATACTCACCCTTAATGTCAAAGACCTGCTTCCTAATTTATCTGAAGAACTAAAAAGACAAGGAAATAAAGAGATTAAATCGGAAGTCAAACCGGAAGTTGTATATTATAGTGAAGGTTATGAATATCAAAAACTTTCCGTATCAGATGATTTGGCAAACATATCGAAAGCTTTAAGTTCAAAAGATGCAACACAGCATAAAGAATCTTATTCCGCACCTATTGTTGAAACAGGCTACGACGTTTCAATTCTTACAATACATGACAAACTGCCCGATTTAGAGGATGTAAGAAAAAATCCGCAGAAGTATCAAGAGAAAAAGGGAAAAGTTAAAATTGATGAAAAAGCTTTATTAAAAAGCATCTCAAATGTTACTTTTAAACCTTTCTATGAAGAAGTTCAAGATGAAATGAACCAATTTAATAACTTTGAGATTATTGATGAAAATATTGAAGAAACTTCTAATAAAACACCGAACAATAAATACAAAGCAAAGATAAATATTGATGCACAAAATTTATTGAATCTGATTGAAAAACAAAAGCTAACTCAAAAACTTAAAGAGCAAGAAAAACTCACTCAACAAAGCCATTTGGAACCGGTTCCGCAAGCCTCTTCGAAAGAATCTCAAACCAAACAAATATTTGATAACGATATAATTAAAACCATTTTGATAACTAAAGATGCCGAATGCAGTTTAATAAAAACGAAAAACGGATACGATATTGTGGGATACATAAACGACAAAAAATTTAATCTTAAACACTATGACTCACTAAAAACGACAAATATGCAAATTCGTGCCCACGAAAAAAACAAACAATACCTAATAAAACTCGGATTACATAAGTTTGTAATAAATATTACAGATGATAACATGGAGTTTGTAATGGATTTATGCTAAAACGTCTGTTAATCCTGATTTTATTACCTTTTATACTTTGTGCTTGTACAAGAAATAATATTGAAGAAATAAGCTTTTCTTCTTGGGGTTCTATTACGGAAACCGAGATTTTAACCAGATTAATTTCCGATTATGAACAAAAAAATCCGAATATAAAAATTCGATTTATGCATATTCCACAGAATTATTTTCAAAAACTTCATCTTTTGTTTGCTTCTTCAACCGCACCCGATGTTATATTTATTAATAATCTTTATTTACCGCTTTATTCCAATCAACTTGAAGAACTTAGTAATATCATAAACACAAAAGATTTTTACCCCCAAAGTGTGGAAGCCTTAAGTTATAAAGGGAAAATATACGCTGTACCCAGAGACATTTCTAATTTTGTCTTTTTCTATAACAAAGATATAACCGGAGAGATTAACCCGAATTGGACATTTGATGAGTTCAAAAACATAATAGAAAAAACAACAAATTCGAATCATTTTGGCGTAAGTTACGAGCGTGATATATATTGGGCATCGCCATATACAACAACACTTGGATTTGATAAAGGTATAGAGTTTTATAAAAACCTTGAAGGGAAATACGCTCCGACCCCTGCGCAAGTCGGAAGCTCTACTCTTGCACAGATGTTTTTGGATGGCAAGCTCGGTTTGTACCTATCAGGCAGATGGCTTTATCCTAAAATAAGTAAAACCGCAAAATTTCCATACGGAATTGTTACTTTTCCGGGAACAGTTACAGCCGACGCATCAGGCTGGGGGATATCTAAAAATTCTAAACATAAAACAGAAGCCGTGAAATTTGTTCAATTCCTGTCATCAAAAGAAAGCATTGATGTTTTTACCCAATCGGGACTAATTGTACCCGCAAGAATCGACGCATCAAAAAATATAAAAGAAAAAGCATTCATAGAAGCAATAGAAAAATCCATCCCAAACCATGTTGACAAAGACTTCAGTAAAGAAAGAGACGAATTGAATAGAAAAATATTCAAGGGGTAATTAAGAAATAACGAGGTAATTCACCCAAAACAAACATATGACTCAGTATAACAGATTATTTTTATATTAATACTCTTTCCCCTCTCTTATTTACTCCCCACCCCTTGCTCACTCTATTTCTTTATGTTAACCTAATACCAAAAGGGAGTATTTATATGGATAAAAATGTTATTTGCATCAAATGGGGAACCAAGTTCGGCCCTGAATACGTAAACAAACTTTACAGAATGGTTGAAAAGAATTTGAGTATCCCTCACAGATTTGTATGTTTTACTGATAATGCAGAAGGTATTGTCGAAGGGGTTGAAATAAGACCATTGCCGGAACTTAACGATGACGGCATACCTGATAGAATGTGGAAGAAGCTGGGACTTTTTGCAAATCCGCTTTCTGACCTTACGGGTACAGCTTTGTTTTTAGACTTGGATATTATTATCAGAAGTTCTCTTGATCCGTTTTTTGAAGTTGAAGGAAGCTTTTTGATATCAAAGGATTATGATTTTCCACATGATATTATCGGAAATTCTTCTGTTTTCAGATTTGAAGTAGGCAAACACCCTGATATTATTGAGCATTTTTATCAGGAAGGATTAACTATAAGAGACAGATACAAAAATGAACAGGCATTTTTATCCTATGAAATGGACAGAAAAGGGTTGCTCAAATACTGGCCAAAGGATTGGATAGTAAGCTTTAAGCGCCAATGCTTGCATAAATTCCCGATTTGCTGGTTCAAAACTCCCAGAGACCCTGAAGAAGCAAAAATTCTTATTTTCCACGGCAAACCAACTCCTGAACAAGCATACAAAGGATATTTTGGTAAAATGGGATTCCGCTACATTAAACCTACAAAATGGCTTGATAAATATTGGAATTAATTACAGATATTTTTCGCAAAAGGTTATCGTGCAAATTTGCACGATAACCTTTTTAATTGAGACTTTTTATCACGATTTAAATTCTTTAGATTTCCTTTATATCTATCTGTTGACAAGAATATTTCAGCGACGTACAATCATAATTAAGGAATTTTATCACAATTTAGAAGGAGATAGATATGCCGAAATTAATGGAAAAAGAAGAAAAGAAAAGCGCTAAATCAACAGGACTTGTTGATAATATTGACGCTTTAAACAATTTACTTGACAGAGTAAAAAAAGCACAAGAAGAGTATTCAAAATTCTCTCAAGAAGATGTAGACAGAATTTTCAAAGCTGCTGCAACCGCAGCTGATAAAATGCGTATACCTTTAGCTAGAATGGCTGTTGAAGACACAGGTATGGGTGTTTTGGAAGATAAGATTATCAAAAATCACTTTGCTTCTGAATACATTTACAACAAACACAAAAACGCAAAAACATGCGGAGTTATAAGCGTAGATAAAGAAAACGGTATCAAAACAGTTGCTGAACCTCTTGGTATTTTAGCAGGTATCATTCCTACTACAAACCCGACTTCAACAGCTATTTTTAAATCTTTAATTGCATTAAAGACAAGAAATGCTATCGTATTTTCACCACACCCTCGTGCAACTAAATCAACTATTGAAGCTGCAAAAGTTGTTTTAAACGCAGCTGTTGAAGCAGGCGCGCCAAAAGACATTATCGGTTGGATAGATGCTCCTTCTATGGAACTTTCTGACGCTTTGTTACACCACCCGAATATTGCTTGTATTTTAGCAACAGGTGGTCCGGGTATGGTTAAGGCAGCTTATTCATCAGGTAAACCTGCATTAGGTGTAGGCCCCGGTAATACAGCAGCTGTTATTGACGAAACTGCTGACATTAGAATGGCTGTTTCTTCAATCCTTATGTCAAAAACTTTTGACAATGGTATGATTTGTGCATCAGAACAATCAGTAATCGTTGTTGAAGACATTTATGAAGAAGTTAAGAAAGAATTCTTATACAGAGGTGCTTATCTTGTAAATAAAGAAGATGAAAAGAAAATGATTGAACTTCCTTTCATTGATCCGGCAAGAGGTACTGCGCACCCGTTAATCGTAGGTCAGCCTGCTCACAGAATTGCAGAGCTTGCAGGATTCGAAATCCCGGAAGATGCAAAAATTCTTCTTTGTGAAAGACCTAAACTTGATTGGAATGATCCGTTCAGCAGAGAAAAATTATCTCCAATCTTAACAATGTATAAAGCAAAATCTTTTGAACAAGCTGCTGATATGGCTTACGAATTGGTATTAAAAGGCGGTGCAGGACATACTTCAGTTCTTTATACAGATGAAAGAAAATCTGACAGAATCAATGCATACGCTGAAAAAATGCCATCTTGCCGTATTTTGATTAACTCACCTTCATCACAGGGTGGTATCGGCGACTTATTTAACTTCAAACTTGAGCCGTCATTATCTTTAGGGTGCGGTTCTTGGGGCGGTAACGCAGTATCAGGCAACATTGGTGTAGAACATTTATTAAACTACAAAACCGTAGCTGAAAGGAGAGAAAATATGTTATGGTTCAAAGTTCCTCCGAAAGTATACTTCAAGAGAGGTTGTTTAGACCTTGCTCTTAGAGAACTTAAGGGTAAAAAACGTGCATTTATTGTAACAGACCGTTTCTTATTCAATTCAGGTGCGGTTGATAATATTACTAAGGTTTTGGATGAAATCGGCATTGACCACCAAGTATTCTTTGATGTTAAGCCAGATCCGACTATTGCAACAGTTAAACAAGCAATGGAAATTGTTAAACCTTATGAACCGGACGTAATCATTGCATTAGGCGGAGGTTCTCCGATGGATGCAGGTAAAATTATTTGGTTATTATATGAACAACCGGATACAAACTTTGCTGATATCTCTATGAGATTTATGGATATCAGAAAACGTATTTGCCAAATTCCTGAACTTGGTCAAAAAGCAACTATGGTTTGTATTCCGACTACATCAGGTACAGGTTCTGAAGTAACTCCGTTCTCTATTATTACGGATGAAAAAACTCACTACAAATACGCTATTGCAGACTATGCTTTAACTCCGAATATGGCAATTGTTGATCCTAACTTTGTTGACGGCATGCCAAAAGGTTTAACCGCAGCATCAGGTATTGACGCTCTTGTTCACTCACTTGAAGCATACGTATCTTGCATGGCTACAAACTTTACTAACTCAAATGCTTTGGAAGCAACTAAGTTAGTATTCAAGTACCTTGCTCGTTCTTATAATGAAGGTGCTAACGACCCTGTTGCAAGAGAAAAAATGCATTATGCAGCAACAATTGCAGGTATGTCGTTTGCAAACGCATTCTTAGGATTATGCCACTCTATGGCTCACAAGTTAGGCGCTATGTACAACATTCCTCACGGTGTAGCAAATGCATTATTAATCAGACAAATCATCAAATTTAACGCTGTCGATAAACCGACTAAGCAGGCAATCTTCCCGCAATACAAATATCCAAATGCTAAGACTAAGTACGGTCAAGTTGCTGATGAAATTGGTTTAGGCGGTAAAACAGACGATGAAAAAGTCGAAAGATTAATTAAGGCTGTTGATGAGCTTATGACAGAAATCAACTTACCGAAATCAATCAGAGAATTCGGTGTTAAAGAAGAAGAATTCATGGCAAATCTTGATGTATTGGTTGAAAGAGCATTTGATGACCAATGCACAGGTGCTAACCCAAGATATCCGCTTATGAGTGAAATCAAAAAGCTATTCTTGGATGCTTATGAAGGAATTGTATAGAAAAACTAAGATACTGGGGCAATAAGGCAATAAGAATAAATTTATTCTAACAGCCTTTTTGCCCAAATATCTTATTTAGCGTTCTTAATGCCTTAGTGCCACAGTGCCCTATTGCCTTTAAGTTATATAAAGGACACAAAAATGAACATCCCTGACAAGGTTGTGAATCGTTTAACAATGTACCATTTTATACTTGAAGATATTAGAGACGATGAAAAATACATTTCAAGTACAAAATTTGCAGAGCTGTTAAATATAGACAATTCACAGGTAAGAAAAGATTTAAAATATATTGATAACCAAGGCAAATGCCGTGTAGGATATGAAGTAAAAACTCTTAAACGCAAAATAGAAGAATGTTTAGGCTTCAAGAAAACAAAAGATGCATTCATAGTAGGTGCAGGTAACTTAGGTTCTGCACTTGCCAAATATGACGGTTTCAAAGACTACGGGTTGAATGTTCTTGCCATGTTTGACAAAGACATAAAAAAAATCGGTACTGTTATTAACGGTAAGGAAGTTTTTGATATATCAAAAGTAGGCAATTTAGCGTCACGACTTGATGTCGAAATGGCTATTTTGACTGTACCGCGTGAATACGCGCAAGGTACAGCTAATTATCTTGCCGGTGCAGGAATAAAAAACATTTGGAATTTTACAACTTGTATTTTAGATGTGCCTAAAGATGTAAAAGTTTGGAACGAAAATTTAATTGGAAGTTTTTTACAATTTACTAACAAAGATAAGGACGAATAAACAAAAATGACAACTGAAATTAAGATATGTATGGGAAGTGCATGTTTTGCAAAAGGAAATTTAGACAATCTTGAATTTATAAAAGAATATATAAAAGAAAATAACATGGAAGCAAACTTAACAATTGTCGGAGCTTTGTGCGAAAACAAATGTTCAGAAGGCCCGAGAATCATTATAAACGAAAAAGAATATACAAATATTACAAAAGAACAAATCAAAGAAGTCTTGGATTCATATCTAAAAATAATCAATCTTAATTAAAATTTTATATGTGTCTGAAAGAGGTTTAAATTATGGAAAAACAGAATCCTGTTTATACATTAAAAAATGAATGTAATGACTGCTACAAATGTATCAGGGAGTGTCATGTCAAATCTATACGTATGCAAGGTGGCAGCGCCTCTGTTATTAATGAAAAATGTATTGCTTGCGGTCATTGCGTAACGATTTGCCCCGCTGGTGCAAAAAGGGTCCGTAATGATATTGATGTCGTTAAGACTCTGTTTTTGACAGGTAAAAGGGTTTTTGTTTCCTTAGCTCCAAGTTGGGCCGGTGTTTATAATATTACAAAGGAGAAAATGATTGCAGTCTTGAAAAATCTTGGTTTTGCAGGAGTATCAGAAACAGCATTAGGAGCTCAAGAAGTTTCAATTCAAACTGCTAAGATGCTCAACAGCGCAGAAAAAGGTTTGTTTATTTCTTCAGCTTGTCCTGTTGTAGATGATTATATAAGACTTTATAAACCTGATTTTGCCAAATGTATTACTCCTATTGCATCTCCTGCACTTACTCACTGTAAACTTATGAAAAAAATGCTTGGCGAAGACATAAAAGTTGTATTTATAGGACCATGCATTGCGAAGAAAAACGAGGCTGATGCTCATCCGGATTTGATGTCTGCAGCTTTAACTTTTGACGAACTGAATTATTGGATAAAAGAAGAATTTATTGATATTAAAAATATACCGTTTAATGGGAACTGCAAATTTGAACCGGAAAATTCTTATGAAGGCGCTCTATATCCTCTTGAGGGTGGCATGAATGAAACCATAAAACAGGTCGGAATTGACAAAGATGATGTTACATTTATTGCGGTAAGTTCATTGGATAGTATTGATAAATCTCTTCAGAATATTAACCCTGATAAGATTGAAAACAAGATTTTTGTGGAAGCCTTAGGTTGTTCAGGAGGATGCATTAACGGACCTTGTTTATCTAGTGAAAAATCAAGAATACTTATTACTTCGGATATATATGCAAATACTCAATATAGAGAAAATGTTCCAAAAGAACCCAGAGTTGTTGTAGAAAAAGAATACTTGCCAATGCCAGTAGAAAAGATTGAATATTCAATAGAACAAATAACTAAAGCTCTCAGAAAAATCAGCAAACATTCTGAAGAAGACGAACTTAACTGCTCAGGATGCGGATACGCAAGCTGCCGAGAATTTGTAAACGCTCTTATATCAGGTGATGCAGAACCTGCTCAGTGTGTTTCTTATATGAGAAAAATAGCAGTAAGAAAAGCTGCCGCAATGCTCAGGTGTATGCCGTCTGCTGTGGTTATTGTTGATTCAAATATGGAGATTGTTGAAGCAAATGACTCTTTTGAACACATGTTCTTATCTGAAGAAATGTATGAAATTTTTGCTTCTCGTCAAGACGGTTTAACTGGTGCTTCAATAGACAGAATTGTACCGTTCAGCGAACTGTTTAAATCTGCTCTTGAAACAGGGAAAGATATTCACCAAGAACACTATGCAATAGATGACAAGCTTTATGATATCAGCATATTTACAATTGAAGATAACGAACTTGTCGGAGCCGTAATTTCAGATGTTACAAAATCTGAAATGGACAGAAGTAAGATTGCGCAAAAAGCAAGAGAAGTTATTACAAAAAACATTGCAACAGTTCAAGAGATTGCAAGCTTATTAGGAGAACATATGGTAGAAACAGAACTTCTTTTGAATTCTATTGCAGAAGGATATGAGGGGGCTAATAAGGGAGACATGAAGTAATGTTCATAGACATAGCTTGTTCTCAAAAAAAGAAATATAACCAAAACGCATACGGTGATTTTTTTGCATCAAACCGTTTCCCTAATATGAACAGAGTTGTTGCTGTATTATCTGACGGACTCGGAAGCGGAATTAAGGCAAACATTTTAGCCTGCATGACATCAACTATGTTATTAAAATTTATGGAAAATAATTCCGATATAGAAAAATCTTGCGAAATTATTATGAACTCTCTTCCCGTTTGTAAAGTCAGAGGAATCAGCTACTCGACTTTTTCTGCTATTGACTGCTATGAAAACGGAAAAGCAAAAATTGTCGAAGAAGGAAATCCTGATTTTATATGGATAAGGGATGGAGAAATTTTAAAACCGGAATTTCAAACTATTCAATCAAAAGATTTCAAAAATCGGAAGATGAAAGTTTACAATATTCAGCTTGAAAAATACGACAGAATTATATTCTGTTCAGACGGGGCAACTCAGGTCGCAATGGGTACAAAACAGTATCCTTTGGGCTTAGAAAGAGACGGTCTTATTAAAATTATCTTAAATAAGCTTGAACAAGAACCTGAAATTTCTTCTCAAAAATTAAGTACTTATCTTGTTAATCAAATAAGACTTATTGCACCAAATAGAGAACTCAAAGACGACACATCGATTGTATCTTTGTATTGCAGAGACCCGAGAGAATCTTTAATTTTTACAGGCCCTCCATACCATCAGGAAAAAGACAGCTATTATGCAAAATTCTTTATGGAATTTAAAGGTAAAAAAGCAATATCAGGCGGTACAACAGCAAATATCATTTCTAGGGAATTAAATATCCCAGTCATAGCAAAGCTTTCGCCTAATTCAGGAAAGCTCCCCGGACTTTCTGAAATGAAGGGGGTTGACTTAGTGACTGAAGGTATTTTAACATTAACTAAGACGCTCGAATATTTGGAAACAGGAAAAACAGAAGAAAATTCCGCTAAAATTCTTATGGATTTTTTGCTGGACAGCGATGTTATTCATTTTCTTGTCGGAGCGCAAATGAATAAGGCTCATTATGATCCAAATTTACCTATTGAAATTGAGATTAGAAAGAATATAATAAAACAAATGGCAAGTGTGTTAGAAGAAAAATATTTAAAAAAGGTTAATGTACAATTTGTATAAAGGAGTTTAGTATGAAAAAAGTAGAAGTAAAAGTATGTTTGGGTACAACTTGTTTCGTTATGGGCGGAAGCAATTTACAAGAATTAAATGACATTATTCCTCAAAGATACGGGGATAAAGTTGAAATTGCAGGAAGCAACTGCTTGGGGCTTTGCTCTATTAACTGGGAATACTCAAAAGCTCCTTATGTAAAAGTTGACGATGAAGTTGTTTCCGAAGCAACAGTAGAAAAAGTATTAGAAGCAATTGATAAAAAATTAAGCTAGGGATAAATGAGAATTAGCTGTTTAAACACTTAAGAAGGTTATAAATAAGATATAATATAAATAAGTTAGGAAAAATAATGGCAGGACAAGCAATACACATAAAAAAAGAAATATTAGTCAGAATAATAAAAGCATTTTTGTCAGACGATTTTGAGGAACAAACTCGTCTTATACCTTACGCTATGCGTCCGAAAGGTATGGAAGTACCTTATAGATGCTGTGTCTATAAAGAACGTGCAATTATTAAAGACAGAACCATCGCAGGCTTGGGTTTCCCGATAGAAGAAGATGATGAAACTGTTTCTCTCGGCACTTACGCTAAAAAGGCTCTTGAAAGAACAGAAATCAGCGATAAGAACTTAACCGTATTACAAGCCGCTTGTAAAGGATGTAAAACAAACAGAATCTATGTAACGGACCTTTGCCAGGGTTGTGTAGCAAGACCTTGCCAAACAGCTTGTAAGTTTGGTGCAATATCTATTGTGAACGGACGTTCTGTTATAGATGACAGTAAATGTAAAAAGTGCAAAATGTGCGTTAATGCCTGCCCATATAACGCTATTGTAAAAATTACTGTTCCTTGCGAAGATTCCTGTCCCGTAGGCGCAATCAAAAAAGACGAAACAGGGTTTGCAAGCATCGATTACGATAAATGTATAAATTGCGGAAGATGCACTGCAGCCTGCCCGTTTGGCGCTGTTCACGAAAGAAGCCAAATTGTAGATATACTTAAAGCAATGAAATCCGATAAAAAAGTTATCGCAATGATTGCACCGTCTATTGCAGGTCAATTTCCAGGGAATATTTATCAGCTTAAAACCGCTATTATAAAGTCCGGTTTTGACGATGTATACGAAGTTGCTCAAGGCGCTGATATTACCGCAAAAACAGAAGCAAAAGAATTCTTGGAAAGAATGGAAGGGGTAAACGAAAAGAATGCCGAATGGCTTAATGCTTGGGTCAACGAAGGCGGTTACGGCGAAGAAGAGCAAACAAGCGAGAAAGACAACGAAAAAGTACATAACTTTATGACAACATCTTGCTGTGCAGGATATAATCAACTAATAAAAAAACATTTGCCTGAGATTAAACCATACGTATCAGATACAAAAACTCCTATGTACTACACGGCAGAAATAGTTAAAAAAGAATACCCTGACGCAGTTACGGTATTCATAAGCCCGTGCGTTGCAAAACGTGCAGAAAGCTTTGAAAATCCTAACGTAGACTATGTTATGAACTACGAAGAACTCGGCGCACTATTCGTTGCACAAAAAATCCAAATTACAGAACTTGATGAAACAAAATACGTAGTTGAATCATCTAAACAGGGACGTAACTTCGGGTTCACAGGCGGTGTAGCGGAATCCGTTAAAGCAGCTCTGCCTGACGAGAAAGCAGTGAAACCTCTGGTAATAAACGGTTTGAACAAAGATTCAATCAGACAGCTCAAAAAATTTGCTACATCAGGAGAATGTGAAGGAGGTTGTAACTTAATCGAAGTTATGTGCTGTGAAGGCGGATGCATTGGCGGTAACGCAACAATTAATAACCAAAAAACAGCTAAAAAGCTCATTGATAACTTGGCTAATACAAGTAAAGATATTGAGAAAATATAAGGAAAACACTAAAAGGAGAGTTTATATGTTAAATTGGGAAAAAGAATTAAATATTAATGAAGTTAAAGAGATTAGAACAAGAACAACCGTATATTTCGGCTGCGGTGCTATTCAAAAGATAAATGATATTGCCAAAACATACGCTGAGCGCGGAATTGACAAAGTTGTTGTTATGTCAGGAAGAAATGCATACAAATCAACAGGTGCTTGGGCTGTCGTAGAAAAAGCTTTAAAAGAAAACAATATCGGATATATAAATTACGACAAAGTTACACCAAATCCGACAACGGAAGCTATTGATGAGGCAGCAAAAATGGCTCGCGAATTTGGAGCAAAAGCAGTAATTACTATTGGCGGAGGTTCTCCGACTGATGCAGGTAAATCTGTTGCAATTCTTCTGAAATATCCAAACGAAACAGGAAGCAATTTATATGAATTCAAATTCACCCCGACAGAAGCAGCTCCGATTGTAGCAATAAACCTTACACACGGTACAGGAAGTGAAACAAACAGATTTGCAGTAGCAACAATTTTAGAAAAGAATTACAAACCTGCTATTGCATATGATTGCATATATCCTGAGTTTGCAATTGATGACCCTGATTTAATGCTAGGTTTATCACCAAAACAAACAAGATACGTTTCTATTGACGCAGTTAACCACGTTGTTGAAGCTGCAACTTCTGTGGTTGCATCTCCTTACGCTGTTACACTTGCAAGAGAAACAATAGAATTGGTTGGTAAATATTTGCCAAAAGCTATCTCAAACCCCACAGACAAAGAAGCAAGATACTATTTATGCTACGCAGCAATGATTGCAGGTGTATGCTTTGATAACGGACTGCTGCACTACACTCACGCACTTGAACACCCGCTAAGTGCGATGAAACCTGATTTTTCTCACGGCTTAGGCTTAGCTATATTGCTTCCTGCTGTTATAAGAAATATTTATTCAGCTAAATCTGAAACTCTTTCATACATCTTAGAACCGATTGTGAAAGACACATCAAGTGCTGAAAAAACAGCTCAAGGCGTTTATGAATGGCTAAAATCAGTTGATGTACCAAACAAATTAACTGACGAAGGTTTCACAGAAGCTGATGTAGAAAAATTAACAGAACTTGCTTTCACCACACCCTCTCTTGACGGATTATTGAGCATTGCTCCTACTAAAGCAACAAGAGAAGCTGTTTCTGCAATATACAGAGAATCTCTATAATATTTAATAATTTCATATATAAATGGCGGTTTTGCAAATGCAAAACCGCCATTATTCTTTTACCAACTTAAACTTAATCAACCCGCTCTTTTAATTTTCTATCCCTTCACAGCACCATCTAAAGGGTTATTAATCAAATATTTTTTCCCTGTTATGAATACCAAAATTACAGGTATTGAACAGATACAAGAACATGCCATTAATTCACCCCACAACGTTACTTCTCTGAATGTACTTTTGAATATAGTTAAGCCGACAGCAAGAGTTCGCATGCTTTCCGTATTTGTGACAATCAACGGCCACATAAAGCTATTCCAAGTCGTTACAAAAGTAAAAATACTCAGCGTTGCAATAGCAGGTATAGCGCAAGGAAGAGCAACCTTGAAAAATGTCTGCCAAATATTGCACCCGTCTAGTTTTGAGGCCTCTTCAAGCTCTTTGGAGAAGCTAATAAAATACTGCCTCATCATAAATACCCCAAATCCGCCGAACAGCCCCGGAACAATAAGCGCTTGATATGTATTAATCCAGCCAAGCTTACTCATAATGTAAAAAAGTGGTACGATATTAACTTGCGACGGAATCATCATTGTCAAAATAAAGACAAAAAATAAAATATCTTTTCCCTTAAAATCCATTCTTGCAAATCCGTATCCTGCAAGAGCAGATATTGCAACCTGACCGATTGTTGTAGATAGTGCAACAATCAGGCTGTTAAGAAAATATTTTATAACAGGAATTGAATTGAATACATTTTTGTATGCACAGAAAGAAAGATTAATATTTCTGTAATCGCTAAAAATATTCTCCTCACCACTCAAAGATATCAAAAACATCATAAAAAACGGCAATATCATTGAAAGCGCAAGAAGAATTAAAACAAAATACAAAAATATTTTTTTCATAAAACTATTTTAAATGAAAATGGATTTTAATAAAAGATTGTTATACGATAAAACTATGATAAGTTATGAGAAAGCAATAGAAATATTAACAAGTAATGATAATTTTTATATCGATTTGGGGCTGGACAGAATACGCTTGGCGCTTAAAAAACTTGGTAATCCGCAAGACGAATTAAAGTATATCCATGTTGCGGGAACAAACGGAAAAGGTTCAGTCTGCGCAACGCTTGAAAGTATTTTAAGAACTGCCGGTTATAAAACAGGACTTTATACAAGCCCTCACATTTGGGAATACACGGAAAGAATTCAAGTTGGGGGTAAATGTATATCAAAAGAAGATTTTGCCAAATACGTAGAGCAAATTACCTCTGTTGGAGTTCATTTAACCGAGTTTGAAATACTTACTGTTATGATGTTTTTGTATTTTAAAGAACAGGGTGTTGATATTGCCGTAATTGAGACTGGACTTGGAGGCAGATTAGATGCTACAAATGTTATTAAAGAAAACCTCTGTTCAATTATTACCCAAATAGATTTAGACCATACTGACAGACTCGGAAACACAAAAGACGAGATTGCTTATGAAAAAGCAGGTATTATTAAACCTAATTGTCCTGTTATAACAAGTATGGGATACGAACCAATCAGAGACAAGGCAGATGAATGTGATTCTATGTTTATACTTGTATCGCCGTTTGTACCTGAAAAATTTGCAGATGCACTTTCTTTAAAAGGCAAACACCAGCTTGATAATTTGGCACTTGTTATCACAGCGATTAATTATTTATTCAAAGACATAACCGATGAACAGATTATTGAAGGATTAAAAAACGTTCATCACCCATGCCGGTTTGAATATCTAGAAGATAAAAACCTCATAATAGATGCCTGCCATAACCCTAACGGAGTTCAGGCACTCAGAGATAATTTGGATTTCTACTACCCAAACCAAGAACGCAGATTTGTTTTTGGCGCACTTCGCAGAAAAGATTACAAAAAAATGATGGAAATTTTGTTTAGAGAACGGGACGAGATTTATTTGAATGAGTTTGATTACCCTGATGCTTGTACTTTTGAGGAACTTAAACAAGCCTGCCCATATACAACAAAAAAGTATGATAATAACTTTATCTTAACGCCGGACAAATTGAATATTATCTGTGGCTCATTTTATATGATAAGCGGACTAACTGTTGTAAAATAACAGTCAGTTTGAGAAGAAAGAACACATATATTGACTATCTTAATTATAGGTCGGGTTTTAACCCGACAAAAACATTATTAATTATTCTAAATCTAACTCTGAAATTTTGTATTTGTCATCAAAATTACACCAATTTATATCATAAAATTTGTTATTCACATATTTTTTAAATGATGAATATTCCCAGTCTTTTGGTGCAATATTATAATGTTTCATTGGATTATAATGAATATAATCAATATGTTTGTTTAAATCGTTTTCATCTAAAATAATATGAGCCCAATATCTGCTCTGCCAAATACCTTTTTCTTTTTTATATTTTTTACCTTCTGTCAAATCTGAATTATCAATATTAATATTACGAGAAAAATATGTTTTAAAATATTTAATTATATTAGG
>CACZCH010000011.1 GCA_902779645.1 uncultured bacterium | reverse complement strand
TCCCTTTATTTCTGCTATGCGTTTGATATCAATATATGTTTCATTCATCGTACACACAGATTAACTCGTTTCAAACCACATTGGAACACCATTTCCGAGCTTTATGTTGTTTTGTGTCTTTGAATTTATTTTTTCCGCATCCTACCTTTGAACAAAAATTACCGACCTTTATCCTATGGCTGAAAGGTAAAGTTTTCTGTAAATAAATTGGAAATGTAACCAAATGTCCATCAAATGTCAAATAATCGTTTTATCCGTACAATTTAGTAAAATTGGGGAAACACAGGCTATGATTATTGAAGAAAAATTTCTTTTCCGGATTTTTGCCGGACTTTTGGAGCAGAAAAAGTGACATTTAGGAACATTTGCGAACGCATAAAAAGATTTTTTCCGACCGCCCAAACCTAAACACACACTAAACTTTGCCGAATAATCATTTTATTCGTTCAAATAAAATGTCCTGTTAAAATATAACAGCAAATGCGGTTCGATGTCCCACAAAAAAAAGACTCCCGAAGAAGTCTTTTAAATGGTGGGTGTGGTGGGACTCGAACCCACGACCAATTGATTAAGAGTCAACTGCGCTACCAACTGCGCCACGCACCCATATTGCTTTTCAGGATTACAAAATTAACTTTTGTGTAATATTTGTGTAATGCCTATTGAGATTTTATTAAAAACATTATGAAATTGCAACTATGTTTTTCATGATTTAACTCGATTAAGACGAAGGAGATTGTCTCCCTACGGGCATTAAAACGAACACAAGCATGTTAAACAGCGAATGGTACTTGTTAGAAACTAAATAATCCAATATTGTCTTGTTTAATTGATACTCAAAAGCGGATTAATCAAGATTTTCAGCATTTTGTTGATTGCTCAAAAGTCAACTGTGCTACCATGCAGTATTGTACATGTAATCTTGCTTTCAGACTTGCTCATAAAATTTTTTGTGTAACCTGTGTGTAACAGTTCGAAAATAATTTAAAAACTGTCTAATATATTAACGGCTTTTAACAGATTCTCATTAACAGGGTGAAGGTATCTCTGTGTGGTCTTCAAATCACTGTGTGCCAAATATTCTTTTACTGTTTGCAAATCACTCCCACCTGAAACCAAACGAGTGCCTACCGTGTGCCTGAGATCATGAAACCGAAAGCTCTCAATACCTGCTTGCTTTAATGCTGTCTTAAATGATTTTCTGATTCCTCTATATGGTAGTTCTGTTTTTGGATTAATAAAAATGTACCCCGAATCCTTAATTCCGATTTTCTCTAATTCTACTCTGAATTTCTGACTTAACGGAATCTGTATTCGCTTATGCCCCTTATTTTCTTGACGGAGTATTTCAATAAAACCTATGTCGAAATTGATACTTTCCCACTTTAGATTAAGAATGTTAGATAGCCTTAAACCTGTAGTAAGGGCACACACGATAATAGGTTTCAAATGGGCAGGGAGTACAGCAAATAATCGTTTCTCTTCATCTTCTGAAAGATATCTTATTATCTGATTATCTTCTTTTAACTTCTGTACGCATTTGCATGGATTTAACATATTTAACTGATAGTTTATGATAACCAAGTTAAAAGCTTTGGATAAAGAAGAATAGTACCTATTTACTGTTGAATTTTTTAAACCTTGGTTTAATAAAGATTGCTTAAATTCCTCTATTTTCCCAGGCGTAATTCTGTTTATAGTGGTATATAAACCGAAAAACTTTTTATAAACTCTTACCTTGTGCCAGTTCTGTTCGTATTGATGTTTAGAGTTATTAGCTTTTGAATACTGCATAAGCATATTACACATTTCTCTTACAGTTATTTGATTCGCAATAGAAAGCTTGTTCCGTTGGATTAGACTTAGCTCATGCTTTACATCAGCCTCATATTCAAGTGCGTCCGATATGGTTATGCACCCCTTGCATGCACCATGACAACGTTCATGATTTAACATGAAACTATAATACCACCTCTTAGATTTTTTTATGTAATAAACTGACATAAAATTTCATTGGCCTTTTTTGTTGATATACTTGAGTTTTAGCGACTCAAGTGTATCGCGCAGTTATAAAAAGTCAATCGCTTTTTTCGATTCGGTGAAACTAAAGTATAATAAAAGTAGAGCATGAATCTCTTAAACTTTAGTTTAAAAATTAAGTTCAAAGAAAAACTAAAGTATAATAGAAATATAAGGGAAATAAATCAAGGGGGGTGGTAGACATGAGTGATTAGGGTCAAATTAAAACAAAATCAAGCATTAAGTCAGAATAAGCTGTTGAAAATCAAGTTCTAACGAGTTCTAACAAGTAAACAACACGCAAAAAAACAAGTATATAAAAGATAATAATAGAAAAAACAAGTTCTAAAACAGTCAAAACAAAGCTTTAGGGCTTGTTTTTTTGTTTTTAGTAAAGATTGTAGACAAATCCGTTTAAAGAGAAAGGAGACAAAAAATGGATTTATATAAAAATTTAAAAAACTTTGCTGTTGTTGCTTGTGTTAGTAATTCTAAAATTCCTGCAACAAAGCACGGGTTGAATGATGCTCGTTTCAATGTAGATGTAGAAGGATTAATTAAGAAAGGCTACAACATTGCAGTTGGTTGTGCAAAATCAGGCGTGATTGCATTTGATCTTGATTATCACAATCCTGATTCCAAAGCAGCAGAAGAATTATTGGCATTACAAGAAGAGTTAAATTGCCCGTTGCCTGATACATTGACTCAATCGTCAGCAACAGGAAATGGCTATCACTTAATTTTTTCCGATAAAGGTATTATTGAACCCAAGGGAAAATTAACGAAAAATGTTGACATCCGTTATAACGCTTACATAATGTTTGCACCATCCATTATAAACGGCAGGCGATATGAAATTATTAATGGTATAAATAACAATGGAAACTTTGTAATTGCTGAATTGCCCGAACCTTGGGTCAATTATATAAATAAAGGTTTGTATAACAGACAGGCAAAATATAAAAATGAATGCTTTTCTGCACCACCTAAAAAATATAAAAATATCAACATTAATGCTATGTTTAAAAACTGTGCATTTCTTGCTCATTGTAGAGATAATGCGGTAACGTTAAGCGAACCAGAGTGGTTTTCAATGGTATCAGTTTTGGCAACTATTGAGGATTCAGATGAGTTGATTCATGAGCTTTCACAACCATATGAGAAATATAGTTTTCTGGAAACACAAAAGAAAATTGATAATGCAAGGAAATTCGGACGAGGACATAGTTGTACCTTTATATCAGGATGTTTTCCTCATATATGTTGTAAATGTCAATTTATGAAAGGAGGAAAATAGGTGATGGAAGAAGATAAATTAATACCAATGGTTAAATCACCTACTGACCTTGGGAAAAAGGATATTAGTGAAGTATTAGAGACTTTTAGCAATCGCATAAATAATCTCACTTTGATGGACTCTATGGATATTTCTTTTTCAGCCGAAGAATATCAAATGCCTTATAGAAAAAAATTTTTCTTTTGTGCACATAACCAAACATATATGATTAGTGTATTGAAAGAGAAGATAAAAGTATCCGTGGTTGCAGATTTTTTTGTTAAAGAAGTCAAGGAATGCACTCATGTATTCAATAACAAAAGCAATATGCAGCCGATAAAGTATTACCTGCTAACTTTGCAGAATGCTCAAAATAAAATAGAGAGCAATATCAAGGTTGCAGGAATATCAAAATCGGATGCAAAGAAGTTTCAGGAATCGATTAGTAACAGTTGTCATGAATTTTTTATTAATATGAAAGACGATGTGTTCAAATGTTTTTTCTCTGAAATGATTGCACAAAAAGTAACTTCAAAAGTAACAATATACGAAAATGCAGGTATTATTGCGGAGGGAACTTTCTTATACGGGAATGCCCTTGCTACGCCTTTGGGTGTAGTTTGGACAAATTCTGAAGGGTATATTGAAGTTGAATCAGGAAAGTTTATTAAGCTTGCTGAAAGCAATAAATGCGTTCCTATGCTTTTAAAGAGCGAAAAATCAGGACAAGAAGTTGCACATGAGTTAATTGAGAATCTCATGGAATGTTGGAATCAGAACATACTGTTGCCGTTGTTTACTTTAGGACATATGATAATGTCGATTTTCTTTGAAAAATTTGCAAAGAAAATCGGGGTACCTACTATGATAATATATGGTAATACTGCTTCGGGTAAATCTACTTTGCAGTATTTAGGAATATCCTTTTTTGGTTTTTCTGAAAACTTTTTGATATCAGGCGGCTCTACAGCCAAAAGCAATGAATATCTAAGTGCTAATTACAATGGTGTTGCTATCTGCGTTGATGATGTGAAAGGTACAACGCTTACGGCAAGTAATTTTACTTCTCTTGCCAAAGAGTTGTATTCTGCAAGCCCGAGAACTGTAATGAAAGCATACAGAAAAGCCATTGAATATATTCAGACCTGTTCGCCTGTTATATATTCAACAAATGAAAGCCTCCCCAACCTTCAGGAAGTTCTTAATAGGCTTAATGTTGTTCAAATCTTTGGTAAGAGCTTTGTTGCGGAAAAGTTCAAATACCACGTAAGCAGCGGCCAGAAGTTAAAGGAATTGTCTTTAATTTTACCCGAATTGTTGAAAATTCCATTTGATGAAGTTCTGAAAATTTACAATGAGATAACTACGCTAATCAAAGATAGAACAACACTCAAAGAGGGCAGAATCATAAACAATTTGGCATATGCTTATACGGGGACTCTATTGTTGTTGAAAATTGCAGGTATGAATGTTGAGGGCTTGCAAGAGCAATTTGTTAAATATGTTCAGAAACAAGGAGATGAGTATTCTGAAACCAAAAATGTTGTAGACAGAGTGTTGATTTTAATCCAAACTTTATCTGATGTCGGTCAGATAGTAGAAGGAGAACATTTCAAAATTCAAACTCAGACAAAATCGGAATTTTTAGGAGAAACTTGGGTCTGTTTCAAAAAGGGAGTTGTGCTCTCAATCATTAACAAATACTTGGCTTACGATAGGTCAAAACAGATTGATGATGACCAGTTTACTCGTTATGCCAAAAATCATCCTCGAAACAGAGATTATAAAGCAGTAGATTACTGTGGAAAAAAAGCCTATTCTATATGCTTTAATGTTACTGGATTAAGTGAATATTCTGATTTAACGGAGGAAGAACCACCTAAAAAGGAAATTGATCCTAACAATCCTTTTTAAGTGTAAACCTTAATTATACCTATATTACCACCTCTATTGTCATTATTACTACTTCAGAGGTGGTTTTATATTTTTGGTAATTTTGTAATCCTACTATTTAATCATTTATTTTTTTTACTTAAAAAACATATTTTAAGTATTTAAATATTATAAAATTACTTTTTAAGATAAATATATCTAAAATATCTGTATTTACTTATTTTCAAGAAGTAATAATTTAGTAATAAAAAGTAATAAAGTAATAAAAATCTTTAAATCATTTGTTTGCTTATCCACTCCATAATTACATTCACAAGATATTCTTGTTGTTCTTCAGAAAGTTGTTTCCCTTTAGGAAACTTGTGCCATTTTTCTATACACCCACGACAACATGTTGCAGTTGCGTGTTGAGCGATAAATACAGGGTGTCCTCGCATTGGAGTTTGCTTTCCATCATTAACTGGTTCCGCAGGAGCAATTCTATCTCTGATAAAATCTCTTGCATGAGATTCTATCTTCTCTATACCTTTATCCTTTATATATTCAATTTCTTTAGTACGTAGCTTAAACCTACTCCTAAAATTTGACCTTGCTAACCTATCCAAAATATCCATAGATTCATGTTATCATAGTGGTAAAGGGGTAAACAAGAGGGGAAAAATATGAAACAAATCGACATTATAGAATACTTACCAACGATTATAGAAGAGCTTAAAAAAGGGATATTAGTAAATACAAAAAATGGTGATAAAACTAACTCTATGACTATTGCTTGGGGACAAATCGGTATTGAGTGGGGAAAAATGTTTTTTACAACTTATATCCGACATGGCAGATTTACCCATGAACAAATTGAAGCTACAAAAGAGTTTACAGTTTCTGTTCCGCTTGAAAGAACTCCTGAAGTTGCCAAAGCTATCGGATATATTGGCTCTCGTTCAGGGCGTGAGATTGATAAATTATCTGATATGAACTTGAGTTTATTAGAAGGTAAAGAAGTTAAATCTCCTGCAATTAAGGAACTGCCCTTGACATTAGAATGTAAAGTAATATACAGCCAAGAACAAAACATTGATAATATACCGCAAGAGATTAAAGACTCTTGTTATCCTCAGGATGTTCCCTCTGATAATCCTATGGCAAACAAAGATTATCATACAGTTTACTACGGAGAAATAGTTAATGCTTACATCCTTGAAGAATCTGACTTTGCAGAGGTAGGGGTAAATAATGGAACAGTTGTAAATGCCGAAAGCGGAAATAAAAGTCCGAAAGCATTATGGATAACTTTGCTATCTATTTTGCTATTGTTAGGTATTGGCTCATTTGTTTATAACAAAATGAATAAACCTCAAACATACAGAACTATTGTAAGAGAAGAAATGAGCAGTGTTTACTCTAGTACAGGACTTGTTAATGATTCAAGGGTGCAAAATTTTGTAAATAAAAATCCTGAAATCTTAAATAGAGTTGCAATTACTGAAATTAGAGAAAGCTTTTCCGAAAACAATTCTGTAAAAACAAAGAATGTAGCGATTACTCTTAGAAATAAAACCGACAAGCCGATTAATGATTTAGAAGTGGTTATAAATGTATTGGATAAAAAGGGTAATGTTATAGAAGATGTAGATGATGAAGTTAAAACTCTTGCTCCGCAAACAGATTACACATTTAATCTTCCGATAAAAAATGATAAAGGGGTAAACAACGGGGTAAATGAAGGGGTAAATTGGGAACTTTCTGAAATAAAAGATTAAATTTTTTCTAGAAAAATTACATTTACGGAAGAAAATTTTTTACTTTTTAAACTTTAAGGTTTTGAAGTCTAAACTTATAACTTTACCATGCAAAACTATACGCTTTTGAGAATAAAACTCGGCAGTTTATCCAACTATTCTTTAAGAAACGAAGAGCTAAGCAAAAGTAGAAAATCGGTAGCTTTTTTAAAGAATTCAAAATTTAATTAATTTAGAGCTAGTTTGTCGCCTGAAGCTTGAGAGAAAATGGAAAATCGGCATTGTGGACTCTATCCTTCAAAATGGTCTTCGTCTGAGGGCTGTGGGTCGTCTTAAAATTAGCGTAACTTTTTTAAAGAAATTTTATTAATTTCTTTTATTCGAGACCTGTATGGTCATATATCCCCGTTATACTTGAGTTGTAAGCAATCAATATAGGTTAAATAATGGCTAAAACAGTTGAAACAACTCACAACACTTTAAAGATTTTCGGAATGAAGATATTTGATTATTATTCAGATTATATTTGCAACGAAACAATTGAAGATATTGGAACATTAAGAGACGACATTATCCTACATGAAAATAGTATAAAAAATAGGGGTGGAAGAAATGAATAACTTTGAAAAGCGTATGTATTTGGATTATTTATTCAAATTGGCTCCCAACATGAATTTAAAAGGGTACGAATTTGATGAAGTGTTAGATACCTTTATTTTTCATTTTAATGTAAATAAAAACAATTTTAAATTTGACGAAGACGGAGTTGTACTTACTGCAACAAGGACTCAGCAGAACGATTTAATAAAAAGTCTAAAATCAGCAATAGCAAAAGCCAAGGCAAAAATTTCTGTCTGTAAAACTAAGTTTGAAGAGAAACTTTTGCTTATTAAAGACATTTATAAAATGAATGACAAAGAGTATCAGGCTTTTACATACCTTGTTTTGCAGGAGGTTAATCATTTATTTTCTGACTTAAATAGTGCTATAAATGGCGGAGGATTTGATAAGTTTGCGAAAGTTTACCTAAAGGTCCGCTGTGGTGAAAAAGATAGAATAGTAAACAACCTTTTTCTTAGTAAATTAATTTCAAGCAAATCATACAGTCCTTCAATTAATGATGATTTGATAAAAGTATTTGACGATGAAAGCTGCAATACGCCAAAGAAAATGGTTGATACTCTTTTGGGTAAACCTGAAAAATCTACGTTAACATTAAAAGATTATTCACACATGGAAAAGGAAACAAATAAGGTAATTAGTATACTAAAATCCGCAGTCGAAAAGAAAGCAAAAGGAGTAAATATATTACTTTATGGAGACTGTGGGACAGGGAAAACAGAGCTCAGCAAGCTTATACCAAACATCTGCAAAATTCCTGTTTATACAGTTATTACCGAAAACAAAAACGGTAATGAAGCAAAGCGTGAAGAAAGATTAGCTGATTTAAACTCAAAGCAACAGATTCTTTCAAAAACAGGTAATGCATGTATCCTTTTTGATGAAGCGGAAGATATACTGAACCGTGGTTGGTCTGATAATGGTACCGCAAGCAAAGGGTACTTAAATAAGTTATTGGAAAATGTTGGTTGTCCTGTAATATACACAACAAACAACATATCTCAAGTAGACCCTGCGTTCTTACGAAGAATGACTTATGCAGTAGAGTTTAATGAATTAGATGAAACTGCACGTTTAAATATTTGGAACAAAGTTGTACGGAAAAATAAGCTTAAAGTTTCTAAAACAAAGATTAAAGAACTTAGTAAAAATTATGATGTTTCACCAAGTATCATTGCAAATGCCGTTGAAACGACAAAAATGATTGATGGAAACGAAAACGATTTTGAGGATTTTATCGAATCTGTAGCTAAAGTTGTTCACAAGAAACGTGACGTAAAAGAAGAAAAGAAGGAAGAAACTTCGCTTGGAAATTATGATATACGTTTAGTAAATGCCAATATGGACATGGAAGATTTAACCGAAAAGATTAAACAATCAGGTAAAATGAATTTTTCACTATGCTTACATGGAATAAGTGGTGCTGGAAAAAGCAGATATGCTTTGCACCTAGCTGAAAAACTCGGTATTAAGGCTGTAATTAAGAAAGCAAGCGATATTCAATCGTGTTATGTAGGCGAGTGTGAGAAAAATCTATCGAATTTATTTCGAGAATGTGCTGAATCAAATTCTATGCTTATATTAGACGAAGCAGATACATTCCTTCAGGATAGAACAAATGCTTATAGGCAATACGAAATTTCACAGGTGAATCAACTGCTTGTTGAATTAGAAAACACAAAGATTCCCTTTGTGGCTACAACAAATCTTATGGACACGCTTGATCAAGCAAGTTTACGCAGGTTCACATTCAAAATTCGTATGGATTACATGACAAAAGAACAGGTAAAACTTGCATTTAAGCACTTCTTTAATATTGATACAGATTATTATATCAAAGGACTTTGCTGTGGTGATTGTGCTAATGTAGCGAAAAAGTGTGAATATCTGAACATTACGGATTTTAAAACTATTTCTAAAATGTTACAAGAAGAAGTTGATTTGAAGAAAATCCCTGAACTGAAGAAAAATACAATAGGGTTTTAAGCCATTAAATAAAAATTAATTCCTTTAACTATTTACGTTGACCTTTCGTTAGAAAAAATGTAACTTAGTGATTGACTTTCGTTGGAAAAAATGTATAATGTACCATGTAATTCGTTAGAAAAAATGCGAAGGCTATAAAATGAAAAGGGAAGCTATAAATCAACTTATCGAATGGAAAAATAGTAAACGCAGAAAACCGCTAATTTTACAAGGAGCAAGGCAGGTCGGTAAAACATGGTTGATGCAGGAATTTGGCAAAACACATTACAAAAAAACTGCTTATGTTACATTTGACCGTAATGAAAATTTACAGAAAGCTTTTACTGATTATACAAATGTTAAAGAACTCTTGACTAAAATTGAGATTGAAGCTCAAACTAAAGTTACGGCTGATGACACATTGATTATATTTGATGAGATTCAAGAATGTCCTGATGCAATAACTTCTCTTAAATATTTTCAAGAAAAAATGCCAGAATTACATATCATTGTTGCAGGAAGTCTTTTAGGATTATCACATCATAACGGGACAGGATTTCCAGTTGGTAAAGTTAATTTTATGACACTCTATCCAATGAGTTTTAAGGAATTTCTAAATGCTAATGGTGAAGAATTATTGGTAGAAGCGATAAATGAAAATAAATTTGATACAATAAGTACATTTTCGTCAAAACTCATTAATTATCTAAGATACTACTATTTTGTTGGAGGAATGCCCGAGGTTGTTCAGGCATTTGTTGAAAACAGAGATTTTAATGAGGTCAGAAAAATACAAGAAGAAATAATATCCTCATACAACAGTGATTTTTCAAAACACACTGATTCTAATACCGCAGAACGAATTAAAATGGTATGGGATTCTATATCATCTCAGCTTGCAAAAGAAAATAAAAAATTTATATACAATGCAATAAAAAATGGAGCGAGGGCAAAGGAATTTGAAATAGCACTTGCTTGGCTGAGAGATAGTGGTCTTGTTTATAAAGTTACAAGGATTTCTAAACCAAATTTGCCTATAAAATCATATGAAGATATTAATGTGTTTAAATTGTATGTTCTTGATGTAGGAATTTTATGTGCTCTGTCAAAACTACCTGCAAAAGCAATTTTGGAAGATAATAGAATTTTTACGGAGTTTAAAGGTTCTTTAACAGAACAATATGTATTACAGCAGCTAAAAATACATTTATCGGATATTCATTACTGGACAAGCAAATCTTATGTAGCAGAAGTTGATTTTGTTACACAAATTGAAGACAATGTAGTTCCTATTGAAGTCAAAGCAACAACTAATTTGAAAGCAAAAAGTTTACAACAATATATTAAAGATTATTCTCCGCAAAAAGCTATAAGAACATCATTATCAGATTACAAAATAAATGAAAACGGATTGTATGATATACCTCTATATGTAATTGAAAATATCAGTACTTATTTATTAGGGAATTAATATTCTATTTAGTTATAAATATTATCAGTGAAATTTGGTTCTTTATCATAAAATTTTACATTAATCTTTAAATGATTCACTCCTAAATCCTCTCCCATAACTAAAGCTAGCTTTGAATGAATATTTCCTGTTTCATCCGTATCTAAAACATTCATTACGGATTTTATGTTAGTTATTCCGTAAGATAAGTCGTAGAGGTCTGATACACATTCTATAACAACATATTTTGTCTGTTTTGCAAGACTTTTCGCTACCTCTAACAATTCTTGTTCTGATTCTTCTGCCAATCCGTCAATAATTTCGTATTCTGCAAGTAACATAATTTTTCTCCTCTTTATTTAATATAAAAATTTGGAGAAAAATATATACTTTGATATATGCAATGTAACAATTTTCTTCAAATTGTAACAATTTTTATAAAATTATTAAAGTTTTTGACAGAAAGTGCCGTAAACACATGGTGTAAGATGGTTTAAAATTTTGACGTCACAACCAGATTACAATTAGCAAGATAATAGGATTGGATTTAAAAATAATGGGTTTTTCAGAGTTTTGGCTACAATTTAATAATGGAAATAAAGAAAAACTAAATGATACTCAACATGGTATTCGTAAAGAACAGGTTGATAAAAAGTATCATAACCTTTTTGATGTTTATGATGAAAATAGTGATGGTATGTTAGAGAGAATTGAACTTGATAATATTTTTAAAGGATTAGGTAAATTTGCTGGAAGTGATAACGTTCTAGATTTTCAAGAAAATGCTCAAATAAGAAGTATTTTTGCAGAACAAACAAATATTAAAGATGTTGACTTTCAAGGATTTGTTAAGTCAATCTCCAAAGCGAGCGAGGATATTGTTTCTTCTAAAGAAACACCGACACCAGATGGCGGTAAAGAAATCCGTACAGAATATAAAGATGGTTCCGTAGAAACGATTTCATATTACCCAGACGGAGCTTATAAGTTTAAAAAGACAGAAAAGAAAGTTATACAAACACATTACTTTGTAGAGCTAAACGGACAAAAACGAGAAGTTTCAAAAGAACAATATCAGCAAGCTCTCGTAAAAGTTAAATCTATTAAAAATGCCAAACAACCAGAGTATCAAGATAAATTACAAAATAATTTTCAAATTCAAAACATAAAAGTTTCTACAACTACAACAGAATCTCCAAAAGAAGAGTTAGAATTATCTGACAGAGCAAAATTTGATGTTGATGTCAGAGAATTTCTACTTCAACATTTCATTGACACACATGTTGGAACTCAAGAAGCATTGGATAGTATGAATATTTTAGACGATATTGGAGCAGCTATCAATGCTGGAGCAGGTGAGTTATGGAATTCTTGTAAGAATGTGTATAATAAATATTTTGGTGAAGGTTCACAACAAGATTACCAAAACTTTTATGAGCTTGTTTCAAAATTTGAACCTAATTACAATAAGGCACTTGCTGCAAAAGGTAATTTAGGGGTTATGAATAATCATAAAGAAATGTATTTTAGAAATTTTGAAACGGATTATACAACTAATACAGGTAACAAATATAATCTTGAAAAAACATTGCAATTTAAAAATTTAGCTGAACAATACCAAAGTGCAACTATTTTAAAACAAAGAGTTGATATTCTTAAAAAAGCTATGTCTGAAATAAGAATGTATTGGTCTGAACAACAAGCTCTGGTAAATGCTCCAGCTCAAAATGAAGGTTTAAATCCAGCTTCTCATATTGTTAATGCAAATAACTTGCTATTAGCTTATTTCAAAAATGACCAAGAAGCTGCTGATATGGTTCTCAACGGCACAATCGGAAATCCAGATGCAACTCAAGAAAAGATAAAAGAGTTGTTAGAAGAAACACAAGCTCAACTGGGAGATTGTTTAATCAGAAGAAGTGTTAGTGTAGAAGAAAGTAGTACAGGTTCTCTTGAAGTTGATGTGTCAGTTAATGGTAATGATGGTGATTATACTTATGAAGAACTGCAAGAAAAATATAAAGCTGAGTATAAAGAAATGTATGGTACGGATTTTGTGCCAGATGAACTCGCAGATAAAGTAATGGATGCCAAAGCTACTGGTGGTATGGTAAAAATAGCAGCCGTTACAATTATATCAATTTTAATTACAAAGAGTCCTATTATGACACAAGCTATGGGTGCTGCTGCTGGTAGTGCCGAAGTAACAGGTGCTACTGCAAACTTTATAAGAGGTCTTGTTGCTAAATATGGACAGACTGCCGTACAACAGGGCATTAAGTTTGCTATGACAACAGGTACTCTTGCAAGTGATTTTGGCTTAACATTACTTGGACAAGTAACAGATAATCGTGATGGTGTTCAATGGAACGAAGTATGGGATAGTACAAAAGGAGCTGCAAAGTATATTTATTTTGGTGCTTATATCGGTTCACCAATTGCTCAAGCTGTTTCTCAAAGAATCGGACAAATTGGTTTAACTGGAAGATTGCTTGAAGGTGGTACAAAAACAACACAAGGAGCAGTACAAACAACTACAATAAGCGGTGAAAAATTGCTGGCAAACTTTATGAAGGGTAGTAATTCTTTATTCGCCAAAGGAGCTGGCTTTGCAACTGATGTAGGATTGTTTACAGGATTAGAAATTGCAACCGAAGGGGCAAATCCTCTTGATGCAGTTAAAGAACAAGGCGAAATGCTTGGTAAATTAAAAATAATGAACGGATTTATAGAGTATATGCTTGGTGCGAAAGCTCATACTGCTATTGAAAAAACAAAATGGGAAGTTGCTATAGATAAATCTGGTGTAAAGAATTGGGAAATAAAAGAAATTAAAATTCCATCATCAGATGGTAAAGGCTTTAAATCAGTTTATACAGTAGATTATGAAGGAATACCTTTAGGTAAATTTGAAGATATAAACAAGCTCGCTACTGCAATTATGGAGCGTGTTTCTATGGTTTATAACGGAATACTTAAAACGGAAACTAAGACAGATGAAACAAATGAAAATACAACTGTAGATGATACGCAAGGTCGTGAAACTGTAGATGGTACTGTTGTTAATTTACAAGCTCCAACAGATGATAATACTGTTCGTCCAACTACACAAAATGCAACATCACCTATTCAAGAAGCACATTTAACAAGAGAGGAAACTATTAATGCTCTGAAAGAACTTGGATTGTCAAAAGAAGATATAGCACAGGTAAATTTAGAAAATCCAGCATTATCAATAGCTTTGAGTTGTTTACAATTGATGAAAAAGTATGCTCCAGAAGAATTTGGAGCTTCAACTTCTGCACTTGTAAATGCTTTAAATCACCCAGAAAACTACTTAGATGAAGATGTAGCACCATTTGTCCAATATATGAATATCCAAAATATAGACAAACTTAAAGAAGTAGCAGTAGTTGATGAAGGTACAATTGAAAGTTTAGTAAATTACAATATGCCAGAACTCTATCGAATAGCACAACAATACTATGAAACAACAGGTGAAAAGTTTGATTTAGAAAGAGTGTTTAGGAATAATTCTGATTTAACTGGTAAAAAAGCAGTATTCCCAACAAAAGAACAATTGGATATTGCAATAAAAATGGAAAAAGCAGAACTATGGAATCAGTATAATATGTTAGGTCACTCTACAGATGCTGAACCTTTTGAAAATGTTGATGAAGTAATAGAAAAAATAAAATTCCTCAAAGAAAAAGCTAAAAGCCAAGGAATAGATTTAGATATAGAATATGATTTGAGTGAACAAGCAGTTATTGCTATTAATAAGCTAAAAGAGATAGATGAAAAAAGTCCTATTGATTTTTCTAAAATAGTAGAATTCGCTTGCGAAAATTCTAATCCATATATTGACCCTTCAAGTATTCTGTTCTACTTAAAAAATAAAAATAAAAGAATAGACAGTTCAAGATTTCAAACTCTTTTAAATAAAATTACAAATAGTATGAATTCAAGAAAAGCTCGAAATACAAAAATAGAATTTGCTCAATTCTTGATAGATAATAATATTTTATCGTCTTTATCAAACAATAGAAGCTTCCTATCTACTTTAGACGGAACAAATGTTAAGACTAAAATAATGGGTTACATAGAACACAAACTAAACCCCCATCAAGAAACAGAGTTTGATGTTGTAATGAATGTAATTGACTATATAAATGATAATAATATAGAACTTGCAAAAGTGTTAATTACTAATGATAAATTCCCTAAATATCTAATTTCAGACGTTTTACAAGCTATAAAATCTGATGAAAATTCATGGTTAGATGGATTTGAAATAGGAGAAGACGATAATAGTAGCCAATATGAGTCTAGCAATAAAGATAAAGCTAAATTTGCTATAAGACTATGTACAGATACCTCACTAAATTGTCCACCTTTGCTTATAAAGCGACTTATATCAAATCTAAAAATAGGTTATGAAGATACTATTATAAATGCTTTAAAAGAGGGATTACTTGATAAATACCCAGACTTAGTTAATTATTCTGCTGATTGCTGGGATAATATTATAAAACGTGGATTACTGAATAACGAAGATGTAAAATCTATACCAGCAATAAATCGTATCGAAATGATAGAATCATATGCAAGGGCAAAAAATGATAATATCTTAGAATTGCATAAACAATTAATTCAAGATGCACTTGCGAACAAAGATTTGTTAAAATCTGGACTTGAAGATATTACAGATGGTGAAATTGAAGGCACTACGACCAGACGTGATGCAGTTTACACGATAGATTTGATTGGTTTAGGCAACACCGAAGCAGCATTTCCTCTTATGTTAGAAGAGTTTGGAGAATTTATGATAGAAGTAGCAAATCTTGATAGACAACTTCTATCCGAAGGTAACAAAGAACTGTTACGACAAAAAATAAATCCTCAATCAAGCCAAAGATACCAAGAACTTAATAATGAGATTACAGGACTAAAGAAAAAGCTCAATGAAGTAGTCGGAGCTGATAATCTGGCTCGTATAAAAGAGTTGCAAGCTCAAAAGGCTCAAATCGATGAGCAGATTAAGCAATTAAAACAGGGAGAAAACGCTGAAACACCAGAAGTAAAACAACAAGTAAAAGAACTTCAAAAACAATCAAAAACTCTTGGTAGTCAAGCTCAGTCTATATACTATCAAGGTGAAAATGCTGCTCAAGTAAAAGAAATAATGAAAGACATAAGTAACAAGCAGAAAGAATTAAAAGAATTTTTACTTCAAAACTCTGGTCTTGAACCACAAGAAGTTGTTACAAAACTTCGTGTGCTTTCAGCATTAGCAGAAATCTCTACAGAAGAAGAAATAACAGATTTTATTAATATGATTAAACCTTCTACTCCAGAGAATGATGCTATTTGGAATGAGGCTGTAAACAAAAAGATTTATCAGAAACTCGGTGTTGAGTATGATGAAGCTCTATCTCAAAAATTAGATTTGATACATTGTAAATACATATCAAAATTATTCATATCAAGTGATGAATTCTTTGATAACATGAAAACTCTTGTTGAAATCGTAAGAGATAATCAAAATCTAACGATTGAACAAGCAATCGACCAAATGCCACAAAACGTAGAAACAAAACGCATATTTGAAGAACTTGGTTTTGATTATGAAAAGTTTACTAAGGTTGATAAAAACTCTTATACAACAGTAGAAATTGAACTTAACGCAGAAGAAGCTAAACAAGCAGCTATTCATAACTTAGAAGAAGACTTGAATGATGCTCTTTTCCAATCTTTACCCAAAGAGGTTACCGAACCCATCTTTAAACACTTGAAAGAACAACTTGGTGTTACGTTTGAAAAATCTCAAAAAGATAATTGGGAAGGTGATGGCTTTAGTGCTGGCTCTACAGAATACTATCGTTTATATAAAAATGGTAAACCAATCATTTTTGAAGATATGGACGATATAGTTTCGTTAATCAAGAAAGAAGTTATAAGTAACGATTTTTGGACGAAAAAACACTATGACCCTCAAATTGATAATGCAAGAGGTACTATGTACACTCACCTTATTAAAATGAGAACACAAGAAGTCGATAACGCTTCAAGTATTAAAGATGGTGAAACGGCAGAAATTGAAGTTAGAAAAACCGATATGTATGATATAAAGAAAGCATTGGGTTTGGGTAACGATGCTCAATGTTGTACGGCTTTAGGTAGAAACTTCAACGAATGGTCTGCTCCTACATACATAATGAATAAGTGTATCGGTGCAATAGAACTTACTGATAAAGGCAGCTTTGTTGGCAATACAATGATATATCTCGCATACGTTGATGGTAAACCAGCTCTTGTCCTTGATAATATTGAGCTAAAAACTAAATATCAAAACAACGATAAGATTAGAGATACATTTGTCGATTATGCTAAAAAGCTCTGTGCCGAAATAGGACAACCAGATTTACCAATCTTCGCTGGACCAAATAGACATAAGCTGAACATGGATATTTACGATAAATCTACGCACACAATGGAGATTATCGGAAACTCGGGTGAACAAGAAGTTTATGTTGATTACGATGCAGACAGGCATGTTGTAGGAGAAGGAGAACAAGCTGAAATAGAAATGTATCGTTTGAGATAATTACCTATTACATTTACAATCACTAATTTCTAAAGGCTTATAGGAAAATAATTTATCAGATTTGGATAGCTGCTCTTTTAGTATCTCTTTCTTCCGCTGTTCAAGTTTTTGGAGTTTCTGTACGTGTTGGAATTTTTCTTTTAGTTTACAAAAATCCAATCGGTGTAACTCCATGTCATATCGTGCATTTTCATACTGAATTTCAGCATAGATTAATTCTAATTCCATAAGCCCTCCTTTATTTTAATTAAAAAATCTAAAGAAAATCCGCAAATCATTCTTCGTAAAAGCGTACCTTTAAGAACATTAAATTTTTACCCCCAAAACTGTTCGTAAAGTTTTGCTACAAAATTTTGCGAATGTTCACAAAGAGACTTGAGTTTTACGAATAGCGCGTTATACTTGAGAGCGACACTCGAGCAGAGGATGAAAGCGTGAGCGATATCCGTTTAATGCGAGAGTGTCAAGACAGTAAGCAATAAAAAGACTAAAACTCAAGTATGGAGACAATCTTGGCTAATACGAACATAAAAACTTTTGGATACTGTAGAGTATCCACGACCGATCAAAACGAAGACAGACAGCTTGAAGCTATGTTGGATATGGGAATTAACGAAAGAGATATTTTTGTTGATAAGTGCTCAGGTAAAAATTTTGACCGTCCGCAGTATCAAGCTCTAAAGGTTCAACTTAGAGAAGGAGATATCCTTGTAATCAAGTCTATTGACCGTCTTGGCAGAAACTACAAACAAATTTGTGAAGAATGGCGTGAGATAGTAAAAGACATAAAAGCTCACATTAGAGTAATTGATATGCCAATCCTTGATACTACAAAGACAGATGGGCTTATCGGCGAAGTAATTTCTGATATCGTCTTGCAACTGTTGAGTTATGTAGCAGAACAGGAAAGAGCTTTTATCAAACAAAGACAAGCAGAAGGAATTAAGATTGCAAAAGAAAAAGGTAAACACTTAGGCAGACCAAAGATAAAATATCCTGAGGATTGGAAAAATATTTATGAAGTATGGCAAAATGGTTTGATTACAGCAAGAAAAGCTATGGCAGAACTAAAACTAAAGCCAACTTCTTTCTATAAATTAGTAAAAATGTATAAAGAGAATTTATAGGTGAAAAATGAGTGATACTATTAGATATTCAAGAATGACCGATTTCATGCAATTATTGCATATGTTACTTGCAGAACCAAGAGGTATCTGTATTAAAGATATTTGTGTAGAATTTAACGTTTGCGTCCGCACAGCTCAAAGAATGATATCAGCAATAAGAGATGCATTTCCGCAGGTTGATGTAGTTAATGAAGGCTCAAAAATCAAACGCTGGGGATTTATAAACTATTCTATGAAGGAGATAGTAGAATTTACCGACTCCGAGATCTCCGCTATACAAACATTAAAATCCAACTCAACCCCTGAACTTAGTTCTATACTTTGTAAGATGAAAATCCTAAGTCAGAAAAAATGTTAGCACCAAAATCCCCCAAGCCTAAACTGCTTATTTAGTACTAAATTTTTAAAACAATTCAAAATGCAAGTTTTGCTTTTATTTAATGCTTAAACAAATCCTACAATATAAGCTTATTTCATGCTAGAATAAATCCAGGGATTTTATCTAAGGAGTTAAAAATGGCAGAGAAAAATAATGCTAATATCGGTTTTGAAAAGCAATTGTGGGATGCTGCATGTGTACTTTGGGGACATATTCCTGCAGCCGAATACAGAAAAGTTATTGTAGGGTTGATTTTCCTTAGATATATTTCAAGTGTTTTCGATAAAAGATATCAAGAACTTTTGGCAGAGGGTGATGGTTTTGAAAACGATCCGATTGCATATTTGGCAGAAAACATTTTCTTTGTGCCAGAAGAAGCAAGGTGGAACAAGATTTCTGAATCTGCTCATACTCCTGAGATTGGCAAAGTCATTGACGAAGCCATGCTTGCTATTGAAAGAGAAAATAAATCTCTTAAAGGTGTTTTACCTAAAAATTATGGCTCGCCTGATTTAGATAAAAGAGTTTTAGGTGAAGTTGTGGACTTGTTCACTAATAATGTAAAAATGGACGATACAGAAGAAAGCAAGGACTTGCTGGGCAGAACTTATGAATACTGTATAGCACAGTTTGCTGCTTATGAAGGAACAAAGGGCGGTGAATTTTATACTCCGTCAAGCATAGTTAAAACTCTAGTTTCTATTTTGAAACCATTTGATAATTGTAGGGTTTACGACCCTTGTTGTGGTTCAGGAGGTATGTTTGTTCAGTCTGTAAAATTCTTGCAGGCGCATAGTGGAAACAGAGATAGAATTTCTGTTTACGGTCAGGAATCCAATGCTGATACTTGGAAAATGGCAAAAATGAACATGGCTATTCGTGGTATTGATGCTAATTTTGGACCGAGCCATGCTGATACTTTCTTTAATGATCTTCACCCAACATTGAAAGCTGATTTCATTATGGCTAACCCTCCATTCAATCTTTCAAACTGGGGGCAAGATAAGTTACAAGATGATGTTCGCTGGAAGTATGGCATACCACCAGCAGGGAATGCTAACTTTGCATGGATCCAGCACATGATACACCATTTAGCACCGAATGGAAAGATTGGATTGGTTTTGGCTAATGGTGCATTATCAAGTCAAACAAGCGGTGAAGGTGAGATAAGAAAACGCATTATAGAAGATGATTTGATAGAAGGTATTGTTGCTTTGCCGACACAACTTTTTTATAGTGTAACAATACCAGTAACTCTATGGTTTATCACAAAGGGTAAGAAGCAAAAAGGAAAAACTCTGTTTATAGACGCTCGTAAAATGGGCTATATGGTAGATAGAAAGCATAGAGATTTTACAGAAGATGATATAAATAAACTAGCTGATACTTTTACGGCTTTTCAAGAGGGAACTTTAGAGGATGTAAAAGGTTTCTGTGCTGTTGTTTCTACAGAAGATATCGCAAAACAAGATTATATCCTAACTCCTGGAAGATATGTTGGTATAGAAGATCAGGAAGATGACGGGGAACCATTTGAAGATAAAATGAAACGATTAACCTCTGAACTTTCAGAAATGTTTGCTAAATCGAATGAACTTCAAGATGAAATAAAGAAGAATCTTTCAGTAATAGGTTTTGAGGTGAAGTAGATGTGTATAGATTGGAGTAACTTCATATCAACTTTAGCGGGTGCCTTTGCAGGTGCTGGGGGCGCCTATTGCTTTAATCTAAAGCAAGCAGAAAAACAACAAAAAGAAATTGAAAAAGCAAAATTACTTAAACTTTTCTACGATATCAATGTATTGATAAAAGTTTTTGTATACCACCACGAGAATATAGTTGCTGAGATAAATAATTTAACTGAATCAGAAGTAAAATCAATGGTTCCTATTACTATAAACGACTCAAATTTTAATATTGATGAGTATGGGTTTTTAACTCAATATTCCCCCTTGCTTTATGAAATATTAACTTATGTTCATAGTGATATAAATTACATTTGTGAGCAACAGGATATTATTTCAAATTATGATCACCCGATAAAACTTTATATAGAAAAATTAGAACATATAGAAGTATCTACTGTAAAACTTTTAGCAAAACTATTTGTAAGCCTGATAAACATAAATAATGCACTTGTAAAATATTATAAATGTGAAAATTTAATCAAGGATGAAGTCGTTAATGGATATATTCGTGCTAAAAAGATTTTTGATGAAACACAAAAAGATTATTTAGAGATGTTGAATGATCCACAGGTTAATGAAAAGTATGATGTAGAGGAAATAAAAACAATAAGAGTGGATTTAAAATATATAAATGAGATTCTGAATACTTGGATTATAGACTTCGGTTTAAAAAGAAAACAAAAAGCATTATTAGAAATAGAGATAAAAGAACAAGTACAAAAGAAATGGGAGGTAGAAGAAAATGACCTCTAAAGTAGCCTTATTATCAAAGGAATCAGTATGTTAAAAGATTTATTCAATAAAATTATAAAAAAGAATTCACAAAGTGATTTAGAACCTAACATATATAGTCAAGACTATTTAGACGGTATGAGGATGGTTACTGTACATGTATCAGAAGAAGATACAAATCTAGTTCGTGCGGTAAAAAGATTATTTCATATAATACAAAATCAAAAGAATTCTACTAAAGATAATGTTTATTCTTTCAAAATAAACACAAGTGCAAATTGTTTGTCTGATGAAGATTTTATAAGTATTGTGCAAAGTTTTAGAATAATTGCAGAAAACTTTTGTGACCTGTTTAAATTTGATACTGATAATTTACAAATACATATCTTATCTGCAACACCAGGTTGTTTTAACATAAATTTTGGAATCAATTTAAATGTAAAGGAATTTAATATAGTAAAATTTCCTAGTGCTGAAGTAGATTTAATTACTCCGATAGTAGAATTTTTAACAAATAAGACCACTGAATCATATCAAGATAGGCCCCTGCAATTGCTAAAAGATTGTATCACTGGCTATCTAACGAAGAAAATACCTGATGATAACGAAAAAATTAAATATATAGATATGAAAAAATCACAAGAAGCAAAAAGAACTATAATTAGAACTATCCAAAAACAACCTAATACGGAATCAGTTGTATTGGATGGGGCTTACTTTTCAGCAAAAGAATTAGATATGGTGGTGTAATTATGACCTCTGATTGGAAAGAGTGTAAATTAGAAAAATATGTAGATTTCAAAAATGGTAAAAAACGTCCTGATAAAAAAGGTGCTATTCCTGTATATGGTGGTAATGGGATATTAAATTATACTAATGAAACTAATTATGAAGAATGTGCTATCATAGGGCGTGTAGGTGCATATTGTGGAAGTGTATATTATTCAAAAGGTAAATGTTGGGTATCAGATAATGCTATAGTTGCAAAAAATAAAATTGAGTCTGACATAGTATTTATATACTATTTGTTGAAATCATTAAGGCTAAATCAAAGAAGTATCGGTACGGGGCAACCTCTTTTAACACAAGAAATACTAAATAATATAAAAATAAATCTTCCACCATTAGAAACACAGCGGAAGATTGCGAGGGTGTTGAGTTCGATTGATGACAAAATCGAATTAAACAACTCCATAAACAAAAACCTTGAACAACAAGCACAGGCAATATTTAAATCTTGGTTTATAGACTTTGAATCTTTCGGCGGCACCATGCCTGAAGATTGGCAGGTTGGGATACTTGATGATATTGTTGAATTTTCAAATGGCTACGCTTTCAAGAGTAGTGAACTATTAAATAGTCCAGAGGGCGATTGCTTTGATGTTTTTAAACAAGGTCATATCAACAGAGGTGGTGGGTTTAATCCAACTGGGACAAAAAGTTGGTATCCTATAGATAAAACTCAAGGTTTAGAAAAATATATTCTCAAAAAAGGTGATGTATTAATGGCTATGACTGACATGAAGGATAATGTCGCTATTTTGGGGAATACTGCACTGATGGAAGTAGATAATAAATATATTGTAAACCAGCGTGTAGGCTTATTGCGTTGTAAGAATGATTATGGCATATCATATCCTTACATATATTTACTTACTAATAGTATAGATTTCCTTACCGACTTAAGGAAAAGAGCTAATAGTGGTGTTCAAGTAAATTTGTCATCAACAGAAATAAAAAATTCTGAAGTAGTAATAGCAACAAAAGATATAAATATAAAATTTAACAATATTGTTGAACCATTCTTTGAACAAATATTTGCAAACGACATAGAAAACTCACGTTTAACCCAACTCCGTGACACACTTTTGCCCAAACTCATGAATGGTGAAATCGATGTAGATAAGGTGGAGGTGTAGATATGAATATTGATAATCAAGAAATAAAAGAAGAGGCTTTTCTATTAGCCAAGGAAACGCTTGACGATATTGAATTATCAAGACTTCCTATGGCAAACGTTGCATTAAAAGCAAGTAGGTTAGCAAGACTTGTAAATGAATTTGATTTAGAAAAAATATTTGAATATGAAGCAGGTGGATATACAAAGGGTAAAAACGGAATTGCTCCAGATATATGGCGATTAGGTGTAAAAGCAGGCAGAGTTAGTACTAATTCAGATGATAAAGAAGTTATGAGTTGCTACGCAATTACTACTATTGAACATAGGATTGAAGCGAATAAGATAGCATTAGAACAAGCACATGACCGTAATATATCAATATCATCTGCAAATCCTTATCAAAGTATAACATTACCACCTACAAATGCTGGTGAAAGAAAAGTCCGTTTAACAAGTATAAATGAGGATACAATACTTTTAGCAGAAAGAACTAGATTTATATATAGCAATGTAAAAAAAATATACATGGATTTAAAATTTAGTTCATTAACTGAATCAATTTGGTTAAAAATGAAAAGCAGAATAGATTCTTATATAAGTAGCATACTTCCAGAAGAAACTCAAAAACTAACGGCCATATATGATAGTTTAAATGATGATAATCCAGAAAAATGGTCAAATGCTTTAACGACTTGTCGCAGAATGTTAAAGGCAGTTGCTGATAAATTATATCCTCCCACTGACAAAACTATTAAAAAAGGAAAAGTAGAAATAAATTTGGGAGAGGAACAGTTTATTAATAGGTTGGTATGCTACATTGAAGAAAATTCTACGCATAAGACATTAGATAAAATAACTAATTCTAATATTGAATATATAGGAACAAGATTAGATAATATATTAGACGAAACATGCAAAGGAACTCATGCGAATGTAGATAAAGAAGAAGCAGAAAGATGCTTTATGCACGTTTATATGCTAATTGGTGATATTTTAGAAATCCAAAGGCACGCGTCTAATAATGAAACAGATATAGATAAGGTCGAGGTGTAATTATGGCTCATAAAACTTTAGATATGTCAGAAGGTTATGAAATTGATTCCGTTTGGTCATTTTTAAAAAAAATTAATGAGATAAGGGAAAACGATGAAGATTATGCCTTGAAATATTTTTTTAGAGGACAACAAGTCGAATATTGGGGTATTTATTCAAGTATTTTTAGAATGGGCTTGCTTAATTCAGAACACCAATTGCTCAAAGAACCTATAGAAAAATTCCCTGAAGAATTTAATTCCATTAACAATACTTTTGACCTTATGACAAAATGTCAACATTATGGGCTTTGTACTAGGTTGTTAGATTTAACAACGAATCCACTAGTAGCATTATATTTTGCTTGTCAAATTAATGGGGAGGAAGAATATTTTAAAGAGAAAGAAGAAAATGAAGATGAAGAAAATAATATTGAATTACTTGAGCCTTGGGGGCTAATTTATTATAAAAAAGCATATCCTGTATATTCAGATGATAAGTATGTAAAAATTGTAACAGAATTAGCAAAGTATAATTTACAAAACGAGAACTCGTTGGAAAATGTAATAAATCGGCTATATAATAGTGATTTAATAACAGAAAGAGAAAAAAATGATTGGCTTGGAGATGGATTTGAGAGATTTATAAACATAATCCAATCTACATATGTTGTACAGCCAACAAATAATAATATTCGTTTAATGGCACAAAGTGGTGCCTTCTTATTGCCAAGCATGTTTTCGTATAAAGGAGAAGATGAAAAAGGGGTTATAACAAAATGTAAAGGAAGTTTGAAAGACGAATTTGAAAAAGAATTTTTCTATGTTTCAGGTGAAAATAAACAAAAAATTTTGGATGAGCTTAATTTATGCAATATAAATGAATCAACACTATTCCCAGAATTAGAGCATCAATTAAGGTATATTAAAACTGTAAATATGAAACAGACTTTTGATGCACCTGATTTTGAAAGATATGAAAAACAGTCTAACCATAAGGATTATTATACAAATATTATGGTAGAAAACGAAGGTAATCCTAATTTTAAAGATGAATTATTTGACTATATAGTTTCTAAGTCTGAAGACAAAGTGTTGGCCAAAAGAATAGCACAATGTATATTCAATAATTTATGTATTGATTGGTATAAAAAAGAATTTATATTAAGTAAAATGCTAACTTTAATAATTAGAGAACTCTATCTATCAGGTATTAATAGAGATTCTTCAAGAATTATTGCAAAAGATATTGTTGAAAAGGCCGTTCAATTATATGTAAAAAACAGTTAGGAGGATTTGTATAAATGTCTAGACAAGATATTTTTACATTAATGAAGAATAAGTTTGATATATACAAAGAAGTTAATAAAATTATTCTTTTATTTAGTATAAATCTAATAGAATATCATGATAGTTACACTGTTTCTACAAATTATACAATAGAAGAATTTGTAGACGAAATGTTGTTCAAATCATGGAAACAAAGAGGTTTTTATTTTAATTGTGATGAGATTAAACAAGATTTAGGAATAAAATTTAAATATACTAAAGAAGATTCTTTTGATGACTGTATAAAACTCTTAGAATATTATAATAATTTAATATATTTGGTAGTTAAGAAGTACAACATTTATCAACAATCCGACTGTGATGTAAAAGATGATTTTTATATATTAATGGAAAATATGAAAAAATTGTTAGATTATATAAATCACGATATTCATGTTAATGAAAAAGAAGAAAAAGTACTATTAATTCCTAAAAATCCTGTTGCAACAGCAGTTGCTGAAATATCTTCAGAAGAAACAGCTCTTGCTATTTTAATGTACAACCACTTATCGCTAAAAGGTGATTTAGAACAAAAGAGAAATCTATTAAACAGTATATATAGAGAATATGAACCTCTATTTACATCTTCACTTGAAGGATATAATGACTTTTTAAATAAAACAAATGCTCTATTTAATAATTTACACATTAGACATAACAATAAAACTAAAAAAGATAATAAAAATACAATAATTAACCTTGATGAAAAAGAATTAGAAAAATGGTATGATGAATTGTATCAACTTATGCTTTTCTGTGTCTTAATAAAAGACAACCTAGAACGAAAAAGTAATGTAGATGAGTTTTTAAAAACGATAAAAGGGACAAAAGGAAAAGCGGAAGAATTAATTTAAACAAAGTGGATGCAGACAAATGGAAATTATTGATATTGATACAAAGCGTTTAGAAAACTATAGAAAACTTTTTGAAGAATTCTTGGGAGAAGATTTTATTCAACAGGCAGATGCATATCGTACAATGTCTAATGAAGAAAGAAGAAGAAATTATCATCCTTTTTTTGATTATTGGATTTCTTATAATCTTGATGTAGAACGCAACAAAGAAACAGGTATAGCAGAGTGTTCATTCGGTACACATTTTATTATTACTATAATATTAAATTTATTAGACATGGAAAAACTTCCAAATCTACAAAGGTTGATTAATAGTTTGTTACAAAAAAATACATTCTATTCCGCGGCATTTGAGATTCAAACAGCAAGGTTATATTCTGATTTAAACGAAGTTCAAATAAATAATGAAGAACAAAACAAAGGAAAAATTCCTGATTTCACAATATATGATAAATACAACAACACAAAAAAAATAAATATTGAGTGTAAATCTTTAGAAGATTATGATATCCAAAACCATTGTGCTTGTGAAATTTTAACAGAACAAGTTCAAAATTTTTGTATTGAGAATAATAAATCATATAGCATCTGGGTTAAAACAGGAGAAAATTTTTATCAAAGTGATATTAATCAAGTTGTAAAAAACATTATTGACCTAATAAAGCTTGATTCCATTGGTAAATATTACATAACAAACTACAATGTAGAAGTAGAAATTAATAAAATTGATAATAATTGTAGTGAGATACATATTGGAAATTCAGAACAGCATATCTCATTAGAAATGTTACCTAATAACTTCTTTAATTTAACTTTCATGGGAACAGAATCTAAACCAAACATAAATTTTGATAAACAAATATATAATGAAATCAATAAGGCAAGAAAGCAATTAATAAAAAATGAATTAAATCTTTTGCATATTCAACTCCCTTGTAATAATAACTTGAATTATGAACAGTATATACATAGTAACTATTCTAAGATAAAGATTTGGTTAGAAAGATCTACCAAACGAATAAATGCAATTGTAATATCAAATTCAATATATCAAACTGCAAACATGCAATTTTTTGTAATACCGAATTGCAAAACAAGAAAAAATATTGATTTTGATTTTAAATTTCCGACAGTTTATACAGATATAAATAACATCCCAGAATTACCATATAATAATCCAAAAATAGAATTAAATAATATATTCTTTACACCTTTAATAGATTGGGATAAGTACCCATTAGGTTCTTTCATTTTCAGTCTTTCTAGTTCAACCGCTAAAACTCAATTTAAAATTTGGAAATCTTATGATGGAACTATTACAATAGATATAATAATAGACGGAAGACTAAGATTTTTTAAATATAATAAAAATCCTTTCATACTAGGACAAAGAAACAAAATAGATTTAACTATACAAGGTGAAAAGGTTGATTTTTATGTAAATGACAGAAAAGTTTATGATACAAAATTATTAAGTACTCTAAAAGTAATCAAAGGAGCAAAAGCCTAATGCAAAGTCTTTATACAGAACAAAGTTATGAAAATTCGATAATAGAACTTTTTGAAAAAATGGGGTATGACCACATTTGCGGTTATGATGTCGAACATGATTATTACAGCCCTCTGTATGAAGACATTTTGCTTGATTCTATCAATAGAATTAACCCAAAAGCTCCGCAAGAAGCTATTGAAGATGCCATATTTAAGCTTAAACATATTGAAAATAGTGATATTCCACAACAAAACACCGTATTTATGGATTACTTGCAAAACGGTATCACCGCAACTTATTTAGAAAACGGGGAAAGCCGTTCTACAATTATCTACCTTGTAGATTACAAAAACATTAACAACAACTCATTCATTATCGCTAACCAATGGACTTTCATCGAAAATTCCGAAAAACGTCCTGATATTCTAATTTTCTTAAACGGAATTCCTGTTGTTTTAATGGAGCTAAAATCTCCCTCAAGAGAAGAAACCGATGCAAGTGAAGCATACAGACAAATCAGAAATTATATGCATGAGATTCCCACAATGTTTACCTATAACGCAATATGTGTTATGAGTGATTTAATCAAAAGCTGTGCTGGAACAATTACTTCTGACGAGTCACGTTTTATGGAATGGAAAACTAAAGACGGCAAGTCTGAATCCATTAAAATTGCAGATTTTGAAACATTCTTTGAAGGAATTTTCCCGAAAGAGAGATTACTTGATATTATTAAAAACTTTATCTGTTTTTCCTCAGACGGCATAGACAGAATAAAAATACTTGCTGCTTATCACCAATATTTTGCAGTAAGAAAAGCTATTGAATCAACTAAACACGCAACCGAAACTGACGGAAAAGGCGGTGTTTTCTGGCACACTCAAGGAAGTGGAAAATCTTTATCAATGGTATTCTATGCTCACCTCTTACAAGAAGCCTTAAACAGTCCTACAATAGTTGTTTTGACTGATAGAAATGATTTAGATAATCAATTATACAGTCAATTTTCTAAATGCAAGGACTTTCTCCGTCAAACACCAGTTCAGGCTGAAAGCAGAGAAAACTTAAAAGAATTATTGGACGGCAGAGAGGCAAACGGCATAATCTTTACCACAATGCAAAAGTTTGAAGAATCCGAAGAACCGCTAACAGAACGAAGAAACATTATCGTTATGGCTGATGAGGCACACAGGGGACAATACGGATTAACTGAAAAAGTCGATGCAAAAACTGGTAAAATCAAAATCGGCACAGCAAGAGTAATCAGAAATAGTTTACCTAATGCAACTTTTATAGGTTTTACAGGTACTCCAATCTCTCAAAAAGATAAAAACACAAGAGAAGTTTTTGGGGAATACATTGATGTTTACGATATGACACAAGCGGTTGAAGATGGGGCAACTCGTCCTGTATATTACGAAAGCAGAGTTGTTAAGCTGAATCTTGACCAAAACACCTTAGCACTTATTGATAAAGAATACGACCTAATGGCTCTTAATGCTGACCCTGAAGTTGTTGAAAAAAGCAAAAAACAACTTGGACAAATGGAAACAATTTTGGGTGATGATGATGTAATAAATTCATTAGTAAATGATATTATCAAGCACTATGAAGAAAACAGAGAACATTTGCTAACAGGCAAGGCGATGATTGTTGCTTACTCTAGAACAATAGCATTAAAGATTTATCATAAGATATTAGAACTTCGCCCAAATTGGAACGAAAAAGGAAAAGAAAAAGTTGCAGTGGTAATGACTTCTGGGAATGATGACCCTGAAGAATGGCGTGAAATTATCGGAAACAAAAAACATAAAGAAGAACTTGCTAACAAATTTAAAAAGGCAGATAGTCCGCTAAAAATTGCCATTGTTGTTGACATGTGGCTTACAGGATTTGACGTTCCTTCTCTTGCTACAATGTATGTATATAAACCAATGGCAGGACATAACTTGATGCAGGCAATAGCAAGAGTTAATAGAGTTTATGCAGATAAAGAAGGCGGTTTGGTAGTTGATTATGTTGGAATAGCAACTGCTCTAAAACAAGCAATGAATGATTACACAGTAAGAGATAGAAACAATTACGGCAATCCTGATATTTCAACACAAGCTTATCCAAAATTCAAAGAAAAATTATCAGTTTGTCAGGATTTATTCCACGGACACGATTATTCAAAATTCAAAACAGGCTCTGATTTAGATAGATCAAGAGCAATAAAAGAAGCCATAAACTTTATTATCGCACCAAATTATAAAGATAAAAAAGAAACATTCCTAAAAGAAGCGTTGATGTTACACCAAGCTTTATCTCTTTGTTCCTCAATAGTAGATGAAGATGATAGAATTGAAGCTGCATTCTTTGAAGCAATAAGAGTTTTAGTAATGAGAGATTTAAACTCAGGTAGTAATAAGAAAATCTCATTAAAAGAAATGAATGAAAGAATCAATGAACTTTTAAGGCAAAGTATTAAGAGTGATGGTGTAATTAATTTGTTCTCGGATGTAAAAGAACAGTTCTCTCTGTTTGATCCTAAATTCTTGGAAGAAATTTCCAAAATGAAAGAGAAAAATATAGCAGTTGAAATCTTGAAAAAACTTCTTGCTGAACAGGTTTCTATATACAAAAGAACAAACCTTGTTAAGAGTGAAAAATTTAGTGAAATTATTCAGGCAATAATGAATAAGTACATAAACGGGCTAATCACAAACGCAGAAGTTATTGAAGAGTTAATGAAAATTGCTAAACAAATCTCAGAAGCTCAAAAAGAAGGTGAAGAATTAGGACTTAACAACGAAGAGATTGCTTTCTATGATGCTTTAACAAGACCTCAAGCAGTAAAAGATTTTTATAAGAATGAAGAACTTGTTGCAATGACGAAAGAATTAACAGATACTTTGCGAAGAAATAAAACTGTTGACTGGCAGAATAAGCAGTTTGCAAGAGCAAAAATGATGATGATGGTAAAAAGACTGCTTAAAAAATATAATTACCCTCCAGAAGAAGAACAAGGTGCAGTTGAAACAGTAATGAAACAATGTGAACTTTGGACTGACAATGTTATGGAAGTAGAATAATATGTCCCCATGTAAAAATTTGGGATAGGGTAGTTGGCGAATTTGGATTCTGCGCGGTAAGATGTCTCTTGAGTTAGGAGGCATTTTATGGAAGAAGTTGGATATAATCTTACACTAAAAGAGTTTAAAAAGCTAAGCAAATTAGCAAATGACATATATAACATAGCTGTTGTTGTAGATTACTTTTGCGAAACTCAGCCAGAAAAAGAAGAGTGTTACAACTTAGCACCTGTAATTAAATTACTCAGGCGAAATGCTGACTTAATAAATGCCTTCTTTATTGATACAGAAGGTTCAAATGATAATCAAGAATATGTACACTAGTGAAGTTTTACAACTTTCTCTTTATATGTAGTATTAAGTAAAAGTAAAAAATAAAGTTTTTATTACCCAATTTTTTTATCTGCCAAAGTTAAAAATCTTTCTATTTTTTCCATTATTTTTTTGCAATTATGTTAAAAAATTCCTAAAAATTTTTGTGTAATAATTGTGTAACGGTTGAACATAATACAACGAAAAATCAAGGGTTTCAGCCCTATTTTCAAAAATGTGTTAAAGTTGGTTGTAATCCTTATGTGGTGTGCATTTGAACCCTGTAAAACCTGAGATTAAGAGTCAACTGCGCTACCAACTGCGCCACGCACCCAAGTTATTTAATTTTCAAACAGCCTAAACCGCAAATACAATTTATCATGGACATAGTTTGTAGTCAATTATTTTGTTAGAACTAAGTTTTGTTATATAATATAAATTATTTATTTAACAGGAGAATATTATGAGTAAACTAAGAATCGGTCTTATTGGTTTCGGTACTGTTGGCACGGGTGTTTATAAAACATTACAAAATTTCCAAAATGTTGAAATTGTTAAAATAGCAGTTAAAAACATCAATAAACCGCGTTCAGTTGAAACTCCAGTCGGAATATTAATTGACAACCCGATGGAAATAGTTAATGATTCTTCTATTGATGTATTGGTTGAACTGATAGGCGGTGTTGAACCGGCATGGGAGTACATCTCTACTGCAATCAAAAACGGAAAACACATTGTAACTGCAAACAAAGAACTTCTTGCAAAAAAAGGAGAAGAACTTTTTAATCTTGCAGAAAAATACAATAGAGTCTGTTTGTATGAAGCAGCAATAGCAGGCGGTATACCGATAATTATGCCTATTAAAACAATTCTTGCGGGTAACAAAATTAATAAAATACAAGCAATCTTAAACGGTACAACTAACTACATTCTTACAAAAATGGATTCTGATGGCGCTTCTTATGAAGATGTTCTTAAAGAGGCTCAATCTTTGGGTTACGCAGAAACAGACCCGACAGGCGATGTTGAAGGATTTGATGCTGCATACAAGATTACAACGCTTGCTACGCTTGCGTTTAAACAAAGAGTTAAACTTGAAAACGTATACAGAGAAGGGATAACAAAAGTCAGAAAAGAAGACATGGCAAATGCAAATGAACTCGGATATAAAATTAAGCTTATTGCAAGTGCTAACATTGATGACAATGGGAATGCAGATGTTAGAGTTCACCCAATGCTTGTCAAAAAAACATCTACACTTGCTCATATAAATTATGTTACCAACGCTGTCGAGCTTAGCGGGCATCCGATTGGAAATATTGTTCTTTCCGGTCCCGGAGCAGGCGAATTCCCAACAGCAAGCTCTGTTATAGGTGATATTTTGGCTATACAGGCAGAATTCGGTACAACGGATTATATGCTTCCAATGATGAGATGCCATCATGAAAATACTGCAAATCCGATTCATATAGATAATACTTTTAACAAATACTACATTTCAATTACTGCTCCGAATGCAATTGGTGTAATTGCTAAAATCGGTACGATTTGTGCTAATAAAAATATTAGTTTAGCAAGTATTATGCAAAAAGAAGTTGCTGAAAATTCTACCGCAGATATTGTTGTAATTACAGAAAAATGTCAGGAAAAATTGATTAAAGAAGTTGTAAACGAACTTGATGACTGCACTGTAAACAGTCTAATTCGCGTTGCTGAATAAATCAATCCAAAGCTAATTTGGCGCCTATTTTTCTTTATGTTAAAATTTTTATTATTAACGTAAGAGGATTTTATAATGGAAAGATTTTATGCAACGACTGCAATAGATTATGTAAACGGCGCTCCGCATATCGGTCACGCTTACGAAAAGATTTTGACAGATGTTATATATAGACACTACACCCAAAGATGCGACAATACGTTTTTTTTAACAGGAACGGACGAACACGGTATTAAGATTCAAAAAACTTCTGCAGAAAAAGGAATCTCTCCAAAAGAATTCTGTGATGCGAACGCATCTAAGTTTAAAGATGCTTGGAAAGCTCTTGATATCGGATATTCAAAATTTATAAGAACAACTGATGAAGAGCATGAAAAAGTTGTACAAAAGATTTTCCAAAAACTTGTGGATAAAGGTGATATTTATAAACACGCTTATACAGGGCTTTATTGTTCAGGCTGTGAAGCATTTTTAAGCGAAAAAGATTTAACTGAAGACGGGCTTTGTCCTGACCACCAAAGAAAACCTGAGGTTGTAAGTGAAGAAAACTATTTCTTTAAACTTACAAAATACAAAGATGCGATAATAAAACATATTCAAACGCATCCTGAATTTATAATGCCGTCTTGGAGGGCAACAGAAGTTCTTAATCAGCTTGAACACATTGAAGACATTTCTGTTTCTCGTTCAAAATCAAATGTAAGCTGGAATATTCCTGTTCCGAATGATGATGAGCAGGGAATTTATGTTTGGATAGATGCTCTTTCAAACTATATAACAGCAATAGGATATGACCCTGACGGAAGTAGTGAACAATTTAATACATTCTGGCCTTGTGATGTTCATGTTATCGGTAAAGACATTCTTAAATTCCATAGTATTTATTGGATTGGAATATTGATGGCGCTCGGTCTGCCTCTTCCCAAGCATATTTTTGCACATGGCTGGATTACAATTGACCAAACCAAAATGTCAAAATCATTAGGGAATGTAATTTCTCCTACTTCAATTTTGGAAGCTTTTAATCTTGAAATTCCTGACCCTCTCAGATACTATATGGCAGTTGCTGCGCCTTGCGGAAAAGACGGAAACTATTCGGATGATGATTTCAAAGAAAAAGTTAACGCTCATCTTGCAAATTCGATGGGTAATCTTTTGAACAGAACTCTTTCAATGCTTGTAAAATATTTTGAAGGAGATATCAAATCAGAATTTTTAGGTAAAAATGAACTGGCAGAACAAGCTATGGAAACCGTTAAAGCTGTAAAACATCACTTTGATTATTTTGAAATAGCAGAGGCTGGTCAAAAGATTATTGAACTTGTAGATATTACAAACAAATATGTAACCGATAATGCTCCTTGGACTCTTGCAAAAGAGGGTAATATGGAAAAATGCGGAGTGGTTCTTACTAACGTTCTTGAAGTAATGTGCGTAATTACATCTCTTATTTACCCATTCTGTCCTAATATTTCAAAGTCTATGGCTGAGCAATTGAGTTATAATTTGAGTACGAAACTGGATGATTTAACTTGTTCAAATATGAAGGCAGGACATTTGATAGACAAAGAGAATATAAAACCTGTTTTCTTAAGAATGGATAGTGAACTTGCAGACAAGAAAAAGGGGTAAAGGGCAAAGGGGTAAATAATTATTGGCGAATATGTTCTCTTTAAACCTATATTAAACAAACACTAGACAATGCTGAAAAATAGGTTATAATGATAGAGTATTAAGGTTAGGAGAAAATATGTCAGGATTACTAGCTTTTTCAGCTGCACACTATATCAATATGCAAAATAATGCAGCATTAAATATGATGCGTATAAGCAATGCGCGCATGAATATGTTATGCGACCCGGGTGATACGACCGGCGGTATTGGCTGTAATTCTTTAGAAGCGCTTTGTGCTATGGATACTCAAATGGAATTGGATTCAATTACAAACAGCATCCAATATCAATTTGCGAAAGCAATGCTTGAAAATATCAAAAAACAGCAAAAAGAAGACGCTAAGCGTTTCAGCATTTTTGCATAAAGCTGATTCTTAATCTTTGGTAACTTGAAGCGCAATATCTACTTTCCCAAATGGTGCGCTTATTTGGTATCCGTTTACGTATGATTTAATGTGTTCCTTTATTTCATGGGCAATTTCGATTCCGTATTTAATGCCGTCCTCTTTTGTTTTTGCTTTTTCCATTCTTTCAATTATAGAATCAGGTACGTAAACTCCCGGGACTTCGTTTTTTAAAAACAGAGCATTTTTAAGCGATATCAGAGGCCAAATACCTGCTACAAGTGGTAAATGTATTCCGATTTTTTCTGCTCGTTCAATAAATGAAATTAGTGCACTTTGATCAAAAACGGGTTGTGTTATTACATATTCTGCCCCTGCATTATATTTATTTTTTAAATGTTGAATTTCTTTTTCTATATCGACAGCACAAGGATTTGCACCGACTCCGATTAGAATAGATGTGGGCGGATTAATAGTGTTGCCTGCAATATCTGCTCCGTGGTTTAAGTTGTGTACAACTTTAGTAAGTCCGACTGCATCAATATCAAATACTGCCGTAGCTCCGGGGTAGTCTCCGAGTTTAGGCGGGTCGCCTGTTATTATAAGATAATTTTTTAGTCCTGCTGAGTATCCTCCAAGCAAATCGGATTGCATACCTATTAAGTTTCTGTCACGACAGCAATAGTGTAGAATTGTTTCAATACCGACTTCGCGTTCAATCATAATAGCGGTTACAAGTGAAGATATTCTTGAACTTGCTCTCGGACCGTCGGGGATATTAATTGCATCGACTCCTGCATTTTTGCATTCTCTTACTTTATCTAAAAGGGAATCCAAAACGACTGACCTCGGCGGAGTAATCTCCATTGTTAAAACTTTTTTGCCTGAAAATAATTTTTTTGCAAAATCACTTTTTTCTTCTTTTGGGGTAATTTTTATATCAGGTTCTGAAGATGTTTCAACCTTATCAATTTTGACATGTTTTTTTACACCGGTAAGAGCTTTTACTGTTTTTGACATTTCTGAAATGTGTTTTGGTGTTGTACCACAGCAGCCTCCAACGCCTCTAACACCAAGTCTGATATAGTTTTGCGAATATGTAGTAAAATATTCGGGAGTTGACATATATATCATTCTTCCGTCAACATTTTGAGGGTGGCCCGCATTAGGTTCAACAATAAAAGGTTTTGATGTTAAATTAATAACATCTTCCAGCACTGATAACATTGCGTGAGGACCGATAATACAATTTAGTCCTATTGCATCAATGTTATTGTTTTTATCAAGCTGTTTTACAGCCTCTTTTATATCAAGTCCGCTTAAGGTTTCTTTTTCTTTTTTGCAAGCAAGAGAGACTATTAACGGTTGATTCGGACAAATCTTTTTTATAAGCTCTGCTCCGAATTTAATTTCATCCATATTATGATGAGTTTCCATGATAAATCCGTCAACTCCGCCGTCCGCTAAACCTTTAATTTGAGCTTTGTAATTTTCTTTTAGTTCATCAATATTTTCTATTGTCAGAGAAGAACCTTTACTTAAACAAGGTCCTATGCTCCCCAAAACGTAAATATTTACCCCCGCTTCTTCTCTTGCGAGTTTTGCTCCTGCAAGATTAATGTCATAGATTTTGTTTCCCAGCCCGAATTTTTCCAGCTTAAACTTATTTGCGCCGAAAGTATTTGTAAGAATAACATCTGCACCTGCTTCAATATATTCTTTGTGTATTGATTTAATTAAATCCGGTCTTGTGAGGTTTAGTTCATCAAAACAAGCGTTTATAAAAACCCCTTTTTCATATATAACAGTACCCATAGCACCATCAAAAACAAGAGGTGTTTCATTCATTTTATCAATTATATTTATTCTGCTCATACTCTTTAACCAATCTTTGTTGTTCAGTTTTTATTGAATTTATAAAATTTTTATCTCCGCTGATTATTTTTTGTGCAACAGAAGCTACCTCCGAGGCATTAGATGTGTGAACAACAACTCCGTGGTATTTAGGTGCAATCTTTAAGGCTGTATGGAGTTTGCTTGTTGTTGCTCCGCCAATCAAAAGCCCGGGAAGGTTTAGCCCTTCTTTTTCCATCTGCTCTGCTACGATTATCATCTCATCTAAAGAAGGGGTAATAAGCCCTGAAAGTCCTATTAAGTCAGCATTATATTCTTTAGCTGCTTCTAAAATATCTTTACAGCTTACCATTACACCCAAATCTATAACCTCAAAATTGTTGCAGGTTAGAATCAGTGACAAAATGTTTTTGCCAATATCATGAACATCACCTTTTACTGTTGCCAGTACAATTTTGCCGATATGTTTTTGTTCGCTGTTTTGCGGTAAATGTATTTTTATTAAATCAACGGCTTGTTTCATTACTCTGGCGCTTTTAACAACCTGAGGAAGAAACATTTTCCCTTCTCCAAAAAGAACTCCGATTTTATCCATACCGTCCATAAGCGGTTTTTCAATGAGTTCAAGCGGGGAGTATAAATTTAGAGCTTCTTTGACATCTTCTTCCAAATATTCTGTGTCTCCTTTAAGAAGAGCATATTGTAAACGTTCTTCAACAGAAGCTTCCCGCCATTCGCTATGTTTAATATCTGTATCTGTTTTTCCGCTCAATTCTTCAGTATGGTTTTGAGCGTATTCTAACAATTTTTCTCCTGCATCATCGGATTTATTCAGAATTACATTTTCGCAAAGAGTTCTCAAAGGCTCTTCAATTTCGTCATATATTTCAATCATTCCCGCATTAACTATCCCCATTTCCATACCTGCATTAATTGCGTGATAAAGAAATACGCTGTGGAGAGCTTCTCTTATTTTGTTAAGCCCTCTGAACGAGAATGATAAATTACTTACTCCGCCGGAGATTAGAACTCTCGGATATTTTGTTTTGATAATTTTTGTGGCTTCTATAAATGAGATTGCATTAATATTATGTTCTTTCATTCCTGTTGCAACGGGGAAAATATTCAAGTCAAATATCATATTTTCATCGGGGACAGAAACTTTTTCTTTTAGTATTTTATACGCTCTTTCAACTATTTCAACTCTGCGCTCTGTTGTTGAAGCTTGCCCCTGTTCATCGAATGCCATGATAATCATTGAAGCACCAAGATTATTAATTTCTCTTGCTCTTTCAATGAATTTTTCTTCACCTTCTTTAAGACTTATTGAGTTTACAATAGCTTTCCCTTGAATACATTTTAATCCAGCTTGAATAACATCAAACTTTGATGAATCAACCATAAACGGGACTTTGGAAACTTCAGGTTCAGTAGAGGCGTAGTTTAAAAATTCGACCATCATTTTTTTTGAATCAATTAAACCCTTGTCCATATTGATGTCAATGATATTTGCGCCTTTCTCAATTTGTTCGCGCGCAACATTTATTGCTTCCTCAATATTGTTATTTTCAATCAGTTTAGCAAATTTTAGAGAACCGGTAACGTTTGTTCTTTCTCCAACCATAATAAAATTATTGTTACCGCGCTTAAAACTAAACGGTTCAAGCCCTGAAAAAGTACATTTATTAACTTTTGCCGGAAGCGGTCTCGGTGGAATATCCTTAAGTGCTCCAGCAATTGCTTTTATATGCTCAGGAGTTGTACCGCAGCATCCGCCTGCGATATTTATGCACCCTTTTTCTGCTAAATCGGCATATCCTTTTGCCATAACTTCAGGAGAATCCTTGTAGTTGCCAAAAGCATCCGGCAGTCCGGCGTTAGCGTACAAACTTACATAACAATTAACGTAATCGGATAGTTCTATAATATGTGCTTTCATATCGCTTATGCCCATTGCACAATTTATACCGACAGAAAGAGGTTTAGCGAATTCTATACTGTAATAAAATGCTTCCAATTTTTGTCCCGAAAGTGTTCTGCCTGACTTATCCGTAAGTGTAACGGATATCATAAGCGGTAAGTTAACTTTTTTCTTTTCCGACACTCTATTTATTGCGTAAATTGCAGCTTTAGCGTTCAAAGTATCAAAAATTGTTTCAACCAAAAAACCGTCAACACCTTCTTCTATAAGAACTTCAACTTGTTCTTCATACGCATTTACAAGTTCATCAAAAGTGATATTTCTAAAACTCGGATTTTCCACATCGGGAGAAATAGAAGCAGTTTTCCCCGTAGGACCAATTGAACCGACTACAAAACGAGGTTTCTCAGGTGTAGAGAATTCTTTGGCTGCTTCTCGCGCAACACGAACGGAGGCACGATTTAATTCTTTTATTTTATCTGTTAATTTGTATTCACTCTGAGAAATTCTATTTGCGCCAAAAGTGTTTGCTTCAATAATATCAGCACCTGCTTCCAAAAAGCGTCTGTGAATATCCTTTATTACATCAGGACGTGTAAGAGCTAAAATATCGTTGTTTCCTTTTAAATCAACAGAATGATTTTTAAAAATTTCTCCGCGATAATCCTTTTCTGCCAGACCGTACTTTTGGATATTTGTTCCCATAGCACCGTCTAATATAAGAATTCTCTCTTTCAATAAATCCTTAAGCATAAATTAATTATACCATAGCATTTTTTTTATTTTTTTGTTTTTATAAATATTATGAAAATTCATAAGATAAATCAACAGACTGTTTTTAAAAGCAGTTTTAGACAATATACACCAAAAGCTAACAAAGACTTCAAGCATTACGGCAAAATGATTATAAAAACATATTCCAAAACTCTAAGAGAAGATATAGATTTGAGGGATTTATTACGTTATGCTGTCCCTCATTTTAAAGATGTACCTGTTGTAAACACTTATTCTTTGGCGTGTTCGGATTTGTCGGAAGCTTATTCATATAAAATAGCAGTAATGGAAGAAGTTCCGAAAGAGTTACAGTCAAAGTTTTCTAATGTTTTTGCTTCTGATATAGATAAGAGAATACTGGCTGCAGCAAGGAGCGGAAGAATTAATATTTTTAGTAGTGAATTTGCAGAAGCATTAAGACTCTACGGTTATGATTTAACAAAATATTTTAAAGACAAGAAGGTTTCTGTAATGGTTCAAGGAGATGATATTTCAGAATCTGATACTATATCGTCTTACGAACCTATAAAAGAATTAAAAGAAAAATTAATAATAAAACGTTCTGATATTTTAACTGAGTTAAAAAACATTAAAGATAACGGTAATTCTATTGTTATGAGCAGAAATGCACTGCCGTATACAAGTGATGATTATATTGATGAAGTTATTTACACAGCAAATCGAAATCTAAAAAAAGGGAGTCTTTTCGCTATCGGAGAATTTGATAATCAAGCAATAGAGTTATACAAAAAACTGCTTGCAAAGGACTTTTTCTGCCCTCTGAGCGGGAAAAATAACAATATTGTATTTGAGCATATCTAATATTACATATTTATGCTGAAAAATACAGCGGTTACTACACCCATAATTAAACAGTAATATCCGAAAATACCCAAAGAAAATCTGCCTACAAATTTTAAGAAGTATTTTATACAAAGATAACCGACAATCCCTGAAACTATTGTCCCGACAATTATTGCTATCCAATTATACGTAACAACTTCGGCTAAATCGAGCTTAACGAGCGGATAAACCATAGAAGCACCTAAGATAATCGGTATACTTAGCAAAAATGAATATCTTGCAGCTGTTGTTCTGTCGTGTCCGCTTAAAAGACCTGTTGCAATTGTGAGTCCCGAACGAGAGAACCCGGGAAGCGCAGCTAAACCTTGCGCTATTGCTATTAGAAGAGAACTTTTCAAGGTTATATCTTTTTTATCTTGAATTCGTTTCCCCCACCATTCGGAGAAAAGAAGCAGACAGCCTGTGAATATTAACAATCCTCCGACAATTGCGGGTTTAAATACCAAAAACTCAGCAACTTCATTCAAAGGAAAAGCTATTAAAACGGTTACAATCGTACCAAGTATTATGTATAATCCTGTTTTAAACTCTTTAGAACCGTAGTCTTTGTTCTTTAAACCGTAATAGAGCGCTTTTATAATCTCCATAATATCTTTTCTGAAGAAAATTAAAACAGCAATTAGTGTTCCCAAATGGAGCATAATATCAAGAAAAACTTCTTGGTTTGATTCTTGAACAATTTCGATTCCTTTAAAAACTTTATAAAAATTGGATGTAAAAACAAGGTGAGCAGAACTGGAGATTGGTAAAAATTCGCTCAATCCTTGTACTATACCCATTAAAATTGACTGTATTAAATCCATTTATATTTACCCTTCCCAGTATGAAGCACACGATGTTGAAGTTTCCCAAACAGAAACTTTGCTTGTTTGAGGGATTCTTTCTTTCATCTTTTCGTAAATAAACTTAGCCAAAACTTCACTGCTCGGACTGATACCCTTGAATTCAGAAAGCTCATTTATATCTTTGTGGTCAAGATAATCCAAAACCTCTTTAAGATGTTTTTTAATAACTTTATAATCAACTAAGATGTTGCTTTTATCAAGTTCTGTTCCGCTAACGAAGGCTTCAACGAGCCAATTATGACCGTGCATATTTTCGCACTTGCCATTATAATTAAGCAGGTGATGAGCTGCGGAAAAATACATCTGTGCTTTTAGTTCAAACATAAGTCCCTCCTATTTGATAATAACATAAAGTATATAGGGAGCAAAGATATTAAGCTAAAAAGTATTTTTCTACATGTAATTGTAAAAAGCGATAATACAGGTGACACGGTAATCTCTTGTAAAAATCACGTCATTGCTTTGCATGTCAAATAATTAGTTACATTTTTGTACAAATTGTTTGACATGTACAGCAATGACGGTAAAATCTTTATAGTTGACCTCTCTCCATTAAAATGCACGTTACTGGCTAGCGTCAGGTTAAAATACATTTACCCCTACACTTCTTACACCAATCTCCTTAAGTGTTCAACCGGCTAAAATATATTTACCCCCCTTATAAATCTTCTTTTGTAACATTCAAGACTTTTTCGTCTTTTTGTTTTAGAGGAAGTCCGATTTCACGTTCTAAGCTTGCAGCTGTGTTATTGTAATTTAGCATTGCATTATAAAAGTCTAAACGTGCATTCAAATAAGTATTTTCACCGTCTTTAAGTTCGATTGCATCACCTACTCCGGCTTTATATCTTCCTGTTACCTGTCTGTATTGTTCTTTCGCTTGGTCAAGCGCAAGTTTTGCAATCACGATAGCTTCTCTGTCTGTTTCAAGATCCATGTAGTTTTTCTTAACGTTAAAATAAACATCGTGTTTGGTATCTTCATACTGAGCTTTTGCTTTTTTATAAGAAGCGTTTGCCTCATCAACCTGCTTTTTAAGTCTCATAAGGTTTAAGCCGTTATAAGCAAGCCCGACTCCGATTTGTCCCGATTGAAGATTGTATTCGTTTCCTATACCGTTACCGTAGCTTCCGTATATACCAAGGTTAGGAGCGAATTCTCTTCTTGCTGCCCTTAGATTCATTTTTGCTGCTTCCGCGCTCTTTTGAGCTGAAATAAGTTCAGGACGAACGTCAAAAGCAATCTTTATGGCATCCTCTTCCGTTATATCAAAAAGGTTAAGAGTCAACTGGTCTGAAAGTTCATAGTTTGTATATTCAGGCATACCCATAATTTTAGATAACTCAACTTTTGCTACTTCTAAGACGTTTTTTGCTTTAACCAAATTTAATTTTGCTTTACCTAAGTTGTATTCAGCTGTTACAACATCAAGTTTCGGTTTTGTACCGTAGCGATAGAATCCCCATGCCTGATTCAACTGGAGTTCATAATCAGCAACGGTATCTTCATAAACATGAACTTGTGCTTGAGCAAAAAGAATATTATAGTATGTTGATTTAATGTTGTAGATTATTGTGTTTATATTCTCTTTTGTGTTTTCTTTTGAAGCTTCATAATATCTTTTTGCCATATCAGCACTTGCTTTTGTCTTACCAAAATCAAACAGGAGCATATCGGCAGAAACTGACGGTACATATCCCATTGTGGTATATTGGCTCATAGAACCGCCGTACGGACTGCCTCCTATATACTTATTACCGCTTCTTGAAGCTTCCAAACTTGCGCTTAAAGAAGGGAAATAATTAGCCCAGGCTTGTCCGATTTGTGATTTATAAACATCTTCGTTGTAAATCGAAGCTTGAATGCCAGGATTATATTTAATAGCATTATCTATACAGTCATTCAAAGAAAATACGGAGTGAACCTCGTTTGTATAAGGCGGCTGCTCTTCCTGCGTTTTTTTCTGTTTCTTTTTGTTTTTTTGCAATGTCACAACTTGCGTATTATTTTTGTTTTTCTTCAAAGAAAAAGCTTCTGCTGTACTAACAGAGGTTAATACAAAGCAAGACAAAACTATTAAACTTAAAATCTTTTTATTAAATCTCATACTCTTCTTTCCTATGCTTAGTAATTTTCTTCATTATACATAAAAATCAATTACTTAATATCGTCTTTTTGTTTGGTTTTATTATTATGCGTGTCATTCTGAGGTGACAATTATTTAAAGCCGAAGAATCTTTTTCAAGCCTTGGCGAGATACTTCGCCAAAAATGAATATATGGCTCAGTATGACATGTATTATGCTGTGTTAATCCTCTTTTCTGTTATTAAATTTTTTATCAACCAAATCTTGTATTATTACGTAGAAAGCAGGAGTTAAAACAGTACCTAAAGTTGCTGCTACAATCATACCGCCGATTACTGTTGAACCGACTGAGATACGGCTGTTTGCACCGGCGCCTGAAGCAAACAGTAATGGTAAAATACCTAAGATAAATGCAGCTTCAGTCATCATAATTGCTCTGAATCTCAACAGTGATGCCTTAATTGCCGCATCATAAATATTCAAACCATGCGCTTCGTGTTCTTCTTTTGCAAACTCTACAATCAAAATAGATTGTTTAGCCGCAAGACCGATTAACGTAATCAGACCGACTTGAGAATACAAATCTAACGCTTGTCCCATCATTAATTGGAATATTAATGCGCCTACAATTGCGACAGGTGATATTAAAAGTACCGCAACCGGTATCATCCAGCTTTCATATAATGCTACCAAGAATAAGTAAACAAATAAGAGTGCAAAACCGACTACAATACCTGTTTGTCCCGATGATTCCAGTTCTTGCAAAGATGTTCCTGACCATGCAAAAGTGTAGTCGTGTGGTAAATTCTTTTTAGATAAATTAACCATAGCCTTCATTGCATCACCTGAGGATTTACCATTTGCAGGTGAACCTTGTATTTGAGCGGCACGGAATTGGTTAAACCTTGTAATAGAAACCGCGCCAACGGTTTGTTTTGGTGTAATCATTGTCATGATAGGTACAGGTTGTCCATTTTTATTCATAACATAGATTTTATGTAAATCTTCAATTTTGTTTCTGTAATCACCCTCTGCCTGCATAAATACTTTGAATACCCTGCCCAGCTTGTTAAAGTCATTAATATATGAATATGACAAGGTTGAAGCAAGCGTATTATGAAGTTCATTTAAGTCAACGCCTTGAGCTAAAGCTTTTTCGTAATCAATATCCAATTGATACTGAGGTACGTTAGCTTGGAATTGTGTATAAACATTTTGTAAAGCCGGATCTTGATTAGCTTTTGCAATAAACTCATTTGCAAAAGCTGCAAGATCTTGAACACTTGCGTTACCTGTTGACATAAGCTGATACTCAAAACCGCCTGCCATACCTAAACCGTCTATTGCCGGCGGTGAAAGTGTAAAGATTGAAGCTTCATTAATATCAGCAGTGCGTTTATATATTTCCGTTAAAATTCCATTGTGAGAAAGGTCGGTTTGTCTGCCTTGAATTATACGAAATACCCAATCAATAGGATTTACCTTGCGCTCACCCCATTCTTTTAGCTGAATAACAATAGTTGCCTGATTTGACGGTCCAAACCCGCCAAAAGCAATTACTCTGTCTTTGTCAATTCCTTCAATGCCATCTATGGCTCTGATAAATTTGTTACATACAGCTTCTGTTCTGTTTAATGAAGCTCCGTCAGGAAGTGTTACAACTGAGATTAACATACCCTGATCCTCATCAGGAATAAATCCTGTTGGAATAACCTTGAATAAACCAAGCATCAAAAGAACTATTGCAACGTACGTAATTATTGTAAGTTTTTTATCGTGAACAAATTTTTTAACAAGTTCTATATAATAATCAGTTAGTTTATCAAACTTTTCATTGAAAATTTCAAGTCCTTTATTTATGTATTCTTTTGCAGTTTTTACCCAAGCTAATTTATCATTTTCTTTCTTTTTAGCAGGTTTTAAGATTATCGAGCACATTGCAGGAGAAAGTGACAAAGCGCAAACCGCAGAGAATGCAATTGATACAGCGATACAAACAGCAAATTGTTTATACATAGTACCTGATAAACCGCTCATAAAGCACATCGGAACAAATACCGCCATAAGAACGGCAGCCATTGCAACAAGCGATCCGCCAACTTCACCCATTGTAATTTGGGTTGCCTCAAGCGCTGATTTTCCGTCCTCAATATGCCGTTTGACGTTTTCGATTACAACAATCGCATCATCTACTACAACCGCAACCGCAAGAACTAACGCGAAAAGGGTTAGGAGGTTCAATGACATACCTAATGCTTTTAAAGCAATAAATGTACCGACTAACGATACCGGAATCGTTACACAAGGAATTAAAGTTGCTTTAAAATCACCTAAGAATACAAATATAATTAATATTACGATTAATGAAGTTAAAAGAATTGTAAACTCAACTTCATCCATTGATTCATTAATAAATACTGAGCTATCCATCATAATATCAAGTTTTAATGAATCAGGAAGCGTCTGAGAGAGTTCATCCATCGTTTTATAGATATTATTACAAATCTCAACCGTATTCGCACCGGGTAATGGCATAACCTGAATTAAAGCAGCAGGTTTACCGTCAACTATACCGAACATAGAATAAGATTTTGCGCCCAACTCAACTCTGGATAATTCTTTTAGTCTCAATTTTGAGCCGTCTTTGTTAGACCGAATTATTATATTTCCGAATTCTTCAGGTGTCTGAAGTCTTCCTTTTGTAAGAAGTGAAAGCTTTAAACTTGGATTTGCGTTTGTCGGCTTGTCACCTAAAGCTCCTGCTGAAAGTTGAACATTTTGGGTTCTTATTGCATTTTGGATTTCTGCAATTGTAACCTTGTAACTTGCCAGTTTTGCAGGGTCAAGCCAAATACGCATAGAATAATCATCTGCACCAAATACGTTAACAGAACCTACACCGTTAATTCTTTTTATGGCATCTTTAACGTAAATATTAGCGTAGTTTGTTAAATCAAGCTGATTCCAAGATTCGTTATCAGATGCAAGGTTTAAGATAATGGCACCCGCACCGCCTACTTTGTTTTCCGCAGTTAATCCTTGCTGCATAACCTCTTGCGGTAAAAGTGATTGAACCTGTTGAAGTTTATTTTGGACATTCATCAGGTTGATATCATTATCAGTACCTGTTTTAAAATATATATTTAAGTTATAAGCTCCGTCGTAACTGGTTGAGGACATATAAATCATATCCTTAACACCGTTAAGCTGAGATTCAAGAAGCGAAGCTATAGAAGATTCAATAACAGATGCACTTGCACCGGGATAATAAGCTGATATTGTAACCTGCGGAGGTGTAATGTTAGGATACTTTTCCTGTTGAAGTCCAAATAGTGAAAGTAAACCTAAGATTACTATAATCACTGATATTACAACCGCAAATCTCGGTTTCTTAATGAAAAAATATAAATCTTCTTTATTAATCGCCATTCTCTTTTTCCTTTTTCTTCTATCTATCTGTCGTTGCGATGAATATTAGCTCATAGCAATTAGGCTTTTTATTAACCTATATGTTATTTTCAGTAAATTTAATAATATTTTTTGCTCTGTCTATCCATATAGCAGGGCTATTTGAATCTATTACGGAATAAGCAGGTATTTTCCCCGTAGAAATTCTTAGTTCATTTCCGTAAGATAAATTTATAAATAAATCATAATTTTTATCTTTAATCATATTTTCAAGGCAAGGAATAACTTGCCTAAAAACTTCTTTTTGTTTTGGTTTTAGGTGCGAACAGCCAATAACTTTTCCCTGAAAGTTTTGATTTGAGATTTTATTTATTTTCATTTTTTTTATCCTCAGAAATCTTATTATCAGCATATAGGTCGGGTTTTAACCCGACAAAACTATTTTTTATCTTCTTTTTTTTCGGCGCTATCAGGTTTATAAGCTTTTGTTTTTACCTTTTGACCTGATTTATAGATGTCTTGAATACCTTTCATAACAACAACATCATTGTAATCCAGTCCTTTTTCCACAATCCAGTTATTTTCGTAGTTTTCATTTACTACAATATCTCTTTTTTCTGCTTTACCGTCTTTAACTACCCAAACATAATACCCAGTTCCAACGTCAGTTTTTGTAGCGGATTGCGGTATTAGCATAACTTTTTGAGGTTTATTAATTCTTATTGTTACATTAACGTAATCTCCGGGGACAAGCAGTTCATCAGGATTTTCAAAAATAGCTCTCATTGTAACTGTACCGGTGTTTTCATCAACTTTGTTATCTACAAATTCTATTTTACCTTCCTGTTCATAGGTTGAACCGTCAGAAAGACCCAAAAGAATAGACACACTATTATCAAGGCTTGGATTTTCGTTCTTTTTATCCTTAAAGTATTTTTTCAGTTCTATAAAATCGCCGCTTTTCAACGGAAATGTAACTTTCATCGGGTTTGTTGTATAAATTTGTGCAAGAACACCGCTTGAAGGTGTTACATAATTACCTTCTGAAATATTCTTTTTACCGATTCTTCCATCCATTGGAGAGGTTATATTTGTATAGCTTAAATTCAGATTTGCCTTGTTCATATCAGAAATAGCACCGTCTAAAGTTGCTCTGTTTTTATTTCTTTGCGTAAGTGCGTTGTCATAATATTCTCGGCTTACCAAATCTTCTTTCAGTAATTGCTCTGCACGATGTAAATCAATTTCTGAATTTTTGTATACGGCAGAATTTTCGTTAACTCTTGCTCTTGCAGTCATTGCTGCCAGTGCATATTCATCAGGCTCAATAAGAAATAGTTTTTGACCTTTTTTAACCCTGTCTCCTTCTTGGAAGTATCTTTCCTGAAGCCAACCGCTTACACGTGCTATAATATCAACGGATTTTTGAGCTTCTATTCTTCCTGTTGTTTCATAGGCAGGTTTAATCTCTTTTGATATGGGATTTGCCACTTCTACCGTTTTGGGCTGAGCCATCATATAAGCTGTCAAAGCGCCGGTAATTGCAGTTTTACCTTGATTCCACAATATTGGTATAAGAATTACGGCTAAAATACCTGCAGTAATTTTAGTTTGTTTTGATTTCCAATCTATTTTCATAAGCTCTCTCTAATTCTCCTAACTAATAACACGTTTAAATTGTATCATAGATTTTAATTTTTTAGAACAAAAAAGCTCTTTTTAGAGCCCTTTTTGTTGTTAATTATGAATTATTTTTCACATTCTTTATTTTCATCGCACTTGCAATTATCACCGCAGGAGCATTTGCATTTACATTTTGGTGCAGTTTCTTCTAAGTACTTATCAGATTTTTCGATTGATTTTTCTGCTGATTTTTGCATTTTAGCACCTGCTTTTTTAATTCCTTTTGCAGTTGCTCTTGAAACTTTGTTTGCACCTCTGCAAGTTGCTGTTTTAACTTTCTCCGCTCCGCTAATATGCGGTTTTGCTTTATCTGCAACATTTTTTGAACCTTCTGCTATTGCTTTACCTGCTTTTTTAGAACCGGATTTTACACTTTCTGCGGTTTTTTCAGCGGCAGCTTGCGACATCACGGAAACTGTTTCCCAAGCAGATTCTACTTTGGATTGCTCTTGAACGGCTTCTTCTGCAAAAACAAAACTTCCGCTCATTATAACTCCAAGCGCTAATGCAATTGTTGATAAAAAAATCTTTTTCATGGTTTTCTCCTATTTTTATGAATAAATAAATTCTTGTTTTCCGTTTTCATCTAAAATTAAAGCACAAAGGTGAGCATTTCTATATTTACCGCACCCTAAATCTATACCTATTTTACATTCATCAATAAATGGCTTATCAAATTCCGTATGACCGAAAATGATTTTTTGAGGTAAATTATGTTTTGAATAAATAAACTTTCCTCTAATATAAACCAAATCCACTTCATCTTGCTCTTCTAAAGAATAGTCAGGATTGATTCCTGCGTGGACAAAGAGGTATTTATCAGTTAAATAATAAAACCTTAGGTTTCTGTAAAAATCACCGTGGATTTTCATAATATTATCAAACCCGCCGTAACTTCTTGTTGTAGCTGGTCCTCCGTAATTGTCATAAAGCCAGCCGTAGTATTCATCCGTTTTTGCATGAAGCATTGCGTATTCATGAGAGCCGATGAGGTAAACACATTTGTTGTAATTTGATTGTTCGATTACTCTGTCAACGACCTCTCTTGATTTACCCCCGCGGTCTATATAATCTCCCATAAACACAACACAAAAATATCATCAGGTTGAGTATCAATCTGTGATAAAACGCTTTCCAGCTTTTCTAATTCTCCGTGAATATCTGTTATTGCAATATATCTTGACATAAAAACCTCAATAAAATTATATCATGTTAATAATATTGCACCGAGTCAAAAAATTTGATATCATGAATATAGATTAAGATTAGTTTTTATGCGTATTCAGTCGGTCACGAGTTTTTATAAACCATACATATTATATAGGAGCAATTCATCTGTGTCCAAACTTTCGCATCCGCCTAAACCCAAAATTACCGAAGAAAATTACCTCTATTATTACTATGATATTCCATTTCAAGGTTCAACTTCCGCCGGAAAACCTTTAAGACGGCTTAAAGATATGACTTGCCCGTATCGTGGTATCAAAATTATCCCAGGATCTGCACTTCGTGGTTTTGAAAAAAATCTTGCAAAATGTAATTCCGCCGAAGATATAGTTGCACTTTTGGCTCAATATTATGACAACCTGCTTCCTACTGAAAAATCAATGTATGCAATTTTTAAAGATTTTTCTATGCTGAACCCTAAGGACAATATACAAAATTGCCTTCAAATGCTTTATACAAACTGTCTTACAAAACTTAAACTGGAAGAATTTAATGTTTTGGATGATGTAGATGTCATGTCAAGAAAACTCTCACCTGGCACTGCACTGAAACTGAGACACAAAACAACAAGGTGCAGGCAAATTATTTTGGATAACAAACTTCAAGATTCATTTAAAAGAAAAACGTTTTTAGCGTCTTTAGATGAAATTATTCCAAATGAAAATGAAAGAGAAATTTTCGCCGATATCAAAAATAAAGCTCTGTTTCTTCCGACATCAGGGAGCAGTAAAAATGCTTTTGTTGTAAAGTATTCACGCCGTGAACAGGAAGAAGCTGCAAGACGTTTGTTCATAGGTTCAGTCGGTTCGATTGAACACGTTACACCCGAATCATTAGGAGGAATGAATACTATCGGAAACTTCCTTTTAACAACAGCCGACGGAAACCGATACAGAGAAAATATGCCCCTTCCCGAATACATAAAAAGACACCCTAATATACCTATATACGCACAACAGTATATTGATGATGTAATTAGAAACATTCACGAAGGCGGTTTGCAAGGGAATGAAACGTATCCATATAAAATCAAGAAAAAACTGATGGAAGAATCTAACGGTAGAATTATGGTGAGTCTGGGAAGATACAAATATACGGAAGAAGAAGCCGCAGAAGCCGTAAAAGAATACGAATGCCGATGGGATAAATATAAGGTGTAAATAATTTAAATAATAAATTTATGCTATACTGTTTTTATGAAGAAGATTGTTTTAATTTTAGCATTATTATTGGGGTTTAATTCTGTTTTTGCGTCAAACGAGCTGAGTTTTATATACATTAACGGTTCAAATAACAATGACGAAAAAATGAAGACTTGGTATAAAAATGGAGTACACAAACTTCATCCCGTTTTAAGAAAAAAGTTTATAAAAAACTTGGCTATCAAGCATTACTATAAGGCTCTCGGTAGTGAGATAAATATTAAAGAGCAGCCTGTAATATATTTTTGGGGCGACAAAAGTAAAAATGATTTAGACTACGTAAAAGGCCAGCTTGATTTATCCAAGGCAATAAGTTCATCCGGAGCTTATTTTGCAAGAAGCCTTATTGCTCAATATCTTCATGATGCTATTTGGGTGCAGAAACCACATAATATGATTCCGATTTTAGATGAGCTTAATCAATCGGTCAAAAAAGAAGCTGAAAATGGTAATGACGTAATTTTGTACGGATATTCTGCAGGAACTTTCGTCACATATGAATACTTATTTAACAAACTGGCTTATATAAATTTGGAAAAATTGTTTGAAGCATTAAATGCAGACAAAGATGTTGTTGATTTTGTGAAAGCTAATCCGAGAAAAGATACTTGTATATCGGCTCTTTCTTATGATTATGCAGGTATAGGAAATGTATCAAGTGCAGGACATTTGATTTTAAATCAAAACAAAGAACAACTCAAAAAAAATTATTTGAATATCGACAATATGACAGAGCTTGCTTGTGCACCGGAAGGTAAAGTTAAAGGTGTCGTGAACTTTGCTTGTCCGCTTGTATTATTTTATTCTGATATATCAGACTCAAATTATGAGTTGAATTTTTATAACAAACTGATGATTAAATACATCATGGAAAACGGAATTTTTATGCTTACGGTAAACTTTAGAGAAGATCCATTAGGTTTCCCGACAAGCAGAAACCTTACTTCAAAAGAGATTGAGGAGCGTCTAGGATTCGAAATCGAAAATCCGACAGGTGTAATTTATGATAACTCAAGTGTTTGGAGCAAGAGAATGTTTGCTCTTGCGCATACTTCCTATTGGACGGCAAGAGGTACTTTTTCAAATGCAATAGTAAAGAGCTTTGTAAATGGATATAAATTCCAGTATGACGAAAAATATCAGGCAAAAGTGATTAAAAAACACAGCAAAAAATCAGAACTGTAATGTTTTTTGCCCCTCGCCCTGCGGGAGAGGGGTAAGAGTGAGGGAGTTGTTATTGTACATAGATTACGAAAAAATTGGCCAAATTTTAGGGTTCGGAAAAGATTTTTTCTATAATTTAAAAGTTAAACAAAACCTTAAATATATAGAAAAAAATCAAAAAAAAGTGCTGAAAAAACTTCAGCATAAACTTCCGTTGAATGTTATTTTTTATGTTTATGACGAAGCAAAATGGAAATCCCAATCCGTGTATGATTTGATGGTTCAAGATGAAAGATTTAATCCTAAAATTGTTGTTACAAAAAACTGCGCAGTTGAAGGTAATGCTAATTATCAAACAAAAGAAGATGTAAAAAGATGTTATGAATTTTTTAAGAAAAAGGGGATGAATGTTGAGTATGGGTATGAATTGTCCCCTCACCCCTGCCCCTCTCCCGCAGGGCGAGGGGAGGACTTGTATATTCCTCTTGAGCAATTTAAGCCTGATATTATAATTTATTCTCACCCTTGGTATGTTTATAAAACTCAAGGACCGGTTGTTTGTTCAAAATTTGCTCTGACATTCTACATCCCATACTTTATTGTTATTGCGGAAAAATGGTTTGAGTACGATTTGAGATTTCATAAATATTTGTTTAAACATTACGTTTTAAGCGAAGACATAAAACAATCCTACGGCTCTAAAATGCCAAATAAAGGGAAGAACTTGGAAGCTGTCGGACACCCGATTTTGGATTATTATTACTTACACTCGGAAGAAAAAGAAAAAAAATATACAATTTATGCTCCGCACTGGACTGTATGCGGAAATAATATCAGATTTGGAACTTTTGATTGGAGCGGGTACAAAATCCTTGAATTTGCAAAGGCACATCCTGAGTTAAACTGGGTATTTAGACCTCATCCGCTTTTTTATAATTTTATTATAAGTTCAAATTATATGTCCAAAGAAGAGCTGGATAACTACTACGACGAGTGGAGAAAAATCGGTTTTATAAGCGAAGGCGGAGATTATCTCGGGTTATTTAAAGAATCCAATGCCCTTATAACTGATTGCGGATCTTTTATAATGGAGTATTTTGTATCGGAAAATCCTATGATACATCTTGTATCTGAACAATTTGAAGGAAATAGTGTCGTTCAAGCAGTTGATAAAGAAAGTTATATTGCACGAAATATTGATGAACTTTATGAACATCTTAATACTGTTTTATTAAATAAAAACGATTATAAAAAAGAACAGCGTATTCAATTATTACAAAATCTTAATTTAAAAAATAATTATAGCGCAAAACGCATAATTGATGATATACTAAATGTGATTGGAGAATATAATGGTCAGTAAATATTTTGAGATGAAAACCTCAACAGAGGAATTTAAGCAAGAAACAGAAGAAATAATAAAAAGTTTAGAAGGGAAAAAGGTTCTGATTTATGGTGCAGGAGCAAGCTTTAATCTTTTAAATCAAAATTACAATATAAAAGAAAGATTGAATGTTGTATGTATTGCAGATAAAAAATTTAATAAAACGAATACAGATACTTTTTGCGGATATAAAGCAATTAAAACCGACCAAATTCCAAGTATGGATTTTGATGTAGTTCTTGTAACAAATGAACATACAAAACCTATTACTGAGTTGTTGGAATATGATTTTAATATATGCAAAGATAGAATTATAATTCTATTTAAAGAAACCATAAAAGATGAGATATCAAATTATAATTTTCTAATGAAGAATAAGTTTGATAAAACACTTCCTAAATTGCTAAAAAAAGTTAAAAATAAAAGAGTGATTTTTTATGGTGCAGGTGTTTTTTTAGAGTTAATAAAAAAATATTTTGATATTTCAGAATTGAATGTTATTGGCATTTCGGATAAGAGATTTTCTTCAAAGGATGCTGAAGCTGAATTTTTGGGATATAAAACAATTCCACCGGAAAAGATAAGAGAGATTAATCCTGATTATGTTATTGTTGCGACCAAATATTATATTAATATAATAGAAGATTTGCATTATAATCTGTTAAGAAAATCTAAAATTAAAATAAAACCTCTTGTTGATAAATCCTTTTTAACACTATTTAGAGAAATTAATGTGTAATATTGAAAATAAACTAGAGATTGTATTAATCACATATAACCGCAGAGATTGTTTGGAGCGTACCTTCAAACATATTTTTGCTGAAGATTCACCCATACGAGATTATAATATAACTATTTTAAATAATTCTTCAACAGACGGCTCGACAGAGTTAATAAATGAGTATTGCTCTAATTATTCTAATATTAAACATATTATTAATTCAAAAAATATTGGAGGGAATGCTAATATTTCAAAAGCTCTGGTTGAAATTCCAAAAAAAGAATACATTTGGGTTCTTTGTGATAATGATGATTATGATTGGTCTGCTTGGGGCGAGGTAGAAAACGCTGTTGAAAATGGGGTTGATGCAATTATTACGAGACATTGCGAAAATAAGCTTTCGGATATTTTCTATTATTCAACTCTTGTGTCGGGGTGTATTTATAAAACAGGTTTGATAGATGAAGCTGTGACAGAAAATATTTACGACTTTATTCCATACCTTTTCCCGCACCTTGCACCGATAGCTAATGTAATTAATAATGAAAAAACAGTATACATTGTATCAAAAGATATTGTTCACGCCGGAATTAATCCCGGACATGACGGTTCTTTTATAAGAGGAATGAATCTTAGTAATTTGAATGAAAACAGAAAAAATATTTTCTGGTCTGTCGGATATTTTAATTCACTTAGGCTTATAAACGATGAGAAAAAAAGAACAGAAATAATTGACGGATTGAGGCATTTTCATAAATCATTGTTTGATTTATTTAAGACTGTCATGGTTAAAAACAAGGTTCTTTTTAAAAATTATCCTTCAAATTTGCTTCAAATATTCAGAATGCTGAATTTTAGACAGAAGTTGAAATTTATATTTGCTTTTTTAATTATAAATTTATCTTTTAAAGATTATTCATTTTATGAAATCCGCTCAAAAGAGCAGTGGAAAGATTACTTTTCTAAAATATCAGAACAAAAATATTTAGATAAACTTGCAAGAAAATTGAAAGGCAAACGAGTTCTTTTATATGGCGCAGGTATAATTACAGAGACAATTATAGAGAATTATGATTTATCAAAACTTAATATTATAGGAATTTCCGATAAACGATTTGAACGAACGGGGGAAACTGACTTTATGGGGCTTAAAGCTATAAAGCCGGATGATATTAACAAATATGATTTTGACTCCATATTAATAACTCTCAAATTATTCAATAAAATCAAAAAGTCGCTTCAAAACTCCGGCATGGATAAAAAAATGTACTCTGTTATTAATAAAAATAACAGATATGCCGTTAGAACATAGAATGTTTTAGATTTGATTACAATTTAAAATTCTGTCTATGCACGCCTTTTGTGAATATTGCCATTCACGAGCTGAGATTCTGGAAACTTTCAGTCCTGAACGCTCAAAAATAGCTTGTTTTCTCATATTAGAAACTCTGCAAACAGTTTTGTCTTCAACTCCGTCGCATTCCACAATGAATTTATCATCAACAAGCAAGTCTGCGCTAAGTCCTGCAATATCTACTCCGCAGGTAACTTTGTGGTCCAGCGCACGAAAAGCTTCTGCTACTTCTTTTTCAAACGAGTTTTTATAAATATTTTCATCAAATTCATCAGACTGAGCAAGTGCGTATTTATTTTCATATTCGGAACAGAATCCCAAATAACTTCTCAAAAGCCCTTCCGGAAGTTCTCTCGGGTCTTTTGATATAAAATTAATCATCTGATAGCGTGCACGCGTAATTGCTACGTTAAACAGGTTTGGTTTTTGCAGGAATATTAAGCTTTGCGGGTAACTGTTATTTGCATAAGCCCAAGATATAAGAATTATATCTCTTTCGTCACCTTGAAATGTGTGTGCTGTACCAATTTCAATTTGATGCTTTTCCATCATATGTTCGGATAAAACTTTTGAAACTGAAATCTTTAATTGTTCAACTTGAGCTCTGAACGGTGATATTATACCGATTGAAACAGGAGGATTTCCTTCATTTACCCCCTTTCTTTCATCTTCAACTACTATTTCGTGGAGTCGTTTCACAAGAGCTTCTATTTCAGGAAGGTTTCTTGTTGCATCAAAATCGACTTTGCCGTCAGGAACTACAACAGTTTCAAGAACCTTTTTAGAATTGTCGTTTCTGCGCATTACTTTTATTCTTCCGCCGTAAAATTCTTTGTTTGAATAGTTTATAATCGGAGGTAAGCTTCTGAAGTGTTCATCCAAAAGAACCGGATGCATAGAATAATAATTTGCAAGGTCAAACATAGAATTTGTCCTAAATCTCCACATGAGCTGATATCTGTCACCGATTCCGTATTGTGACATAAACGACTGTTCTTTTGCTTTTTCTAAGAATGATAAATGCGGTAATTGCTTATCGTCACCTACTACTACTGCACGTTTTGCCCTAAAAAGAATTGGAAAACAGCTTGCTATATCGCATTGAGAAGCTTCATCAATAATTGCAACATCAAACAACCCCGGCTTTAGCGGAAGCGAGCCTGATGCTGCGTAAGTTGTGACACACCAGCATGGGAAAGCTTCAAGAAGCGGTTTAAAGTCCTCTTGCTCAAGAAGTCTGCTTTGGAGATTTTTCTTTCTCTCTGTCAGTGATTTTGAGTGGACAAAAAGTCTTTGACGCTTAACAGGATCTTGCATTAAACCTTTTAATGCTTCTCTGCGCTTATTTCTAAGAATATCTATTGCAAGCTTTTTCTGTTTGCGTTTTAGGGTTCTGATTTGTTCTGATAATACGTGGATATTACCGATTTTTTGGATTTCTGTTTCGATTTTTCTTCCTTCATAAACAAGTTTTGCAAATTCAAGTTCTGTTTGAAGAATAGAAAGGTTTTCGTTATTAACATCAAAGTTTTTGATATTCAAAATTTTCTTAAGATTATTAAGTGAAGAATGATTTTTTATTCCTGCCCAAAAACCTGATTTTTCTTGGTTTACAGAAAGAGAATTGATAGTTGATTCAATAATTTGAATCTCGTCTCCTTTAAGAATTCTTTTTATGAAGAAATGATTTTGGTGTTGAGGTTCTTCCAGCTTAATTCTTTCATTTACCCCAGTCCATTCTTCTTCAAGCTTAATAATCTTTTCTGATTTCTTTTCCATATCGGAAATAGTTTTTAAAAGTTCTTCCATATCGGAAGTATCGCAAACCATAGAATTTTCCATACCTTCATTGAGATCGATTTTTTCTGCGAGCAAGTCTTGCAATTGCATAGAAAGCTCTCTTTGGTAATTCAATCTTCCCGCTCTTAGTGCCAAAAACGGTGCGCCAAGTTCATTAAGTCTTTCCGCAACAACATCAACCGCTTTATCCATACGAGATGCAATAAGTACGGTTTTTCCGTTAGAAATTAAGTGTGCGGCAAGGTTTACTATTGTTTGAGATTTACCTGTCCCCGGAGGGCCGAAAACTGAAACTAATCTTGAATTCTCGACATTTTTTATTACATTCAGCTGAGCATCAGATAGTGACAAAGGTGTCACAGGGTAAAAGTTTTCCAATGTTTTCTGCTGAGAATCAACAGGCTTAGATTGAGTATATTCTTCATTTATAATATTTAAAACAGTTTCTCTGTATACTCCGCTTGGTTTTTCAGCAATCTGGGTTAATTCATGCAAAACACCCGCGGTAGCTGAAGGACGTTTTGTAAGAATTATTGCACACTGATTTGTAATGTTTATCTTGTCCAGTTTTATCGCTTTTTTAGCTGAATTTTCTTCCTCTTCTATAATTTCGTCAATATTTTGAGAATCAATTTTTTCATTGTAGAAATCTTTTGTAATATTATCTTCTTCAACCTTACCGCCTGCATTAAGCGAGATATCTATATCAGGGACTATTGATTTTAGAGTGGTCAAAAATATGTCCAATTTTTCTTGTGTAATCGGAACAGATGGTACAACATCCAAGAGTCCTTCAAGAAGTGATTCTGTTTCGTCTTCGTCGTCTGATTTTTTCATTAAAGCTGTAAGAGCTCCTGTGTTTAGAGAAATGAATTCGTCAGTCAGCATGCAATTAATATTTACGCCATTTCTTTCCAAGTGGCAAGGTGCATAAAGAAGCGGAGTCAAAAACTCATTTTTTCTGCCTGATTTAGATTTGCCTGTCAAAAACAAATACCCGTATATCAAATATTTATCTTTTTGGCTTGTATCGGCTTGAATCATAAGTTCTGTAATTTTAGGATCTGAACCTTCAAGTTTCAAATAATCAAGTCCTTGCGTAAATAGTGTATCTTCTTCGTTTAAGAAAATCCACTTGTTATCCTTATCGGCTTTAAGGTTTCTGAAAGTTGAACTTTTAACTTCTTCTCTTACACAGTCGTGCAAATATTGACTGAGTTTTTTTATAAAACTGTTATTAAATGCGGAATTAATCGCTCTTGTAGCTTCTTGTAACATATTCTCTCCCATTGTACTTATATATTACGGCTATTATACCATATTATTTACCCTCCGTAAATGATGTAAATAGTGTAGTTTGTGTATTTAGAATCTTTTACATCTTATATAGGATTAAAAGAAATGCCAATTATGTTATCTTATAAAATAGAGGAAGGTATAAAATGAGAGAACTTTTAATAATTTTGAGCTTGTTTATAACTCCGTATGTTATGGCGGAAGAAATAGCAGTACAGCCAAAACCGACTCCAAATCCGCTTACGGTATCCCAACAAATTATGTTTGAGAACTGCACAAAAATATTCGGAGTTAATCAAGAGAAACTATTTTATTTAACATTAGCTTCAATATCTGCAAACAGATTTAACATAGACGAAATTCAGAGTGCAAACGGATATATAATTTTTTCCGCAAACAGAAACAAATATCTGGCAACAATCTCAAAAGTGGATAAAACGAATGCGATTTTGAAAATAACACCATGCAATAATGTATATAACTTTCCGCCGGGAGTTTTATTAAATACATTTAAATACATTGATTTAAACCTGACAGCAAAGATATAGAGTACGTAAATAAGTTTAAAAGGGAATAATAATGAAAAAATTTTTTACTTTAGTACTTATTACAATCTTAATTATAGGCCTAACAGCCTGTTCAATCAGACAGGAAAACAGCCTAAAAGAAATTACTGTTTGGACACTTCAAATGGGTGATTTTTCTGATTATATGTACAAAGTTATACGAGAGTACGAAAAATCTCATCCTAACTTGCACATAAAATGGGTTGATGTACCTTTTTCCGAAGGTGAAAAAAGAACTCTTGCAGCTGTTATGACAGATAATCCGCCGGATTTAATCAATCTCAATCCGGATTTTTCGGCACTTCTTGCTCAAAAAGGTACGCTTGAAGAAATAAACCCCGAGGCTGTTAAAGATTATAATCCTGAGATAATTAAAGCGCTGATGTATAAAGAAAAATTGTATTCAATTCCTTGGTACGCAACAAGTGCTATTACAATTTATAACAAAGATTTATTTGCCAAATCCGGCATAATCAGACTTCCAAAAACCTATAAAGAATTAGCATCAATATCTGAAAAAATAAAGACTAACACCGGTGCTTATGCATATCTTCCCACAATTACAGAAAATGATACGATGATGAAAATTCTTAATAAATACGGAGTTAGTGAACTTTCCGATTTAAATTCCGAATCATCAATCAATGTTTTTGATATGTTTAAAAACTTGTATCAAAAAGATTTAATCCCGCCTGAATCAATCACAATGACACACAGAGAAGCTCTCGAACAATATATGGCAGGTAAAATTGTTTTTTATCAGGGCGGAGCAAATTTCTTAAATATGATTAAAGAAAATGCACCGTCTGTTTATGAACAAACAGATGTTATGGAACAATTTAAAGGTCCTGTTGGTCAAAATGATGTTTCTGTTATGAATTTTGTTATTCCTAAGAGAGCAAAAATGAAAAAAGAAGCATTAGAATTTTGTTTGTATTTAACAAATGCTAAAAACCAGCTTGAGCTTGCTAAAATGACAAATATTATATCTACTAATGCATCAGCTCTTAATAACAGTTTTTATAACGATTATTCCGATATGGCATCGAAAGCTCGCTCAATCAGTGCAAAGCAAGTTAATAATATTTACCCCCAAATGAAACAGAGAAGGAATCAAAAAGATATAAATAATGCTGTAAACATGACCGTTCAATCTGTTTTATTGAATAAAGATTCAACCGAAAATTCATTAAACAAACTTGTTAAAATGCTTGATGATGTTGAAGAATAATTAATAAATCGTCATTTATTTTTATTACAAAAATATTAAGAATTATTACAAAACAACCTTCAAATCATGATTTTTAAGCAATTTTTGAGAAGAAATTGACTTTATATTTATAGTTAGGTTTATAAAGGTTTATTGTATCGTGACTCAAAGTATTCAAAATTTTGATAATCGAAATAACGGATATGGTGTTCCGCCAAGGAACGCAAATACTACATTGCGTCCCCAGGCTCAAGCTGTTCGAATTCCTGAATATTATCAGCCTCGCGAAAGAAAAAGCATAAAAGAAATGCTCGAGGAAACTCCAATGTATTCAATGGTAATAAAAGGTTTCTTCGGACCGTTGATTGATCATCCGATAGCTTCTATTCTCACTTGGTTCGGGTGCGGCTGGCTGCTCGATAAATACACTGCCTCATGCGGAGGAGAGTACGATAAGAGCCTTTTGAAAAAAGTTACAAACTTTGGTGATAAAATTGAAAACTCAGATTTTGTTCAATCAAAACCCATGCAGAAGGTTTTAGGCTGGTTTAAATCTGCAGGCAAAAAAGGCGGAAGTTTTATTGAAAAGAACTCTGTTTTAAAAGCTATATGGAAAACTCCTACAAACCCTGAAATGGAACTGGTTAAGTCAGAAATGCTACCTCAAAGACAAAGAATCTTGCATGACTTCAGCCTTATTACAAAAGAACTGCACTTAGAAGACGACAAGGGCTTTGCTAAACTTAACAAACTTGCACTTGATAATGAAGAAAAGAATAAATTAAATAGCTTAAAGAATATTTTAAGTTCAGAAGAAAAGGCATCAAGTTATATTCAGTTAAGAAGGCTCGGTCTTAAAGAAGATGAAATCAAAAATATAATTCTAGCCGAAGACGGAGGGGTTGCAAGAACTAAAAAAGAAGTATTAAAAGCTTTTGGAAATAAAGATATTGAATGGCTTAAATCTGTACATAAAGATACTATTGGAAATACTCAAATTATTAATGAAGTTCAGGAGGCTTGCAGAAAAGTCGGAAGTAAAGTTCGAGTCGGTATGGGTGAATTCAAGCCTTTCGGAATTGATATTGGTCCTCTTACAGCTCCGACAAAACGTATAGTTGGCTGTGACAGTGTATTTAACAGGTTATTCAGTTTAACAAAAGAAGGAGCAAAGACTGCAACTGGCAGATTTATGTCACGCTTTATGCAAATGGTTCACAGAGGTTTGACCTTTGGCGGAGGCAAGCTTGGTGTACTTTTATTTATTGCACCTGCATTTGTTGAAACAGCAATTAATGTACATAAAGCCGAACCAAATCAAAAAGTCGGCACAGGTGTAAGCAACCTTGTTAACCATATCTCTTGGGTATTTACATTCCCGTTTGCATTACAAATTATGCATCATATAGGCGGTGCTAAATATGCAGGCATGAAAGATACAGATATTCAGGCTATAAGAGATAAATTAAAAGAAATTAATGATAAAAATAAGAAAAACGGCATTGAAGGCGAAGGATTTAAAAATTATAAATCTTGGCTGGAGGAAAGAAATAAAGTAAATAATTTCATAAAGAAGCATAGCGAAGTAAAAGGTCAAAAGTGGTACACAAGAGCAATAAGAAAAGTTGCAGGCTGGCTCACTCCTGATTTAGGCAGAGTTGATGCTTATAACACAGGTAATTGGTTAACAACTAAATTTTCTCAAATGAGAAATCTTCCGCGCAACCTGTTCGGTGTTCCCGCAAGGTTAATTGTTTTTGGTTTGCTTACCATGGGCGTTCTCGATACTGCTTTGAATAAGTGTATAAAACTTATCTTCGGTGAATCTTATGATTCTATGAAAGAAGAAGAGATTAAAGATGCAAAGAAAGAACAAAAGAAGTTTTTGAAAGAAGATTTGACTGAAAGATTGTATGAAGCTCAGAGAAAAAAGAATGAAGCTCAAACTAAAGCGGTTCAAACACAGCAAAGTAATTCTCAGGCAAACGGTATTGCACATCACGGAGCGCAACCGCAAAATGTTCAGAATGCTCAATTTAATAGCTATTTACAGCAAAAAATAGATAATTATACCTATGTTCCTAACCAGCAGAATGTTATCAAATCAAATGCTAAAGGTAAGCGTGACAGCTATCAATATATACCGTCGCAGAATTCCGTAATACAACAAAATACAGAAAAAAATTCAAATAAACGTTCATATATACCATCACAAAGAGCGGCTAATATCTCAAAAACTTGGGATAATTCAGGACTGCAATCGGCTTTAAACAGAGCTGATAGAGCAGAAAATAAAGCTTTAAGAACACTTGCAGGTAACTTTGAAGGATAGTTTTTTGAGAAAAAGTGTTTGCTTTGGAATTTTTATGTAAAATTTTGTAACAAATTCCAAAAAATTGCTAAAGTTTAACAAAAATATGCCGATAATATAAGTATAACATTGGTCTTATTAGTTGATTAGTAAAAAAAAGGATAAAACGCTTATAGTGTTTAAGGAGTATTACTGTGGTCGACTCAGCAGACTTAAAAAAAGATAATACTATAAATACCTTTTTATTAAACGACGAGATTAATAGAAAAGTATTATTGGATTTGCAGATAAACGGCAAGTTATCAGACGCTGAAATTAGATTTTTGTCTTTAAGTCGAGAAAAATCAGATTCTTCCCAAGCGGTAAATAAAATTATTAATTCAGAAATAACGCTTAATAATTATGAAGAAGTACTTTATCTAAGAGATTATCAGCCGATAGGCGGAACCGTAAATCCGGAACAACCTGTTCGTAATATTAGGTATAGAGATAGGAAAGGTACAATTGTTGCGATAGTACAGATTGATAAGATAAATAAAAAAATAAGAATGCAAAATTTTGGTGATATATTGCCAAAGCAAGAGGTTTTTTCTCCGGAGCAGGTTGCCTTGAAGCTCAAAAATATGGCGCTTTATAACAAATGGATAATAGAAGACGGTGGTGTAAATCAATTTAACGGAAATTTAGAATACAGATATAAAGATTTAAACGGAAAAGTTATGTCTGCTATTATTACAAAGCCAAATGGCGTTTATGATATGATTGTTGAATATTCTTATGTAAATGGTAATAAATCTCAAATGCTTTTGACAAATCAATACGGTCAATCAATAGTTGTTTATGACGGTGCGGAAAACGGTGTGCAAAAAACCAGAATTGATATTGACGGAGACGGATTAATAGTAGAAATTACTAAGATTTATAATTAAATTTTTATAATTGTAACAATATTCATTTTTAACTAGCAAAAATTTTTTTTAGGGGCTTTTAATATCATGAAAATATTAAATAAAGGTGTTCTAATGAAAATTTTATCTGTTGGCAGACAAAACTCTAATCAGTCATTTCAAGCTCATATGACAAAAAAGGCTCTTCGTGAAATGAGCAAAAAAGTAATCGAACAACAAGAATTGCAGCTAAAAAAAGCGGATTTGCCTCGTTTGGATATTATTGGCAGAAAAAATAACATTAACGCGGATGATTTTCTCTTGTCGCAAGGTTTTACATACAGTTCAGAAAATGATAATGTACTCAATCTTGCTGCCGGATATAATGGCGGACATTTTATAATAGAGTTAAACCATTATATTGCAAGATATGGATTGAAAGAATATGTTGCAAGAGCATTGATGAATTTTCCTGCTTCATTTAGCGGTTTAATGCAATATAAGAATTGTGTACAGGATTTAAAACGTCAAGATTTGATACAAAAGGGTCTTGGGATTCATACATATAAAATGAATACGGATTTAAACCTAGAAGAAAAGCTTGCTGGAGCAAAAAATCTTTCCAGATATTTAAAACAAAAAATAGAATATAAAGACATATTCTTTATTGATTCAAATGCATACTATTATAATCCAAAAACAAGAACGGTATATAGTACTGCTTTTGATAATAATAATTTAAAAAGAGTTAAGCCTATCGTTGAAGAATGTTTCTTTTTGACTGATAAGAACGGTAATGCTGTTGGATACAAATTAAAGCATTATAATCCTTATTTCAGAAAAATAGTAGAAGAAACTTATATGGAACAATCGGAACCGAGTTATAAATTGAAATCTGTTGTGGATTACAGAAATAATGTAGAAATGGCAGAAGCATTCAGATTCGGGAATAACGAGCCTGATTATAAGTTTAGAAAAAATGTTCCAAATGTTTTAAATCACTTATCAGAACGTGTGAAAGTTAAAAATCCAAAAGCAGAAGATATTCAATATATAAAATTTAGTGATAAAAATAATGATGTAGTGACGAGGTTTGGTTATTACGACCCGACAATAGGGCGTTCTCTAATATACGATGCAGACGGCAGATATATGTATCAAATGGAGTATATAAAAGACGGATACGGCAAGATTAATGCTTGTTCAAAATTCTAAAGACTGACTGTCATAAATTTATTTTTGTAGTCATTGATTGTATTCATTAGTTCGATAAATTCTGCATATTTGATTGTTTGAATTGCTTTTGAAAGTTCTACCGTATTTATGAATTCAATAACAAATGAGTTTTCTTTGCGTTCTTTAATTTTAATCATACCGGCATCTTCAAACATTTCGAGAAGAGTTTCTATTACAATATTTGTTACTCCGATAGCGGAAGAAGCTCTGCTTAGACTAAATTCCCCATTAAGGTTATTGCAAGTGTATCTTATCATACCGGAGAAAGTTTTTAAAATATCTTCTTCATTATTTTTCTGCGGTGTATAATTCATATAATGAATTGTATCAGCTCCGGCCATCTGCATAACGTATTGTAATACATCATCATCAGCAGGATAATCAAAAAACATTAAAACGTTGCTTTTTTTTACGTTTAAACGATTTATTATTGAATCATAAATGTATTTGTACGGCTTAAGATATTCAGATATGTTTCTGTTTTCAACAAAAACCGAAACTGTCTTGTCTGTGTTTTTAATATAATCATTCACTTGAGCTAAAATATTTATTTTTTTTCTGTGGTCATATACCTTAATTTTAGATTCTTCCTCATCTGCGTTCAGCCCTTCTGAGTGAACATCTTTTAATATAAGCTGAATACTTGTAATCCCGTTGAAAACATTAAGCTGTGGAGCAAAAGCAATATCTATTTTGTCACCTGCAAGCAGGGGAACATCTCCTCTTGACCACCAAACACAGTCAAGAGTACCATTCGGCCCTTCAATTATAAGCTTTAGATGCTCTTTTGTTGAACCCATAAGTTTCTTTTCTTTTAATGTAAGGTTGTTAACAACAAATGTTGGCGAGGGATTTGACATCCCAAATGGTTCAAGCTTTGATATCTCTTCAATTAATGATACGTCAACCTCATTAATTGAAAGTTCCAAATCAACTTCTAAGGACGGTTTTAACTTTTGGCCGTTTAATATTTCATCGACTGTTTTGTTCAAGGCTTTTTTGACATCTTCAAAGCTTGCTTTTTCAGTACTGAACGTAAATCCGCCTGCAAGTTTATGACCGCCGAACCCATCAAGTTTATCAGATATATTTGAAATTATTTCGTATAAATCGAGTTCTTTTACCCCTCTTGCTGAACAGCGGTAAGTTTTGTTTTCCTCGGAGTAGGTCATAATAAAAGTAGGCTTGTAATATTTTTCAACAAATTTTGAAGCTACAATACCGATTATACCTATGTGCCAGTTAGGGTTAGAAAGAATAATAGCGTTATCTCTGCTTTTTGAATTTTTCCATATCTCATCAGCTTCTTCAAAAGTTTGGGAAACCATTTGCTGGCGCATTTTGTTTAGATTTTCCAACTGCATTATACTTAACTCAATCTCCTGTTTGTTGTCGGAGATTAGTAGTTTTACTGCAGGATCAACCGATTCGATTCTTCCTGATGCGTTAATCCTCGGAGCCACAGTGAATGCTACTTGCTCGGCAGTCAGTCCGTTATCAAGGTTAACTCCGGCATGGTCGAGCAGTCGTTTAAGTCCGTAGTGTTTGCCTTGTGCAATAAGTTCAAGCCCTTTTGTTACAAAATACCTGTTTTCTCCGATAAGAGGTACTAAATCCGCAATTGTTCCGACTGTTACAAACGGAAGGAGTTCATAACTGTATGCGAGTTTATCATATTTTTCCAAAACTCCCTGAGCAAGTTTAAATGCAACACCTACACCTGCAAGCGAGGTTAAGTATTCAATTTGGAGCGGGGTGAGTTTTTCGTCTAAAGCGTTCATCGCTTTCGGGTTAATTATTGCATAAGCCTGCGGTAATTCTTCCGGTGCTTCGTGGTGGTCTGTAATTATCACATCACGTCCGAAACTGTTGATAAATTTTACTTCTTCCGTACTGCTGATACCGTTATCTACCGTAATAATAAGCTTTGGCTTTTTTTGACTCAAAAGTTTTACCAAAGCTTTTGAATTAAGTCCGTGTCCTTCTGCGTCTCTGTCAGGGATATAATAGTCAACAATACCGCCAAGGTATGAAAAGGTTTTAACCAGAACCGAGGTTGAGGTCACGCCGTCCGCATCAAAGTCTCCGTAGATTAAGATATTTTCTTTTTCGTCAATTGCCTTAACTATTCTCTCAACCGCTTTAGGCATATCACAAAAAGCGTTAGGGTGCATTAACGTTATCTCCAAAGGGTTCAAAAATTCTTTTTTTGCCTCTTCGGATTTAATGCCCCTAACTTCTAATAATCTGTCTATAATTGAATTAGCGGTTTTGTCTCCTAATTTACTCCTATTCCCGCTAATGAGCCATTCTTTTCTGCAAGACATGTCATCTCTTTCAATATTTCAATTGCTTTTTTTAGCTGAACATCATCTTTTGCGTCAGCGTTTTCCTTTTTTAATTCTACCACAACATCAGGTGTAATGCCTTTTTTATGAATATCTGTCCCTGACGGAGTTAAGTATCTTTGGATAGTAATATTTATACCTGCATCATCAGGCAATCTGTTAATTTCTTGTACCAATCCTTTACCGAAGGACTGCTCGCCTACAATTGTTGCACGGTGGTTGTCTTTTAGTGCTCCGCTTAAGATTTCGCTTGCGGAAGCTGAACCTTTGTTGATTAGTACAACAATAGGCTTATCCGTAACTTGGTGGTTTCTTGCTCTTGTTGTGGATTTATAGCTGTCCCGGTCGACAGTGCTTACGATAACTCCGCCTTTTAGGAGCATATCAGAAATGTAAATAGCGTTTGTTAGAAGTCCTCCGGGGTTTGAACGAAGGTCGATTATGTATCCTTTTGCATCAGCAGAATCGTTTAGGATTGATTCAATTTCGCCTGATGCGTTTTTGCTTATGAAAGAACTTAATCTTATGTATTTGAATTCTTTCGGAATCTCTGTTTCAAACGGCGGTTTTGTAGAAACGGATTTAACTTCTATTTCGTCTCTAACTATGCTGTATGTTTTGTTTGGAACATCTTTTCTTTTTATTAAGAGAGTTACTGTTGTGCCTTTTTCACCTCGGATTTTATCTGCAGCAACGTCTATGCTTATACCTTTGGTACTCTCTCCGTTAATTTCCAATATTTCATCGTCCGCAAGAAGTCCTGCTCTTTCAGCCGGAGAATCTTCAAGCGGTGCGATAATTACCAGCTGTCCGTCTCTGAGTCCGATTTGAGTTCCGATACCTTTAAGCGACCCTTTTATCGATTGGTTTTCTTCAGAAAATTCTTTAGGATCTAAGAATCTTGTATAAGGGTCATCAAGGCTTGCAAGCATTGTTTCTATTGCAACGTATGCATCTTCTTTTGTTTTAAGCTTGTGTTCGTAACGATATCTCCAACGATTCCAATCCTGTGAATTGTCTGTCGGGTCATAATATTTTTTGTTAATTAACTGCCAGACATTGTCATACAACTCTTCAGGCGTAGCAGAATATACGTTGCCGATTGTTGTAAGCAAGGCAGTCATTAATATTAAACTTGATGTTATAAATCTTTTCTTCATTTTTTAGTCTACACTCCTCTTGATTACAGAATAAAAAGCGCTCTTTATATTATACTACACAATTATTTTTTATTTTTCAAATTTAAACAAACAACCCCTCCCTAGCCGAAGATGCATTGTTGTCCAATATAAAATTGCAATATTCCACTATAATACAGATGAAATGATAAAAGAAAGCGAAATTTAATTTGTCCAGGCTCACATATTTACAGTGACCCACCTGCCGTTGTAAACTTCACTAACGTTCAGTAACAACAGGCTTCCTCCCTAGTTAGGGAGGATTGAGGTGGGTCTTAAAAATTATCTCAAACAACAGTGAAACAGGGAGTGGTAGGAGAGGGTCATAATCTAAAAGATAATTTTATTATCGAATTACCTAACCTATACAATTCTGAACCCAATATTAATTTAGGGGAGAAGAATCTATAAAATTAAATCATATACTTTTTCCGAAAACTATTTTTTTTGTAAACATTTGTAACAATTTGCTCAAAAACTCTAAAGTTTTTAGAAAAAATGCCGTTATACATGGCAAAAGGGAAAAGAAAAAGGAGTCGAAAAATGGCTGACAAGATTAACAAAGAAGAATGTATCTCAAGAGTTTATCAATTCTTAAACACCTATAACGGGGATTGGAAAACTGATGCTGACAGAAACGGTGATGGTGTAATTATCAAAACCGAGTTCAGTACATTTATGAAGACTTCCGATTTTGATTGGGACGGTTTAGAATCCAAACAGGATGACGTTATTACGGCATTTTGGAAATCAATTGATATCAATACAACGGGAAAATTAAATAACGGTAAAAATATCAGCGACAGAGGAGCTCTCAATGGTGAAGAACTTGCCGTAGTTGGTGCTAATATTGTTGCGACTGATATTGTTAACAGATTTATGCAGACAGCATCTATGCCTGACGGACTCAAAGGTACAAGATATGAACAACAGTGGTTTAATTCTGTTAAAGCAGGTATGGTTAATAATGCAGCAGAATATTTGAAAAAACATAAAGATGAGTTTGTAAAACTTGCTAATGATGAAAGCGCATTAAATGCGAAAATTAAAGATATGCTGGGCGAAGAAAAACTTAAAGAGCTTTTTAGGAAATCAGCTGTTAAAGCAACTGCTGATTATAAAGCAAATGAAATGAAAGATATGTTAACATCTGAATATGGCAATCTTGATTATAAACCTGGTAGTGATAAAACCCTTGATAATATTATTAATAGTTACATAAAGGGACTTAACGGAGATGAAGAACTTGATACGATTTGCAAAGATATAGAAAATATTATTAATGCATATATGAAAACAATTGAGCCAAACAATGATGAATCAGTGCAAGTTTTAACACCTTATGGTTATAATCCTCAAGAGTTAAACCCGCTTCAAAAAGCAGTTATCAAATCTGAGATGACAAAAAATATAGTTGAATTTCTAAAAACATTGAGCGATGGATCAGAAAGTTTGTATGATAATAATAAGAGTATTTTTGATGAAGCCGTTTCATCATTTATAGACAGAAAATTGTCATCATCAAAAAGCGTAGATTTTGAAGACTTAAAATTATACGATGGAGAATCATTTAAGTCTGAAACAGAATATACACAGGCTTATAATACAATTTTCGCAAAAAGAACTCTTTCCAGCGAAAATTTATATAACAGTGTTGCAGAAGGAATTAGCCAGTCTTTCGCAGATAAGCTATTTAAGAAGAATGAAGATGGCACAATAAGTTATGCTCTTTTGACAGGAGAATTTCCTGTCTACGAACAGATACAAGCCAATGCACTTGAAAAAGCTAAAAATGGTGATTTCGGAGATATTAGTGTTGATTCATCAAAGCTTATAGCATGGATTGTAAATGAATTAAAAGCTCATTTATCAGAATTTTATAGTGATAATTGGAATGATATGTCATTAAGTGACTTGAATACTACATATCAAGTTTTAGAAGATGCTGCGATAAGCAGCGATAGTTATGATGATTTAAAGAAAGCCGCTTGCAATTATTGTAAAGCTGTTTGTGCAAGAACCCCTGGATTAAAATCTCTTGTTGAAAAAGTTTTTAACGGAGATTACAATACATATATCTCTAATCATAAATCTTCAGAAATCAAAGAAAAAATGGCAGAATTAACTCAAAAGGTTCTTGAAATGGGTGACGCTAATACATTTGAGTTAGAAGATAGTTCTTGGGAAGCTATTAGGCCGGAATTATATATAGCAGAAGGTCAAGAATTTGCAGAGGTAATAACACCGACATTCAAAAATGGTGTAACTGTCAGTGCAGAGAGAATTACATATAAATCAAGCAATCCTTCTGTGTTAAATGTAGATTCAACAGGTTTAGTTACATATGCAAAAGACACTCCAAAAGGTTCATATACTGCTACATTATCAGTTATAGTTGATGGAGTTGAAGTCGGGAAGAAGACTGTAAAAATAGAAGTAAAAACAGAATCAGAAATAGAACAAATCGCAGACGAAAAAGGCCGTTCTTCTGCTGACTATACTTGGTGTGCGGTATACAATGGCTGCAGAAAATTCTTTGATCACTTAGGTCTTCAAACCCTTGGTACATTTTATGGTGCTATTATAGGTAGTGTTGCAGCAGGTGCAGTTGCTGTCGGAAATGCTATTGCTGATGCGGCTACTGCTGTATGGGACGGAATTTGTGATACAGCAGAAAATGTATGGGATTGGGTATGCAGTTTTTAATTTTAGATAACATGATAAAATTTTACAAAACCTCTGACTCATTATATAATGAGTCAGAGGTTTTAATATGAAGATAGCTTTGATAATGGTAAAAGGGGGGGGATATTCTTGCAAGAAACTCCCTAAAATGTTAAGAAGAGCAGATTCTCTGACTTTAATAATGTTGCATTCTATTATTAAAAATGCATTCCCTGATATTGAGATAGAAATTTTTGATGAAACGGTTGAAGTTATTAAAAAAAATAAAATCGATGCCGATATTATAGGTATATCAGCTATAACTCCTGCATATCCAAGAGCAAAAGAGTATGGCAAATTTTTTAGGCAAAAAGGTATTCCTGTTTTTATAGGCGGAGTTCATGCAACACTTGCACCCGAAATGTGTGTTGATGATTTTGACAGTGTCATTTCAGGGCTGGGTAATGAAACTCTTATTGAATTAATAAATGATTTTAAAAACGGAAATTTGAAAAAAATATACAAACAAAGTCCTGAGATGTCTTTTGAAAACTTTCCGAAGCTCGATAGATATTTATATAGAGCTAAAAATGTAAGAGCTCGCGAAATTCGTCAAGTACAAGCAACATATGGTTGCCCTAATATATGTAAATTCTGTGTTCAGCCTTATGTCTGCCAAGGATATCATCAAAGACCTTTTTCTGATGTTATTAAAGAAATATCAGCGATAGACAGTGATGAAATCTATTTTTATGATCCAAATTTAGCAAAAGATTTAACCTATCTAAGAAATCTATGTGCAGGTTTGACTCCTCTACATAAAAAATGGTCAGCTGCTATGCCCATAACTGTTGCTAATGATGAAGAAATTGTCGCAATGCTTCATAAATCAGGCTGCGAAAAAATTTTTATAGGTTTCGAATCTATTAACTATAATTCTATTAATTCAATAAATAAAGGATTTAACAATGTTGAAAAATATAAAGATGCAATAAAATTATTACACAAGTACGATATATTAATAATGGGAAGTTTTGTGCTGGGATTAGACGGAGATACAAAAGAAACAGAAAAAAATACATTAAAATTTATAATAGAATCAAATATAGATATCCCTCGATTTACAATAAATACACCATATCCAGGCACTCCTTATTATAAAGCAATGAAAGAATCCGGCCGAATTATTACAGATGATTTAAGCTTATATGATTGTTCACACTGTGTTATAATGCCAAAGAATCTTCTTCCTGAAGAAGTAGAAAAAATGCAGCGTAACTTATGGAGAAAATCTTATACTTTAATAAACATAATAAAACGTTTATCATATATGAAATCACCATTAAAAAAACTTAAATTAATATTAATCAATTATATATTTGGGAAATTATATTATAAAATTGTTTTTAATAAATAAACAAAAATATAAAGTAAGTTCAGCAAAAAGCACTCCCCCCCTCGCGGTTTATACATATGAGATAACATCAGCCTCTTTTGAATAATCTTGAAACTATCCATATATGTGTTAAGTAATTCATAAACTCTTGCCCACTTAGTCACTGATTACCTCCTTTACATTTACCCTCGTTTATGCTCTAATAGACTTGGTAAGGATACAGTAATTATCATTTTAAGGAGAGTTTATGGCAACAGAAGAAAGAACATTTGTAGCGATTAAACCTGACGGTGTAAAAAGAGGTTTAATAGGCAGAGTTATTCAAAGATTTGAGGACAAAGGTTTTAAGATTGTAGGAATGAAGCTTCTGCAAGTCACTCCTGAAATGGCTGCAAAACACTATGAAGAACATAAAGGAAAATCATTCTATAACAGGCTTATTTACTATATAACAAGTGCTCCGATTATTGCAATGGTTGTTGAAGGTTATAACGCTGTTGAAAGTGTTCGTCACACAGTTGGTGCAACAAATCCGATGAATGCCGATGTCGGAACTATTCGTGCAGACTTTGGACAAATTATGGAATACAATATCGTTCACGCATCTGATTCTTTGGCAAGTGCTGAAAGAGAAATTAATATATACTTTAAACCGGAAGAAATATATGATAACTGGCAATCTATGTCAGAAATCATCGCTTATGATGAAGAAAGATATAATCAACAGGGGATATAATTAATTTAATTTTAATTTTAAAAAAGAGTCGGATAAATCATTTGATTTGTCCGACTCATATAATATTTTAATACACCAAACTATGTATTTTGTTGCATAAAGTTTATTTCTTTTATATTTAAATATAAAATATTTAACATTTTTATATCCACTTTCTTTGACCGCAAAGAAAGTGGAGAAAGAAACTCTCGGGGCTGGAACTACACTCGCCCT